>JAWOKN010000236.1:0-22064 GCA_033854175.1 Bacteroidota bacterium | reverse complement strand
CGGCCATCTTCGATATCTCGAGCTTTCCCTTCCTCAGCGCGCGTTCCTTCATGTAGCTGAAGAGGATCGGCGTCACGACGAGCACGTGGATCGCGGAGGTGATGAGTCCGCCGATCATCGGGGCCGCAACCGGTTTCATCATGTCCGCACCGGTGGTGGTCGACCACATGATCGGTATCAGACCGATGAGCGCGGTGCTCACCGTCATGACCTTGGGCCGCAACCGGAGGACAGCCCCCTCAACGGTCGCCTCATAAATATCCCGGACTGTTATCGGACCCCGCTTGCCCTGCTGATGGTCGTGCAGCCGGCGGTCAAGCGATTCGTGGAGATAGACCACCATCACGACACCGGTCTGCACTGCAACACCATACAGGGCGATGAACCCGACCCATACCGCGACGGAGAAGTTGTACCCGAGGAAATAGATGAGGTAGACGCCCCCTATCAGCGCAAACGGAACGGAGAGCATGACCACAAACGCCTCGGTGAAATCCTTCGTCGTGAAGTAGAGCATGAGATAGATGATGAGAAAAACAATCGGCATCATGACCTCCAGCCGCTTCTTGGCCCGGATCTGGTTCTCCCACTGGCCGCTCCACTGGACGGTGTACCCGGCCGGAAGTTTGAGCTCCTTCGAGAGAACGTCCTTCGCTTCCCCCACGAATGATCCCATGTCACGGCCGCGGACGTTCAAGAAGACGATCGAACGGAGCTGCGCGTTCTCGCTCGATATCATGGGGGGACCCGGAACGATCTGGATCGTCGCAAGCTGCGCAAGCGGTATGTACGACCTCGATGAGACACGCGTGATCCCGGCCGGAGGTCCGGTCGTGGATTGACCCCCGCCCGCGCGCGCCAATAATCCGCCCATCACGTTCATTCCCCCTCCTCCCCCTCCGGCCGTGGAAGATCCTGCCATCCCCGCCTGCCGGTTGTCCGCAGATGCCTGCATGGGATTTCCCCCGGGGCCGACGTTGACCGGCACCAGGAGGCTCTTCAGCGCTTCGAGATTGTCCCGCCAGTCACGCTCGTACCGCACCCGTATCGGGAAGCGCATCCTTCCCTCAATGACGGTTCCGATGTTTACCCCCCCGATGGCCGTCTCGATCACATCCTGGACGTCACCGATGTTGATCCCGTAGCGCGAAACGGCCTCGCGGTCGATCCTGATGTCAAGGAAAAATCCTCCCTGGGTCCGCTCGGCATAGAGGTCTGCAGCCCCGGGGACCTTTTTCACGATCTGCTCCGCCTCAATCGCGAGCCGCTCCAGCGTGTCGAGGTCCTTGCCGAATATTTTTATCCCGAGATCCGTCCTGACACCGGTCGAGAGCATGTTGATCCGGTTGATGATCGGCTGGGTCCAGCCGTTTCTCACCCCCGGAAACTGCAGCTTTGTATCGAGCTCGTTGATGATGTCGTCCTTGGTGATCCCCGGCCTCCACTGGTCCTTGGGCTTGAGGATGATGATGGTCTCGATCATGCTGATCGGCGCGGGATCGGTCGACGTTTCGGCCTTCCCGACCTTGCCCAGGACCTGCTGCACCTCCGGCACGGATTTGATGATCGCATCCTGCACCTGCAGGATCCGGTTGATTTCCGTGATCGAGGCCGAGGGTAGCGTGACCGGCATGAAGAGAAGACTCCCCTCATCCAGCGGCGGCATGAACTCCGATCCGATGTGCATGATCATCGGTATGGTGACAAGCAGCGCCGCGACGTTCAGCGCGATCGTCGTCCGCCGGTGCTTCAGGACCCAGTGGATGACGGGCGCATACAGGGTGTTCAGATGCCGCGTGATCGGATTCCTGTTCTCCGTCCGGAATTTGCCGCGCGTGAGCATGGTCATGAGCATCGGCACAAGCGTGATCGCAATGATCGCCGATCCCCCGAGAACAAACGTCTTGGTGAAGGCCAGAGGTCGGAAGAGCTTCCCTTCCTGACCTTCAAGCATGAAGACCGGGAGGAAGGAGACGACCATGATGGCTACCGCGAAGAAGATCGACGGGCCGACCTGCTTCGCCGAGATGATCGATATCTCCATATAGTCGTCCTTGGTCAGATGACCCTTCTCTTCCTGCGCCCGGGCGACGTTGCGGTAGGCGTTCTCCACCAGGACGATCGACGCATCCACGATCACACCGATGGCTATCGCGATCCCGCCCAGCGACATGATGTTCGACGTGATCCCGAACAGCCTCATGCAGATGAACGCGATCAGCACCGCAACGGGGATTTCAATGATGACCCGCAGCACACTCCTGGCGTGGAGGAGGAATATGAAGACCACGATGCTGACCACGATGGCCTCTTCGATGAGCGCGTGCTCGAGGGTTTTGATGGATGCTTCAATGAGATCGCTTCTGTCATACGCAGCCTTGATCTCCACACCGGGGGGGAGCCCGGGGGAGATCTCCCTGATGCGCTCCTTGACCCGGTCGATGACCGCTTTTGCGTTCTCGCCGTATCGCATGACGATGATTCCCCCCACAACCTGCCCCTGGCCGTTTTTTTCCATCGATCCCCGACGGATGTCGGGCCCGGTCTGTACTGTTCCGATGTTCCGGATGTAGATCGGTGTCCCGTCGGTCCCTGTACCTATGACGATGTCTTCGATGTCACGGAGGGATTGAATGTATCCCTGCCCCCGCACAAAATATTCGGCGTTGTTGATCTCGAGGATTTTACCGCCGACATCGTTATTCGACCGCATCACCGCGGATTGAATGTCGGCAAGCGTGACGCCGTAGGCTTTCATCTTGTTCGGATCGACATCGACCTGATACTGGCGCACGTATCCGCCGACCGAGGCGACCTCGGCTACCCCCTGAACCCCCTGCAGGTTGAGCTTGATGTACCAGTCCTGGATCGCACGGAGCGTGCCGAGATCCTCTTTGCCCTCGACCGTGTACCAGAAGACGTGACCGACACCCGTTCCGTCAGGACCCAGCTGCATCTTTGCCCCCTGCGGCAGGTCCGATTGCACGGTCGTGAGCTTCTCCAGAACACGGCTCCGCGCCCAGTAAAGATCGGTGGCATCCTCGAAGATGATGTAGATGAAGCTCATGCCGAACATCGATGTGGCCCGGATCGCCTTGACCTCGGGTACGCCCTGAAGCGCCGTAACCAGCGGGAATGTGATCTGATCCTCGATCAGCTTCGGGGATCGTCCCATCCATTCGGTGAACACGATGACCTGGTTTTCCGAGAGGTCGGGTATGGCGTCAAGCGGCGTGTGGACAACCGCCCAGATGCCCCATCCGATGATCAGAAGATAAACAAGGATGACGATGAATCTGTTCCTTGCACAGTATTCTATGATTCGTTCTATCATGGTTTGCGTTGCCCTCTAATAGTGTTTACCTGACCACAATCGTTCCCCGCACCATCCCTTCGCCGCATACAAATTGGTACCTGCCGCGCCGTTCAGGGACGATCCGGATTCGGGTGATCTGCTGCGTTGACAACTTCTGCCGGATGTGGAAATCTTTGAGAACCACCTCGTCAGTACACCGGGAATCGTCGCGCCGTTCGAAGGCGAGCGTGAGCGGTGTCCCCCGGTCGGCATGAATAGTGCCGGGCGTGTATCCGCCATCGACACTGATCCGGATCTCCCTTCCTCCGGCACCGGCGCTTGCCGGCCCGCGAACGGGCATCCTGCGGCCGCCGGTGTCCGGCGCCTCCTTCTTCCCGCCCGTGGTGTCGCCAAGCGGCTGCTGCAACTGGCTTTCGGAATCCAGGAGATACCCTCCGCTTGTCACGACGATCTCCCCGTCCCGGAGCCCGGATACTACCTCCACGCTTCCTTCACTCTGCGTGCCGAGGACGACATCCCTGGGCTCAAATGTGTTTTCCCCGACCTGAACCCAGACGATGTTCCGCTTGCCGGTGTAGAGCACCGCCGAGGCGGGAATTGTCAGCGCCTTCGTGCTTGGCGCGTGGATCTCCGCACTGACGTACATCTGGGGCTTGAGTTTTCCGGAGGGGTTCGGGCATTCCGAACGGACCCGGACTGTCCTGGTGGCCGGATCGACAACCGGGTCGATGAATGTCACCTTGCCCGTGAAGAGTTCGTTCGGATAGGCTTCGGTCTGAATCTTGACCGGATGGCCGACCCGGATGTAGGGGAGGTCCCGTTCGTAGACATCAAGGTATACCCACACGCGGGAGAGATCGGCAAGCCGGTAGAGCAGCGTCCCTTCGTTCACATAGTCTCCCTCCTGGATCTCCTTGGAGATGACCGTACCCGAAATGGGGGAGAGGAACGTCATGGTCTCGTGCGTCGCCTGCTGGCGCTCGATCTCCGCAATCTGCTCGTGGGTCATGCCGAAATGGGTGTGGAGCTGTTCCCGGGATGCATCGAGCAATTTCTGCTGCTCGTCGTCGGCAGAGGGGTTTTCCCTTGCCGCATTGACGGCAAGGATCAGTTCCTGCTCCGCCGAGACAAGATCCGGACTGTGAAGCTCAAAAAGCGGATCCCCCTTCTTCACGTATGCGCCGGAGTAGCTTACAAAGAGTTTTTCAATCCGCCCGTTGAATCGCGCCGTGACCTTCGCCTGCAGCGGCTCGGCAATGTCGATCACTCCGACAGCCCGGACCTCCTTGTCGATGTCCGAACGTCCGACGGCCGTCGTGGCGACGTTCGCAATAACTCGCTGCGAGGGTGAGAGACTGATGCGCCGCAGATTCGCCTCCTCCCCGGAGGAGGCTTCCTTCACCTTCGTCTTCTTGACCATCGCCATGCCGCAGACCGGACAGGGGCCTGGCTTGCTCGATCGCACCGAGGGATGCATCGGACAGGTGTAGTACGTTTCTTCCGCCCCGGCAGCCGCGGAATCGGCCTCCGGCCGGAGGTCCGCGTACACAGGCGTCCGTTCCATCCCCATGGGGGATTTTCCGGGATGGTCGCTCCGGTCACCGGGGATCATCGGATCTGTCCAGTATAAGATCCTCCGCTCCGGTTTCGACGGGAAGAGCTTCGGGTAGATAACGATACCGGTTGCTCCGACGATGACCAGGGCGAGAATTCCGAGAATCAGTTTTTTATTCATTGCTGCAATCCTTCATGATTATCGTGTTGGTGATAACTTGTGTCATGGCCCGTTCCTGAGATCCTGCCCGATTGCCTGCTCGAGCGAGGCGAGGTCCGTGAAATATTCCCCGAGGGCCATGTAATACTCCATCCGGAACATTTCAAGCATGCGGTAACTGTCGAGGAGCGAGAGGAAATCCACCTTGTCGATCCTGTAGGAGGCAAGGGCCGCATTCAGGGATTGCTCCGCCTGGGGAAGAATGCGGTTTTGATACCGCTCGATCTGCTGCCAGCGGGACTGCACTTTTGCGTAGGCATCCCTCACCTCGGACTGCACCATGTTCTGCATGTTGAGGAGCGATTCCTCACTCCCCCTGAGCCGCGCTTCATGTTCGTCGTTCTGCCCGGAGTACTTTCCAATGCTCCACGGGGCTATCGGAAGGTTGATGCCGATCATTGCGGCCCATTGATCCTTCTGCTCCTTCATCTGCTTGTAGGTGCCCTTCAGCATGATGTCGGGGAACCATTCCTTCCTCGAGGCCGAGAGCTCGGCGCGGTTCATCCGGATCTCGTTTTCCATGCCCTGAAGCTCCGGACGCGACTCTAGCGATGCCTGGATGAGGGAATCGAGCGGCGTGCCCAGGCTGTCCAGCGGCATCGGCGCTGCACTGCCGATGGGGGCCGCGCTCGGGCGGTTTCTCAGGGCGTTGAGCATCGCAGCCGCCGAACGTACCTCCTGGTCGAGCCCGGAACGTTCGTTCTGCAGCTTCGCGTGCTCGACCTGCACTTTGAGCACGTCGCTCTGCGTCGCGGTTCCGACGCTGTATTTTGCTCGCGCCGATGTGATGATCTGCTCAAGGATGTTCAGGTTCTCTTCATTGACCCGGACTCTTTGCTGCGACGAATAGAGCATCGCAAACGCCCGCTTGGTGTCGGCAATGAGACCGCGCTCGGCTGCCCTGGTCGATTGCACGGCCATCGCCGCATTCGCCTCGGCCGCATCGACCATCGCCCCCTTCTTGCCCGGGAACGGGATCATCTGCTGCAGAAAGTAGTCGGTTTCCATTCCTTCGGTGAATGGGTTGAGGGAGGTGATCGGCGTGGAGTAGAATTCGACTCCAGCCTGGGGGTCTTCCCATGCTCCTGCCTGTGGGATCTGCGCGGCGATGCTCCGTTCCCGCGAACGGGCGGCATTGAGACCGGGATTGTTCCTCTTGACGTCGTCCAGGATCTGGCCGATGGTCAATCCGGTGTCCGCAACGGCGTTTCCTCCACTGCTTCCGGCCTGAATCGGCCGGTCCTGCGCGCGCACTCCTGCCGCGATAGAGGAAAGGATAATCAACGTCGCCAATCTGTGATTGATAGAGTTCATCTGCTGCACTCCTGTTGTGTGTCCGATTCTCCATGACGTTTGCGCACCCGCGCAAACGTTGAAAATCGGCCGTGAAAAAAATCATGCGGTCACGACAAGGCGTAACCTGCCCTTGCCTGACGAAGGAGAAATGACAGAATGCAGCTTAAATCAGGAGTGAGCCGTATAGGACGTACTTCCCCAGCGACGGCGGGGAAGCGACTTGGGGATGCTGAGTGTATATTCCGTCCTGCGATGCGGGCAGGGCCGGACAGGCCGGAGACTCAAGATGTAGCGATGGGACTGTGGGCTTCTGATGTTCGGTCTTCGAGTATTTCTCAAGGAGGGCGGTGAAGTTGTTCAGCCCACCGCTGACGGTGCTCTTGCAGCAGTCCTGATCAGTCTGTTGAACCGATGATCCGGACGATGCCGTTTCCGCGTTCATGGGCCCACCGCTCCTCATTGCTCCGCAGCATTGCTTCTGCCCCATCACACAGGCGTGGTGCGCTATCGTAATGCCCGAACTGAAAGCAAGGAGAAGGACGGCAATAAGGAGATGGCCGGCTTTGCGCGAATATGTGGTTGTTATCGGCATTTCAGCAAAGAACAGTTGTGGCATTATACGAAATATTCCTGTCAGATGTTACCGGGATGTATCCCACGACATAGATGCCGATTCGTCGTCCAAAACACTGATTCCGTCTTCGACAGGGGGGAGGGCCGTGTCCTCCAATCCTGATAACGTCCCGATCCTTCCCTCAGATCTTCTACCCGATGATCTGCGGGCCGAATGATCACGATGCTTCATACGCAATCCTCCCGATCGTAGATACGGACATGCGGAATCTTTATCGTGAATGTCGAGCCGACACCAACCTTGCTCTTTACGATGATTGTGCCGCCGTAGGGATGCAATAACTCGCGCAGGCTCCAGAGACCGAGGCCCGATCCGCTGCGTTCACCCTCTGCCTGAGTCCCTCCCCGCACCTTGGTCGTGAAGAAGGGATCGAACAGCTTCGGCAGATGCTCGTCCGGTATCCCGTTCCCGCTGTCCCCGACCTCGATGAAGATATGCACAGGATCATATCTTGTCGATATGGTCAGCACTTTCTCGGCCGATCTGTCCATTGCATCCCGGGCGTTCTGGAGAAGAATCGAGAACATTTGACTCAGATCCGCGTACCGCGCGTTCATGCCCGGCAGGTCTTCGGCAAGATGACACCGGGTCGTGATCCCGCTCCCGAAGTCATCACCGAGACCCACAAGTGACAGTTCCTCGGCGATCATGACGTTGAGGTCGATCGGACTCTCCTCCCGGCCTGCATCCCGCCGGTCATCACTGACGAGGCCCGCGATGGAGTTTTCCAGGTTCCGGGCGGCTGTATCGATGATCGCACTTTCAATCGGAGGGTGCTCCCCCTTTTCCAGCCTACCGCTGGCCAACCGTATGTGGACGAGCTGACTTCTCAGATTCCGGGCAAGTCCCTGCGCGAACCTGCCGGACATTGCATGCTTCTGCCTTTCCAGGAGTTCGACCTGAAGTTCGGTGTGCCGCCGGATGTTTCGCTGCAGATCGTCAACCATTTTATTGAAGACGTCCTCGAGATCCTTGACTTCATCCGCTCCGCCTGTGTGAATCCGGCGGTCGAAATTGCCGGAACCGATGAGTTTGACTTCTTCCGTCAGTTTTTTTACCGGCCGGGCAATTCTGCGCTGTGCGAGCATTCCCATGAATATGGTGAAGATGACCCCCGAGGAGAGGAGCAGAAACTGCGACTCCCGGACATTCGACATTGTCTCCCTGCTCTTGCCACGCCGGTCGGCCGTTACCTGCCTCGACCTGCTGTCGAGCCTGATCAGAAGCTCCCGCAATTGCTGCGCCTGGTTGTCGATCGAGCGCATCATGAGCGCATGCTCGGCCGACAGTTCGGGCATTCGCTGATGGTCCTCTTTGTGACCTGCCATCGAAAGCTGCTGCTGGACCGCGAACATATTTTCGACAAGAAGGCGGAAGTCATGCTCGTGCAGCGATAATGAATCCAGATCGCTTTTGTCGATGAGCGATATATCCTGGAGCACCCTGATCGCGGCGGTCATTTTTGTCCTGGCGTTCTGGAAATTTTCCATCGCAATGCCTTCATCGAGGCGATGCACCTGTTCCAGGGCTACCTCCTCCTCCAACACCGCCTCCCGTACCTCCCACGCCGCATCATGCATCTGTAACAGCGTCTGACTTAACTGGTCTGTCGAGCTGACGATGATGCCGGTCTGCCTGTAGATAAAGATGCCTACGACGATGATCATCAGTGAGACGATCAGAAAGGTCAGTATCAGTTTTGTGCTGATTCCGGTGAACATGTCCGTAACCCCTTCTGGCTACATTGTACCGTGTATTCCTCTGCGTCTGGTAGAGATTAATCTTAGAAAAATTGCACCGCAATCACGACGAGGGTGCCGCAGAGCACTTGCGTGATGATGGTGAAAATCGTGCGATGGGATTAAATCAGGAGGGAGCCAAAAAGGACGTACTTTACCACCGACGGCGGTGAAGCACTACGGGGATGTTGCGTGAAGAGCCCACCGACCGGCGCGGGCTGAACTACCGTCGCCGCAGGATCGGGATGAAACGGGGCGAAAGAGAACTTTTGATTGTCAGCCTTGGCATGCTTCTCAGCCAGCGCTGTAACGTAATTCAGCCCTCCGCTGAGGGCGGTTTTACAGCAATCCGCTTCCTGCTGCCGGAACGAGGATCCGCCGGATGATGCAGCATGATTCATCGAGCCGCCGAACCTCATGGCATCACAGCAACCCCTATCCTTCATCATGCACGTATGGTGGACCACCGTGAGGCCTGAACTGAAGGCCAGGAGGATAATTGCAGCGAGGATGTTGCTTAATTTATTCGAATTTATGGCCGAAAACAGCATTACTCTATTTTTATTATCGCGAGGTTCGGAATTCTTCGAAAAAATATTTTTACAAATAATATGCCACTAAAATGTCCGAATTCCTTCAGGTTTGCGGGGAATCAGAAATTTACCTCATCAATCTTGAAAAACCTCTAAAATCCACCGTTCAGAAATGACACAAGTTTAAAAGGCCGGATCCCTTCCTGTCACCCGATTACTGGAAAGGGGGGTGATGGGTGTGGAGAGGTACGAGCGGAGGGAGGCAGTCGCGCTGAAATGGAATGTTGCGCGGCGATCGATTCTTCGAGCGGTCGATCCGTGGCCGATAGAGTAGAGGCGTATGCCTCGTCCGTAGAATATAACAGAGGCATTTGCTATTGTCGACCGCCGAGTATACTTTTAGGGGATTGTTGATGATCTTTTCCGTGTCTCATACGGTGCGGGTGTTCTTCACTCCTGACCAAAGTGTGCCTCATGCAGCCTGGGTTTTTTTTATATCCTTACGATACCGATGAGTGATCTGTTCCCTAAACGACGCTCTTCCTGGATGCGAATCTGCTTTGCAACCATCGTAAGTATAGTCGGTATATCCACGACCGCCCTGGGACAAAACCCGCTGTCCATCACCGTTCTCGACAGTTCGAGCAATGAACCCATTCCAGGTGTCAATGTGGTCGTCCAGGGGACCACACTCGGCGGCGTCACCGACCGGATGGGGCGTCTGTCACTGGCCGGGATTTCGACGGGCAGCCAGACGATCACCTTTTCCTGCGTCGGTTACCGGAGCATCGAACGGGGGTTTGATTTTCCGCTTGCCGACCCCGATACGCCTGTCCGGATCGTCATGCCTGAGACCGGGGTCGATATTGGCGAGGTCACCGTGACGTCGACCCGCACGTCGTATCATATCGATGATGCGCCGGTGCGCATCGAGGTGAAGGGCAGGGAGGATATCGAGGAGACGATGATCGACCATCCGGCCAACATTTCGGAACTGTTTCTTGAATCGACCGGTATCGATGTCGTGCGGACCTCACCCGTTTCGAATTTCGTCAGCATCAGGCTTCAGGGGCTCGACGGGAGCTATACGCAGATACTCAAGGACGGATTTCCACTCTACGGCGGACTTTCCTCAGACCTGAGTGCCACCCAGATCCCTCCCCTTGATCTCAGCCGCGTGGAAATTATCAAGGGGCCGTCGTCGTCGCTTTACGGCGCCGGTGCGATGGCCGGAATCATCAACCTGGTCTCAAAAAGACCCGAGGAGGGGAGGCATGTCACACTTCTCCTCAACGGCGCGAGTTCCCGGGGCGCCGACGGGGGGATGTTCTATACCGACCGGTCGGGCAGGCTCGGCCTTACACTCCTTCTCCAGGGGGACGCCACAAGCGCCTATGACGGGGACCATACCGGGTTTTCCGATATCCCGCGGCAGGGAGTTTTTACCGTAAGCCCGACCGTCTTCTATGATGTAAATGATAAAACAAACGTCATGTTCGGATTTTCCTCGACGTGGGGTAATCAATCGAGCGGTGATATGATTGCACTGGCCGACGGCGCGAGTTCTTCCCATCCCTATCTCGACCATACCCGCTCAAACCGCTCCTCGACGAGGTTGAGCATATCCTCCGTTATCGACGATGTCTCCATCAACTTCAAAAATAGCTTCGGATATTTTTTCCTCGACAGAAGCGGGATGTGGGCCCGTTTCGGGGGGAACCAGTATTCGAGCTTCACCGAACTCTCGGCGCAGAGGCAGCTTGGGGAACACCTTTTAACCGGCGGGATGAACCTGACGACCGAGCGGTTTATCGAATCGCATCCATCTCCCTATTACAACCGGTCCTATGCGCTCTGGATCGCCGGCCTCTTCGCCCAGGATGACTGGCAGCCCGTCAAGCCGTTCACACTTGAAGCCGGCGTGAGAACCGACCTGGTGCGCGATCATGGTGTCCAGGTAGTTCCGCGGCTTTCCGGCATCTACCGCGTGAGCGATATGTTCACCGTCCGGTCGAGTCTCGGACTGGGATATCAGCCCCCGACCCTTTTCTCCGATCAGTCCGACCCGGATAACGTGTTCCTGCTTATTCCGGTCCAAAATGTCTCCGTGGAAAGATCCCTCGGTGGTGAATTCGATTGCACCTGGAAAACATCATTTTCCAAAACGGTTTCCATGGTCGTGAACCAGGCGTTTTTTTATACGCGCATCGATGATCCGATTATCCCCTTCACCGATATTACGTTTTCGCCGGTTTCCTCCATCGAACTCGTAAACGGCCCCGGATACCTCTATAGCGAGGGGGCGGAGACAGATGTTCGGCTTGTGATGGGTGACCTGGAGGCATTTATCGGCTATACCTACACGAATGCCATGTATTCTTTCGGATCAAACCGGGAGCTTTTTTTGACGCCAGCCCACAGGTTCGTAACCGATGTCATGTTCGACGCGGAAGAACTCGGTAAGGTGGGTTTGGAGCTGCGGTATACCGGGCCGCAGCGCCTTCATACCGCCAGCCGACCACCGGGATTTTGGGTGGTTGACTGCCTTTTTCAGACGGAGATCTCACGGGTTACGCTTTTTGCAGGCGTTGAAAATCTTTTCGATTTCAAGGAGGCCGACCATACTCCCGTCGTAACGGGCTTTGTCACAAGTCCGATTTTTAACGACGTCTGGGGGCCACTCGAGGGACGCATTTTCAATGCCGGTCTGAAGTTTCAGATGTGACCCGGGCGGGAGGGCGGGAATCGCCCACTCCCTTCCCGTTTGGTTATTCTCTATCCTTATCAATCGTGAAATTTAACCTGGGGTTTATGCTCCCGATTGAATCATCTTGCCGTGAAATCAGCCTGTTTTATCCGAATTTAATAGTGGCATGTGAATTGCCTTAAATCCTTTCAGGTCTCAGGAAAGGATTTATCATGAACAAAGTGTTTGCGGTCCTGTTCTTCGTGCTGGTCTTTGTTTCTTCATCCCCCTCACAGTATCATTACAGCAGGTGGATTCACCGCAATGCCGCGGATACCACCCTTACGACCTGTATTAGCGATACTTCAAGCATACTTGCTTTTCCACCCGGCTGCATGGGGATGGGGATGATGTACCCCGATTCCCTTTACTGTCAGTTTGAGAATCTGCCGTTTGACAGCCTCCATCATCCCTTTGATTCGACGTTCCTCTGCTGGAAGAGGATCCAGCTCGGGAGCGACAGCACGATGTTTACCTACCTCCATTGCGATTCCGGTTACGGGAACAGGAACTTTATGATGGGCTTTCAGAAGGGTGTCGTTTGCCGGATTCACTGGGACAGCACGTTCCTTGATTCCATGCACCGCGGCTGGCATCCGACCGGAATCCGGTGCTGGGACGGTTCAGAGTGGGTGACGATGCCAGGGGTCGCGGTCAGTGGTGCGACTATCTCATTCGCCACCTCCCAGGTCTATTCAGCAGTCGCCGTTGCGGGGGCACCCGGATCTGCGACCGGTGTCGGTAATTCCGGAGATCTTCCGCAGACCTTCTCCCTCGGCCAGAACTATCCCAACCCGTTCAATCCCTCTACGACGATCCGGTATCGCGTTCCGGAGGAAAGCATGGTGACGCTCACGGTTTATAATCTTCTCGGCCAGCCGGCCGGGACGCTGGTCGGCGGTGCGGAGAGCGCAGGATATCACGAGATTCAATGGAGCGGCTCCGGCATGGCGAGCGGTGTGTATTATTACCGGATCCGTGCTGTGAGCCTGTCCGATCCTGCAACCACCTTTTCCCAGGTCAAAGGGATGATCCTCGCCAAGTGAGGCCGTCTGGTGATGTATCAGGGCTTCACGTCGAAGACGCGGATTGCAGCAGTGTGGCCTCCTCGCCGGGGTATCGCGAGGAAGAGTTTCTGCTCCTTAGGATCGAAAAGGCATGTCCGGGCGCCCGGTGATGTCGGTATGCGTTCCGCGATTTCATAACTGTCCGGCCCCACCCTCCTTATCACGTCGATCATTCCCTCTCCGCACGAAAGATATGCAGTGCCCGCGCTGTCGTTGAGGAAGATGTCGTCGCAGTCTCCGGAAACCGGAAGAGCTGCCACGACTGAGTCGGAATCGGTGTTGATGACGAGAAGCTTCGCGGGGTTTCTGCACCCGACCAGGAGGCGGTGATCCTTTTCATCAACCGCCATCGGGAAATTCCCCCTCGCCGCGCGGAGGGGTATTCTGCGTGCGACGGTTCTTTTCCCAAGATCGATGATGTTGATGCTTCCCGCCCCCGGTGTGTTGACGTAGAGGAGGGTGCCGTTCCGGCTGAACTGAAACGATTCCGGATGCGCGGGAAGCGGGATTTTGGCCACGACCGTGAAGCTGACTGCGTCGATCACCGCAATCCCCCCGTCCCCGTATCCGACGTAGAGCATCCCTTTCTCCGGATCATACCTCATGTTATCGGCGTCGTCACCCACATCGACTTTTCCCCTGAGTTTGTAAGTCCGGCTGTCGTAAAACCTTACCGATCCGTCCCCGCCGCATGAGAGCGATATGAGATTTTCCTTTCCGAGGTACTTTACATCCTGCACCTCGGGAAGCCCGGTCAGGGAACGGAGATGCTTTCCGGTTTCAAGGTCGATGACTTCGAGGGAGTTGTTCCCCAGCGCCGCGATAAAAAGCCTCCTTCCCGCACGGTCGAGCGACATGTGATCGATCCGCCCGGCGACGGCCATAAGCGGTACCGTTTGCACCTGTCTGAGAGGGGATCGCCCTTTTTCCTGAGACCGGACCCAAAGTGTGCCACACAGGGTGACGAGCATGAAAAGAAGTATACCTTGTGCGATGCCGGGATGGGCATTGACGCCAACCCTGTGCTTCCCTGGTTTTCTCGTCATCAGTTCCTCCATGTTGCGGCTAGCAGATTTTCAGTGGGGTTTTGTCCATTCTTCGGTCTTGGTTCCGGTTATCGCGCGTTCGGATTGCACCGCGCGGAGCGCGTTATTTCTCGTTGTCGCGCCGAATCTTGCCGGTCGATCTGCCGAGTTGATCGATTGCAGCCCTGAAGCCCTGCGCGAGCGTGTCCGCCGGCCCCGTCCCCCAGTAATGGAGGAAGATGATCATGGGCCGCGAACCGGTCATGTGATGGTGAATCGCAACGACGTTAAGACCGTGCGAGCGGAGCGCCCGTAATACCCGATTAACCTCACCCTCCAGCATGGCCACGTCCCCCGCAACGGCCGCACGGTCATCGGATCCCACAAACGCAGCCCAGGTGTTGAGCCCCATCCGCGCGTTGATGACCGCCCCCATTTCCCTTAGTTTGATGTCGCTGCGTCCGATGGTTACCTTGAAGACCGGTCCCGTCTGATCTCCCTCCTGCCCGATGATCTTCGCGAGTTTCTGCGTGTCGAGCTTTCCTGCTGCCGCTGCGCTGTTTGCTTCCATGTTCTTTTTCCGCTCATCAGCCGGCACGTTTCTGCCGATCAGATCCAGGGCGGGCCTGACCCTGCGGGCGAGCTCCGCCGGGGTTCCGTGCCCGTGGACGTGCATGAAGAAGATGCGCGGTTCATCCCAGAAGAAATGGTTGTGCAGCGCTGTCACCTCGAGCCCGCTGTCGAGAAGCGCACTCATCACGGGGTTCACCTCGTCCTGCAACAGCACGAGATCCCCCATCATCACATCCATCCCCTTGTCGCCTTTCGTCATACCGAGCCATCCCCCGAAGCCGAACGGGGTCGGTGTTTCTATTCCCGCGACGCTCACCCGGAGATCATTCCTGGGGATGTTCACCTTCAGGACATGATCCTTGAAGTCCCCTTTTTTTCCTAAAGAATCAAGGACACCCTGGTATTCCTTCGGCATCTCCTGCGCGTGGACCTGCAGTGCCACGACCGAGAGAAGTGTAAGAACAGAAGGTACCAGCCTTCGCCAGCTTTTCTTTTTCATACCTTTTCCTTTCATCCCGCTGATGCGGGAAATAGCGTTTGTTGGACGAAAATTCATGACTGACGATCATCAGCCATTGTACGAAAACTTGTTCCCGCCAGTGCCGTGCAACCGGTGTTCATACCTTTAAATCCGGATTCCAGTTGTGCCGTTCGGATTGCGCATGTCTGGCCTGGCTGGAGAGCGCGTCGTAGAGGATCATGCCGTAACGGAGCATCTCATGATCGTCCTTGATGTTGTGCGATAACCCCGCACTGATCGCCCAGAGTCCCGCTGCCTGTGGGGCGATGTCAAACCGGTCCGTGTCGGCTCCCCGGACAAATTGCGCCAGTATCAGCAGGGCCGGATCGCTGAGATGGTGCTTCCTGACGATGGTGTCGAATGTGCAGATTTCACCCTCATGCGAGTATTCCGCATGCGGAATGTCGAACGGGACCGCATTCAGCTTCCTGGCCTGCGCAAATACCTGTTCCGTGGGGACGTAGATGAATTCGGCCTCCGGGTCGGCAAAATTCCTGATCAACCACGGACAGGCGATCCGGTCGGTCTTCGGCCTTTCCCGTGTGATCCATTTCATGGTGCTTTCTCCTCTCACCTGTTTGGTTAGTGAAAATGAATGAAGAGTAGTCCTGTCAGTCCCGCTGCGATCACGATGACGGGCTCGGGGATTTTGAATCTGATCAGCACCGCGAGGGTCACCGCCGCGATGATGAGTGTCGGCGTGTCGACGATCGCCCTTCGGCCCAGAACGATGACTGCCCCCGCGATCGCTCCGGTGGCCGCCGATGTCACTCCCTGGACGAATGCCTGGACCTGGGGATTTTTGCCGACCTTTTCATAGAACGGCGTGATGAAGAGAACGACGAGCCATACCGGCAAAAACACACCGAGCGCCGCAGCGACCGCCCCGCCGAGGTTCCCGACAAGATAACCGATGAATCCTACGGTGATGACGACCGGCCCCGGCGTGATCATCGCCACCGCGACTGCGTCGAGGAACTGATGCTCCGTAAGCCAGTGATACTGCCCGACAACGCTTCCATGAAGGAACGGAACAATCGCCAGCCCGCTCCCGAAGACGATGGTCCCGGCCTTGGCAAAGAAGATGAAGAGTTCGGCTGCACGACTCCCCGCGAGGGCCGGCATCTGAATTCCCGCCGCCAGAAGGGGGATTGCCACCCCGTTTGCCCTTCTCAGAAGAGCCGAAGGGGGGGCCATGACGAGTAACGCGATGACGCCGGATAGGAGAAATAACCAGATGTTCTCCTTTTCGGTGATGGCCGTTACCGCACACATCACGGCGAATATCCCCCATAGCAGGGGACGGGTTTTGAGCGTGGTCCTTGCCAGCTTGTAGGCCGATTTGACGATGATCCCGATGACCGATGCACTGATGCCGTAGAATACCGCCTGCATCCATGCGAGACCGCCGTAAGCAACATAGAGCATGCCGAGGGCGACGACCATGATGAACGAAGGGAGGATGAAGACCGCCCCGATGAGCGTCGCGCCGGGATAACCTGCCCGGATGTAACCGATGTACATGGCAAGCTGCGCAGCGAGAGGACCCGGGGCAAGCTGCGAAAGCGCAAGACCACGAACGTATTCCTCATGCGTCATCCAGCCGCGCGTCTCGACGAGATCGCGCTCCATGTAACCCACAAGGGCGATGGGGCCGCCAAACCCGAGCGTGCCCAGCCTGAGGAAATAGAGGAGAAGACGCACGAGGGAATATCCGTGCGGCTCCGTGCCGGATGTGCTTGCGGCGGTGAGACGCGGTGGAGTCATTCCTTGCCCCGCGAGGTGAAGAAAGTGTACAACGAGTCGAGCGCCACCGAACCGTAGGCGAATGTCTCGTGATCGTCACCGAACCCGGCAGAAAGCGCCCGCACGAGCGTGTCGATCCCGGGGGCCTCGTCACGCCCGAATTTTTCGTCCTTGAGATCGATGTCGTGCACGATCTGTCCGATCGAGTCGAGCGCCCCGTCTCTGATCTGGAAGACCTTGAGGAGCGTCTCGAACGTGCAGTCGTCGTTCCGGTGGCTGAACTCCGCACCGAGGACATCGAAGGGGATCGAGTTCTTCGGGAGCTTTGATTCGGGGGCGAAGACGAATTTTGCCTTCGGATCGATGAACCGCCGGATGAGCCACGCCGAGCATAACCGGTCGATGTGGATGTGCTCGCGCGTTGACCAGAGCTTCCCCTGAAAATCCCGTTTCTCGCGCGGAGCCGTTTTTATCCCTCTTTTCTGCCCGGGTTTCACCTGAGTGAATGCCTTCTTGAGGTCCTGGAGAATCGCCCCGACTTCCCCCGCGAGCGGATGCCCGAAAAAGTCGGTCGCGTGGCTCGCGTTGAAGTCCTCCCCGATCCGACGGTATTCCGCTGTCAGCCTTCGACCGAATGTCTGGGGCCGGTCAGGCGCCATCCTCTCCCGGACCTGCCCTAAAAGAGCCTTTGAGGATTTCAACAGACGTGAGTACTCTCCACGCGATCTCTCGAGGAAGAGATCCCGGAGGGTGCTGTCCTCGCGCTGATCGCCGGATTCGGTCACAAAGATCGACGCTTCCCCCTTTGAATCCCTGATCTGCTGCGTCAGCCATTGGAAGTCTTCGAGCCTTTCCTTGCTGTGGGGGAGGACGTAGACAGAATTCCGGTAGAGGACCGCGCCGATTTTCTTTGTCATTCTCCATACCCGGACGCGTTCACGCGAATCGCGTGTCTGAATCTGATGAACGAGGAAGATCCATTTCATAGAATGTCCTTTGTAACAAATATTACAATAGTACAGATATTACATCAGAAAAACAAGCTCCCGGAGGGCTCCACCCGAATCCCCCCCTTTGCCCGGCGGCCGCTTCCAGAAGGCCCGGGATTGCTATTCAGAATCTGCGGGCGTATATTTCTCCAAGGATGGCATTCACTACTGAATCAGGGAACTTGCCGTGCGGATCCTGATCATCGAGGATGAGTCGAAGGTCGCCCAGTTCCTCAGGAAAGGTTTTCAGGCCGAGGCGATCTCCGCCGATGTGGCGGAGGACGGGGCGCGCGGTTCGTTCCTGGCACGCTCCGAACCGTATGACGCGATTATCCTCGACATGATGCTCCCGAGGAAAAACGGGCTCCAGGTCCTCACGGAGATCCGCGATGCCCGCGTCGATACGCCGATCCTGATTCTGACCGCAAAGAGCGATCTCGATGACCGCGTCGAGGGGCTCAACCGCGGCGCCGACGATTACCTCGCCAAACCGTTCGCCTTCACGGAGGTTCTGGCACGGGTCCGCGCGATTATCCGCCGGAAATCCGGCGCCACGCAGACGTCGTTCCTCGCCCTGGCGGATCTGCGGATGGATCTCACAAGCCGCGCGGTGGAACGCGCCGGCAAACCGGTCTCGCTCTCCAGGAGGGAATTCGAGGTCCTGGAGTACCTCCTCCGCAATAAGGGCCGCGTCCTGTCGCGCGTCGTGCTGATGGAGCATATCTGGGATACGAACCTCGACAGCGATACGAATATCGTCGATGTCGTGATTAACCGGCTGCGCCGGAAAATCGACGACGGCTTCGCCCCGAAACTCCTTCACACGATTCGCGGTGTCGGTTATGTCATGAAGGTCGTTGACGATGAAACTTCTCCAACGGTTTAAATCAATCCGGTTTGTCCTTACAGGATGGTATACGCTTATCCTGCTGGCGGCGTTCGCACTGTTCGGCTTCAGCGTCTATATCTACCTTCAACATCTCCAGGATGCCGAACTCTCCTCGAACCTGATGGAGGAGACAGACTGGATTTCCCGGCTTGTCGACGTCGAGAGGGGCCGCATGGGGGCCGTCCAACACCTCGATTCGCTTTCGGCCGACGTCGAGGAGCGCATTCTCGAGCACTTCACACTCAATCCCCGCAACTATGTCGTGATTCTCTCCTCGCTCGGTGGCGATATCCTCTATGAATCGGAATTCGGCGATACGCTCCTTCCGACACCATCGTCCCTTCCGCCGGGCCGGACCGTCCTGACATCGTTTACCGGTTCCCGCGGTATCAACTGGAGGCTTGCCTCCCAGCGGGCGGATCCGTTTATGATTCAGGTTGCCTATACGGAGGAAACGACGGAAAAGGTTCTTCATCACCTCCTGTCGATTTTCCTGGTGATCGCTCCCGTGGTGCTCGTCTTCGCCGTCGGAGGCGGCTGGCTGATGGCAACGGTCGCGCTGCGCCCGATTGTCGATGTCACACAGCGCGCGAACCGTATCACCGTCGAACGGCTGAACGAACGGATCCCCGCGAGGCCTGTACCGGATGAGATCGGGGCCCTGATCGCGACGATGAACGACATGATTGGACGGCTGCAGATCTCGTTCCGGAAGATGAAGGAGCTGTTCGTCAGCATCGCACACGAACTCAAAACGCCGCTCACGATTATGAAGGGGGAGGCCGAGTTTGCCCTGACCTCCGGTCTGACCCCTGAGAACGCCGAACAGCTCGTGGTGTCCTACCTCGAGGAGATTGCCCGTATTTCCCGGATCGTCGACGACCTTCTCACAATCGCACGGGCGGATGCAGGCCAGCTTTCAATCGATCACCAGCCGGTCGATATCAGTCTCCTGCTTCAGGACCTGTACGACGATGCAAGTATTCTCGCCTCGGATAAACATATCACGGTGTCCTATGCCCCCGGTGTCCCTGCCGTCGTCTCCGGCGATGCATCGCGGCTGCGCCAGCTGTTCCGCGCCCTCCTGACCAATGCCATCCAGTATACCAACGAGGGGGGCTCGGTCGGCATCACCTGCCTCTGCGACCGGCACACTCTGGAGATCAGCGTACGCGAT
The DNA here is from genome assembly GCA_033854175.1 of Bacteroidota bacterium. Lineage (GTDB taxonomy): Bacteria > Bacteroidota > Ignavibacteria > UBA10030 > SZUA-254 > DATKPE01. The sequence goes on along the minus strand of JAWOKN010000236.1, from coordinate 2,040 downwards.
ACCGGAATCGGCATACCACGGGACGACCTTCAGAATATCTTCGAGCCGTTTTACCGCAGCCAGGATGCCCGCGATAGGGTGAAATCCGGGAGCGGTTTGGGCCTCTCGGTCGCCCGCCGCATCGCCGAGGCCCATAACGGTTCCATCCGCGTCGAGAGTACCCCGGGTGCCGGGAGCTGTTTCACCGTCCGGCTCCCCCTTCAGACCGGAATCACCCCCAAACGATAAATCCCCCCTGATTCCACCGTTTTGGCAGGTTTACCTGCCGGATGATTACAATTTTTTCATCTTCCTGTCACCCTCGTGTCATACTGCAATCGTACCTTTAAGTAGAATTCATAAATAACAATCCGGTATGACCGGAAGCATTGTTCAACAATTAAAGGAAACCTTGTCATGAAAAACCTCATCACGCTGCTCGCGGTTGTCTTCACGTTTGCGACGGTCGGTTTTGCCGCCACCCCGGCGCGCACCACCGCCCCCGCCAAGAAGAAAGCCGCTAATGTTCAGATGGCAAAGCAGATGAAAGACACGACAAAAGCGGCAACGGTGAAACATTCGGCCGTTCGGCATAAGCTTGCTATGAAGAAACATATCAGCAAGATGCACGCTTCTGCGAAATCTGCCCGCTCGACCAAGAAGAGTTCCAAGGCCGGCGAGAAGAATACCAAGAACACGAAGAGCGCCAATTCCAGCGAAACGAAACCCAGCGGTACGAAATAATCTGTGGTGGATCGGAGGAGAATGGATTTTGGTTCCATCCTCCTCCGCCCGTTTGGGTCGCTGGAAACGCCAGTCATGAATTTTTTTATCAGATGTTTCATTTATGCGGAAATCGATCATGTATACTGTTAAACAATCGTCACTCATCGTGACGTTCCTCCTGGCCGTCGGATTTATCGGCGGCATTCTTTTTCTGAGCACCACGGGTTCTGTATCATCCACTCACCCCCGGACCGATAACCAGCCGGCACCCGTTCTTACGGCAAAGGGGAAGGAACTGCTTAACCAGTTCAGCACCGCTTTTGAAGCGGCGGCAGCCCGGGTCAATCCCTCGGTCGTCCCGATTTTCAGCGAACAGGTGACCAGCGTCGCCAATCCGTTCAACTCGCCCGACGACCCGCTCCGCCAGTTCTTCGGCGATGACTTTTTTAAGCACTTCTTCGGCAACCAGGGAGACCAGAAGCAGACTGTTCACGCTCTCGGCTCGGGCGTCATTGTCTCACCCGACGGCTATATTCTGACGAATAACCATGTCGTCGACGGGTCCGACAAGCTTACCGTCGTCCTCCGGGATAAACAGAAGTATACCGCAAAGGTCGTCGGACGGGATCCGCAGACCGATGTTGCCGTCATCAAGATCGATGCGAAGGATCTCCCCGTGGCTTCACTCGGGAATTCCGACAGCCTCCGCGTCGGACAATGGGTGATCGCGGTCGGGAACCCGTTCAACCTGATGCATACCGTTACCGCCGGAATTATCAGCGCCGAGGGGCGGTCCTCGGTCAATCTGGCGGAGTACGAGGATTTTATCCAGACCGATGCATCGATCAATCCCGGAAACAGCGGGGGCGCACTCGCTGACCTGGACGGCAACGTCATCGGGATCAATACCGCCATCTATTCGCCCTCCGGCACCGGCGGTAATGTGGGTATCGGTTTTGCCATCCCGATCAATATGGCGAAAAGTGTCATGCACCAGCTTATCACAAAGGGGAAAATCACCCGCGGATACCTCGGTCTCCTTCCGCAGGATATCGACGAGTCGCTCGCAAAGGCGCTCCGGCTCAGCTCCACCGAGGGTTCTCTCGTCGGCGATGTCACCCCCGGCGGCCCCGCCGAGAAGGCCGGCATAAGACGGGGCGATGTCATTACCAGTTTTAACGGCGCGAAGATCGAAAACAGCACGCAGCTCCGGAATATCGTCGCGGAAACCGAACCGGGATCGGATATCACCCTGGGCCTGATCCGTGATTCCAAAGCTATCGAGAAGAGCGTCAGGCTTGCAGAACGGCCGCAGAACCTTGCCGCCAGCGGCTC
>JAWOKN010000235.1:0-4477 GCA_033854175.1 Bacteroidota bacterium | reverse complement strand
TGAGAACAGCTTAGCTTGGCACACTATTTCAACAACTCCATCTTCCTCACTTCGCTATATCTGCCCGCCTTGTACTGATAATAATATGTTCCACTTGGCCTGTCGGCGGCGTTCCAGCGGATCGTATAGGTGCCCGGCGGCAGCACCCCGTTCACAAGCGTCTCGACCTCGCGGCCGCGAAGATCAAAAACCTTCAGTGTCACACATGATGTCTGAGTGACGACAAACGGTACGTTTGTTGTCGGATTAAAGGGATTGGGAAAATTCTGCTGTAAATGGATCTCGCGGGAGACAGTTCTGGTGTCGGTTACCCCCGTACCGAGAGAATAGGAATAGACATGTCGGTCCAGGTTAAGCCACACCCCATTCCGGGCATACTGTGTTGTCGCGCTTGTATCGTTCCACGCCTGATCGTAGGCATAGGCAGTGTTGAGTGAATCGTGCCAGGCGTCGTCGTACCAGGTCTGGAACAACTCGCTGAGGACATTTCCGGTGGCAGCGTCACGGGTATACCATGACATCGAGGAATTGGCCCATGCGCCGTTATCCAGGATTTGGGTCAGGAGACCGGAAAGATCACCATTCGCGTCATAGGAATAGGCAAACCGGGCTATGCGGCCCCACCCTGTGAAGATCCATCCGTCGAGTTCCTCCTCGACAAGTCTTTGGTTATCGTCATACGTCATCGTGATCAGGAGGGCGTTAATCCACGTGCCGAAGAGCCAGATTTGCATGAGGCTCTGGGTGATCGTTTTCCCGGCGAAGTAGGTATTTGTGGTTTTTATCGAATTTTCCCACCCACCGCCCTCTGACCAGGATTCCCCGAGATCTTCGGTGACCATGCCTGCGGCATTATATGTATACCGGTCCCTGAGATCATTGATCCAGGCATCATTACTCCTGAGCTGCTGCAGTCGTACGGACTCACGGCCGGATGTATCATAGCTTGTTGTGACCATCTGTGTATCCCACCAGTCGTTATTCCGCCGTATCTGGGAGCGGAACTGGATTTCCCTGCCGGACTTATCGTAGCTGAATACACCCCGTGTGGAATCCTTCCATACTCCGTTGACCCATAATTGGTACAGATCCCCGACAAGAAGCCAATTATTCCCGCCGGTGCACGCCGTGCCAGGACTCCGCAGGAGAAACTGGGCAAGCTTAGGCTCTGCGATCAGGTTCGCATGAGGAAGAGACTGGCAGACCTGCACGATCCTGCCGAGGGCAGCCGGAGCTGTATGGGGGGCACCAGCCCGGACCGGAATGACGGCAAGGATCCAGAGGCACAGTAAAAACATTTTTTTCATGACGCATATCCTCCTTCCAGAATGACGATTTCATTGAAGCGGCGGACAGGTCCTCCATCATAGACACGATCCCAAAGCCGCATGCATGTTTCCTTCTCATAGTATGAGAAGGATAGCAAACAGACGGCACAAACTTGTCACCAAAATGTCAAAGAGTTTTAAAATTACGATCAGGAGGGAATCCACGATGCGTCATGAGGACCCATCATACGATCATTCCTCACGAGAGATCTTCGGCACCGCCGGGAAGTTTTACAATTGTGAGATATTCAGCCGGACACTCTGAGCCTCAGCCGAAAGGAGGGCATCAATCCGCACTTTCACGCAGACAAAAGGATGAAAGTTCCCATCCTGTCTGCGGGCGGGGGAACCAAGACATCGTCAGGGAAGAGCGAAGGTTCACGAAGATCGGTTTACGAAGCCTCCCCTTGCAGCTGAGCATCGACCAGCACTATGTGCCCGTTTTTCCGGTGGCCGTCCTTGGGATGGAAAAAATAGGATTTCAGAAGGCTCCGTACGACCCGCATCCGGTTATTATCGATTTCCGAGGTACGGAACACGCAGTCGTTCGAGCAGCCCTCCTCGCAGCCTTTGTAGATCTTTCCATAGTGCCGTATATGGTGCCGGGAATAGAGTTCCAGGGGGATATTCAGACGGCCCCGCTGCATGGAGCAGAACTGCACCATGCCGAATTCGTCGATATAGAGATACCGGGAACCAGAGCGGCACAGCCACGGCGGATCCTCGCCGCGCAGGAGACCGGCGCTATACTCACCGTCGAGTCCCTTGATGGTGTACTCATGTTCGCGGCGGCGGTAATCCCCCCATATGGAGATGTAGGGTTCCCCCCACACCGATTTACGGCCGGTGTCGTCGTGGCAAACGCTCAGACCGATGGGGATTCCCATTTCGTCGGCCTCACGGAACAGATCGCCGACCTGGTCTGCGGTCCGTTCGCAGAGAACGGCCGCAAGGTGGACATCAAACTTTGCAGCCGCCTTCAGCTCGGCGAGCCTCGACCGCAGGGGTTTGAGCGATTTGATGATATACCGGTCCTTATCCGGCACGAGGGCGTCGATGCTGATCTGCATATGATCCAGACCCGCTTCGTTGAGATCATCGATCATTTTTTTCGTCAGCAGCATGCCGTTCGTGGTCATCGACACGATGCCGCAGCGGGGGCGGGTATACCTGACAAGCTCGGCGATATCCGGGTGAAGGAGCGGTTCACCGCCGAGGAAGGTGATTTCGACGATCCCGAGCCGCTGGAGGTTGTCGACCCGTCGTTTGAGCACCTCAAGGGGGATGATCGGGGAGGATTTGTCGAATTCCGAACAATACCCGCACTGGAGATTGCACCGGCGGGTGACGATGACCTGGCCGTCGAACGGGACATGCCGGATGAGAAGATCGTAGAGCACTTTTACCGGGCGGCGTACTTTCATATCACTGCACCTCCTTTACGACAACGACCCTTTTCACCGTTGAAATCAGCATAAACATGAGTCCCACGACTATCCAGAAGAATTCCCGGATACGGATGACGACGCCGATATAGACACCGAGGAGCGGAGTGACGGCCAGGCTCTGCAATCCCAGCATCAGACCGCTTTCGCGGATTCCAAGGTTCAACGGAATGAAGAAAACCACGTTGATAATGATTGAATAGGTGACATAGACAAACAGTGCTGCGGCGGGTGAAATATCAATCCCGATCGCCTGGAGGATGATATAGATCTCCAGTCCCATCATCGCACGGGTGAGGTATTCGAGCGTGACGGCAAGGACAAACTTTCTGCGGCGGTTCCGATAGGCATCGGTAAAGAGGGCATCCATCCGGGTCAGTTCGGAGCCATGTTTCTCCATCATCCGGGCGACAAAGCGGAGCAGCCGGTGTCCCTTCACCCAATTGAGGAGCCGGACAAAAATCCCGTCGCGGTGGACAGTAAAGACCAGGTACCCCAGTCCGCTGACAGCGGCAAATGTTGCAACGAGCACCAGGCGGACGGGTGCGGGCAGAGGAATCATCAGGATACCGAGGAGAATGCCGGTCATCAGAAGAAGCATATGGCTGAACAGGTTGACGACGCGGTAGAGCACAACGGCGGAGACCGAGCTCGGGGTATCCATCACGTCGGAGAGCATACCCGCCCGGTAGGGTTCCCCGCCGACGGCAAGAAAGGGGGTGATGGTATTCAGCGCATAACCGGAAACATAGAGAGCGAACAGCTGGCCGAACGAGACCCTCGTCCCGGTCGAACCCATGACCAGTCTCCAGGCTGCGGTATTCATGATATAGATGATCAGCCAGAGAATGATCAGGTAGACCAGGCTCCAGCCGGCCTTCCGGGCTGAATCGACGATATTGCCGACGCCGAACCTGTCGACGAGAAAGGCGAACGCAAGAAGACCGGCAACAAGAAACAGCACATGTGTCAGTTTGGATTTCAGCGTAAGGTTTTTCATTGTCTGTTTTCCCGCATGAACATGGCAAACGTGGTAAAAATCCCGGGCACCATGGATTAATAATGCGTGCCTGATGAGCCCATATCAAAGTCAATATGAAACGTCGCGATGACAACAATCGCCACGACCGTCCCGAATCCCGCAACGGCAAGGGCCGTCGTTTTCAAAGCCGAAAGTTTTTTCACCTCAACCGACCTGATCTGGTCGAACGGGATCCTGCCCGAGAACGGATCGCCATTTTTCAGCCCCTTGCACCACAAACCGGGTCCCGTGGCAGAATCCACGAAGACGCAGTCGTGTTCGAGGATCCTGACGGTCGAGCCATCATCGCAGACAGCGTTGATGCATGGATCCTTTTCTGTGCTCCCCCATCGGGTGGGTGTGAGGGCCGTATATCGAGATGTGGCAAGAGGATGAGCGAACCCGGTAAAACGGTGAAACTCCGTACTCCCCTTCCCGGCCCGTTCCCCGGAACCGAAGATGAAGCTGGACGGCTCCCTGACTGCGACAAAGTGATAGGGTTCGATCTCATAGTCATTTCCGTCTGCGGTTGACACCGCAATCGTATTATCCGGCGGGGGAATCGTCTCGGGTGATCCTTGTGTGAAGGTCGAATATGAATAACATCCCTGGAGGAGAAGCATCGGGCAGAGAACGATGACCAGCATCGATTTCAGAGATTTCATCGTGTGCACTCCTAGAAT
>JAWOKN010000234.1:0-3242 GCA_033854175.1 Bacteroidota bacterium | reverse complement strand
GCAGCTATGAGTTACGAGAGAGTGCTGCCACTTACAAGCCTCTTTTGGGGCATGAAAAGGTGGCTCTAAGCTCTGAAAATGGCTTTTATTGGAATGATACATTTTAAAAAACCAGTAGTTAGCGTGGTTCGACCCTGTATAGCCTGTTTATAGAACCCGCTATCCGATTTATGTTCATGAGAAGGCAAGCCGAACCGAGGTGGAAGTCGGTATAACAAGCAAAACCGGGAAATTTTTTCTAATTAGTCCCTTCACTCAAAGAGTCCTGACCCTACGTCTCGAACGGATGCTCAATGCTGTTAAAGGAGCGGTGTTCGCATACGGAATAGAAAACAAAAGCGAATAGTGCCGTAGGTCGAGGGACATTAGAGCGCAACTCGACACAATGATCCAACGACGCCGTCGAGAGGGTCGCTGGAACACGCGCCCCTCACGGCGGCGTAATAGTGACCGGGAGGATTCAGCGGGAGAATAATTCACCCGGATTGATACGGACCACTATCCTCATAAGTCATCTTCGAAAAGGAAAAACAAGGCATGGCCCTGTGGAAAACTCCGACAACATTGGATCAGCTCAAGGAGATGTCAAAAAACACATTGATGGAACATCTCGGGATCGAATATGTGGAGATCGGCGATGACTTTCTGAAAGCGAAGATGCCGGTCGATCACAGAACAAAACAGCCGGCCGGCCTGCTCCATGGCGGGGCTTCGGTTGCTCTGGCCGAGACATTGGGGAGCATGGCGGCGGCATTATGTGTGAACCGGGAGAAAAAGGGGATCGTCGGGATCGAAGTGAATGCAAACCACATCCGTCCGGTGCATCACGGGTGGGTCACCGGCATTGCGAAGCCGGTCCACATCGGGAACACAACCCAGATATGGGAAATCAACATTTATAATGAACTGGATAAACTTGTTTGTGTTTCCCGGCTGACCGTGGCAATCATCAATAAATCGTGAGAGCTCTAACGTCACCAAAGCGCATACCCTAAAAATACCCCATTTCTGTCCTCAATTTATCTTGACAACAAATCCGGCCTGTGTTATAAGCGCGATTAATTTAGCAATACCCTTCCCGGTCACACGTCTTTAAAGATGAAGCTGCTCCAGATGCGTCGTTCATAACGAATTCTCTATTGCATTCATTTTGTATTCTGCAATTCCCGGCATGAGACCAGATCCTGTTCTGTCAATGATATGGGATATGGCTGAACAATCGGCATAACGGAGGGCTTTCATGAGGAAGATCGCGCTGCTGCATTCAGGGATTCTCACAAGCATGACCTGCCTCGTCTGTATCGTTCTGGGAGTCATAACCGGATGTCGAGTAGACAGCGTTTCAAATACTAATCCAGGCGGCCAAACTGCTCTTTATGTCAGATCGACCAGCCCGGCACGAAATGCTGCGAGCGTCGGGATAAATAGTTCTATTACGGTGACATTTTCTGAAGACATCGCTTCCTCAACCGTGACCGCAACATCTTTCTATCTCAAGGACAATGTCAACAACCCGGTGAGCGGAACGATATCGTGCGGTTCGAAATCCGCCATCTTCACACCGAACAGTCCGCTGGCCATTCAGACGACGTACATCGCCACCGTAACAAAGGCAGTAAAAGCATCGAGCGGAGCCGTCAGCAGCGGAGACTACACCTGGAATTTCTCGACAGTTGGAACCGGGGCGTCGTTGTTCTCTCCGCCTGCAACGATCTTGACGGGTGCCGAGTCTGAAGCTGTTGCCATCGGCGATGTCACCGGGGACGGCAGAAACGATGTCGTTATGACGACAGCCTATAATTTCGATCCGGCAACGGATTACAAAGTATTTCTTTTCGCTCAGAATGCTTCGGGAGGCCTCAATTCGGCCTTGACCTTCACGGCCTCGGGGTATCCGCATTCGGTCGCAATCGGCGATATCAATGGCGACGGGAAGAATGAAGTTGTTATCGGGAATGACCGGAAAAACATTGAAGTGTTCGTGCAGGACGGGTCCGGCGGGCTCGTCTCGAGCGCTGTTTACACAACCTTTAATTCCACCTTTGTCAAAATCGCAGATTTTAACAACGACGGCATGCTTGATGTAGTCGGCATTAGCTGGGGTGATCCCGCAGATATTCCATCCCAGGTCGCGGAAGTGTTTCTGCAGTCCGGAGGTGCTCTTTCATCATCGGGAAAGTACTCGGTCCCCAACTGCGGATATAATGCCCTTGATGCCGGTGATGTCAATAACGACGGCTTGGTCGATATTGTCGTTATGAACGGCCAAGGGTTATATGCGGAGTGCCCCAGTGTCAATGTACTGACACAGAATGCCGGAGGGACTTTCAACGCGGTATCGTCCTATCTCGTCGGCACAGGGATATGGGATATCACAACTGGGATGGCCATCGGAGATGTAACCGGCGACGGAAGGAAAGATGTCGTCGTATCATACGGAGGCAATGTACCCAACTCCTTCATGGGAGTCTTCAGGCAGAATACGGGAGGCAGCCTGGATCCGGTTTCGAGCTATGCCTCCCATGATCTCCCGGAAGCTGTTGCGGTCACTGACATTAACGGCGATGGGAAAAACGATATTCTTGTTTTTCACACGGGAATGGCTTCGGAAGTGGGAATATACCTCCAGACCTCCGGCGGCTCATTATCCGCCGAAAACCTTTTTACTATGCCCTCAGCTCAGGCATTCAATCCGCAGGCGATGGCCGTCGGAGACATAAATGGTGACGGATTGCCGGACATTGTCGTGGGCGGAGATCCCTGGGTCGGCCTGATCATTCTTTATCATAATTGATATGGAACTGCGTGAACGTGTGCCCTCAAGGGTCGCTTCTTTGTCCTTGTCTTTAGCAGGGATAAAAGAGGCGACCCCATCTATCCCCCCTTGAAAGAGACGAGTAATCATCCATTCTGATCGAGGCCACGACAACCGCACCTCTCAGCGCAACGGTTCCACTCCCTTTACTTTCTCAGAAAGGTCACTCCATCAAGTTTTTCGAAATGTCTGTCTGATGAAATAAGCTGGCACTGTTTTTCGACAGCGGTTGCATACACGACTGCGTCCGCCATGGGAAGGGAATGCTTGAGGCTTAAATCCGCGGCAAGGAGTGCGATGCTTTCCGTGAGGGGAACTACCGTTGTCCTGTTCATGATTGACACCGCTGAAAGCGCGTCTTCCTCGGATCGTTCCTGTTTGATCTTCTTGTACACTTCGTAGAGTGCGATCGTTGGTGTTGCAAGCT
>JAWOKN010000233.1:0-4218 GCA_033854175.1 Bacteroidota bacterium | reverse complement strand
ATCATTCCCTCGAAGAAGGAGTACCTTATGAGATTCATACTGCTTTGTGTCATCATATTTTCCATGATCGGGGTACGGGCGCAAACGAAGAGCCCGTCCTGGTTACCTGCCTCAACGGCAAAGCTGGAGAGTACATTAGTCTCGAAATACGGTGAGGGTCAGCGAGACCGGATTCATCGGGGTCTTCAGCAGATCGGCGATTTCTGGCGGGATGGGGACGGAGACGCGAAAGTGTTTGAAGCATTTGTGCTGGAGAATTTTGCGGGTACTCAGGCTGCTCTTGACACGCTCTTCTCCCGTTGTGAGCACAACTTTGAAGCGATATCCGGCTACATGCATGAAATTACGCGCGAATTCCGCAGTCAGGCGGATCTCGATGCCGGCCCGATCATGCCGTACGATGAGGTTTTCGCCGGCTATGATCCCTCCGCCCATATCACCGACGATTTTTTCCAGAATAAGATCGCGTTCGTCGTTCTGCTGAATTTCCGGATTACGTCGCTTGACGAGCGTCTGAAAAACGGGGAACAGTGGTCACGCCGGCAGTGGGACGAAACCCGGCTTGCAGAATGGTTCTCAAAGCGCATTCCCGCCGATGTCAACCTGGCAGTGGCACAGGCGACGTCCGAAGCCGAGCAGTACATATCCGAATACAACATCTGGATGTATCATCTCCTCAATGAGAAGGGTGAACGGCTGTTTCCTCCGAAGCTCCGGTTGCTTTCTCACTGGAATCTCCGGGATGAACTCAAGGCTGATTACACTGATCCGGCGAATGGCATCGCAAAACAACGCATGATCGAGAAGGTTATGGAACGGATCGTGACGCAGACCATTCCCGCGGTTGCCGTGAATAATCCGAATGTCGACTGGAATCCTTTTATCAATGACGTGAAGCCCGCAGCCGTTCACGACGCGGATGAGACTGCTCCCGCCGGGTTTTCGCCGGACAACAGTCCCGAACCGGATACACGGTACGCGGTGCTTCTCAAGACATTTCAGGCTTCAAGAAAAATTGATCCGTATTCACCCACCGCGCCATCGCTGATCGCCCGGCGGTTCGACGAGGACAGGCAGATACCCGAGGCGCGCGTGAAGGAGATGTTCGAGCAGATATTATCTTCGCCGGTCGTCCCCCGCGTGGCCCGGCTCATCGAAAAACGGCTCGGCCGTCCGCTTGAACCGTTCGATATCTGGTATAACGGATTCAGGGAGCGTGGTGCGTATACGGAAGCTCAGCTTGACGAGATCGTCGCAAAAAAATATCCCACCGCTGATGCGTACAAGCAGGATATTCCGCGGATGCTGGAAGATCTCGGCTTCAGCCAGGCGAAGGCGGATTATGTCGCGGGGAATATCATTGTCGATCCCGCCCGCGGTTCAGGTCACGCGATGGGTGCCGAAATGCGGTCCCAGAAGGCTCATCTGCGGACCCGCGTCGGACAAGGCGGCATGAATTACAAGGGGTACAACATCGCCGTGCATGAGATGGGGCATAATGTTGAGCAGACATTTTCCCTGAATGAAAATAATGAGTATTTCCTCCATGGGGTGCCGAACACCGCGTTCACCGAGGCGCTTGCATTTGTTTTTCAGGGGCATGACCTCGAACTCCTCGGATTGACAAAGCCCGATGCCCAATCCGATGCGATGAAAATCCTGGACGATTTCTGGGGAGCCTATGAAATCGCGGGGGTGTCCCTTGTGGACATGGGTATCTGGCACTGGATGTACGACCACCCCGATGCCACCCCGAAGGATGTCCGGGAGGCCACGATACAGCTGGCGCGGGATATCTGGAATAAGTATTATGCGCCCGTTTTCCACCAGAAGGATGTCGTTTTGCTCGGCATTTATTCGCACATGATTGATTCCTTCATGTACCTCCCCGACTATACTATCGGGCATATGATCGCTTTCCAGGTGGAGGAGCAGATGCGGAAGGCCGGGAGTATCGGCAAGGAATTCGAGCGGATGGCAAAAATGGGACGCGTAACGCCCGATCAGTGGATGAAGAACGCGACGGGGTCCCCCGTGGGTCCCCAGGCGCTGCTCGCCGCAGCCGAACGTTCGGTGAAACAAATGGAGAATAAATGAGTACGTAAGGGTGGAGATCTGGCGGGGACCGCCATTCCAACCTTTGTGAACGTTATTCGTAAAACTGTTTATCCCTTGACTATCATATCACAATATCCGGAGTAAAGCAATGAAGAGATTTCTTTGCTGTATGATGCTGTTCCTGATTGCTGCCGGCCTCACGCAGGCGCAGCCGGAGGCGAGGCTTCTCCGCTTCCCGGCGATCCATGGCGATCAGATCGTGTTCACCTATGCCGGTGATTTGTACACCGTTGCCGCAAGCGGCGGTGTCGCCCGGAAAATGACAAATCACCCCGGCTTTGAAATGTTCGCACGCTTTTCCCACGACGGTAAGTGGATTGCATTCACCGGTCAGTACGACGGTAACACCGAGGTCTACGTCATTCCAGCCGAAGGGGGTGTGCCCCGCCGTCTGACCTACACGGCGATGCTGGGGCGCGACGATGTCTCCGACCGTATGGGACCGAATAACATCGTGATGGGATGGAAACATGATGATCAGCACATCATCTTCCGTTCGCGCATGCGGGAGTTCAACGATTTCAAGGGACAGCTCTATACCGTGTCGCTTGACGGAGATGTTCCGGAGCAGCTACCGCTTCCCTACGGCGGATTCTGCTCATATTCGCCGGATGATAAGAAACTTGCCTACAACCGGATCTTCCGGGAGTTCAGAACATGGAAGCGGTACCGCGGCGGGATGGCCGACGACGTCTGGATTTATGATTTTGCCACCAAGAAAACGGAAAATATTACCGACAACCCCGCAGGCGATATCATCCCGATGTGGAGTGGTAACAAGATCTATTTCCTCTCCGACAGGGATTCCCTCAAGAGGATGAACCTCTACAGCTACGATCTCTCCACGAAGGATACGAGACAACTGACGACATTTACGGATTTTGATATTAAATTCCCCTCCCTGGGTGATAAGGCGATCGTGTTTGAAAACGGCGGGTACATCTACACGTTTGACCTTGCAACGGAAAAAACCGCCAAAGTGCCGGTATCGATCGAAGATGATCTGGTGGGCGGCCGCGGGGGCATCACCAAGGTGGGCGAGAGCACCACAAATTATGAAATCTCACCCGACGGGAAGCGCGCACTTTTCGGCGCGCGGGGGGATATTTTTACCGTGCCGGCGAAATACGGTGCCGTCCGGAACCTTACCAATACCCCTGGCGTGCATGAACGCAACTCCAAATGGTCCCCGGATGGGAAATGGATCGCCTATGTTTCCGACGCGACCGGCGAGGATGAGATCTACATCATGCCGCAGGACGGAAGCGGCACGCCTGTGCAGCTCACCAAGGGGGAGGATACCTATAAGTATCAGCCCTATTGGTCTCCCGACAGCCGGAAGCTCCTCTGGGCTGATAAAAAGCTCAGACTCCGGTATGTGGATATCAACACGAAAAGCGTGACGGAGGTTGCGAAGGCGCAAGCGTGGGAATTTGACGATTACAGCTGGTCCCCCGACAGTAAATGGATCACCTATGCGAAGCCGGAAGTCGAAACAATGAATAAGATCTATATCTACTCTCTCGATCAGGGTAAGTCCTATGAAGTGACCGACGGATGGTACGGATCCTCATCGCCGGTTTTCAGCTCCGACGGAAAATATCTCTATTTCCAGTCGAGCAGGGATTTCAATCCGTCGTTCAGCCAGATCGAGTTCGACGACGCCTACTTCGATATGTCACGGATTTATCTGGTGACGCTGACAAAATCTGTCGAATCGCCCTTCAAGCCGAAAAGCGATGAAGTGGCGATAAAGGAGGAGAAACCGAAGTCGGAGGAAGGCAGGGAGAAGAAAGACGAGGGGAAGGAGAAGAAACAGGCTGAAGTGAGTGTGAAGGTCGATGTCGATGGAATCAAGGACCGCATTGTGGGCCTGCCGATTCAGCCCTCGTCATACAGAAACATCGTTTCGGTCGGTTCGTCGCTCTACTACATCCGCCAGGGGACAAAGGACGAAAAACCGCAGTTCCAGTTGTATGATTTCGGGGAATTGAAGGAGACCAACCTTGGTGAAGTCGACGGGTACGAAATCTCCGCGGACCTCAAAAAAATACTTATCGGTAAAGACCGTGCATTCTACATCCTGGATCTCCCGAAGTC
>JAWOKN010000232.1:0-4205 GCA_033854175.1 Bacteroidota bacterium | reverse complement strand
GGTTTCACTGCCGTGAAAAAATTGGCATTGGTGCGATAGCAGTCCGAATTCATGTTATGCCTTCCTTTCCGTGTGCGTACGTGGGAGGGGGCCTGGCGCGTGGCGCACACGCCGCCCGCCTGTGATTGTGATGGTGAAAACACTTGTGCTACAGAAGGGAGTAAACTATGAAATACATTTTACGATTTACCTTGTTTGTATCCATTGTGGTGTCGATGGGTCGGTCGCAACAGCCGCTCCCCCCTCATGTCCTGGGTAACGAACGTGGGGAAGCCGGGGTGAATTTGAGGCCGAAGGATGACAGTAAATCTGCCGTCAATCGTGCGATATCCCCTGCGATCGATTGTGAAACACCTCTTGCGAACCGGTCATACGGGGCTCATCCGTATACGCCGAGGTATGTTTCCTCACCCTCGTCAGTCAGTTATGTCATCGTCGACTCGATGACCAATATCCTCAGTATGGCAAGCAGTCAGATCAGTCCGCTGTACTACGATCCGAACATCGACCGGCTGATTTTTGTTCACCGCGGTGATGCAACATCGTATGCCGCAAATTCCGGGGAAATCTATTACAATCATTCGAGTGATGGAGGAGCAACTTGGATCCGCGTTCCGGGGATTATCAATGGCAGTGACAACCCTGCCTCCGGCAGATATCCGAGTGGAGCTATCTTCTCCCCGACATCCAACGTGTCAGATGCATGGCTGTTCACCTCCTACAGCAATCTCTGGGGAGGTGGTTCCTTTGGTGATTTTGGTGTAGGCTGGGATTCGACAATCTTTACAAACAACGTGCATGATTATTATTATGAGCATAATACAGTAAACAATTTCAGCTGGGCATTTGAAACCCAATGCTGGCCATCGCTCTCCAATATGTTTTATATGGCTGTTGGCAGGTATTCCATTTACGGGAACGGCGGGTTGATTGGATTGAACATCTTCAGGACATCCGACTTTGTATCAAAACCGCTGTGGATCGCACCCTACGGACTGGGGTATCCAAACTGCTTCGATATCTATAAAGTTCTCGGTGGAGATTTTATGAAGACCGGTTCGGTTGAGAAGAACGCGGTTGCCGTGATCGGTGATTTTACCGGCACCCAAATGCCCGCACTCGGATTAATCTATAGCACCGATGAGGGAACAACGTGGAACGGTGGGGAAGGAGGAGGCTGGGTCGATATCGTGAATCTTGGAACAATCCCTGAATTGTGCCCATATCATTCCTTCTGGAAATTCAACTCATCCTATGGTTTTGCCGGCAGGATGGTGTTGGATTCGCTGGGATATCCCCAGTGCGTCGTTGGATTACAAGCCGATGGGCAGTCAAGCGTGGGAACGGATGTCGTGATTGCCGAGATCTATCGGGATGCAACAGGTTGGAGGGGAAAAATCATAGGTCATGCGGATTCGAAAACCCATTTTATGGCGGGGAGTATAGATCAGAACGGTTACGCTCCCTATATCAGCCGCGATAAGACGGGAAGATATTTTGCGGTGCAGTATACAAGCAGCGACAATGTCAACGAAAACGCCGACCTCTTTATTTCGACGAGATCCTGGATAGGTTGGGCAGATTGGAGTGCGCCCGTGAACATCACTAATACACCAAACTTTAACGAAAACCTGGCGCATTTTTCGCCGAGAATGCGTGATGACGGAAATAATCTGTTTACTGTGTGGAGCGCGTTCGCCGAACCCAAGGATAGCTCGATCATCGAAGATGCGACTACAAACCGGACCTATCTCCTGTGCGGTCAATATCAGGTATCCATTATTCCGCCCACAACCCCTCCACCCCCGCCGCCTCCACCACCCCCTCCCGAACCCACGTGGGTGTGGGCGAAGACTGCAACCGGGGGTACCTATACGGATTATGTTATGAGCATTGCCCTGGACACTTCAGGTAATAGCTTTGTTGCGGGATGGTTTGCCAGTCCGACGCTTCAGTTTGGTGCGTCCGTATTGACAAATCATGGTTCCCTGGATATGTATGTTGCGAAATTCGATCCAACCGGGAACCCTCTCTGGGCAAATAATGCCGGAGGCGGTAGTAATGATCAGGCTAATGGCATTGCCACGGATGATTCCGGGAATAGCTATGTAACAGGGAGCTTTACCGGCCCGAGTATCACTTTTGGTACGTGGACATTGTCAAACCAGGCCTCCCCTGATATGTACCTTGTGAAATATAATCCGGGTGGAGATGTCGTCTGGGCAAAAAACAGTACGGGCGGTAATGCCATAGCGTATGGAGAAGCCGTTGCCGTGGATGATTCAGGGAATTGTTATGCCACCGGACAGTTTTATAGTCCGACGATTCAATTCGGCCCATTCTCGTTGATTAATGGGGGAGGCTATGATATGTTCATCGTCAAATATGACCGGAATGGTAATCCCGTATGGGCAAAAAAAGGCGGAGGATCCGGTAGTGATTATGCGACTGGAGTTGCCGTCGACGGGTCCGGGAATATTTATGTCACGGGTTATTACTACGGCCCGACGATACAATTTGGTGCAACTGCCCTTACAAGTGCGGGCTTTTATGATATGTATGTTGTCAAATATAATCCGGACGGAAATGTCATCTGGGCAAAAAGTGCTACAAGTGGCGGGACAGGGGCTGATTATGCCTCCGGCGTTGCGGCGGATCGTGCGGGAAATTTCTGTGTTGCCGGGTATTCGACATCTTCAAGTCTGCAATTCGGTCTGACCTCGTTATTATTTCGCGGGGGCGGGGATATGTTCATTGTGAAGTTCGACCCGGATGGGAATGCTGTCTGGGCAAAAGAACCTGACTGCGGAAACGCGAATAGTGCTGCGACGGGAGTGGCAATCGATGCCGCGGGAAATAGTTATGTCTCCGGTTATTACTATGCTCCCGCAATTTCATTCGGTCCAACAGTGTTGACAAATTCCGGGGGCGGGGGACTGTTTATAGCGAAATTTGACCCGGATGGCAATGTGGCCTGGGCCAAAAGCAATACGGACAATTTCATGTCGAACGGTCAGGCGAGTAGCGTTGCTGTCGACCCTTTTGGAAATAGTTATCTGGGTGGAGAATATTACACTTCCTCGATCCAGTTTGATACCTCAACGTTGACAAATAGCGGGGTGTATGATATCTTCCTTGCAAGGCTCGGTACGGTTCAGAGTGAAACGGTTGCTGTCTCAGTGAATAAGGACTGGAATCTGGTCTCCCTCCCGGTGGCTCCTTTCAATAACAGCGTGTCGTCTCTCTACCCCGGATCATCCGGTGATGCCTTTGCCTATACAGGGACTGGTTATGCGACGAACAGCACGATGGCCACCGGGGTTGGGTACTGGCTTCGTTATTCATCAGGCACTTCTGTTCCGATAAAAGGCGGGGATATTTCTTATGAATCATTACCGGTGACCGCGGGCTGGAACCTCATCGGTTCGGTATCTGCACCATTGGCTGTTTCGGCAGTCGGAAGCGTCCCCGGGGGAATCACCACGAGCCGCTTCTTTGGGTATAAAAACGGATATTTCGCGAGCGATACCATTTATCCGGGCGGAGGGTATTGGGTGAAGGTGGAACAGACCGGGTCGCTTATACTGTCATCATCGGCTACGACTTCCCCCAGTCAGAGAATTCATGTCGTCCCCACTCAGGAAATCCCCCCGTCACCGCCGGATGGAGTGGCTGGGGGTTCAGGCGATGTACCGAAAGAGTTTGCCTTGGATCAGAACTATCCCAATCCCTTTAATCCGACCACCATGATCAGCTATCAGCTGCCAACTGCAAGCAGGGTGAAACTTTCCCTCTATAACGTGCTCGGCCAGCTCGTGGCGGTGTTGGTCGATGGAGTCGAGTCTGCGGGATATAAGTCGGTTGGATTCGACGCGGCCAGTCTTTCGAGCGGTGTCTACTACTATAAGCTTGCGGCCGGTCGTTTCTCCAGGACGATGAAGATGCTTGTTCTGAAATAAGGGGGCCGATCCTCACTCTTCGCCACCGATGATCAAAGAACGGGAAAGATGTTCTTTTCCTCTTTATGGTGATCTCAAGGGAGAATTCGTGTGGCGAAGGGTGATAGGATCCTGTCCGTCGGGATTCCTTTTTCATGCAGTTCCGTCCAGATGCGGGAAGGACGTTGCAGAGTTTGATTTTGTCCCAACCTTTTTTATTTTACCCTTGCCTTGGACGCATCCTTGGATTGTGTCCGTTTCAAAAAC
>JAWOKN010000231.1:0-6550 GCA_033854175.1 Bacteroidota bacterium | reverse complement strand
GCAGCCGGATTCCAACTGTCGATCGTCCCCTCCGGTGTCCCCACGATGATAGCGTCGCGCGAAGAGTTTATAACCTCTGCCAGATACCATTGAGCGGTAGCGGCGTTGCCGTGAGTTGCAGGATTGCCCGGCTTCTTCGATGGCATAAGCTCGTGATAGGCCTAAAATGAGAGTTAAAGGCAACTAAATATATATTAACCGTTAGAAAGAAGCAATAACTGCACAAGGACGATGCCCCGCATCATCGGGGCAGAAGGCGGACCCCTTCCCAATCCCCTTAACGAGAGATCAGAATTCTCACCAGAATCCACCCGGACGTGTTTATAAACTTCCTTAAAGTTGGGGCCCCATTCTAGGACCGATCACAGCATCTTCACCAATGATTCACACCGTTTTCATCAAAATGTCTTGGAGGTTACTTTGCCATACCCGGACAATAAAACGTAAGTATTCAGGCAATTCTGAAGACTCATCAAAGGATGAGGATTGAAATTCCCAGGGTTGGATTGGACGTGGGTTGTCGGTTAATTCGAAAATATAGCGATAAGTCTATTCACCTCTTCAAGGAGCTCGGGGCTCAGATTTTTCTTCCGCTGGTTTTTGAGTATAGAAAGAACTTGATTCCGGACAGTTTTATCGCTGCATTTTTCATACCGCTTTAATGTTGGAACGATTTGATCCGGGGTTCCAAGCTTTTCGATTGCATACAGTAATTGTAAAACAAAAGGCCAATACCGCCCTTCACATGGAGTAAAATTCCATTTTGCGATTTGTCCATACCCTTTTTTAAAATCTGACGCCATCCACCCCTCGATGACAGCCATTTTTAGTAGAAGATTATCAGCGGTATCAAGGACAACTGCACTGAATTCATGGGCGGTTGAAGTCGGAATAGATGCAATGATTTTGATCAGGGGATATCGATTCAGGACATCACTTGCATAATATTTTATTAGGGAAGGAAGTTCTGATGAGTCCGGCATCAACATTAAGTTTGATAAGATATTGTTCCTCATGCCATTTGTTCCGGTTTCATACATCGATAAAAATAATGGGATGGCTTTCTTAGCCCGACACATACCCAGAGCATCAATTATTCTCGACACAACTTCTTCATTCTTTTCGATTCTTAGCTGCTCTAGTAACGGGTCAATTCCCTTTTCATCCCTGAAAAAGCCGAGACCGAATGCAGCTTCACCACGGACGGCG
This sequence comes from Bacteroidota bacterium, assembly GCA_033854175.1. Lineage (GTDB taxonomy): Bacteria > Bacteroidota > Ignavibacteria > UBA10030 > SZUA-254 > DATKPE01. The sequence continues at coordinate 5,341 of JAWOKN010000231.1, read as the reverse complement.
GAATCTGAATCATTTTTAAGTGTGGATATGAGCGGGTCTACCGGACCCTTATATCTTAAATCCATCAATGCCTCTATGGCATCTATTCGGACAAAGCTACTATCATTCGGTAAAAATCGGAGTATGGCTTTAGCTTGCTTAACTGTGTCCCGTTCCTTTGTGATCCCGAGAAATTGCTTGATTTCCCAAAGACGAAAATCGGTCGTATCAGCTATTTCAAAAAAGGGTCTCTTTGGATACTGAAGCACTTCAAATTCGGTTTTGGCTTCCTTCGGATTTCTGAGTTTTGCATGGTTCGGATTTTCACTCCACATTGCCTTCTGTAACAGCACAACATATCGTTTGCCCACCTCGAATGAAACTGGCACGATATCTGGCGACATTCTCATGTTCCCATTCCCAAAGGGCCAGCTTTTATAAACAAAGGGAAGGTCTATCCTGTCGGTATCTATTTTGCCTTTAAGACTGCGTTCAATATGTGCAATCGCTTTCTGGCCGTAGGCTTCACCATCCACACTATCAACCCTGATTATCAGTATATCTTCGGCGTTTTTGACTACATTATAATAACTTCGGGCAAGATAATTTCTGGAATAGGCATGTATCGAGAGTAAGAAAACCGGGATGAAAAGAAGGACAAACCGTGGAAATTGAAGATGTAAACGCATACGCTCAATATCCCTTACAAAATCGGAGGAATATTACAAAAACAATCATTCATTGACAATATGACCCTGGAGCTTCGCTTCACTCGCCCCCATGAGGTTCCTCGATCAACCATCTCTTACTTTTTACATATGGTAAAATAACTCATGCGGTTCCCCGGGGGGGGCACTTTTACGGGATTCATCGAACAACCAGATATAGTATATACAAATTCTATGCCTGGGAAGGCACATGACAAAACCCCTTCCTCAGGACGAGTGGTTACACTAAGAGCGAAAAATTCGGGTCGTTAAAAGGCTGAAATCTTTATTTTCGCGGGCCCTGCAGGACTTCTACCTGTTCCAGTATGACACAAATACCCAGGGAGAATCCGTTGCGGGGAAGAGATCGCCAACTCTGCGCATCGAGCTCCACCGAAAAAAGGAACCCCCGCGAAATAATCGCACGGGGGTTCGAGTTATAAGCCTCACATGAAATGGTGACCTCGAATGACTGGTTTCATTTGAGCAAAGTCATTTTCCTAACCTGCGTAAAAGTCTTGCTCGGATTTTCCACGCCTATGGCCTCGAGGCGGTAGAAGTAAATGCCAGAAGCAAAGCCGGAGGCGTTCCAGTCAGCTTGTTTATAGCCCGGTTCTTGTCTTTCGTTGACCAGCCTTGCTACTTCTCGGCCCAATACATCCAACACCTGAAGCACGACGTGGCTTTGTGTCGGGAGTTGATAACCAATCGATGTGCTAGGATTAAAGGGGTTGGGATAGTTTTGCTCCAATGTATACCCAGTGGGCAACGGTTCCTTATCTGCAACTCCCGTGAAACAGATACTCACAGAGTCAGTCCAGATATCATAGCCGCTCGCCCCCAGTTTTATATAAAGTTTGAGGCAGGCGGGATACGTCAACTGACTATAGTTGACTTTGAAGCCCCCGGATGGATACACAATCGCCCCCGGCGGCATATTTCCCAGACCCCACGCCTCAGGTGTGACACTGGTGACAATCGGATCATTGCAGACAAGGCTCACTGTTGCCCCCGAGACTGTCGCACTCTTTCCGTTGTTTATCACATAAGGCCTCACAGCAATATACGAATGTGCAGGTTGATTTAAATAATAGATGGAATCCAGTGCGAGTGGTCCAGCTGTAGTAAACAGGGACGCATTGGGAAGCCGCACGAATGTCGCCTGTGTTATGTCATCTGTGCGTAAGCTGACGTTAAACAGGCCCTCATCCAAGGGGGTGCCTATTCGACATCCCCAGACACTATCTCCGGGGCTTCCATCCCCATGCAAACCGTCATTGAACAGCAGAATGCTATCACGGACGATTCCACTGCTCTCGGTTACGATTGCTCTCACAAGGGCATCATGGTTAAGCGGATTCGCCAGTGTTGTAGTGATGCAGATACTGTCAACCCCGGGTGGTGTGTACCTTGGATTGACAACGACATCGTGGGCATATGTCAGCTTCGACATCCACTCAATGGCACGTTTAACAACATCATCCTCACCTTTCGCCGCGCCAGTTGGGGTAAGCCAGACATGCTCATCAACAGGGAACTCTCGTCCCCAGAGTTGTGTGTTAGGGGAGTGTTCGTCGACAATAAGGAAATCTGGACAGTACAGGACAAACCCTGGAACATTTGGCTGAAGATTGTAAGCCAAAAACCCGTTGTATGCTCCGTTCGTAGATTTCCCAAAAAAACGGACATTGTCGAGATAGGTCAATTGGTGGGATGTGACATCGCCGTAGCTATGGGTGGTTGGGCCGACGAGAACCGCTACCGGGTATTTGTAGTTCAAGCCGTCCGCTGGGATTGAATAATCCAAGGTTGCCCCTGGGACAAGGGCCGAGAGGTCTGTCGGCGAAGAACGGACCAGAGATTCAAGCGTAGGACCCGTGTAGCTTGTAAGACGGGCGATTCCAGCATTCAACCCTGACCACCCACCGATATCGAAACGTATGTCGATAATCAGCCCGTGGGTTTTCGACAGGGCAGTAACAGCCGCATTGAATTGCGCACCTACAAAATCATATTCGTGATGGTAGACGTAGATGTAGCCAATATTGGTTCCCTGTATGATACCGTATGTCACTGCGCCTGAGGTTGCCGCCCCATCTGACATTGCCCAGCCAGGCATTGGAACCCCGGGCACCGGAATTTGAGCACCCATGACAAGAGGTGTTGTAGGCTGTAAGCAGATAAGAGTGTCAGTTGACAGATGAACTGTCTGACCCGTTTTGTATTTCACTACATCGATTGTATCGAAGAGATGCCAATTCTCGCCTGCACAAAAGAGCTGGTAGTATTCAATTGCGCTCGGAGACGTTCCCCAGTCAAACTCAGTTGGGATCTCGGCAGCCATGAGTTCCCGGATGAGTTCCTTCCATGGTACCCCCTCGTATCCCAGAACGATATCACCGGGTTCCAGGCCAAGAGGATGATTCGGTGTGACCATGTACACGAGAAGTGAGCTGTCGGGCAGCGCTGTCAGACATGCACCGAAATGCGAGACCGCCCCGCCCTGATCCCCGTCGGCCATGTTGTCTACGAGAATGGGTGTCCCAGGATTCAGGGGGGTCGAATCCATGACAGCATCCCAAGCCCAGCCGTGACCATCGTGAAGTTCATGAACAAGAGATGAGAGTATAGCCGAGAATCCTCCCCGGCTCGTAGAATCAGTAATCCTCGAGCGCCAGTAAGCGGCCACGGAATCCCAGTTCAGCCTCGTATAAACGAACGTGGTATTGTGTGCCCTGATGAAGTTCGTGTACGTGTCAAAGACATTTCGTTTCTGCGCAAGCGGTAGACCCGGACCCCATGTTGAGTCGATGATTTTCCGCCATTCAGATTTTCTTTTGTAGAAGGAACGTGAAGATGTCCGTTTGAAGTTGGGGTTGTGTGACATTACACCTCGTCGTGGTGGCCAATTGGGATGAGAAACAGTTACACCAGATGGCTCTGGCATCGTTTGGGCGTGAACTGTGCCTACAAACAACAATGAGAGCAGGCAGGTGAATGTGATCATAGAGAAAGTACGCATGTTGTTTTCCTCCTTACCTTAGTACTTGTAATTTCTTGGTCTCGGTGAATGTTCCGGCAATTATGCGATAGTAATAAACGCCGCTCGCCAGCCTTTGCACGCTAAAGTTTATCGACTTATACCCCGGCGGTTCAATGCCATTGACCAGCGTTGCGACTTCCCTTCCCAGCATATCGAACACTTTAAGTGTGACGTGGCTTTGCTTTGGAAGCCGGTAGCTGATTGTTGTGCTCGGGTTGAACGGATTGGGATAGTTCTGTTCAAGAGCATATGTCTTTGGGGTCATACTGACCGCATTTTCGGTTACCGGTGCTGGAGGTGGTTGTTCCTCTGTTGGTACAATTCTGATACTATTTGCTGCATTCAATGCACTTGTCGAGGATCCAAGAATCAGCTTGCCATCCTGACCCACATTCACCCAGTATCCTTTCCCCGGCCGTATGCTGTCACTTCTGATGTACACCCCCTCATAGCCGAAGAACTGTGATGTCACGATACCACCCGGATTGGACGTGATGCTCGCAGTGGCAATCGGCACAGAGATCGAGCCGATCATATTCCATCCCGCTCTCACATCGATTGCGGTGCTGTCCAGAACCTGTCCGGTATAGAACAGATTCTGGGGTGAAGACAACCTCACCCAGTACCCCCGTCCGCACTCAAGCGTATCACACTCAAGGTAATGATCCGTGTATCCGAGTACGGGCATTACCCTCGTGGGATAAACCCCATCAGCCCTGAAATCATCCACATGCAACGGGACGGAGAGGAGATTCCACCCCTTGGCAGCACTCACCCTCGTACCTACAACGGTAGTAAACGTCGTGTCACTGATGTCGTTCAGCAGTGGGAAGGTCACATCCCGTACCCGTATCCGGCACTGGGCTGAGGGGAGATCCGGGACTGTGTAGATGTACAGACCAGGCACAGCCGGGGCATTACCGGCGATGATCACGGGCCACGAGACGCCATTATCCGTACTCATCTCAATCCGCACGTTTGCAATCCCTGAGCTTGTCCAGGTGATGGTATCGGTGGTTGTCCCCACCCGTACTTCTCCGCCGTTCGGGGTGTTGAGATGAATCGACCCGGCGATAAGCTGCACAGAATCGGACCAATAGGTCCAGCCACCTTGTTGAAAGTCAAACCGGAGACCAAAAACTCCTGCAAAGGTTCCGGTATCAGCGGTCACAGTGATATCAGGCCATAGCGTAATGGCCGTATCGGGGCGAAAGTCGGGCAGGGTCTGATGGCTTGGAGAAAATTGCTTTATCCCTGGCTGGTAGCTGGTGAAATATATGGAGGGGGTAGTAATTGTAGAGATCACACCCTTATTCCGCATGTACAGTCTCACAGCGTAGTTTTTTGTGACACGCCTCGTGACACTGGCGCTATCGACGACCATCGGACCGGCGGTGGTAAAGAGAGCAACGTGATTCAGGGTGAAGGACGAGCTATCGACCAGATCGATTGTACCTACATTGATGTTGTAAAAATTTTCACCCTGCGGTACTTTCCACATCGCTCCCCAGATGGCATCACCTGCCAAGCTATCATGATGGAATCCATCGTCGTAGAATAAGGATGAATCCACAACGCTTCCTCCCGTTTCGAAGTATGCTTTGATGATGAG
>JAWOKN010000230.1:0-5058 GCA_033854175.1 Bacteroidota bacterium | reverse complement strand
TGCCGCAGATTCCCATGGTGACGGTCCTTGCCTGGATTATTACGGGGAGCCCGCTCATCCGGCAGACGGGTCCGGATGCTTCGTTCTGGCTGGCTGTCGCGGGGTTTCCCGCTACGCTGGTCGTGACCCTCTGGGCATAGACGGCACTGAAAAATGTGGCATATGCCCGTCCTATCCCGCCCAACCGGATCCGGAATGCGGAAAGTTGATGACGATAGATTGTTACCGCGTGCACAGGTGTTTTGATTCTCGTAACTAATTGATTATTTTAAACATGGAGTGATCCCTATGTCAGTTCTCACCTCAACAAAAGGCAGGATTCTTTGGGTGGACGATGAAATCGAGCTTCTCCGCTCGCATATTCTCCTTCTTTCTGAAAAAGGGTATTCGGTCGATACGGCCACCAACGGCGAGGATGCCGTCGAAATGGTCAGGAAACAGTCGTTCGACCTGGTCTTCCTGGATGAAATGATGGCCGGGATGGGAGGCCTGAAAACGCTTTCCCTTATCAAGGATATCCGCCCCGCACTTCCTGTGGTCATGGTCACCAAGAACGAGGATGAAGGTCTCATGGAGGAGGCGATCGGCATCAAGATCAGCGACTATCTCACCAAACCCGTCAATCCCAGCCAGGTCCTCCTCGCATGCAAGAAGTTCCTGGAAGGGAAGAAGATCGCCGGCCAACAGGTCTCCCGCGATTATATCAGGGAGTTCAACGAGATCTCCACAGCCCTCCATGGCACGCTTTCACCCGACGACTGGGTCGGGATTTATACGAGGCTCGTCGACTGGTCGCTTGAAATGGACGAACATCCCGAACTGGGCCTGAAACAGACCCTCGCCGACCAGTTCCGTGAGTGTAATGTGGAGTTTTCGAAATTCATCGAACGGCAATACCCCGTATGGCTTGAACAGAAGAACCTTGAAGCCAAAAAAAATCCCCCGCTTTCGGTCAATGTCGTCGATAATTATCTCATCCCGGAACTGAAGACCGACAGGTCGGTATTTTTCTTTGTCATCGACTGCCTCCGCCTCGACCAGTGGCTCACGATGGAGAAGGTCCTCAACGAGTATTTTGAAATCTCCCGCCAGTTCTATTACTCGATTCTCCCCACCGCCACACCCTATTCCCGGAACGCCATCTTCAGCGGGGCGTTTCCCGACGAGATCGAACTCCGCTTCCCCGATGTCTGGGAACAGTGGGAGGACGACGATAACAGCCGCAACCGCTATGAACACCAGTTCCTCGATAATCTCCTCGAACGACGCAGGGTCCAGGTGAAACCGGATTCAAAATATATCAAGATCCTCGATCCCGAGTTCGGGAAGAGCGTCGAACAGAATATCCAGTCGTATGCGAAGAATAAACTGACCGCCATTGTCGTGAATTTCGTCGATATGCTTGCTCACGGCAGGTCCGACTCACAGCTCCTGAAGGAAATCGCCCCCGATGAGGCGGCCTACCGCTCCCTGACGGCGTCGTGGTTCACGCATTCGTCACTCCTCAATATGCTGCGGACGATCTCACGGATGAAGAATGTCTCCGTCATCCTTACCACCGACCACGGTAGCATCCGCAGCTTGCGCAATACCAGGGTCGTCGGAGACCGCGAGGCTTCACCCAATCTCCGATATAAGTACGGCAGGAACCTGAAGGTCGACGACCGCCACGCCATCTTTATCAAGAACCCGGCCGAGTTCCGGCTTCCCAAAAGGAGCGTCACGGTGAACTATATTATCGCGAAGGAGGATTATTATTTCGTCTATCCGACCGAATTCCATAAGTACGTCAACCAGTACCGCGACAGCTTTCAGCACGGGGGAATCTCGATGGAGGAGATGATCCTGCCCGTGATAAAAATGGTGCCGAAAGGCTGATCCCCCCCCGAGAGTATGAAACCCGCGATCATTCTCTCTTCCGAAACCTCCTCCGAAGCCGAGACCATCAGCTTCGGCGCGGAGTTTTCCCGCGAGCTGAAATGCGGCGACGTGGTCGCCTGCTACGGCGACCTCGGCTCCGGCAAGACCGCCTTCATCCGCGGCGTCTGCCGCGGCCTCCGCATCCGCGAACATGTCGCAAGCCCCACGTTCACGTTCGTGAATGAATATCATGCCGAGGCGTTCCCGGTCTACCACTTCGATTTTTATCGCCTCGGCGATGTCCGCGAACTCCGCGAAATCGGCGTCGAGGATTATCTCTCACGGGCCGACGGCGTCTGCCTCATCGAATGGGCGGAGAAGATCCAGACCGTCGTCTCTTCCGTGCCGCGCTATGCCGTCGAACTCTCCGTCTGCGATGGCCACGATAAACGGAGACTCGTCATCCGGAAGTATCAGACTGCTTCATGATTCTCGCAATTGAAACTGCTACCGCCGTCTGCGGCGTCGCCCTGGTCGAGAACGGTCGCGTGATACTCGAGCGTTCCATCGAGATGCCCCAGATGCACGCCGAGAAACTTGCACTCATGATCGGTTCGTCACTCGCCGAACGGCAGCTGCGCGTGTCCGGACTTGCCGCCATAGCAGTCTCGATCGGTCCGGGCTCCTTCACCGGCCTCCGGATAGGCCTCAGTACGGCAAAAGGTCTGGCCTTCGCGTCCAGTATCCCCCTTGTCACCGTGCCGACCCTCAGGGCCCTGGCCCTGAATGCCGCCGGATCCTTGCCACAAGATACCTTTATCCTTCCCCTCATCGACGCAAGACGGGATGAGCTCTATGGCGCTCTCTATCAGGGGCAGGAGCTGGCGGAATTGGTCCCGCCATCCGCTTTCAGCGTAAAGGATGCGGAAAAAGTGGTTTCCCGCCGCCATCCCCTGGCCGTACTTGGCGATGGTGCGGAAAAATTCGTACATTACAGGGAAATTTCGGGGGTTCCCCCCGATGACCACGTAATATTGGTAGACCCGGAAAAGCGGAAATGCAGCGCATCCTCCGTCGGTATCCTCGGCGAAAGGCTGCTCCGCGAGGGGTCGCAGGCCGATCTGGCGTCGGTTGAACCGCTCTACGTGAAGGAGTTTTTTACGACTTTCAATCCCCACAGTCAGAAGGATCATAGCTGATGGCATGGTTTCGCAGATCAAAGGTCAGTATCGAGGGTGACCGGTCAAGGAAGGAAATCCCCGACGGCATGTGGGTGAAGTGCGAGGGTTGCGGGGAGATCATCCATCGCAAACAGCTCGAACAACAGTTTTTTGTCTGCGTGAAGTGTAATTATCACTTCCGCATCGGCAGCAGGGAATATCTGCCCATCCTTCTCGACAACGGGTCGTTCCGCGAGCTGGACCGCAAGATGCGCTCGGTCGATCCGCTGCAGTTTCAGGATACAAAAAAATATAAGGACCGCATCAAGGAATCGATCCGCAAGACCGACCTCTTTGATGCCGTCAAGACTGGGACCGGCAAAATGAACGGCATCCATGTCGCCATCGGTATCATGGATTTCTCCTTTATCGGCGGCAGCATGGGCTCGGTCGTCGGTGAGAAAATCGCCCGGCTGATCCAGAAGGCCATGAAATCCCGGATCCCGCTTGTCATTGTCTCATCCAGCGGCGGCGCACGCATGATGGAAGGCGCCTATTCACTCATGCAGCTTGCGAAAACATCCGCACGCCTGGCCCAGCTCTCCGATGCCGGCATTCCCTATGTATCCGTTTCGACCGATCCTACCACCGGCGGCGTCACCGCAAGCTATGCCATGCTCGGCGATATCAATCTCGCCGAACCGGGCGCCCTCATTGGCTTTGCCGGCCCGCGCGTGATTAAACAGACGATCGGCAAGGACCTCCCCCAGGGCTTCCAACGGGCCGAGTTCCAAATGGACCACGGCTTCGTCGATGCCGTCGTCAACCGGAAGGATCTTAAGGAAACCATCACCACACTCCTCAGGCTGATCTGGCAGGAGTGATCCCCCCTTCCCCTCCCCCCCCCCGCCTTCAGTTCCCCCGTCCGCGCCTTCTCGCTCGCGGATAAGTGTCTCCCTGCCCCGCGTGTTTGATATTCGCGGGGATTTTGATATCTTCGGGGGGCGTGTTCTGAATTTTCTGTGCGTGAGGTTGCCGTGCGCATTAATTTCTTTTAATATCGGGAATAATGTTCACAATCTCGCCCTGATTGTACGAAAATGATGCTTTTGAAAATAAAGTATTTTCCGCACGATGAAGAAAATAATGGCTCTTGGTGCGGAATTTTTTTATTTTTCATCTGACAAAATGAGACGCAGACATCTTCGTTTACATCAACCGGAACGCATTGCGTGGACTCTCCAATGACCGTCCACGTTATCGGCGTTCCGATGGATCTGGGCGCCGGCCGCCGCGGCGTCGATATGGGCCCGTCAGCTATCCGCATCGCCGGTATCGGCCCGCGCCTGAGGGATCTGGGCTATAAAGTGGTCGACGAAGGGGATATCGCCATCAGGACTCAGGAGGAACAACAGGTCCGCGATCATCACGCGAAATACCTTCCGGAAATTACCCGCGCCGTTACGATCCTTTCCAAAAAAGTCGGCCAGGTCATGCAGAAAGGCAGGTTTCCACTGGTCCTCGGCGGCGACCACTCGATCGCAATCGGAACCATCAGCGGCGTGGCAGCCTTTGCCGGAAAAATGAGGAAAAAGGTGGGCGTTTTCTGGATCGATGCACACGGCGATTTTAATACGCCCGCAACTTCCCCCTCGGGCAATGTCCATGGCATGCCGCTCGCCGTCTCTACCGGCCTCGGTCCCCGCGAGCTTGTCCGCCTGAGCGGTCAGCCCCGCGCCGTCGATCCGAAACATGTCGCCATTATCGGCCTGCGCAATGTCGACAGGGGGGAACGTTCGAATTTTATGAAAAAAGGTCTGAACATTTTTACCATGGAGGAGATCGATAAGCACGGGATCCATAAGGTCATGAAACACGCGCTCAAAACGGTCGCCCGCCTGGTCGATTACCTCCATGTCAGTTTTGACCTCGATAGCGTTGATCCGGTCTATGCACCAGGCGTCGGTACTCCCGTGAAAGGGGGCCTGGATTACCGCGAGGCCCATCTGATGATGGAAATGCTTGCGGAATCGGGTAA
>JAWOKN010000229.1:0-25700 GCA_033854175.1 Bacteroidota bacterium | reverse complement strand
TATCTGCTCCAGCATGCATTCAACCCTGTGGATTGGTACCCCTGGGGGGAAGAAGCGATCAAGAGGGCACGGCGGGAGGACAAGCCGATTTTTCTTTCAGTCGGATATTCCACCTGTTACTGGTGTCATGTCATGGAACGGGAGGTCTTCGAAAATGCGGAGATTGCCCGTCTGATGAGCGAAAATCTCGTCTGCATCAAGGTTGACCGCGAGGAACGGCCGGATATTGATCGAGTGTACATGACTGCGCTTCAGGCGATGATTGGCAGCGGCGGCTGGCCGATGTCGATGTTTCTCACGCCCGATCTGAAGCCGTTTTACGGCGGGACATACATCCCGCCGGTATCGGCTCACGGGCGCCCCGGGTTTCCCGACATCATACGCCAGATCTTGAAGGTGTGGAAAACCGACCGGAAAAAACTCACCGTATCGGGGGATGAAATCACGGAGTACCTGAAAAGCTCCATGAAAATATCCGCCCCCGCCGGCAATCTGAAGGAGATAACCGAATCGGCGCGGAGAATGTTCGACAGGAGTTTCGACCGTCTGCACGGCGGGTTCGGCAATGCGCCGAAATTTCCCCGGCCCATAGCCCTCGAATTTCTCCTCAGGCATTACCATCGCCGGCGCGACGACGCCATTCTCCGCATGGTCCTGGAGACATTACAGGTTATGGCGCATGGGGGCATCTACGATCAGATCGGCGGCGGTTTTCACCGTTATGCGACCGATGCCGAATGGCGGGTTCCACATTTCGAAAAAATGCTCTATGACCAGGCGCAACTGAGCATCCTCTATACCGAAGCATACCAAATCACGCATAAGGACTTTTACAAAAACGTTACCACAGGCATCCTCGGATACGTAATCAACACCCTGACAGACAAAGAGGGAGGGTTTTATTCTGCGGAGGATGCCGAGAGTGCGACTGACCCGGACCAGCCGGCCATAAAGCGGGAAGGTGCATATTATCTCTGGGCACAGGAGGAGATCGGTCAAATCCTGGGTGAGGAGGAAGCCAAAGTTTTCTGTTACGCCTTCGGGGTGTCGGAAAAGGGGAACGTACTCTATGATCCGAAAAATGAATTTCCGGGGAAAAACATCCTCTATCACGCTCACACGACCGGGGAAACTGCGGCACAATTCAGTCTGTCGGCATCGCAGGTGGAGGTGCTTCTTGGTGAAGCCCGGAGAAAGCTTTCGGTTGCGCGAGCCGGGCGTCCGCGGCCCCATCTCGACGACAAGGTCATCACCGCATGGAACGGCCTGATGATATCGGCCTTTGCGAAAGCCCATAAGGTCTTCGGTGTACAGGAATACCTCAGGACAGCCGAACGGGCGGCCGAGTTCACCCTGTCCCATCTTTATGACGGGACGACCTTATACCGGCGGTACCGCGATCATGACAGAAGGTTTGAAGGGACGCTGCAGGATTACACATTTCTCACCGCCGGGCTTCTCGACCTTTACGAAGCCTCCTTCCGCCCCTCCTGGCTGGAAAAGGCCGTAGAACTTGCGGAGAAGCAGCATCAATATTTCTGGGATGAGAAAAATGGAGGATTTTTCGATATTACCGCACATGACAAAACCATCCTTCTCAGGACGAAAGAAAACTACGACGGTGCGGAACCGAGCGGGAATTCCGTGGCCGCGCAGAATCTCCTCCGGCTCGGTCTGCTCACAGGCGATCCCCGCTGGCGGGAGCATGCACAGAAGACGGTTGATGCATTCAGCGGTGCACTATCAAGGAACGCCGAAATAATGCCCGGGATGCTCACAGCCATGGAATGGCTCCTTATCTCACCCAGGGAGATCGTGATTGCGGGCGACATGAACGAAGGCGGAACAGGCGCGCTTCTCGGTGAGGTGTGGAGCCGGTATCTTCCGGGCACCATTGTCATCGTCTGGAACGACGAGGCAGAGCGGAGTCCGTTACTCGGCTCCCTTCCCTTTCTCAAATCAATGCAGAAGGTGGGGAATCAGGCCACCGCCTATGTCTGTCGGAACTACGCATGTCAGGCGCCAACCACAGATCCGGCCGTCCTCCGCACGTTACTCTCAGACGATCCGGACATTCGTCCTGGTTCACAACCATCGGGGAACATCGGACCATGAACACGCAGATTGAAATCTCGCGAACGCATCACACCGATGAGGACAGGCATCAGATGTGGGTTGCGATGCGGTTATCGCTGATTGTGGGAATCCTGATGCTGCTGATGAAAGGCTTCGCCTATTTCCTGACCGGATCGACGGCAATTCTTTCCGATGCAGCCGAATCGATCGTGCACATCCTGGCCGTTTCGTTCGCGGTCTACAGTCTGAGTCTAAGCCTGAAGCCGGCTGATGAAAGGCACATGTACGGGCATGATCGCATCAGTTTCTTCTCCGCGGGATTTGAAGGAGCGATGATCATCATTGCGGCCTTCTACATCATCTTTGTGGCAATCCGGAAGCTTGTCATCGGGATTGAGATCGAGCAACTCGGCATAGGCACGATTTTCACGGCGGTCGCCACGGCAGTAAACGCGGTCCTGGGATTTTTCATCATGCGTCGGGGTAAGAAGTACCACTCCCTCGTGCTCATTGCAAACGGGAAGCACGTGCTGACCGACAGCTGGACGAGTCTTGGTGTCATCGTGGGATTGGGTCTCATCCTGATGACCGGATGGCTCCCGTTTGATCCTCTGTGCGCGATACTGGTCGCTACGAACATCCTCTGGACGGGATCGAAGCTGATGCGCCAGTCGATCGGGGGACTGATGGACGAGGTCGACATAAAGGTCGACACGAAGATCAGGGAAATCCTCCAGCGCGAGTCGGCCAGGTACGGCATCGCGTTTCACGGTCTCAGGCACCGGAACGCCGGCAACAAGCTGCTGATAGAATTTCACCTCCTCTTCCCTGCCAACATCACGCTTGCGGAGGCCCATGAACAGGCATCCTGCATTGAGCAGGAACTCCACAAGGCATTTCCCTCGCAAACGGATGTGCTGAGCCATCTGGAGCCGATGGAAGGGCACGATGAATATCACGAGAAAATGCAGGTGAAGAAAAGCAGCGCCACCGGGGAATAGCGTGCCGTTCCGCCCTATCATCTGGTGATTGAACCAGGCGTATTTTCCTTGCATCTTGCACCCTGCTTCTCTATTTTATACAGATGGCCGTCACCAAACAGCATATGTTCTTCGATCACAATGGAAGGGCAACACTATGGATAGCCTAGCGCCAAACATTTTTGTCAGCGATATCAATGAAACCATCAGGTTTTACGAGCTCCTCGGGTTCAAGGTCGTCATGTCGGTACCGGAAAAGGGTGATTTTGTCTGGGTCATGATGACCTGCGGGACCGTCACGATGATGTTTCAAACCTTCGCGAGTCTCGGGGAGACCTTGCCCGATATCAGCAGGCAAAACGGCGGTTCCCTTCTTTTGTACATCAATCTCAAAGGCATCAGAAAATATTTTGACGGGATCAAGGACAGGGTGACAGTTCTTCAGGGTCTCGAGGTGACATTTTACGGTGCGACGGAGTTTTCGATAAAGGACAACAACGGGTATGTCCTTACATTTGCGGAACACGAAAAACCTTCATAGCGGTCAAATGCGTGAAAGAATGTCCGACGGGCAACTATGTCGTTCACTGAAAGGGAATACACATGCTCAACACATCGATGCTTACGTCCCGCTGGTCCCAGCAGGGGCTTGGTTTGTTACGAATCGTCACATCCCTTCTGTTCATGTCGCACGGTTCGCAGAAACTCTTTTTGTTCCCCGCCGCAGGGCTGACAGAACCTTTTCCGGTTCTGACCCTGCTGGGAATTGCCGGAATCATTGAATTCGTCGGAGGATTGTTACTCCTCGTCGGGGTATATCCCCGAATCGTTGCATTCTTCGTCTGCGGTGAAATGGCGGTCGCATATTTCAAGGCGCACGCCGTTCAGGGTTTTTGGCCGCTCGTCAATCACGGGGAGCTCGCGGTCCTCTATTGTTTCATATTCTTCAATTTCATCTTCTCCGGCGGCGGTTCATTCAGTCTTGACAGTTACCTGAGGAAGAGGAAAAGGGAGAAGAATTTATCAGTGTAAGATCCCCCTGGAGCGGTCGCCGGGGATGGCCGGTGCCCATGCAGGGGCGATTTTGATATTGTGACCGGATTTCGTTACAATTGAAACCAAGAAATCCGCGTTTGGACATATCCCGGATGCGCTGTTGAAAAGAAATCAAGAACAATCCTCGTACAGATGACATTCAGTGAACAGGTAGAACATGCGGGAGTCGTTGGTGCCGGCGGGGCCGGTTTTCCGGCCCATGTGAAGACCGCATCGACGGTCGAATTTGTCATCGGCAACGGTGCTGAATGTGAGCCACTGCTTCACAAGGACCTCGAACTGATGATCCGGGAGCCTGAGCCCGTAGTCGAGGGACTCCGTCTCCTCATGCAATCGACCGGGGCTAAGAAGGGATACATCGGGATCAAACGGAAATATGAGGAAAAGCTCTCGGATCTCACATCGGCGCTGGTCCGTGCGGGGATCAGGATCCACTGGCTGGGAGATTTTTATCCGACCGGGGATGAGTATGTCCTGGTCTATGAAATCACCCGCCGATTGATTCCCCCGCACGGAATCCCCCTTGATATCGGTGCGGTGGTCAACAATGTCGAAACCCTCCGGAACCTCTTCTTTGCGGTCCAGGGGAGGCCTGTCACGACAAAATACGTCACCGTCGCCGGTGCGGTGAAAAATCCGGGGACATTTGAAGTCCCGGTCGGAACGAGCTACGGGCATCTGATAACGGCCGCCGGGGGTGCGCGGACAGGCGAGTACGGGGTTTTTGTCGGGGGGATCATGATGGGCAGACTCGAAACAGACATGACCCTGCCTGTTACCAAAACCTGTGCGGGACTTGTTGTGTTGCCGGCCGCTCACCGTCTGATCCAGCGAAAGAGCCTGCCTGATGAGTCCATGCACCGGATCGGAAAATCCGCATGCGATCAATGCACGTACTGCACGGAATTCTGCCCGCGGTATCTCCTCGGCTACGACGTCCAGCCGCACAAAGTGATGCGGAGTCTGAGTTTTACGGCGACCGGGGAAGGAATCTGGAACCAATGGGCTGATTTATGCTGTTCCTGCGGTCTCTGCACATGGTACGCCTGTCCCGAGGATCTTTATCCGAAAGAGGCATGTGACAGGGCAAAAACCGATCTGAAGGAGAGAGGAATCGTTTGGAAGGGGGAGCTACCGGCCGAACCGCATCCGATGTATGACGGCCGCCATGTACCGGTCAAGCAGCTGATGGTAAAACTCGGTGTGACCGAATACGATTCTCCCGCACCATTCAGGGAGATGAAGGTGTCGCCGACAATCGTCAGGATACCGTTACAGCAGCACCTCGGGACCCGGTCAGCGCCCGTTGTCAAGGTCGGTGCGAAGGTCCGCGCAGGGGATCTCATTGCCGACATCCCCCGGGGAAAGCTTGGAGCGCGGATTCACGCCAGCATTGACGGGGTGGTTGCCGCGATCGACGATGAAATAATTATTGACCAACGATAAGTGAGCCGCCTATGCCAGAAATGAATTCCATCGGATTGATAGAGCTATCGAGCATCGCAGCCGGGATACAGGCCGGTGACGCGATGCTCAAGGCTTCGGAAGTGGAGATGTTGTTAAGTAGGAGCATCTGTTCGGGGAAATACATGGTCATGGTTGGCGGTGACGTGGCGGCCGTCCGGGCCAGTGTTGACGCGGGGAAACAGTCGGCCCGCGGGATGGTGATCGACACCTTCGTGATACCGAACGTGCACAAGGATATTTTCCCTGCGATCGCCGGTGTGAATCAGATCGAGATGCTGGAGGCGCTGGGAATCATCGAGTCGTTCAGCGTGGCATCGCTGGTTGAGGCCGCAGATGCGGCGGTCAAGACTGCGCGGGTGAAGCTCATCGAAATCCGGCTCGCGATGGCGCTGGGGGGAAAGGCATTTGCAACGCTGACCGGGGAGGTTGCCGCTGTCCGGTCTGCCGTCGACGCCGGTGCGGCCGTGTGTTCAGAGCGAGGATTACTTGTCAACAAGGTTGTCATACCCAATCCCCGCAAGGAACTCCTCAAAGAGCTGATCTGACCACCCCACCCCACCAGCCGTGGGGGGGGAATAAAAAAGGTGACCCGTCCGAAGTCACCTTTCCATCTGATGCGAATTTCAGGATTAAAATCTCAACCACGTCCTTCCAGTCATTATTAACTATCCATAGTAGTTATCCATACTTCTCGCATCCTGCCGATGGGGGAAATACATTCTTTCACCACCCCGAGTAGGAAATGGAAATCTTTCCGGTGTCGTCGATGACGCAGGTTGCAACCCAGTTTGAGTCGACAGAGGAAACGCCAATAATCTGGCAGTTTCCGGGGGTAATTATGCCCGTCGTATACCGGAGCCCGTTCTCGTCGGCTTTCAGCTTATTCGGCACACTGTACCCGGTAAAGGCATTTCCGCCCCCGCCCAGCGTGACGGGACGCAGCTTGTACTGATAGGCATCAGCGCCGATCAGCGTCAGCGTAGCCGTTATGCCATCCTGATTTGCGCTCACGCTCTGCGCACCGAAATGGGCGATACCGACGGAAACAGCCGCTCCGATGATAATGACTGCGAGGATTACCAGCATGATCTGATGCTGACCCATACTCCTACCTTATTGATAAATGATCCTGGCTATTGAGTGAACTTGAATTTTGACTCTGAGAGTGCAGGCAAGATCTGCGCTCCATCAGCCTCCCCAACATCATGAAACGAATATTTGACCGTCAAGGTTGTGACCACCGTCATTTATCGGCGAGAGGATTCCAATTGATTCAGATAAAGTACAACAATCGCGTAAATCGCCCCCCACGGGTGCGAGAGAATTTTTCCCCCCTCTCGACGGGGTATCCGGACCCGCCTCATGACCAGAATATCGACATCCTTCATGAATACACTATTGCGGAAATATCAACTTACCGTTATCATTTCTGCGGGGCTATGAGTGGTTGGTGAGGACAGGGATCGCGGGACGGATGAGACATGGCAAACAAAAAAGGTGACCGATGGCCACCTTTTATTGAAAAAGAGGTGTATATTCGTCAGGTACCTGCGCTATAATCGTCCATGTATTTCCGCTGTGCTGTGGTCAGTGTATCGATGGCCAGATCCATCGTGGATAGTTTGACGCCCGCGATTTCCTGGTCCTGTTCCACGGAAATATCATAGACTTTGTTTTCGAGCCGTTTCCCGTTCTTATGAAGCTCGACCAGTCTGAGTTGGGCCATAAACTGGTTTGCGAAGGACATATCCATGACCTCGGATGGGTGGCCTTCGGCTGCGGCGAGATTAACGAGTCTTCCCTGTGCCAGGACATGTATCTTTTTGCCGTTCTTGAGGAGGTATTCCTCATTATCCGGGCGGATGGTACGGACCGATCTGGTGAGTTTCTTCAGATCCACAAGATTCACCTCGCAGTCGTAATGACCGGTATTGCACACAATGGCGCCGTTTTTCATCGTTTTAAAGTGTCGTTCGATGATCACGTCCTTGACACCGGTGGCGGTGACAAAAATATCCCCTATTTTTGCAGCCTGGTCCATGGGCATCACCTTCATCCCTTCGAGTGTAGCCTTGAGGGCGGCGGTCGGTTTGACCTCGGTGACGATGACGTTTGCCCCGAGCCCCTTGGCCCTCATAGCGACACCCTTCCCGCAGTGGCCATAACCCGCGATGACAAAATTTTTTCCCGCAAGAAGCACGCTGGTCGAGCGGAGGATACCGTCAATGGTCGACTGGCCCGTGCCGTAGACGTTATCAAAATCCCACTTGGTTTCGGCATCATTCACGGCAATCACGGGATAACGGAGCGCCTTATCGGCGGCCATGGCGCGGAGGCGGTGGACGCCGGTAGTGGTCTCCTCGGTTCCGCCAATGACGTAGGGGAGCAGTTCCTGATGTTTGTTATGGACGGTGAAGATAAGATCGGCCCCGTCGTCGAGCGTGAGGTTTGGTTTCATTTTCAGGGTTTCGTCGATGCACCAGTAAAACTCCTTGACGTTCATGCCGTGCCATGCAAAGATCGAGATGCCGTCATCGGCGAGTGCTGCAGCGACGGCATCGTTCGTGGAAAGGGGGTTACAACCGCTCCAGCTCACCTGGGCTCCGGCCTCGACGAACGTCTTGACGAGGACGGCGGTCTCCTTGGTGACGTGCAGGCAGCCGGCGATTCTGTAGCCTTTCAGGGGGCGTGACTTTTTATACTTTTCGCGCAATGCGCCGAGAACCGGCATCCGGGATTCCGCCCACGATACGAGGCGGCGTCCCTCTTCCGACAACTTCAGATCAGCGACTTTATAACGACCTTTCACAGAATTCATGACAATCCTTTATGATGATAGAGATTGGAAGAACGGGGTTATGACCGGAAATGACGCCGTATCAGCGCACTTCCTTCTTTAAAACCTTCACCAGGTCGAGCGATTCCCAGGTAAATTCCTTTTCTGTCCGCCCGAAGTGCCCGTAGGCGGCAGTTTTCTGATATATGGGCCTTCGGAGATCCAGGCGCCGGATTATTCCGCGGGGAGTAAGGTCAAACGGGCCGGCTTCTTCGGCGTTTTTATGAATGATGGCTTCAAGTCCAGCGTCGGGTATTTCACCGGTTCCGAACGTGTTGACATGGATGGAAACAGGTTTTGCGATTCCGATGGCATAGGCGACCTGGATAAGGCACTCGCTGGCGATTCCCGCGGCAACGATATTTTTCGCAAGATGGCGGGCTGCATACGCGGCGCTCCGGTCGACCTTTGTCGGGTCCTTTCCGGAAAACGCACCTCCCCCGTGGGGTGCGCGGCCGCCGTACGTATCCACGACGATTTTCCTTCCGGTCAGACCGCTATCGCCGTGTGGACCGCCTATCTCAAACAACCCCGTGGGGTTGACATAATACTGGGTTTTCTTATCGAGCATCTCCTTGGGAATGACATGTTTCACGACGTGTTCGATCACGTCCTCCTTGATCTTCCGCTGGGAAACGTGGGGGGAGTGTTGGGTGGAGATGACGATGGTTGAGACTCTGGTGGGGCGTTTTCCGTCATACTCGACCGTCACCTGCGACTTGGCATCCGGGCGGAGGTACGGCATCAGTGCGTTTTCCTTCTTCCGGATATCGGCGAGGCGGCGGACAAGTTTATGGGCATACATGATCGGCATCGGCATAAGTTCCGGTGTTTCGGTGCAGGCATAACCGAACATCATCCCCTGGTCCCCGGCGCCGCCTACATCGACACCCTGGGCGATATTGGGGGACTGCGAATGGATGGCGGAAAGGACCGAACAGGAATCAGCGTCAAATCCGACGCCGGCCTCGGTATATCCGATGCCCTTGATGACATCCCGGACGATTTTCTGAACATCAACGTACACTTTTGTTGTCACCTCTCCCCCGACAAGTGCCAGGCCCGTCGTGACGAAGCACTCGCATGCGACACGCGACATCGGATCAAGGCGATAGAGCGCATCGAGGACTGCGTCGGATATCTGATCGCAGACCTTATCGGGATGGCCCTCGGAGACTGATTCGGACGTAAAGAGATAAGACATGGTATATCACCCTTTGTTAATAATACTCGAGTTCGGAAGAATCGCCGATATTGATCCGCTTGTAGGTGCCGTGGACGACGGTATTGACGCCGACAATTGAATGTTCAAGAAGCGACCGGGAAACCTGGGCACACTCGCTGATGATGGAATCGCGGATTATGGAATGTTCCACCACAGCCCCGCGGGCGATGGTAGTATAGGGACCAATCACGGAATGGATAATTTTCGCATCTTCGGAAATATACACAGGGGGGATCACCACGACATTGTCGCGGCTCACATTGTTCTTCATTTTGTTCAGGAGATAGCGGTTGGTGGAAAGAAGCGTCTCCGCCTTCCCGCAATCCAGCCAGCCATCGACGGGAAATGTGGTAATTTTTTCACCCCTGTTGAGCATGAGCTGGAGTGCGTCGGTCAGCTGGTACTCCCCCTTTGTCATCCGTTCCTGGTCGAACAGTTCACGGATGCATGAATCGAGAAGCATCGGATTCTGGATCCAGTAGAGGCCGACGATGGCAAGATTGCTCGTGGGGTGTTCCGGTTTTTCGATGAGGCGGGCGGCAAATCCGTCTTTTGTCTCGACAACGCCGAAGCGGCGCGGATCGTCGACCGTTTTGACACCGATTGCCGAGTAGTTGCCTGAAAGGACCGGTTTCAGATCGACATCGAATATCGTATCCCCGAGAATAATCAGGACCGGTTCATCCCTGAACGATTCCCGGGCCATATGGATTGCATGTGCGAGGCCCTTGGGTTCCTCCTGGGAGATGAAATCGACGCTTATGCGGTAATTCGCGTTGATATAGTCCCTGATCTGTTCGCCGAGGTGACCGACAATGAGGGTTGCCTCGTCGAAGCCATCCTCGATGATTTTATCGAAAATATGTCCGATGATCGGTTTCCCCGCTACGTTGAGGAGAACCTTCGGTATGGTGAAGGTATGGGGTCTGAGGCGGCTCCCATATCCGGCGACAGGGATGATTGCGCGCATCTGGATATTCTAGAATACGTGAACGTAAGTAAGGGTCATCGTGCCCCCAACCGGATTCGAACCGGTGTTACAAGCTTGAAAAGCTCGTGTCCTAGGCCTCTAGACGATGGGGGCAAACAGAGCCGCTGCGGCAGCTCGATGCTGCCTGTCAAATGAGAAATTCAAGAATAGTCCGGTGTTACTCCCTTTTTCAGGCTGAATTTTTCATTTATGATTGAATCCGGGTGTCCAGTGGGACTCGAACCCACGACCTCCAGGGCCACAACCTGGCGTTCTAACCAAACTGAACTATGGACACCATGAAATGTTCGTTTAAGATACTCAAAATCCGCCGGAAAATCAAGGATTCGGATGGAATTGATCAAATTGTTTTCTCTTTGATATAACGGCCCCCTTTGCACAGATGAGCGTCGGGGCACAAAGAATGGGAGATGTTGTACCTCACCGATAAATCCATTAAATTCTTCCTGATTTTTGGACCGGAAGAACACAATTCCGAACGGAACACACTCTAAAAAGAACACCATGCGCGGAGTAATCTTCTGTCTCATGACGTACATTATCACTACCGGTCAGGTTCTTTCTGATCAGGACAGTGTATTGATCCCAGCCGGGGTTAAAATCCTCAAAGGGTACGCAAAGGAGATTTCGGGTGAGTCAATTGACTATCATTCGTTTCATCCCTTCGCGAAACAGGCGCTCCTTTCGCGTACAACCGACGGTACGATGTCGATCGAGTGGGAAACAGAACCGATCCCGGAGGGGTACGACGGCGAGTTTGCCTACTTCGTCTGGATCGCCGGTCATTCCTCTGGCACCAGTGGTGGCGACCGGAGTTTTGATCTCTTCCTCAATGGTGAGCGATGGTTCACCATCCGGACTTCCCATGCACATCCGCAGAAATTCTGGCGATTGCCGGGGCCGGACAATTCAACGCTCACGTTTCAGCACAAATGGTCTGATCAAATTGACGACATGTACGGCTACATATGTCTGAAGGTGCCGGTGAGCCGTGTCGGCAAGGGGACACCACTCCGTCTGAAAGTTGTCGGTGCGCGTGAGGACAGCCGCGATTGGTACATGACCTTCAAATATACGATGGCCGAATCACTCATCGTGAAAAGCCAGCCCGCTCTGTTCCGGAATGGGAAGGATACATGTCAGCTGGTCGAGGTATTCGTTGATCACGCGGCCGTGGGCGGGCAGATATCGGTCACAACCCCCGGACAACCCCCGGCAACCTTCCGGCTCGATTTTGGATGGAACAGTCTGGAAGTCCCCGTACCGGCGGTGAAGGCTCCGACAGTCTCTCCTTTGGGAATCGAGATAAGCGGGGCACCCGGGCGGAAGGTCAACGTGACGTTGAAACCGGTCACGCCGCGTTCGTTCTATTTTCTCCCCCATTCACACAATGACATCGGATATTCCGATATTCAGACCGACGTCGAGAAAAAGCAGCACAAAAACCTGCGGGACGCGGTCGCCCTTGCACGTCGGACAGCGAATTACCCCTTGGAAGCACGGTTTAAGTGGAATTCCGAAATAATGTGGGCTGTCGAAAGTTATCTCGATCAGGCGACCGACAGTGCGCGGCGAGACTTCATTAACGCGGTCAAGCAGGGGAGCATCGGGCTGCAGGCGCTGTATGCCAACGAGCTTACGGGCATCTGCCGGCCGGAGGAGCTTTTTCATCTCACGGATTGTGCACGCAGGTTATCGGAACGGTACGGCCTGGTGATCAATTCGGCGATGATCACCGACATACCGGGTTACACCTGGAGCATCGTGCCGGCGCTTGCGCAATGCGGCATCGAGTATCTTTCGAGTGGTCCCAACTACGTCCCTTCGCTCCCGGACGGAGGGGATCGCATCGGAGGATCGACCAGGGCCTGGGGCGACCGGCCGTTTTACTGGACATCGCCGTCGGGGAAGGATAAAATTCTCTTCTGGGTGGCAGGCCGGGGATATTCATGGTTTCACGGGTGGATTGCCGGGAAGGCCGGATCGGGGACCAAAGAGAATCTCTTCGATTACCTGACGGAGCTGGACAGCGCAGATTATCCTTATGATTTGGTTCAGGTCCGGTACACCGTCGTATCGGACAACGGCCCCGTTGACCCCGCTCTTCCGGACTTTGTACGAAGCTGGAATGAAAAGTACCTATCGCCAAAAATCGTCATATCCACATCCTCTCAGATGTTTGAGGATTTTGAAAAGAAATACGGCGATAGGCTGCCGGTGCATGAGGGAGATTTCACGCCATACTGGGAGGACGGGGCGTTATCCACGGCGCGGGAGTTGAGTCTGGTCAAAAAGTCGGCCGAGCGGTTACTGCAGACGGAGGTAATGTATTCGATGATCAACCCGAATGCATATGACGCAGAAAAATTCTATCAGGCGTGGAGAAACATCCTCCTGTTCGATGAACATACTTGGGGTGCATGGAACAGCATATCCGAACCGGACAGCCCCTTTGTCACCGCGCAATGGTCAATCAAGCAGCGGTACGCGCTGGACGCCGACAGTCAATCGAAGGAGTTGCTGAAGTCGATCTCGGGAAGCGCGGAAAATCAACCGTCGTTTTTCGAGGTTCTCAACACAAATTCCTGGCCGCGGACAGATCTCGTCATCCTCGCAAAAGAACAATCCGGTCAGGGAGATCGCGTGACGGACGAATCGGGAAAGGCCGTACCATCCCAGCGTTTGTCCACGGGTGAGCTTGCATTTCTCGCATCAGACGTCCCAGCCATGGGCTCAAAAAGATACAGGATTGGGCCTGGAACGGCGAAGTACCGGGATAAGGGTAAAATTTCCGCAGGAACCTTAGAAAACCAGCTCCTCCGGGTGACGGTCAACGAAAAGACAGGATCGATCGTGAGTCTGCGGGCAAAAGAATCGGGCGAAGAATTCGCCGATACCACAATTCAGAGCGGGATCAACGAATATCTCTATGTACCGGGGCGTGATCCTGCCTCAGCCCTGAAAAGCGGGCCTCCCAGAATATCAATCAAGGAGCGCGGGCCGCTGGTCTACACCCTAACAATCAGTTCGGATGCCCCGGGCTGCAATTCGCTGACGCGCGAGGTCAGGCTGGCGGACGGTATGGGACGAGTGGACATCTTCGACACCATCGACAAGAAGAAGGTACGGGACAAGGAGGCTGTTCACGTGGCGTTCCCATTCAGCGTGCCTGGCGGACAGCTGCGGACCGACAACGGGTGGGGCATTGTCCGGCCTGACACTGACCAGCTTGCGGGTTCATGTCATGATTACCTGTCGGCGCAGCGGTGGGTGGACATCTCCGGACCGCGCTCCGGTGTGACCTGGGCCACTGATTATGCCGCACTCATCGAAGTAGGTGAGATGACAAGTGAAATTCAATCCGCCGGCGGGCATCGGGCATGGAGGGAATCGTGCGGTTCCTCCACGACATTCTATTCGTATGTGATGAACAATTACTGGCATACAAATTACAAAGCGGATCAGGAGGGGCCGGTGACCCTGCGGTATGCAATTCATCCCCACGGAGGTTTCGATCCGACCGCCTGCTATCGCTTCGGGGTAGAGATCAATCAGCCATTAATCCTCCGCATGGTGGGAAAGGGATCGACCAAACCCCGTCCCCTGATCAGGCCATCATCACCGGCTGTCGTCATCACATCCATAAAACCAAGCGAGGACGGACAAGGGGTTGTGATGAGGCTTTTCAACACCCGCAGTACCATTGAGAGGACTACCTTCGGTGATTGGCCGTCGTCATCGGGATTACTGACTCTGAGCGGTCCGAACGAAGACAAGCGCGGGATTGTTCACGGAGGGATTGAAGTACAGCCATTTGGCATCGCAACGCTCCGGTACGACTTCACAAAATAGCCAATTCCCGCAACAGCCACATACCGGCATCCCTCGCAAGGAGATCTGACCGGATCCTGCACTGGCGGGATATCCGGAGGCACGGGAGAGGAGTTCACGCTTGGCCCCAGAAGGCCGGCGATACGGAACCAGGGCAGGTGCGGGACGGGTGACTCCGGCTTTGTGGGGGGGGAATCAGTCAGTACACAGCATTTTCGGTCACTCCAGGTCCAGGTTTATCTGATCTCTTTCGATATCCTTCACATACCTGACGGTACTGACGCGCAGTTCCATCGTGGCATCGTCATCGCAACCGTGGTCAGTAGAGACATCGTGCCGGCACATTTCGTAGCACGGACGTGTGAGACATGTCAGGATGAGATCGGGACAGCCCGTACGCGACCCCCGCATTGCGGTTGCGGAGCCGGACGCCATGGAGGGATAAAAAAAGAGGGATGTGCGATTACGCGGCTTCCGCTTTCTTTTCTTTCGAAAAGAACGTATACATGGCGGGGATGACAAACAGGGTCAGGATGAGTGAGAAAAAGAGGCCTCCGATGACGACGATCCCCATCGACATACGGCTTTTTGCGCCGCCGCCCATGGCAAGGGCGATCGGGAGGGCACCCAGGATTGTGGCCATGCTCGTCATAAGTATCGGGCGGAACCGTGCGGTCGCCGCATACTGTGCGGCCTCGAGAAGATTAGCCCCCCTTCCCTTCTGCTGATTTGCAAATTCCACGATGAGAATTCCGTTTTTCGTCACCAGGCCGATCAGCATGATGATGCCGATCTCGCTGAAGATGTTCAGGGTCTGGCCCGTCAGCCAGAGAGACAGGAGTGCACCCGCGAGGGCCAGGGGGACGGTGAGCATAATGGTAAAGGGGTCCCTGAAACTCTCAAACTGTGCTGCAAGGACGAGATAGATCAGGACAAGGGCCAGCAGGAACGCAAAAATGATATTCGACGAACTCTCGGCATAATCGCGCGAAGGCCCGGCCAGTGCCGTATTGAAGGTCTCGTCGAGGACATTTTTTGCTATGCGGTTCATCTCCGTGATCCCGTCACCGATCGTCCGACCCGGGGCAAGGGCTGCGCTCACGGTTGCTGATTTGAAACGGTTAAAATGGTAGATCTGTGGCGGGGCGCTCTGCTCGGTCATCGTGATCACGTTATCGAGCTGGACAAGCTGGCCCCTGGTATTGCGGACATAGAGGGACTTCAGGTCGAGCGGCTCGTCGCGATCCTGGCGGGCAACCTGGCCGATGACCTGGTATTGAAATCCATTCATCTCGAAATACGAGAACCTTCCCCCGCTGAAGGCCAGCTGGAGGGTCTGTGCGATATCCATGACAGAGACGCCGAGGTCCTGGGCCCTGTCGCGGTCGATCGTCAGGTCGATCTGAGGCTTGTTGAACTTCAGGTTGACATCGGAGTTCCGGAAAACGCTGCTCCTGTTCACTTCATCCAGGAACCGGGGCAGGACCTGACGGATTTTCTGAAAGTTCTGATTCTGGAGAACGAACTGGACGGGCATGCCGCCGCGGGCACCGCCGCCGCTTGCGGCGATGGTCTGTTCCTGGTTCACGAAGACGCGCGCTTCGGTCATCGTCTGGGTTTTGGACGTCAGATAGTCCGCGATTTCCTGCTGGGACCTGTGCCGGTCGGACGGGTCACTCAGGAGGAGCCGGATGACGCCGGCATTAATTGCCCCGCCGCCGTATCCCGGCGACGTGACGCTGAGGCACGAGCGGTTTTCGGGAACGGAGTCGGAGACCATTGTCGACAGCTTGTCCATGAATGCGTCGGTATACTCAAATGATGCGCCTTCCGGAGTGGTGACATTCACGCGCAGATAGCTTCTGTCGTCCAGGGGGGCAAGTTCAGACTGGAGGACTTTTCCGAAGACAATGATAAGGACGATTGCGGCTGCAATGATGGCTATGGCACGGGTGCGCCGCCTCAGGAACCTCGTGAGGAATCGTGCATAGAGCGAATTCACCCTATCGAAATAAGGTTCCGTCACCGAATAAAACCAGCTGTGTGTCCTTTTTTTCCGTATCATCCGTGCATTGAGCATGGGCGTCAGTGAGAGGGACACAAATGCGGATATCAGCACGGCGCCGGCGATGACGACACCGAACTCCCTGAACAGCCTTCCCACAAATCCCTGTAAAAATATGATCGGGAGGAACACCGCCGCTAGCGTAATCGACGTGGAAATGACCGCAAAAAAGATCTCCCTGGAACCCGCAAACGCCGCCTCCATTGGCGACATTCCCTGCTCCACCTTCTTGAAGATATTTTCGGTGACGACGATGCCATCATCGACAACAAGCCCGGTTGCAAGGACGATTGCCAGAAGTGTAAGAATATTCACGGTAAAGCCCATCAGGTACATGATGAAAAAGGCCCCGATGAGCGATACGGGAATATCAATCAGCGGCCTGAAGGCTATGATCCACTCCCGGAAGAAGAAATAAATAATGAAGATGACCAGCATGAGGGCGATCAGGATAGTCTCTTCGACCTCATACACCGATTGCCGTATAAAGCGGGTATTATCGATCGCGACATCCAGGATATAATCCGAGGGGAGGTCTTTTTTTATCTGCTCGAGACGTTTATAAAATTCATCGGCAATGTCGATGTAGTTGCTGCCGGGCTGGGGTATCACCCAGACGCCGACCATGGGCATGCCGGACTGTTTCAGGACGGTTTCTTCATTCTCCGGACCGAGATTGGCGAATCCGACATCCCTGAAGCGGACGGTATTGTTGCCATCGGCCTTAATGATGAGATTGTTAAACTCCTCCACCGTCCTCAATCGCCCCCTCGTATTGACAATAAGCTCGGTCTGATTGCCGACGATCTTGCCCGAAGGGAGGTCGACGTTTTCCCTGTTCAGGGCGTTCATGACCTCAAGCGGCGTCAGTCTGTATGCCGAAAGTTTTGCCGGATCCATCCAGAGGCGCATCGCATACCGTTTTTGCCCCTGGATCTGGGTCGAACTGACACCGGGGATGGTCTGGAGGTTCTGGGCGATGACATTTTCCGCGAAGTCGCTCAGTTCGAGCTGGCTTTTCGTGGGGCTTTGGATGGTGAGTGAGATGATGGCATCCGCATTCGCATCGGCCTTCGTCACGATCGGAGGGGCATCGATATCCTGGGGAAGCGCACGTGCCGCCGAGGAAACCTTGTCGCGGACGTCATTTGCTGCGGCCTCGAGGTCTGCATCCAGGTTAAATTCCACCGTGATATTGCTCGATCCCTGGCTGCTGCTTGAGGAGATAATCCGGACGCCCGGGATCCCGTTCAGTGCCTTTTCGAGCGGTTCGGTGATTTGCGACTCGACGACCTCGGCATTGGCACCTGTATAACTCGTCCGCACGCTGATGATTGGGGGATCGATGGCGGGATATTCCCGGATACCGAGAAAACGAAAGCTGATAAGGCCGAACAGCACGATCGCCAGCGACATCACGATCGCGAGGACAGGGCGTTTGATGCTTATCGATGCAAGGCTCATGGTCTGGGGGGATTCCTCTCTCTCACACAGTCTTCACTTAAGGGCGACCTGGACCGGCATTCCCGGACGAAGCTGCATAATTCCGGTGGTGATGACAGTATCTCCGGGTGAGAGCCCCTCGATGATCTGAACAGCCGAGGCGGTCCGGATGCCCGTTTTAACGGGGACGGAGATTGCGACACCGTTTTTCTTCACGAGAATCGTCTGGCCCCGGAGGACGGGGATGATCGCTTGTGTGGGAACCATCAGTGCATCAGGGATCTGTTTGAGGCGCAACTCGATATGCACAAAGGCCCCGGGAAAGACCTTTTCCGATGCATTTTCGCAGTAGGCGCGAAGCTGCAGGGTGCCAGTTGCCTGATCAATCTTCGGTTCGATGGCGTACAATTTGCCGGTAAAGAATAATTTCGGCTCCTCGCTGCTCATATATACAAGATCGCCCGTAGCGACCTGGCCTGCGTACTTCTCGGGTATCGAAAAATCGACCTTCAGCGGGTTCACCTTCTGGATGGAGGCGATGCGCGTTGTCGGTGAGACATACCCCCCCTTGCTGACACTGCGAAGTCCGATGATCCCGTCGAAGGGTGCATAAATCACCCTTTTGCGGATGGCCGCAAGGAGATTGTCCCTGTCGGCCTTCAGAGTGTTGACCTGGTTAAGGCTGATCTCGTACTGATCCTTGCTGATGAGTCCCTTCTCATTGAGCTGCCGTTGTCGTTCTTCCTGATCCGAAGCAAGATGGATCTGCAGTTCGGTCTTCTTCAGCTGTGCCTGCAGGTCATCGTCGTTGATCTTGACCAGTACGTCATTTTTTTTGACATGCTGGCCCTCGCGGAAGGAGATCGTATCGATGCGGCCTGCCGCTTCCGCGACAAGATCGACCGATTCAGATGCGAGTACCGTGCCAGAGGAACGGACACTGTTGTCGAGGGGTTGGGGTCGGATCACAATCCCGTTGACGGCCATTGGGGCGCCGCGGGCGGCGGACCGGCGTTCAGGATCTTTCCCTTCAGACGCGCAGGACAATCCGACTACTGACCAACACGTCACAATCAGCACGGTGAGAATTGGAAACATCGTTCGGAGGGTTTTGCGGGACATCATGGCATAATATCGGCAAAACCGTGACGATATTCAAGCCAAAAAAATTTTGCGTCCGGATTCATCCAGATCCCTTCAACCCGGTGTATGGAAATTTCACACATTTCCACTTCATGCAAGGGATTCGGAATTTGAAAACCGGAAGGGAAGGATTGAACATCTGTAGCGGGTGAAACTCGGGCACAACCGCCATAGACACAAAGGCCACACGAAAATGACAGAAATCATGAGGAGTCAGTCCGCCCGAAAACGTTTGTACTGGTACAACCATTCCTGAAATATCCAAGACGCGGGAGAAACATGGTGACCCCGACTGAGGGAGGAGGTGAAAATTTTCATCGAGGTAATTCTCAAATCTATAATAATCAAGGATTTATGAAGGGAACGGATTATTTAATAATACTGAACATGCAAAAGAGAATTCAGATCCTGCTGTTGAATAATTCAACATTGTCCGCAAATTTTGTCTGATTTCAGTTGACAATTGAGATTCTTCTTTTTAAATTTATGCCTGTAGAACCAATCAGCAGGTGAAGTCACCACCTCTGAAGCCTGCCCGACGAGCGCACCACCATGTTCATAACTGCACACGTCACCCGCCACGCAGGCATGCAATCCAACAGTGGCTTGAACACGTGTTTTCGGAGGGTTCGTGATCACGTTGTTCGTGCAAATCCAATGTTTTTGTATTCTTTTCTTCACTCCGATTGATCAATCTGAGCATTATCAGGGGACTGTTGAGGAATCCCCATCATCTAACGCCCGAGTGACGCTCCCGGCGATTACCGCGGCGGGAGTCGATCTGATAGCCGACAATGATGATCCCATTGAAGCCATCGACGATGGAATAGCTCCTGAATATGCGACAATGGGTATCATCGATAATCCGAAGGCGTCGTATCATGAACGGGCGTGCGGGGACACGAAAGGACGTTCTCCGCCTCTTCCTGGCAGATCGCATCCACCCTTTCCCGAAAATCCCCTGACCACGCATCAGCAGTTCCAATCAGAACACGCACTACACTCACCTTTTACCGGATCCCGCAAAGATTTATCGTCGACGGGGACCGGAATCGGAACTCAATCGGTATCTCTTTCGATCACGAATTGTGCAATAAACCCTCTCTGCATCATCCACGAAGGGAAGGAGCGACGCTCTTCAATTCTTCATTCCACAGTCATCGGACTCTTTGGCCACAGCCACGCGCTGCAGAATCCGTTCATGGCAGTGAAAACCACCAGGTACAGGCCGAAGTCAGATGCTCCGACCTCTCCCGGTGTATATTGCAGATCGAGAGAGATGCCTTTGACACCCTTCGACAAAATGCACGATGCGATATTCGGATCTTTCCATTCATCCTTGTTCAACCTTCCAGGTTGTCTCCGCGCCTATCGATTGTAAGAGCTAATCCCAGGACAGGGCCGGTGCCCCGGTTCACCAATGTACCGTGGACGGTCCTGTAGAATGAACCGGAGCGAGTGACGATGTTGCCCCGGGCGATTCTGGTCCAGTATCTAACCAACTGAAGTAAACATGAAAGGGTATCTCACATGAAGACAATTACAATCTGCTTCGTACTTCTCTGTTGCTGGTTCATCGGTCTCATGCCGGTAACCGCTCAAGAAAAGACAGAAACCAGCACAGCTTCCGAACCCATGATGATCGGGCACATCGATACATTGACGTTCCGGCCGGAGGGAGTTGCGGGAGAAACGTTCACAGCATCAGTCGGAGAATCCGAGAGCTACATCAAGCTCTACTGGGTGGTGTATCAGCAATGTCTTTTGGGCACATTTCTTCGTGTAACGCTCTACAAAAGCGGGGTCGGACAGATTTTCCAGTATACCTATCCATCGACGGGTTACGGCAACGGGTGGGAACAGGCGTATTATGATTACGTCGGGCCGAACAAATCAGCCACCTACCAACTTGTGCGGCACTGTTCGGGGACGCTCTGCAACGATTACTGGAAACCGGAACGGACAGGAAGCACGCTGCCCGTGCAGCCTCCCAAAAACCTGCTGGTGACGAACCCCACCAACAGCGATAAATACATCTTAATGCAATGGTCCAGAAAAAGCGAACTTGGTGACTCCTATTACATCTACGACGACGGCGCACAAATCGCGACTGTCTATGACACGACATACACCGTCAGCACAATTCCGGACAACTCATCGCACTGGGGTGTAGCAACGCACTCATCCTACGGGCTGTCGGTCACCGTCGATGCCGTTGTGGCCACCGCGCCATTCAAGCGACCGGAAAATTTTTCTGCCTCCCAGGACACGACGGTAGGATACATCCGGCTCACGTGGGAGTGCACGTCGGATTATGGAACTTTCGTCCGGATTTACCGGGATGATGTCGTGCTCGACAGCGTTCCGATAGCGCAGAACTACTATCTGGACCGCGCGGTAACCCCGGGCAAAACCTATAAATATCAGGCTCTGGCATTCAACACCGACGGGCGGTTTTCCGTCAGATCAGACTCCGCCTTCGGCCGTGCTGTCTATCTCAACGCCTCGGATGGTGATGATCAGACCTACCCCGGCTATGTCAATGTCGACTGGACTCCGTTCCCCTCAGGCTTTGCAGGAGAACTCAAGCTCTATCGTGACGGCACGGAGATCAAGCCGATCATTGTGGGTCAGTATTTTAAGGAGGATCACGGTGCGACGGCGGGTCAAATCCACAAATACAAGCTTGACGTTCTTCAGGGCACATCCGTCGTCCTCAGCGTTGAGGATTACGGCTTCCTCCCCGCCAACGGGAGCATCCAGGGGCAGGTAACGACGTCCTCCGGCTCAGGGGGTGTCAAAAATGTCGAGATGCGGACCTATCCGACCACCGAGATACTGAGCAAGGCATTATCGCTCGACGGAGTCGACGATTATGTTTCGGTCCCCCCGCTGAATCTGAACTCGAACAGCGTGACGGTGTCGGCCTGGGTCAAACGGCTGGGCGCGCAGAATGGCGGTGCGGGGATCATCTACAGCAGATCGCGCGGCACGACCGCCGGAATCTGGGTCTTCAACAGCGGAGAACTGCGCTACAACTGGAACGATGAACCAGCGGCATATAACTGGTCATCGGGGCTCATACTTCCGGATTCGCAATGGACGTTCGTCGCCCTGGTGATCGAACCCGACAAGGCCACCATCTACATGAACGACACCTCAGCGGTCAACACCGTTCCGCATGCGATCGAGGAATTCGACGGGACTCTCGATATCGGTCGCGATGCGGGATCGGGCACGGGTTACTTCAAGGGCCTCATCGACGAGGTTGTCATCTGGAAAACCGCCAGGACGGCTGCACAGCTGAAGCTCGACCGCCGGCACATCCTTGCGGGGACCGAGATCGGGCTCGCCGCGTACTGGCGATTTAACCAGACGGCCAGCGGTGTGGCCGGTGACTACGTCAAGAACGGCAATCACCACGGAACATTATACGGGACACCGGCGCTGGTGGATGATATGCCCGGTGTCTGGCATTACGGAATGACCCTGGCCAACGGATCGTACATGATCCAGCGGATATCCTGGGAAGAGAATGTTGAATTCACCGTGCGGCCGTTCATGGCGAAGCACGGCTTCCGGGGATCCAACTTCCCGGAGGACTCGCTGGTGCTGCCTTTCACCGGAATTCAGCACGTCTACACGGGGATTAATTTTCTGGACACCACAGCGATCGAGGTCAGCGGTTCTGTCTTCGTGAATTCCGATCCGCCGTGTCCTCTCGAGGGGGCGAAGATTCTCGTCGACGGGAAATCGACAGAAGAACTGACCGACTCTGCTGGGCACTTCGCAATCAGTGTGGCGGAAGCGGGAAATTACACGGTCGCGGCTGAGTATCAGAACCACCGGTTTACTCCTTCCGACACGCTGATCAATGTTCACACCCCGGTGACCGATCTTTTCTTCCTCGATACGACAGTCAGGATGCTGACCGGAAAAGTCGCCGGCGGTTGTCAAAATTTCCTGGGGATCGCGCAGATCAGGATGCGAAGCCTTGGCGGCGGATGCATCGATACGGCATTCACGACCGACGCCGCGGGGATTTTTGCCATTTCCATGCCGGCTCTGCGGTACCAAGTGCAGTTGATGCGCATTGATAATGCCGACAGTCTCGCCATCCTCAACTATTTTTCCGCCGATACCGTCGACATATCCGATCATGATACGTCGCGCAACTGGATTTACCACTCTCCTCCCATCACGCGCATCAGCGAGCTGCCAAAGGCCGGGTGCGGGGTGTACAACGTGCCTATCGTCATACAAGAGAGGGCATATCCGTTCAAAATCGATGTGATAGAGGATTACAACGGAACCGAGTGTCCGGTTGATTCCGGCAGGGTGACCATCCACGACGGTATTGCCTACAGAAGCCTTGACACGGTAATCTCTCTCGAGAACGGGAGTACGTACTACCCGCTTATTCCGGGATACCCCAATCTCACCGGAGGAGGGGCACATCCGCATCAGAAGATGCTCGTGATACGGACTGAGGTGGGGAAATACGTGAGATCCGACACCCTCTGGGTGCTGGTTGTCGGCCAGAAACCGCGGGAGGTTCAATTCTCGACAGTGTCACCGGAACTGCCGCTGATGATCCTGCGCGACCCGCCCGGTGACAACAGTTACAGCTACCTCTCGACGACGACCAGTTCGTCCGTCGACATAGGTTTCTCCATCGAGTCGGAACTCGGTGTGGGCGTCTACGCAAGGGGTAAAGTTGGGACGGGCGTCAACGTCCCGATCCTCGGGAGCGGTGGCGTATGGGCAGAAGGGAAGATCTCAGCCAGTGCTGGTGTCCGGGGGACGCTTGAGGGGTCGCAGGAGATCAAGATATCGACGACCGACGTGCTCAAGACCTCGGATTTAAGTGTCATCACAGGTTCAGAGGGAGACCTTTATCTGGGGGCGGCGTTCAACCTCGTCTACGGGGTGACGGACATCATCGAATATGATACGAGCAGCTGCGATGTGGTCAGGGACACCGGACTTGTCTGGGACGGGAATGGTTTTAAAACAACCTATCTCTACACCGACAATCACATCCGCAACAGCGTGATTCCCGGTTTGCAGAATCTCGCCGCAATTCTCCTCGCATCGGGGGAGAAACGGAAGCAGGATTCAGCTGCGGTCATGCTCAGTCAGG
Source organism: Bacteroidota bacterium (assembly GCA_033854175.1). GTDB lineage: Bacteria > Bacteroidota > Ignavibacteria > UBA10030 > SZUA-254 > DATKPE01. Next base: position 1,444 of record JAWOKN010000229.1, on the reverse strand, counting down.
CTTCGGTCTGGCAGCAGATCGTCGATTACAACGCAGCGATCAAGCAGCACGCCCAGGCACTGCCTCAATTTCCCAGCAATATCTCGTTCTCGGCGGGTGCCGACCGGAATATGAACGCCAGTGTGACGACAAAAGGGTCGTTGTCGATCGGATTCAAATTATTCATCAAGGCTTCCGTGGCGGTGAGCGCGGGGGCGAAATTCGGGGACTACAACGAAGTTGAGGCGGGGGTCGAAGTGTCCGCCAAGCTCGAACTCGGCGCCTCTGCGCGGTACACGCATGAGGTTACCAACACCATCGGATTTGAGCTGTCAGACGATGATGCGGACGGACCGGGTGATGCGTTCACGGTCGACATCCTCGGGGACACCGTCTACGGGACGCCGGTATTCAACCTGATCAGCGGGACGAGCAGTTGTCCGTGGGAACATCCGACGCTACCGCGGGAAGGTGTCGGGCTGAGCATGAACACCTACGTCCTCAACAACGTCGCACCGGATTCTGCGGCTATATTCGATCTTTATCTCTACAACCTGGGTCAGAACAACGAAACACGCTCGTATCTCTTATCGCTCATACCGGAGAGCAACCCCGACGGTGCGCGTCTCAAAGCCGGAGGAGACGTGCTCGGCGGAACTCCGCTGGCGTATTCGCTGGGGCCTGGATTTTCCAATTACCTGCGTATCGCGCTCAGGGTCGAGAGGGATCCTGGGAGTGTTTATGACTATGAAAATCTGAAAGTGCATCTGTATTCTTCCTGTGATGCGCAGGTTGACACGGCGGTAAGCTTCAGCGTCCATTTCATCAAACCCTGCAGCGATGTCCGTATCGCGCAGCCTCCTGCAACGTGGGTTCTGAACTCAAGTGCGGGCGGCCACATGAACATTGTGCTGAAGGGTTACGACACGTCGAATCACGACATGCAGGAGTTGAAGTTCGAATACAGGTTACAGGGGACAGCCAACTGGACGCAGTTATTCAGTTACGCGCGGACGCAGCTTCTGGAGGATTCTCTCCTCTATCCGTGGGATATGTCCGGACTGGCGGACGGAGTCTATGAACTCCGGGCCTCGACCTATTGTCCCCTCGGCACCTATTATTCCAGGACACATTACGGGGTCTTCGACCGTACTGCGCCCGTCCGTTCCGGGGCGCCGGAACCCGCCGACGGATTCCTTGATGTCGGTGATACGATGAGCATAGCATTCAGTGAGGATATCGACTGCGTCACTGCGACGGCGGAGAACGTGAAGGTCTATGATATCACAAGGGATGCCTATGTTCCCATCAAAATTCTCTGTCAGGGGCAAACGCTTGTCATCACGCCCCAGAACGAGAGTGATCTCCACAAAGGCGATACCGTGAGAGCCGCAATTTCATCGCTGGCTGATCCCTACGGCAACACCATCAGCGACACCATTTCCTGGCAGTTCGTGGTCAACCG
>JAWOKN010000228.1:0-5263 GCA_033854175.1 Bacteroidota bacterium | reverse complement strand
TCTCCCATATCCCCGGATACCTCGATCGGTTCTCACCGGCAAAATTATGCTGTCTGATTGTTGACATTCGTTCCCGCTATTCGTACATTTGCACCGTTCAGGGGGCGCTGTTCTTGCCATTTGGCGGCTGACGTTGCTTGTCACCTCAGCGTTGTGACATTCACCCAGGAAGGAGATGACAATGTATCTCGTGCGTTTCGCTATCATCCTTCTATTGATCCTGTTCTTTGTACCTCATACGGCTCTGGCCGGTAATAAAATCGCCGTGCACGGCATCTATATGATACCCTACGGGACGGATGCCAAGGATGTGAGCAGGCCCGGATGGGGCCTCGGCGGGGATTTCATTATCGGACTCCCGGGCACAAGGGATATCCTCCTTGGCGTCCTCGGGATCGAATATGTCAATCTCATGAGTAATTCACTCGACCTGGCGACGGATGTCGAGGGGGTGATTTTGCCGTATACCAAGCAGACAGACCAGTGGTACGGAAGACTGCGCTTCGGCGGCCAGATAGGCGGACTCGGCAACGGGTTCCTCCGGCCTTATCTCGGACTTAACGGCGCGCTCGTGATCTATTCGATCAATACCGATCTGAATTTCCATCCCTCGTCGGGTGAGCAGGATTTCACCGAACATGCCTATGATGAAACCCATGCCGTCTTCGGCGCCGATATCACCCTGGGGCTCGATATGAATGTCTCGGAACACGTTTCGGTCGACGGCGGTGTCAAATATCTGAAGAGCTTCGGCGTGCCCGACCAACTGGGCGGCAGCTCGGTGAAGATTTATCCGCAGTATTTTCAGGTCTGCCTCGGGGTCGGGATCTCAATCCTGCCCGCCGATCTCGAATGATGTGGCCATTGTTAGTCGTGTTTGTGTTGCCGGCCTGCCTCCGGTTGTGTTGATTCCGCAGGGATGTGTTTCAATGAACTATTGAAGGGATGATCGTATGACGCTGATATCCGAACGTCTGAAACTGGGAGTGGGGAGTCTGTTGAAAAAGCTTACTAACAATGAGGGTCCTTCCGCTTCACTCGCGCCTACTGTTGCCGTCACCCGCCTGACCGGGCCCCAGACATCGGAAGCGGTGTGGCCGAAGTTCTCGGTCATCTCGGATGAACCGGAGTCTGTCGACGGCAAGGATTCCGCCCCGCCTCCCTCTGCCATCTTTGTCGCATCGATCGGTCTAGCGGAGAATGTCGTGTTTGCCCGCCAGGCTGCTCTGCAGAATGTCGAGATCAGTTCCTGCGAGAACCGCGTGGCCGCTCTCTGGGACAGAAAAGGGTTGTTCGACATCGACAACATCAGCCCCGCAATTACGAATGTCCTGATCGAAACGAAAATCACCACAACCGCCCCACCCGAGAAGATCGCCGAACTGGTGAGGCTCACCCACAGGAGATGCCCGATGACTGCAACGATCGCCAAGGCGGCCATTATCGAGCGGAAGCTTTTTGTCAACGGCCTGGAGACTCCGGTTTAATTTCCCCCTCCTTCCCCGGATTGGGTTTCTCACAATGGGAAAAAATACCCCCGCGGCCAGTGACCACGGGGGTTTTGGACCTGAAATCCTGCCCGGAATGTCACTTCACCAGAATCAACTTCTTGACGCTGCTGTATCCCCTGCCCCGCTCGCCCACACCGGATGCATCAAACCTGTAGAAATATATCCCCGACGGATACCCGGCGGCGTTCCATTCGATCTGCCGGTACCCAGCTTCCTCGATGCCGTTTGCGAGCGTTGCCACGTTCTCTCCTAAAAGGTTGTAGATCCTGAGCGTGACCCTGCTTTCCACCGGCAGGTCGTATCGTATCGTCGTCGAGGGGTTGAACGGGTTCGGATATGCCTCCTCGAGCCTGAAGTCTGCAGGGATTACCGTTTGAACCCCCAGCCGGAGGAATATCCTCTCATTACTGCTGAGGACGGTCACGGAACCTTTTGTCGCGAGCCCGACAGTTCTTTGCCCGATCACGAGAGAGGCTGTGACATTGACGTTGTTCAGATCCCACTCTACTTTTACAGGGAATTGCGCTGATGTTATCCTTACGGGGATTTCCCGCGACACTTTTCCGTCTGTAAACTCTGCAAGGAGGTTTGTCGCATACCGGACGTCAAACCCGCTCTCGGGTGGTGTGGGGGGTAACTGGTAAAAATCCTTTTCCCCCGGGCCCGTGTCACCGAAGTAGAGGTTCGATGCCTTTCCGGATGCGTCCCTGAAGACAAGCTTTGCGAGTTTGTTGAGTCCCCCGTCCGCTAATGTCCCCTTCGGTACCGCCGCCGATGCACTGAGGATGATTTCTCCGGCACTCCTTGCCCTTACCCAGTACCCGTGGAGCGGCTGGAGACTGTCGGTGACGAAATATCCCCCGCTGTATCCGAATATCAGCGATGAGATGTTCCCCGGCGGGTCGGAAATTATGGCCCCCGTCCACACTGCCCTGCTCAGCGTCCCGATCAGGTTCCACTGCGAATCCACATGCACCGTGTCAAGTAGCCTGTCAGCCCCCGACAGGACGATGGTCTGTATGGAGTCGAACTTCAACCAGTATCCGACGTTGTTCTCCATCGTGTCCCTGTGGACATATCCCGAATCCGGATCGTAGGCGAATATCCTGGAGGTCGATGTCGGGAAGAGCGCGCTTCTGGTGCGCAATCCCGGATCAGAGATCTGCACGGGGAGCGAGATCATATTCCATCCCACTCTGATGTTCCCCAGCCGCGAGGTGCCGGTCTGCGCCTGCGCCCCCGTCCGCTGGTTGTTCCCCTGATAGGTTCCCCACATCGGTATGCCTATTGAACCCGATGACTCTGCTGTGGGCGGGCCATATCCGCTGCTGTCGTAGATCCCTACAAGTGTTGAATCCGATCCGCTCAGATATACTGTCCCGTTCCGGTACAGGAGCGGCGAGATGATCGACGCGCTCTGCCTGTAATACCACTTTACACCGGCGGAGCTTCCGTCGTTGGTCAGTGCGTAGATCTCTCCGGCGTCGTTTCCCACATACACCGTACCTGAATCGGAGATGGCCGGAGTCGACCGTATCGGTCCGCCTGTGGTGAAACTCCAGAGTACGGCCCCGCTGGATGCATCGAGTGCGTAGAGCTTCGAGTCGAGACCCCCGATGTAGAGGATGCCGCCGGCGTCAATCGTGGGGGATGTTGTGACCGCCGTGTCGAGATTTGTCTGCCAGAGGATCGTCGCCACCTGGCTTTCACGGTCAAGCGAGAGCTTCAATACCGTGCCGTGACGCGTGACGAGGAAAATGAATCCCAGGGCGTCGATCGCCGGCGAGGATACTATGCTGTCTCCCGCCGATATGATCCAGGTCGGAGCCGCCGGGAAGGGAAAATTGGCAAGGTCAAATCCGTATATTGTCCCCCTGATGGTCGATATGACGAGCTTCCGGTCGAAGGTGATGACCGCAGATGTCCGTATGGGTGCATCAGCACCGTATCTCCACACCTTTACCCCCGTTCCCCGGTCAAGCGCATAAACTCCGCTGTCCTCCGTTCCCGCGTATAACCGGTTTGCCTCTGAATCGATCGCCACGGTTCCCCTGATGGCCCCGTCCAGCGTATCGGATGCCCATGGTGTCACGCCCGAGTGGAGGAATCCGACGACCCTTCCGTCGAGGCATCCGACGTACAGGGTCGTGTCGGAGGCGATCGATCCGGGCTCCACAACGTTTCCGCTTACAAAGAAGCGATTAAGCGTGGCTCCGCCGGCGGTGAGCTGGTAGATGGGATCGCCCTGTGCGACACCGTAGATGAGACTGTCCCCCAGCATGCTCAAACCCCCCGCAAGGGGACCTTCAAGCTTGCCCACGAAGGCTGTCCTGGTCACGGTCGCCGTGTCGCTTGACCGGGCGTGCTCGTTGTCGATGACAACGAGTATCACCTTGCTCGTCCCGGGGCCGAAATTGTAGACCAGGGTGTCCCTGATCCCTGCAAGCACGCCATTCACATACCATTGAACGGAATCGATTGTTCCGTCCGGGTCGTAACTCCCGGTGTCCACCAGCACGAGCTGCATCGTGAGCACCTGCCCTGCATTCGGGATGTAGACGCTGCTGAGCCGGGTTACAACTGGCGGCGCGTTTTCAGGCGTGGCGCTCACCTGGTTGCTGAAATCGCTCTCCGACAACTGACTGTCAACCGCCGTGACTCGGTAGTAATACGCGGTCCCGTTCGTCAGTCCCGTGTCCGCAAACACGGTGTCGGGCGCTGATGTGCTGTCAAGGAGGATGTCAGCCGGAGGGGTGGTGTTCCGGTATATCCTGTACCGGAGGACGGGGGCGTTGAGAACCTGGTCCCATTTCAGAGAGACCCGGTGACTGGCGACAAGAGCAGTCAGGTTGGCCGGTCCGCCGATCTTGGTTGTGAAACTCCATGCGCCCGAATACGCGCTTAACCCGTCGAGTGTTCCGCTTCCCACCCTCCAGTAGTATTGCGTTGAGGGGGAGAGGGGACCGACAAGCAGGGAGGTCCCCGAAACGGATCCGTTGAAGACGACAACATGCGTGAAGTTGCTGTCGGTCGCAACCTGCAGCTGGTAAAACTGAGCGCGGCTCGCCGCGTTCCAGCTCAGGGTGAGGGTCGAAGACTGATTGATGGTCCCGTTCGCGGGCGATGCGAGCACCGGCGCGGTAATGAGCTGGAATGTCCTGTCCCCTCCGGCCGCTGGGCCCAGGGTGTTTGTCGCGACAACCCTGAAATGATAGACCACCGATGTGTCAAGCCCGCCGAGCGCTGCACTGATGGCGATGTCCAGCGTGCCGTTCCCCAATTCCTGCACCGGCGTCGTGAATCCGTACGCAGCCGTGGGCCCCCATTCGAAGTCCGCCGTCGTCGAATCGGCGTTCGGATTGACCACCCCGTTGAGCACGACCGAGGTGTCGGTCATCCCGGAGACGGGCTCCGTCGTTGCCGTCGGCGCCGTCGCCGTAGCGACCGATATCCCCTTGAACGGTATCTGCGGGAGGCTTTGACCTGGACTCTGACTGGTGATGATGAATTCGGAGATCAGTAAAAATACGGCACCGGCGATCTTTATCTGGTGGAGCAGTGTGCACGCGGAAGGGCTGTTCATGGGACTCGTCCTTGATTAATTGGTAAATAGATCTATATTGAATTCACTCCTTGGGAACCGTTACGATGAAATTGAAGTCTGCATTATTCGTTCTTGTACTCGCTGTTGTGGCCACCTGCGCAGCCTTCGTGCCCGATGCGTTTAATACGTCCGTCCTCAGGCCGTTTGC
>JAWOKN010000227.1:0-16741 GCA_033854175.1 Bacteroidota bacterium | reverse complement strand
GACTGAACAAGGACTGAACACAATTCGCCGGAGAGGATTATATGCCGATCAACGAAAACAAGCTGATCATACGGCGGTACATTGAAGAAGTCATCAACACCGGTAACACCGGCAGAATCGAGCAGTTCATCTCCCCCGACTATACAGAAATCTTCGAAGGGAAGAGATATCCGCTCGGGATCCAGGGAGCAAGGGAACACATTGCCGGTGTCCGGAGGACCTACCCGGACCTCACCCTCACAGTTGAACAGCAGATTGCCGAAGGCGACTGGGTTGCGACATCCATAACCGCCCGGGGCACGCACCGGGGCGAATGGATGGGGATACGGCCGACGGGGAAGGTACTCACATACACCGGTGTGAACCTCGACAAGGTGATCGGCGGCCGCATCGTCGAGCATGGGGGTGCGGCAAACATGCTCGGACCATTACTCGAAGCGGGTGCGATCCGGATACCAGGGTCGGAATAACGCAGGAACGTCCCGGCACTCAGTCAGTACAACCAGCCGTGGTTCGCAATCTTGACACTGTCACATAAATATAGAATATTAAGCGGTCCGCAGGTGTGCAGACTGCAGGCAAGGACTCACCGGACCTCATAATGAAACAGGAATTCTCCAACGTTTACGACGACAAGGCACGCGCCGAATCCTACGACCGGCTTGAGTTCCCGGGAACCTACTATCTGGCATACCGGGACCTCCCCGCGATCATCATCGAACATGTCCGGGGCAGGAAAGCGATCGACTTCGGGTGTGGGACGGGGCGTTCGACACGTTTCCTCAGAAAACTCGGCTTTAATGTCATCGGGGTCGACATATCCGAGCAGATGCTCATACGGGCACGAAAGCGCGATCCGGAGGGAGACTACCGTCGTATTCCGGAAGGCACCCTTGACGGAATCACCCCTGGCGGGTACGATCTGGTCTTATCCGCCTTCACCTTTGACAACATACCTTCGATGGAAAACAAAGTCAGGCATTTTCAATCCCTGAAGAGGATATTAAACCGGGACGGGTGTATCGTCAGCATCGTCTCATCGCCCGAAATCTACGTGAACGAGTGGGCCTCCTTTTCGACAAAGAACTACCCGGAAAACCGGAAAGCGCAGAGCGGCGACAGGGTCTACATCGTCATGCTCGACGTGGAGGACAGCCGTCCGGTTGAGGACATCATCTGGACCGATGAATCCTATCACGAGACCTATCGGCTTGCGGGACTAGACCCGGTTGGCATCTACCGGCCGCTTGCGACCAGATCCGAACCGTACGCCTGGGTAAGTGAAACAACGATAGCACCGTGGGTAATTTACGTACTGAAGACCGGTCAAACACCAAAGACAAACAAACCGTGGGCACAATGAACAGGCTCATTCCGGTAACAACGCCGGAAGATATACCGGCGCAGATCCGGGAGACCCCCGTGGGGCTCCTTCTCGGATACCACAATCTCAACCGCCCGTACGACACCTACACCACGGCGCAGATGCTCATCGGCATGTGCATGGACAACCGGAAGCACCTGCGCATCCCTGACAACTTCGCCTACATCATCCGGACAGGAGGAGCCAATTTGCGATACAGCGAATTCAAGGTATCCTACGCCATTGCCGTGGGGGGTGTCACGGCGATCGCGCTGATCGGGCACACACAATGCGGGATGGTCAACCTCATCGCGCGGAAGGAAAAGTTCGTCCAGGGGTTGGTCAACCAGGCAGGATGGACAGCTGAGATGGCGGAAGAACATTTTTTCCATTACGCCCCGATGTTTGAAATCGGCAACGAGGTGGATTTCATCATCAGCGAGGTCAAGCGGCTTCGCCTCCGGTATCCGAAGGTCCAGGTGGCGCCGATGATGTACCGTGTGGAAGACAACAGGCTATATCTCATCGATGAAAACACGGACAAACACCCGCTCTGACCCCCCTATTGCGGGGGTGAGGGGGTAAAGATTTCATGAAACGCTTCACATACAGGATTGCCGTCCTTGTACTTCTCATGTCGCCCGGGCTCGTTGCAGGGGGGAGTGACAGATGTGTCAACGTCTACTACTACCCCTGGTACGGTCCGAACGTCCACTGGCCGGGGGGATATCTGCGGGAGAACCTCATCCCCGCCCAGCCCCCCTATCTCGGCGAATACGACTGCCGCGACACGGCGGTCATCAACCAGCAGCTGCGCTGGTCGGACGCCTACGGCATTGACAACTGGATATGCAGCTGGTGGGGGCCAAACAGCTACGAAGACATCACCATACGGACCAAAATTTCCCCCGTCATACAGGAATACAACGCCACCTACTGTCTCTTCTATGAATCCGCCGGCCTGGAAAGTGTGCAGAACGAACAGATCAATTTTGATGTGGCAAACACCACCCGGATGAGGTCGAATTTTCAGTACATCGCCACAAACTACTTCTCGGACCCCAGATATCTGAAAATCCAGGGAAGACCGGTAGTCTATATTTACCTGACGAGGATATTCACGGGAAACTATGCGCAGGCGCTGCAGCTGGTACGGCAGGACATGCAGCAGCGGGGGTACAGCATCTATCTTATCGGAGACGAGATGTACTGGGGAACACCCGACACAAACCGCATCGCTGCGCTCGATGCCATTACAGCCTACAACATGCACGGCCCCAGGCAATATGCAGGTTACCCAATGGCGACAGACCTCATATCCGACGTTTCAACCATCTACACCCAGTATGCGGCGGCAGCAAGGCAGCTGGGTGTCGGATTCATTCCCAACACCATGGCCGGGTTCAACGACAGGGCTGTCCGGCCGGGGGCCGATCATTACATCATCCCGAGACAATTTAACCAGGATTCCGGCACCTTATCGACATTCTCGCAATTCACGAAAATGGCAATCGGGCACATCGATTCCTCGCTGAACATGATCGCGATAACCTCGTTCAACGAGTGGCACGAGGACACTCAAATCGAGCCGACCATTACGAGCCCGCCAACCGCGCATGACAACACCCCATCAGGATCGGATTATACGCAGAATTATCCCTATGAGGGATACGGCCTCGGGTATCTTGAGCTCATCCATTCGCTCCTCTCCGGAAATCCCACTAGCGTCCATGACAGGGCGGATCGGGCACGCGGCTTCAGGCTCGAACAGAATTATCCAAACCCGTTCAACCCCGTGACCACGATACGGTATCAGACGGGCGTACAGGGGTGGGTATCGATCAGGGTTTACAACCTCTTCGGAGAGGAAGTAGCGGTGCTCACGGACGGCAGCAAGGGACCGGGCAATCACGAGGTAAGATTTGACGCAGGAGAACTCCCGAGCGGAATCTACTATTACCGCATGACGGCCCGGAGATACAGCGAGACAAAAAAGATGTTGGTCATCAAATAGCATCACACCGGAAATCCACAATGAAAATAAACATCATAGTCACCTCTCTCCTTCTTGCAGTAATTGGTTCATGCGGCAGGCAGGCGGCATACAATTCCAATCCCGATGAATACATCATCCAGGCGTTATCGGAGAAGCGCATTGTGATGCTTGGAGACTTTGCGCACGAATTCCCGTTGCCGTACCAGACACTTCATAACGTACTCTCGGCCTGGCTGAGGATGGTACAAAACGGAGGATCGGATCAGAGGCACCTCACGCTTTTCCTCGAGGAAGATCAGAAGATGGCGGATCTCCTCCGGCACTACGTGAAAACCGGCGATGCCGTGCCCTGGTACGACTTCATCCTGCCGAGCACATCCCTTGAGCGGCTGGAGTTCCACTCCGACCTGCGGAGGCTCTCACTGAGGATTGACAGCCTCAATAGTACACTGCCGTCATCGAAACAGATACTCTTCGACATCCAGGGACCAGAGGCAATGAATGTCTTCGATCCAAAAGTTCTTGACCTGACCGATAAGGAGTCGAGCCGGTACTTCGTCGAGACGAGGGACAGTGTGGCAGCCCTCAACGTCATAGAATACCTCACGGTGCATCCCGAGCAGAAGGCCCTCATATTTTACGGCTCGGGCCACCTCGTAAAGAACATCGTCGAGAAGCCCTTTGCTGAATCGCTCCCGTCTGAGGAGCGAAAGGGAGCGTTCATGGCACACTATCTGAAACGGGAATACGGCGAGAACAACGTCCTGGTCGTCAATCAGATCGAGCGCGACGGCATACCCGATTTGGCAACCCTGAGCAGGGATGCCGTCATCCCCGCGAACGACATACCGTGGAAGGCGTCGCCATCCGGAAATGAAAATTTCAATCCCTCCAACTTCGACGCCTTCATCGTCCGGACGGAAGTCAGAATCCCGGCCCATTCCTTGAGTCACATATTCAATCAAAGGATTGTGACCTCCGCGCTCCGGCGGTTGGAGTCGCTCGAACCCCACGTAACCGGGGGTAAGGACAATCTCGTCCCCCGCATATCGGGAACATTCGCGCAGCGGTATTACAACCAGTCCCTCGCAACGCTCGAATTCCTCTGTGACACGACATTCACAAACGGCGAGGCGTGGCAGACATGGTGCGCGGGACATCCCTGTACAGACCTGGACCGTCTGAAGTCGGATGAATTCAGAAAAAGATTTGCCGACGAGGGATTCGCGCGGCGACATCAGCCCGGGTACCTCACCCATCTGGAAAATCTGGGTTTTGATCCGAGGATCGGTAACCCGATGACCATGACCCATGAAGAGTGGAACGCCATGTTTGAAAAAATGTGGCCGCAGGTTATATTCCTCGAAGCGACCGGCATTGCCTGGGTCGGGGAGTCGGGTGAGCGGGAGAAAGCCATGGCATATCTTGCGCAGGCCAGTGGGGAGCGGCATGACGATCCGTCGCCGTACATGAAATGGTGGCGGAAAAAATACTTTGGCGCAACGTATTAACAGAGAAGTGGTTTAACAAGAGGGAGTATACATCCACACCGGTGAAGGAGGGAGATTCCTTCATGTATTCGAAAGGGGACAACAATGCGGCAGCTGCTAATCGAACTTTACCAGCATCAGGAATGGGCCGACATGCTCCACTGGGCGGCCTTCGAACAATATCCGCGTGCACTCGGCGACGGGGAAATCCGGAAACGGCTCTATCATCTGCACATGACGCAATACGCATTTTACTGCATCACCAGCGGCGAAAAGTTCGCCTTCCGGCAGCCCGAGGAATTCGCCGACATCATGACGTTAAAAAACTTCGCCATTGACACGCACAACCGCTTCAGGCACTTGTTGTCGAAGGTCACCGAACCCGGTCTTGAGGAAATCCTGAACATCCCCTGGTTCAAGGAGCCGCCGCTCATGATCTCGCGCAGGAATGCGCTTGTCCAGGCAGTCTACCACAGTCAATACCACCGCGGGCAGAACGCCATGCGCATGCGGGAGCTTGGCGGGGAACCTCCAATGACCGACTACATCGCCTGGCTCTGGAAGGGGCGGCCGGGGGTATAAACCGACCATCATTCACCCTGTCAAAATTTCGGAAAGCCAAAAAAAGAGTTATATTGAATGTCCGATGACCACTGGACATCTGGAAGGAATTGACCATGAAAAACTTGCTGCTCCTGACTCTCATCATTTCGTTGATACTCCTTGCCGGCTGTGTACGTTCGCTCTATCCGCTCTTCACGGAAAAAGATTACCTCTTCGAAAAGCGGCTTCTCGGCACCTGGCCCGACAAATCGGGTGACACCTGGACATTTTCCAAGGCGGGGGACAAAGCGTACCGGCTGAAATTTTACCAGCGCGAATTCGGCGCGGGGCTCTTCAGGGAGGGAACTCCGGGAGACACCGGTGTTTTCGAGGCACATCTGGGGAAACTCGGCAAAAACCTCTTCCTCGACATCTACCCGGCGCAGAAAAGTGACGAGGCTGGTGGAGAAAAGATGTTCGGCAACGTCAAGAACGATTTTTACAACTGGCATTTCCTCCCGATGCATTCAATCATGAAGGTCTGGTTCGTGCATGACAGCCTCCGCATATCCCTTCTTGACAACGGCTGGCTGAAAAAAATGATCGACAACAAAAGCATCAAAATATCCCACGAGCGGCTTGACGATCAGATCATCCTCACCGCCTCCACGGAGGAACTCCAGCAGCTGGTGACGAAATACGGGGATGACGACATGGCATTTCCGAAAGAGGATCGCCCCCATAAATAATAAGGGATAAGCTAACCCTGCGCCTCGAGTGCGCGGGCCTTCTCGGCAAGAATCTGAAGCGTAAGATCGATCGTCTCAAGGTGGGTGCGGAAGGCAAGCACTGCAAGGCGGAGGATAAACCTGCCGTTCAGCCGTGTCGACGAAAGAAACACCCTCCCATCCTTCTGAACCTCCTCGATAAGCCGCTGGTTAAAAATATCGGGATCGCCCCGTTTCGGCAGAAAGCGGTAGGTAACGACGGAAAGATCCGGGAAGGGGCCGACTTCAAACCCATGGAGAGTCTGAATTCTTTCCCAGAAATACCTTGCGAGCATGAGTTTTTCCTCGGCGCCCGCGCGGAACGGACGAAGACCGTGAATCTTCAGGGGAAGCCAGAGGCGCAGGCCCCGGAAATGTTTGGTAAGCTCCGGCGATACATCCGAGGGAGAGATTTCATCGCTGCTCTTGAGAGCGTCAAGGAGATAATTCGCCTGATACCAGAACGAATCGACGAGGGACTGTTTATTCTTCACCAGCACGGCACCCGACCCATAGGGGAGAAACAGCCCCTTATGCGGGTCCATGACCAGGGAATCTGAGGAATCCATCCCTCGCAGGATCTTTTTCCCCTCATCGCAGAGAACAAAGAAAGCCCCGTAGGCGCCGTCGCAGTGGAACCAGCAGTCATGCGCCCGGGAGATCTCCCCGATATCGGCGAGCGGGTCGACGGCGCCGGTGTCGGTAGTACCGGCGGCAGCAACGACGAGAAAGGGGCAACGCCCCTTCTTCTTGTCTTCGATGATCATCCGTTCGAGCTCGGGTGCGGACATCCTGAAATGGTCATCGACAGGGACATGGCGGACGATCGATTCGCCGAGGCCAGCGATGCGGAACGATTTATCGACAGAGTGGTGAGCCTGGTCAGTCAGATAGATGACAGAATTTTCGACAGCCTTTGAGGCAATTTTTTTCGCATCGCGTGCGGCAACAATGCCGATTAAGTTAGCGATACTGCCGCCCGATGTCAGATTCCCGCCCGACCCCTTCGGATATCCGGCAATACCGGCCATCCACTCAAGAAGCATATTTTCGAGGTGCACGGCGCCGGGCCCCGCATAAAAGACACCTGCATACCTGTTCGTGACATCGGCCAGGTAGTCGGCCAGTGCGGAGACATAAATCCCGCCGCCTGGAATATAGGCCAGATGACCGTGTGAGGCGGGATTAAGGCCCGGGCGGTCGACATTATACTCATACAACCTCATCGCCGCATCGATATCCATGGGATCCTCGGAGACGGGGGAATGCAAGATGGCGGAACCCTTGTCACTCGTGACATTATAGGCGGGAAGCGTGTAGATATCCTCGAGGAATTTTTCGGTATAGCGGACCACAGCCTCGCGCAGATCCAAACGTTGTTCAGCAGATGGTTCCAGCAGACGGGAAATCTTTTCTAACGCCTCAATTCGCTCTCGCATAACGGATTAATCTTCAACAACCTCGTTCGGAAGCTCGTTAACGTCGCCGGGTGTCGGAGGGCAATGGCGGGCAAGGATATCGCCGACTGACCGGAGCGCTTCGATCACACCTTTTCTGAAATTCCTCTCGCGGAAGTGGGACGACATCGCCGAGGCAACGCCCTCCCATGTACCGTCCTCGACCTTTTTATGGATCCCCTCATCGGCGATGATCTGAAACTTCCGTTCAGAGACAAGGAGAAAGATCAGAATGCCGCTTCGGTGTTTCGTTTTCTGCATGCCGAGGCGGGTGAATTCCTTGAAAGCCAGTTCATGGAGGGAAAGCCTGCGTTCGGTCAGATGGCGGTGATGCCGGAGGACGACCCGGATTTCCCCGGCAGTTTTTTTCTCGATCTCGGCAATCACTGAGGAGATGGCCTGCAGATCCTCTTTCGACAATATTTTTTTCGTAAACATCTTCATATCATTTTATCACCAGCCGCCGCTTGCCCCGCCGCCGCCGAAGCTTCCGCCCCCGCCGCTGAAACCTCCGCCGCCGAAGCCGCCACCCCCGCCGAACCCGCCACCGCCGAAGCCCCCGCCAAAGCCGCCAAACCAGGGACCGCCACGGTAATAGCGCCCGGGACCGAGGGTAGTTCTCCGGACCCCGCGGAATAAAAGCCGGGTAAAGCTTCCAAACAGCAAAAACAAAATCAGCAGGGCGATCGGTGAAAATTGTTTCCGTTGCGCGGCCTGGGGTTCACCCTGAAACTCCCCCTTCGTTGCGGCCATAATGGCATCGACGCCCGCGCTGATCCCGCCGTTATAATCGCCGGCGCGGAACCTGGGTGCAACGACCCTGCGGATAATCTGATCGCTCAGCGCGTCGGTCAGGACACCCTCGAGGCCATAACCGACCTCAATCCGCATCCGCCGTTCATCCTTCACAATAAGAAAAAGCACGCCGTTGTCGCGGCCTTTTTTCCCCAGTTTGTTCTTTTCGCAAACCCTGAGGGAGTAATCCTCGATAGGTTCCGAATGGATTGTCGGAACGACCAGGACAACAATCTGGTTTGACGTTTCCCGTTCAAAAGCCTCAAGGCGCGACTCCATATCTGCCTCCTGGGCCGGGGTCAGCAGGCCACCCAGGTCATTCATCCGCTGATGGACGACGGGGATATCCTCATCCTGGCTCCGTACGGAGCAGGAGAAGAGCAAAATAAAAAATACGAACAGCGGAAAGAAAAAATATTTCATCCTGATCAGAAACTCACTTTAGGAGCCTTCTCTGCTCCCGGTTCGGCCTGGAAAAAGGCCTTCTGGCTGAATCCGAACATCCCGGCAAAGAAATTCGTCGGGAATGTCCGGATGCGGACATTATAATTCTGGACAGCCTCGTTGAACCGCTGGCGTTCGACGGCGATGCGGTTCTCGGTCCCCTCGAGTTGCGACTGGAGCTGGAGAAAATTTTCATTTGCTTTCAGCTGGGGGTAATTTTCAGCAACGGCGAGAAGCCGGGAGAGAGCACCGGAAAGGCTCGCCTGGGCTGCCTGAAACTGCTGGAATGCCTGCGGATTATTCAAAACCTCCGGGGTCACCTGGATCTTGCCGACGCTCGCCCGGGCTTCCGCCACATCGGTAAAAACCTTACTCTCATGGGTTGCATACCCTTTGACGGTTTCAACCAGGTTGGGAATTAGATCGAGTCTCCGCTGGTACTGATTCTGCACCTGCGCCCAGGCCTGGCTGACGCTCACGTCGAGTTTCACAAGCGAATTATACATCCCGGTGATCCAACCACCGATCAGCAATGCCAGGACAATCAATCCGCCGAGGACAGCGAGAAGAATAATGGTTGATTTTTTCATGCTCCGTAAATTCCTTCAAAATGAATAATTACAACGTCTAGGAATATAACGTAAAGAAAATTCCCCTCCCTTGCAATTTTCAAAAACTCCACAAAAAAACCGAATAAATAAGCTGCGTAAGTCGGCCGGGGGGGGTACGGGAGAGTAGTTGGTTACTGGCGTGTAATCCAGACGCCGGTGATGGTAATTGCGACGCCGACAAACTGCACGGTAGCGACCTCTTCATGAAGTGTGAAATATGAAATGACAAAAGCCAGGACCGGGACAAGGTTGTTAAAATTGGCCGTTTTGCTCGGGCCGAGTATCTTGACGCCGAACGACCAGAGCAGGGTACCGATACCGATAGAAAACGCACCCGAAAGAAGAGCGGCAAGGAGGAACGGCCATCCCGGAACATGTTCAAACGCTTCAGGAAGAAAGGGAATAGCGATCAACGACAAACCGACGCCCCCCACGGCCAGCATGATCGACGTCAGCTGGGTGGCGGAATAGTGCAGGAGGAGTGGTTTCTGAAGATTCGTATTCAGGCCCCAGAGGACTGCAGCGACAAGAAGAATGCACTCGCCGGCAAATTGCCCGCTGCCGAAGCCCACCTTCTGGCCGCTCCCGACAATGATCAGGATGACGCCTGCAAGAGAAAGAACAGTACCGGACCAGACGACGGTAGGCAGTTTCTCCCGGTGCATGCGGGCATGGAGGATAACGGTCCAAAGAGGGGAGGTGGACAATATCACCGCTGCATTACCCGCCGTGGACATTGCCAGGCCGATAATAAAGACCACCTGATAGATCACGCTGCCGATCATACCGACGCCGAGGAGTCTGGAAGCGTCGCCCGGTTTGATCCTAAGGGAAACACGGTTCACCGCGACGACGAGCAAGAGCACAAGTGTGGCCGTAACATACCGGATTGCGTTAAAGACAAACGGGTGGAGACCCGAGAGTGCAAATTTCGCAAGTGGATAGTTCGCTGCCCAAACGACCACAGTAAAAAGAAGAAGGCCTTCGGCCTTCATGCGTTGGGATGTCTGCGGATTATTCATACAAAGTCAATCAATATATCATTTTCCCACCAATAACGCATGTATCCGAAACCTGAGATGGGGAAACACTATTGGGAATAAACGGTGAAAATACCCGATGTTCTAAATTTCTTTTGCGGTGTCCATTGACTTTCGATAGGACATTTTGCAAATTATCACGGAAGTCTGGGGGCTCATCATCTTTTCGTTATTTGTCATTAGATTATTCTTTTCTTCAAAGTACTAAGAGGTCCTACAACTAAGTACCCTCTAGCATCTATGTTGTTTTGAAGAAAAGGAAAGTTCTTTTATAAACCCGAGTACAATCAACTGTGCTTCGGGTTTTTGTTTTTTGTATGGATACCATTGGTTGGGGTCGATTGACGAGTTTTGGTGAGGTAGATTAATTTAGAGGAGTGACGGGAAGAGAACATGGATCGTATTCAAAAGTCAAGATTTGCCTGTGAACGTTACTGGTGTTTTGTTTTAATTGGGTTATTACTATGTTGCTTGGCCTACAGCCAAAATTCAGACACCCGAGTAAATCCGCGACGCAATTATTCCTCACAATACAATTACCCTTATCAGTCCACTGGTGACACTTCATTTAATATCCTGAGAGACTACTCCCGAAGAAAGTTTCAGTCTTATCAACGGCAAGGAACCCGCGCGGCAACACCCTCAATCGATAGTGCATTGACACCTATTGGGAGCTGGGCATGGGGGTCCGTGCATGGCGATAGATATCCAGGGACACTATGCGTATATCGGGAATGGCCGCTCATTCCAAATACTCGATATAACAAACCTTACTGCTCCTGTCATCGTAGGCGAATATGTCACGAGTGCACTAATCTACGATGTTCGCCTGAGAGGAGATTCAGTTGCTTTCGTTTGTACATGGGATGGATTTCTGATCTTTGACGTATCAAATCCCACAGTCCCAGTAAAATTGAGTGAGATACCACTCTGGGGAGGCAACAGGGTCATTCCGACCGATTCATTTGCCTATGTTGCAAGTGGGCTTAGACTAAGCATCGTCGATATTACCGATCTCCGGAATCCATATATACGATCTCAAGCAGCAGGTGATGAAGGGGGTGGATTTCGTGACGAATTAGCTCTTTACAACGGTCGTTACCTCTATCTTGGAGATCCAGACGTAGGTATCATTTATCCTTACGATTGCAGCAACCCCGATAATCTTCAAGAGCTTCCAAATCTGAACATAGGTTGGTATTCCTTTTCGGTATCCGACCGCTACAGCTGGTTACTCGTAGGAACGAGCAATCTTAAAGTGTACAGCCTCATCAATCCTGCGAGCCCGTCACTGATCGATACTCTGAAAGCAGGAACCTTGTTCACCTCGATCTCCGTGAGTGATTACAGTGAAAATTACCCATATGATGTTGTCTTCACAACAACCCAAAATGGTTGGCTCTATACCTTTGATATCTCAAGTTACCCGCCACATGTTGTGGACAGTCTTTTTATTCCACAAATAGCCGGAAATAGAGCGAGTTTTCCTTTAAGGGTACGAGATAAAGTTGGTATCTCCTCACCTATTGGATTTGCACTTGTAGATGCTCAAAACCCGTATACCCTTCAATCAGGATCGGTTTTTATTTCAGGTGGGGAGGGTCCATCAAACATCGCAGTGCAAGGTAATTACGCTTACCTTGCAAATGGTGTGACCGGTTTAGCTATACTCGATATTACAAATCCGACGCAGCCCGTCAGGGTTGGATCACTTCTTTTTGATGGAGCGTCCATTGGTGCTGTCGCCGTCGAGGGTTCAAATGCATATGTTGTTGGTACATATGGGTACGGATTCTGGACGGTTGATGTCTCTAATCCCCGAATACCTGTTCAAATGAGCTGGATTCCAATGGGCAATCCGTCATGGAAACCTGGATTATCAATTGCAGTGGAGAAGAACCGCGCCTATGTGGCTTTGTCCGATTCTGGGATAGTGATAATCGATGTGACGAACCCTGCTGCGCCCTCAAGATTAGGGATATATCCTCGATCGGTTCTTAGCCTTGCAGCACGCGACAGCCTGTTGTTTTTGTCGGGAATGAGCATTCTTAATGTCTCCGACCCGAAGCACGTTTCACAGGTCTCACAGCTTCAAATCCCCTCCTATGCTATTGTCGTCGATTCAACTTTTGCCTATAACGGTGGAATCGTCGATACGGGACTTACCGTGGTGGACATTTCAAATCCGTCACACCCAAGCGTACTAAGTGCCATCGGAATGTGGTTAAATGGGTCGAACATTACTGATATGGCGTTATCGGGAGGGTATGTGTACCTCTCTGGGAATTCACTCTTATATGCTGTCGATGTGTCCAAACCTCAAATATTGAGGATTGTTGGCTCTTGCAATCCAATATACTCGTGGGGAGTAGCAGCACAAGACCGGTTCGTATACTTAAGTGAATCAATTGATGGTCTGCAAATATTTGAAAACAAGTTGATCTCCCACCAGCAACACTACTCCTTTGAGGCTGGCTGGAATTTGATATCTGTGCCAGCTTTTCCTGGTGGAGAGAGTAGTGGCGCAAAAAATCTTCTCATCCCTTTTTCCACGTCTAGTGCTTTTACGTATGAAACATGATATACCAGTACGGATACGCTACAGCACGGTACAGGTTACTGGCTAAAATTCGATACCCCTCAAGACTTTGTCCTTACGGATGTGCCAGTCTACGCAGAGTCGATCACTGTCACAAAAGGGTGGAACATGATCGGTTCTGTATCAATCCCTGTACCAGTATCGAGTATTGGAAGTAATCCCGGTAACATCGTCACATCTCAATTCTTCGGATTCGATGGAATAACTGGTTATCAGATCGCCGATACAATTCATCCGGGGAAAGGATATTGGGTGCGAGTGAAGCAGACGGCCTCACTCATACTGTGTAGTCCGGTGAAAGTTGCCGGGTAATCCGGTTTAAAATTGCCAGGCTGTCCGGTTTAAAGTTTCAGGGTAATCTCTCCTTACAATCCCCGTTATTTGTCTTTCAGATGCGATTCATTTGAGTCGGCACAATATACAAATATTTTTTTCTTTTCAAGTTCTTGGGTATCTATCTTCGTAGTATATTTTAGCTCCCTTTGTCATGATTGTGGATATTTTTTTCTGAGCGATTCTCCGGCGAGTTCGATTCTGTGAGCATGGTGGATGATCCGGTCACAGATTGCATCGGCAATCGTCGGTTCACCGATAATGTCATGCCAGGCGGGAACGGGGAACTGCGAAGCAATGAGTGTTGAGGATTTTCCATGCCGGTCTTCCATGATCTCCAGCAACGAGAGCCTCATCTGTGCGTCAAAGGGGTGAAGCCCAAAGTCGTCGATCACGAAGGCATCCTGGTTCTGGATTTTCGAGAGTTCCTTGACGTACGTGCCGTCGGCTTTTGAGATTTTGAGTTTCTGAAACAGCTTCGCGCAGTTCACATAGAGCACCTTGAAGCCGTAGATGCAGCCCTGATGGGCAAGGGCGGTAGCCAAAAAGCTTTTTCCTGCGCCCGTGGGCCCCGTGATGATGATATCCTGCCGGTCTTGTATCCAGCTGCAGTCCGAGAAGCGGAGGATCTCATTTTTGTCGAGATTCCGGCTTAACTGAAAGTCGATCTGCTCTATGGAGGCCTGATAGCGGAAGTGGGCGTCACGGACGAGTCTGGCGAGTTTCCGGTTGTACCTGTCATCCCATTCGGCATCGATAAGATGCGCGAGCATTTCATCGGCGGTAAAACTCGCCTTCACAGCTCCAGTTTCCATCGTTGATTTAAATGCCCTCGCCATCCCGTAGAGCTTCATCTGCTGCATCTTTTGGATTGTGCTTTGGTTGTTCATATGTGTTTCTCCTTTTTTGGTGAAGAGGTCAGTTAAAATATTCCCTCCCGCGAATGTTCGCGTGCAGGGGTAGTGGCCGGCGAAGTGCTTGCTCGTCCTGGTGGAGGTCGTAGATCTTGTCAAAATTATTCTCAAGGATATTCCGTATCGATCGATAGGTGGAGCACCGATACTCCAGTGCTCTCCGGCAGGCCTCGTTCAGCCTTTCCTTGCCATACTTTCTGGCAAGGTTCAATATTCCAAGACATGCCCTGTAGGCCTGTTCGGGATATTGCCTGCTTTCCAGAACGGCTTCGATCATCGCCTTTACCTCAGGACCGATCGCTTCACCCCAGGCGATCATTTTCTCCGGGCTCCAGTCATCATAAAAGCGGTGATTGGGGGGCATGTGCTCTTTCGTTGTTGTGTAGCGGTTTATGCCGTAATCTCTTTTGTGGCAGGCAATCCGGATATTCTTGTGGTAGATTTCAACTTCTGTGGAGGTGTAGATCACCGTTACCCGTTTACCGCGGTAGTGGTGAGGGACGCTGTAATAGTGCTTATCGGGATTGAAATGAATATGGTAATTGAACTGGACCTTGAGACTCAAAAATCTCCTCAGTTCGTAGCGTTCCGCGGGAAGCCCTTTCAGTGCGGATCGTTCGGTCTCGTCAAACAGATCCCACCTCGATATCTTCATTCGTTGAAAGGGAGTGCGATTATGAACTTCCAGACGTTCCAAAATGGCCTGGTTCAGTTCTTCCAGTGAGTAGAAGATCCGGTCCCGCAAGGGGGCAAAGACTCTCCGGTAAATAATCTTGACAGCATTTTCCACCAGAGCTTTATCCTTCGGACTATGGGGCCGTGCCGGAAGGATGACGGTATTGTAATGGCGGGCAAAGTCCGCATATTCGGGATTGATATCGGGTTCGTACTTATCAGGTTTGTCGACGGCTGATTTCAGGCAATCGGGAACGGTGGCCTGTGTGACACCACCAAAATAGCAGTAAGCATGTTCATTGGCGCGGATCCAATCTTCTTTCCTCTGGCTTTCTGTTGCTTCGGCATAGGTGAGCTGGCTTGCCCCGAGTATCGCCACAAACGCCTCGACTTCCCGCCCGACGCCTGTCGTCCGGTCATACACCATCATCTTTTTACCCGTATAATCGGCGAACATCTTCTCTCCGGCCTTGTGCTCAAGGTGCATCGTCAGTTCGGAACCGTCCCGCCACACCTTGAAATGATGACAGAATTGCGTCCGGTTGTAGCCGGACGGGTTATCCCGCTTGTACTCCTGCCACAAAAGGTCCAGCGTCACGCCTGTCCTTTTCAGCTCACGTGTAAAGTACTCAAACCTCGCCGAGAGGTCCCGGTACCGCTCTGAAACGGCTTCCTTGACCCCTTCCAGACGCCTGATGAGTTCGTCATCATTCATCGTCGTAACTTCGCCAAAACCAAGACCCGATGAGTGATAATCGACTAGGTACTGCGCTACCGACGGCCGTGAAATGCCCAAGGTGCGTGCGATCTGGCGCTTACTTAAGCCCCCTTCTTCGTGGAGGCGGATAATTTCTCTGATTTTGTTCATACTCGTTCTCTGATTTGGCATGGGGGGATACTCCTTGTGTGGGTTTTTACCCCCATCATAGGAAAATCCTCACCGTTATACCGCTATTAGGGAATGTGTGAGCGGCCTGAAAAGGCTCGCTAAAGCTAAAGGAGAGGGTTAAACTGGTAAAGCTACCACCGGATTAGGTGGCAACTTTCCACCGGATTAGGTGGCAACTTTGGACCGGATTAGGTGGCAACTTTCCACCGGATTGGGTGGCAACTTTGGACCGGATTAGGTGGCAGCTTTCCACCGGATTGGGTGGCAACTTTGGACCGGATTATACACTCATACTCCCGACAAACCTTCCATCAGGGAAAACTACACCATCAAATACCATAAGAATTGTTCCGACATCAGAACGCCCTCCAGGGGTACCAGGACCTGAGCTTTCTGAACAGAGATCAAAAATTCCGAAATATTTTGAACTGCAGCAAAACTACCCAAATCCATTTAATCCGACGACAATCATCACATATGACCTGCCGGTCGAAAGCCATGTGCAGCTAAAAATCTATAATTTGCTTGGCCAGACTATAGCGACACTAGTCGACGAGGTAAAAAACCAGGCGAATACAGCATCAGGTGGGATGCGCGCAATCTATCGAGTGGTATCTATTACTACGAGCTGATTACACCTGTCTATACCTCGACGAGAAAGCTTCTTGTTTTAAAATGAACGTGATAGTAGTTACCATAATAGAGTGGGAGGAGGCTCCTGAGAGCCTCCGTCCCCTCATCAAACTGTACGTACGGATTTTCCGTATACAGCTTTCCTACAAAGACCCGTACTAAGGATGCGTAACTCATAGCACAAGTCGTACA
>JAWOKN010000226.1:0-3343 GCA_033854175.1 Bacteroidota bacterium | reverse complement strand
ATGCGACACCGGTGGATGTGCCGTTCTCGGTCTCGGAGAACCTTGGGAAGGTGCTTGTGGTGCCGAACCCGTACCGCGGAGACCGGGATTATACGTATGAGAACGGGGGGTATGAGGGACAGGCCAGTAAATGGGACGAGACCAAACGCCAGGTGAAGTTCATCCACCTGCCGCCAAAGTGTACCATCCGCATCATTACGCTTGCGGGTGATCTGGTGAAGACGCTCGTCCATAACGACCCGAACTCCGGCGAAATGTCGTGGTCGCTCTTGACGGACAGCGGCCGTGCGATCGCAAGCGGCGTGTATGTCTATACCGTCGAATCCGACTACGGACGCCAGGTCGGTAAATTCGTATTGATACGCTGATCGAATGAAGGAGATTCTCACCATGAAAAATGTTGCTATTCTTACTCTGCTTGCCGTCGCACTGACGATGCTCACCACTCCTTTAACCGTCAGGGCCGGCGATCTTTCGGGAACCGTATCGGGACAATTTCTCAAGATCGACGTGAGCGCAAGAGCCGTCGGCATGGGCGGCGCACAGGTTGCGGTCGCCGATGGCGCCTCCTCACTCGCCTATAACGCCTCCGGCATCCTGTCGGTTGCCGACTACGGTTTTGCCGCAACGTATACAGCCTGGTTCGCAAATATCCAGCATTCCTACGCCAGCGTTGTGAAGAATATCCCGAACATCGGCGCGGTCGGTGCGAGCTTTATCATGATGTCCACCGACGATATCACCGAAACCACACCGCAGTTTCCGGAAGGGACCGGAAGGACGTTCCGGGCAAGCGAATACGCGTTCAGCCTTGCGTTCGCCCGCCAGGTGACGGAACAGTTCCGGCTCGGCGTCAACGCGAAGATCATCCAGTCGTACCTTTACAATACCGAGATCGGTTCCTCCAGCTTCGCGGTGGATGTGGGGACCATGTACGATATTCCCGTGCTCCACAGCCACATCGGCGTCTCCCTGACCAACATCGGGAAGGACCTCAAATATATCAATGAAATCTATTCCCTCCCGACGGCGCTCCGGTTCGGCATCACCCTCGACGTCTGGAAGGACGCCGAGGCCCAGAATCAGTTCGTCACGGTGTTCCAGATTTCCCGCGCGAATGATACCCAGGAACAGTATAACCTGGGCGCTGAGTACGTGTTTGATAATATCCTGGCCTTGCGCGGCGGCTATAAGTTCGCCTATGACCAGGAGAACATCACCGCGGGATTCGGTCTGAGGCTGAATCCGTTGGGGATCAACAGCATGCTCGACTACGGGTACAATAATTTCAAGTATCTCCCCGGCACGCATTCGTTTACGTTTGAGTTTCAGTTCTAACAACTGATAGTGTCATTGTTTGTCTATTTCGATGGAGAATGGAATGAACATCCTTGGTAAGAATATTCTCGCACTCTGTACGCTGATCGTGATTTTTATGTCCGGGTGCGATCTTGTCAATAAGAACATCGCCGTCACAAATCAAAACCCGCCAGGCAGGGATCTCATCATTAATGAGGTGTTCACAATCGCACCGGACAAGTATTATGCGTATTCCTGGATTGAAATTTATAATCCTACCCCGCGCAAAATCCTCTGGTTTGATCAGGTGTACCCGGCACGGGGCGGCGTTGCCGGTGCCTCCGGTACCCTCCTGAATACAACCAACAGCGGCACGACATGGACCGATACACTGACGAATTCCTCGTTGGCGAACCTCCGGGGTTTGAATTATGCGAACTATGACACCGGTTTTGCATGCGGCGAGGGGGAAAAGATCTATAAAATCTCCCACACCGCCATGTTTCTTGTCGCCTCGCCTTCGATCACCGGCAGCATCGATAAACCCGATCCGACGGTCAATCTCAACTCCATCACGAACCAGTCGACCTACCTGTCACCGATCGACGGGGCGTACGACCGCTACAACCGGTTTGCCTACGCCGTGGGCGATAAGGGCACCGTTCTACGGACTCTGAATGCGGGACTCAAATGGTCGAAGATCCCCACCGCGGGACCGTTCACGACCCAGAATCTGCATTCCATATATTCACTTGCGTTCAAACTCTATGTCGTGGGTGATTCCGGCGCGTTCGGCCTCTCGCTGAATAACGGAACGAACTGGTCCACAAAGGTATTTCCGCAGCCCGACCGCCCCTATAATTACTATTCGACCTGGTTCAGCACCGATTCCATCGGCTGGGTCACGGGGGAAAACGGGATCATCCTCATGACGACGAACCAGGGGACGACATGGTCCGCCGAAACGACGAATGTCAGCGTTACCCTGAGGGGATCGTTCTTCGGGATCCCCGCGTCATCGTCAATTCCACCGACGTTTAATTTCGGCAGCGGCTGCGCGGTGGGCGATGCGGGTACGATCATCACCACCCAGGATTTCGGACAGACCTGGTCCAGAGCCAACAGCGGCACCACCGCTCAGCTGAATTCCGTCTATTTTACCGACACCCTCCATGGCTGGGCGTTCGGGAACGGGGGGACGATCGTCGCAACAACCGACGGCGGGAGACTCTGGCACTCCCAGGAGAGCGGCACCAACTTGAACCTGACATCGGGCCACTTCTTCGGTCTGAAGGATACGGTTCAGGTCAATTATTATATGGTGATGCGTGCCCAGAGGAATTATATTTTCTACGACAAAACGACCGGCACGATCAATACCGATTTTATCGTCAGAACCGACACCGGCACGGTCCTGTTCCAGCCGTTCGGGGGTAATCTGGCCGTCTCTGCGGGCGGGTTTGCCGTCATTATCAACGACAGTACGAAGTTTGACGCGCATACGAAGATGGGGCCGGGAACCACCACAAGACTGAATTTCGGTTTTGGCGTGGACTCTCTCGGAAACTTCCTGCGCTGGAATCTGCTCCCCGCATGCCAGATCACACTTGCGAAAACATCCTTTGAAATTAACAACAGGCAGCTTCTCTTCTATACCAATGAGGATGTGGATATTGTCCGATGGGGAAATTACAGGCCGAATCCCGATCCCTACCCGCAGAATGTTCCCGCGGGTTCTATACCCGAATTCTGGTCGCTGGCACGCTATAATAATATCCATGACATCAATCCGAAAACAGAGAGCACCAGGAACGATTTCTATATGGCCCAAAATCCCATACCGGGATGGTATAGCCAGCTGAGCAAATAGCGGATCGGACGTTTGTGCAAAGAAAGCCGGAAGAGGTGCTTCCGGCTTTTTTTGTGTGCCGTGCAGTATCAAACACTAACAGGTTAAAGTCCTGTCATGGCTGAACGCAAGCCGAGTCATGTAGCCAAGCATAGGGTGTCCACCGCGAGGTGGAATCTGAAGGATGCAAGGCAA
>JAWOKN010000225.1:0-3729 GCA_033854175.1 Bacteroidota bacterium | reverse complement strand
CAACCGGGCAAGGGAGTTACCCGAACAGCAGTGGAGTTTTACTGAAGAACACAGCCCACATAGGCAATCAACGTGTCGGCTTTAATTTTTATGGTAAAATTTTTTTGGTTGGCAATACATATGGATTGTTTCAATACTGGATAAGTCTTGGAATTGGCATCGTAAAAATTACTGAGAAGATGTTTTGCACGATAACATTTGAACAGATTGATCAGTCATGGGAGCTGATATCATACAAGGCGTCGATGAATTGACTGCACGTATATTGTAACAGACGAATAACCGAAAATGAGCCTCTCCGAGGTAGTGGTATCCAGTATATATATATATACCCTATGACGAGTAGAAACAAAACCCGACCGAGAAACCTCCCGACCATTTTTTTTCCAGAATTATTTTAGGGTAAAATACTAGCTTCTGTCTAATTGTTAATTCTACCCTTGCTCCGGTGCCCTTGTATATCCCATTCGTTTGCTGTAAATTGTAAAAGGTTGTTCCGGAGGGGAAATCATTCCGAGATTGTCCTTTTCGATGATAAAAACGTAATATTACGTTATTATGGATTTTAGGCGCAAGCAAAGATTTATTTCTTAAGGCGTTTTGCGATACCTTTTTGAGACAAGATGTCTGTCTCGGATCAGAATGCATATAGGATGACTGCTATGGAATACGGACGACTCAGAGTGGACGATGCGGTGGCGATTCTCGAACGAACGCCAGCAAGCCTGCGCGCATTGCTCGACGGCCTACCCGAAGGATGGATACGGGCTACGGAGGGCGACGGTACTTGGTCGCCTTACGACGTGATTGGTCATCTCATCCATGGTGAGCGGACCGACTGGATACCACGGGCACGTCACATCCTGGCTGGCGAGACGCGAGCGTTTGAAACATTCGACCGAACTACTCAATTCAGGACAAGTCTTGGCACTAGTATGAAAGAACGCCTGGCCACATTTGTCGAGCTCCGGCGAGCGAACGTTGCCACCCTGCTTGGCATGAATCTGACGGACGACGATTTGGCTCGAACAGGGCTTCATCCTGAGTTAGGGAAAATCACGCTCGGGGAATTGCTGGCGACTTGGGTCGTGCATGACATGGACCACGCAGCGCAAGTAGTGCGCACGATGGCAAAGGTGTACGCGAAGGCAACAGGGCCTTGGAGCACATATTTATCGATCTTGCGAGACCGGCAGCAATAGTGTCTCTGGGCATGAGCTGTCGTCCTTGTTTGTGTCGCAAAATGCTATCGATATAGAACTTTGCCTGTGCCTAACAAGCGGCAACACGACGCTGGTATTATTATGCTCGCAAAACGGTGGCGATAGTTTGCCCAAGCGTTATGCGTAATGCAATGGGGGTATTGGTATGAGAACTAATAATAGGGTAACCTTCTACGGATTGATAATAATTTTTCTTCTCGTCTGTCCAAGGCTTAATGCTGGTGTTCCTTTGGGTTGTAAGCAATTCAATTTAAAGGGGAAACACTCCCGAGGCATTTTCGGTTGTTATAAACACTATGCAAATTACATCGCGGGATTTGTAGTGTCAATCGAGAAAGTAAATGATCAGAAATCATGTATCGTCCTTACAACTGACAGTACATATTACGATTACTATGACGATTCGGTTCGCGTAAAAAAGCGATTCTCTGTCTCGTGGGAAAAAGATGTGTTCGGCAAATCGTATGCGAAGATCATTTTACCCCCCGACGCTGGCATAGATATAACATGGCGAAACGATAGTCTTTCTATTGGACACGTACCTAAGCGCAGATTGGCAGAGGGTGAAAATTGTGGGCTGTATGCAAAATGTTGCCGATAAACTCTAATTGCTCGGTACCTAACGCGGTAAAAAACGACGCTGGAATTATTACTGACATCGACAGTTATTCCGATGTTACTTCCTCACAGCACTCCTAAAATGATCTAATGTCAGATAAACACGGATGATTAATAACTCTCCTAAAATGGATAAAGAGAAATTACACTCGATCGGTTTCAACATATCTGCTTTCAGATATCCCCAACGAATTGCCAAGTTGAGAATAGAACGCAACGAACGAAGTTCGATGTTCACCGTTGTAGGTTTGATGATACCCAGACGATAGATTTTATAACCATCTATGGTCGATTGATTGATATCAGTGAAGCTCTTAATACTGCCGTACTTCAGGTACTGTCTCCAATGTAGGGAGTAAAGGTAGGCAGAAAGCGCTTTTGTGCTTCGGCAGTATTCGGTCAGATGTGCTGTAAAATTGCTGATGTTGGGTTGGAGTTTGTCCCTTTCTTAGTTGGCAATTGACAGGCTTTGCGATTCCGGGGAAGCTGATTTAGGCTGCGTTCGTTTGGTTTCGTTTTCCTTTCTTGGCCGCTTCGGTCTCCAATGCAGCTCTCAAGATCGATAGCGACTTATACCCTCTGATCCTTCTGAATCGTTTCTGAAGTTGCAGCGATGCCGCTGCGATCCATCTCTGCTGCTGCATGCTATTCCTCTGCCATCGCTTGACGTTTTGCAAAACTTTCCTCACGAATGAAAACCCGGACTCGATGAGGTTCGTCGTCGAAAAACTCACCCGCAGAATCGGCGGAACTCCCAGCCGGTGCAGCGTCAGCGTCTCCTCAAAACCTTCCTCCAAACTTGCTGCCGCCTGGATGTTCACTCGCTGAAGGTCGCGAACCACTGCCCGCAGTGCCTTCTCTGCCTGGTCATACTCAGTCATCCCCCAAGCAGCATGAATCTTCCGCTTATATTCAGCATGGTATTCTTTCGGCAGATAACTCTTCACGTTTTCCCATTTGTGTTGATGGCAACGATGTACCTCAACCCCGTCACCAAAAAATTCATCCACCGCAGTGCGTAAGGCTGGCGATCCATCAATCACCACAAGCATCGCATGGGTAGTGTCAAGCTTCCGCCTCCTCAAATCATGCAGGAGGTCTAGGCACACTCGACCATTCTCCGTCGATCCTTCCCGAAATCCCAAAATGTGCTTTTTCCCGCTGATATCAACACCTAACGCCACAATCAACAACGCTTTCCCGACCCGGATACCGTCAATGACCAGTACCCAAATGTCCAGTCCTGAAAGATCCCGTTCACAGACCTCTGCCAGGTTTTTTGCTGTGGCTCCCACCATCTCGCGGTTGACCACGCTCTTGGACACCCCATAGCCTTCAGCCACCGCCTCCACCGTATGCTGGTAGTCCCGGCAGCTGATACCGCTGATCAAGCGTTCATAGATCGCACGCGAACGATCATCGTTCTGGTGAAATCGATCATAGCTCGTAAGCCGGATTTCTTTCCCTTCTCGTGTGCGTAGCCGTCTTCGGTGAATCGCTACCTTCTGACCTCCGACCATGACTGAGCCCGGATCGGTACCCCACCGATTCACTTCTGTCTCACGGCAGCGGCGATCCCCTGCAAGCTGCTTCTCTTCGGCCTCCATCAAGCCCTTCATGATCAGGACTCCGGCTGATGTCGCAAATGCATGAAACTCGATACCCAATTCCTCCATGATTCGATCCAGATTGAATCCCCCCTCCCCGTCCTCTCCGAAAACCAGGTTGACTTGATGGTCCTTTTTCTCTACCTTTCCTATACGCATGGCGATTGCTCCTTTCTTGAGGATTAGATTTTTGAGAGAATTTATTCCCCAGAATAAGCATCGCCATGTTCATTTTCAAGACCTTTTTTTTAAGTCACCTCAACCAAGATTGGGACATCCTC
>JAWOKN010000224.1:0-5750 GCA_033854175.1 Bacteroidota bacterium | reverse complement strand
GATGGTGTACGGTAGAACCCTCCGACGCGGACATTAATGGGGTGGATTTCCCTGCCGCCGATGACAGTCATAATCTCGTTCCCGATCTTCTTCAGTTTCAGGGCATTCTGGACGACGGCCTTATGGTCGGCCGCCATTCTGATAGCATCCTCATACCCCAGAAAATCGGGTGCATGGAGAAAATAAACATGAAGGGCATGGCTTTCGATCCACTCCCCGCAATAGAGAAGCCGGCGGAGTTCCCGCAGCGGGCCATCGACGGTAATGCCGCAGATACCCTCCATCGCATGAACGGCGCTCATCTGATAGGCCACGGGGCAGATCCCGCAGATACGGGCTGTGATATCGGGAGCCTCGAGGAACTTCCTCCCCCGCAAGAAACCCTCAAAAAACCGGGGCGGTTCAAATATTTTCAATTTAACGTCGGCGACCTTGCCTTCATGAACCTTCACATACAGAGAACCCTCCCCTTCGACACGGGCGAGGTAATCCACTTTGATCGATCTAGGCTTCATGCGACTCCCCCTCCTTCCGGAACGATTCCGCCATCGCATTAAAGCTGCGGAAAAGCCGTAGCAACTCATCCTCCGGTATCCCCATCTTCTTCCATGTCGCGGTAAGAGATGGCGGATTCGAGGCCTCCTTCGGGCCATAGCACCCGAAGCAGCCGCGGTGGTACGAAGGGCAGAGCGCGTTACAGCCGGCCTGAGTCACAGGACCGAGGCATGGGGGGCCGACGGCGACGAGGCCGCAGACGATACCGCGCCGTTTACATTCCATGCAGACGCTATACGACGGAATATTCGGTTTCCGGCCATTCAGGAGGGCATTCACGACCTCGATCAGCTGATACTTATTAATCGGGCAGCCCCGCAGTTCAAAATCGACAAACACATGATCGGCGATCGGAGTGGATTTTGCGAGCGTCTCGATATACTGCGGCGAGGCATAGACCGCGCTCACATAATCCTTCACGTTGGTAAAATTCCTCAGAGCCTGGATACCGCCCGCGGTGGCGCATGCGCCGATACTGATAAGGACCTTCGACTGGCGCCGGACGCTATGGATGCGCTCTGCGTCGTGGGAAGTGGTAATCGATCCCTCGACGAGCGACACATCATAGGGGCCCTTCATGACAGCGCGTGAGGCTTCGGGGAAATTCGCGATCTCGACGGCGCCGGTGACGGCCAGGAGTTCATCCTCGCAATCAAGGAGGCTGAGCTGGCATCCGTCGCACGACGCAAATTTCCAGACCGCAAGTTTGGGTTTTGATCTCTTTTTCATCTTATAATTCCCGCCGGGAAAACAAACTCTTAATCCGGTCGAACGCAAAGACCGGACCGTCCTTGCAGATAAACACCGGGCCATACTGGCAGTGGCCGCAGAGGCCGATGCCGCATTTCATATTCCGTTCGAGCGACACATAGATATCGGTGGTTTTCATCCCCCGTTTCTGGAGTTCGGCGACGGCAAACCGCATCATAATTTCCGGGCCGCAGACCATGGAGACGGCATTGGAGGGGTCAAAGGGCGCGCGGGAAATGAGTGTCGTAACAACGCCGACGCTCCCCTTCCAGCCGGACATCGCACGGTCGACCGTGATATCCACCTCAAGGTCGAAACGCGACCGCCAGCGTTCAAGCTCGCGCTGGTAGAGAATATCCGCGGGTGTTCTGGTCCCGTAGAGAATGGCGACATTTCCAAATTTCTCCCGTGAAGCCAGCACCTGGTAGATGGCAGGCCGCAAGGGGGCGAGCCCGATACCGCCGGCCACGATAATAACATCCTTCCCCGCTGCAACATCTGTCGGCCAGGCGGTTCCGTAGGGACCGCGTACGCCGATAAAATCCCCTTTTTTCAGCCGGTACATCGCCTTGGTCACGGTACCGACTGCCCGGGTCGTATGGACAAGAAGGTCGCGCTTCTGCGGATCGCCGCTGATAGAAATCGGAACCTCGCCGACGCCGAACACATAGAGCATATTAAACTGACCGGGGGAAAACGCACGGTGGTTCGGCGTGAAGGAGGGGGCCAGCTCGAGCGTGAACGTATCGCCGGTCTCCCTCAGCACGCGTCGCACCTGATAATTCAGGGGGGTCATGGCTGAACGTTCAGCCGTCTTCAGAGCCTGTTGTTCAGCCGTTAATCGCATAGAGATCCAAAAGTCGTATTCTGGTTGCTTCGAGGCGTTCCTCCATGACGCGGGCAAAGCGTTTCAGGAGTTCATAGGCGAGGTGGTGGTCCTGTTCGCATTTTGCGCGGAGGCAGCGGCCGTCGAGTGCAATAGCCCTGGTTAATTCGACCGCACGGGCATCAAAATGCCAGTTATAGGGAGGAATCAGCCATGACCATCCGAGAACTTCCCCGTCGACGAGGGTATCGATAATGACCGAACCCCTTTCGGCGGCAAAGGCCTCGACGGCGATTTTCCCCTGCCGGATGATATAGAAGGAGTTGGCCTCCTCGCCCTCGCGGAAGAGGAACTTATTTTCCTCCACGCGGATATTCGAGGCGCAACCGGTGATCAGCGAGATATAATTCGGATCGAGTCCCTTCAAGAACGGATGATCCTTCAATATCAATTCAAGATTTTCCATAACATTTCCCTCTTATGAAGATTTTTCTGGATGAGCCGGGGCAATAGCGATGGCGCCGGCTTCCTCCGTAATATCGATGCCGACCGGGCACCAGGTAATGCACCGACCGCAGCCGACGCAGCCCGATGTCCCGAACTGATCGATCCAGCTCGAAAGTTTATGAGTAAGCCACTGGCGGTAGCGAGACCTGATAGAGGGCCGGATACTTCCGCCGTGGATATAGGTAAACTCGAGTGTGAAGCAGGAATCCCACGTGCGGACGCGGTCGGCGCGGGCACCGGAGAGATCCGTCACATCGTCGACCGTGGAGCAGAAGCAGGTGGGGCAGACCAGGGTACAATTTGCGCAGGCCAGGCAACGTTTTGCGACATCATCCCAGCGCGGGTGATCAAAATTCCGGAAGAGGGCCTCCTTCAGGCCCTTCGTATCGAGCAATCTGCCCATCTGCTGGCTGACGGTCGACATCTTTTTTTCGAGAGCATCGGCGGTATTCTTCTCTGCGGGGCGGTGCGGGAGACCGTCGATCATTTTCTCCCCCTTCTCGCTCCCCTCCTCGACGACAAAATAATGATCCTTACCGTTCAGGACCTCGGTCAGTGCAAGGTCATAGCCCGAGGTTGCGCGGGGGCCTGAGCCCATCGATGAGCAGAAGCAGGTACCGCCGGCTTCCGTGCAATTCACGGCAACAACAAAAAGACCCTCCCTCATCTTCGTATAATAGGGATCGGTATACTGTCCGCCGGAGAAAATCTTATCCTGGATCTGGAGGGCTGCGATATCGCAGGCATGCATTCCGAAGAACGCCAGCTTCCTGGGTTTTTTCGGGGATTGCTGACCGTTGGATGGGGCATCGATCTCAAACGATTTACCGGTCCGCCCGCCCTGAAGGAGGGAAAGGACGGGAGGGAACAAAAACTTCTTCCATGACTGCGGGCCCGCATTAAAGCCGAACCAGGCTTTATCGTCCCTTGACCGGAGGCGGTACGTGCCGGGTTTCTGCTCATCCCGGAGGCCTGCAGGGAAATCAGCCGATGAATGAATTTCACGAAGGATGATAGAGACGCCGAGTCTGGATGGTCCGATGATTTGATAACCCTGCTTGTTCAGTTTTTCAAGAAGCAGGTCGAGGTGATGATGATCGAGTATAACCATTATAATCGTAATCCGGAATGATCAATCCGCACACATCCTTGCATGAACTATTCCAATCAACTCTGAGAAGTTTTCATCTTTAACTTCAGTATTGTCAAGGAAAATCCGGAGAGATTTCATGCATGAGAATGGGATATTCGTCATCTTCTCAGAAATGAATATTCTCAGACCCGACCGTCTGAAAATTTACAGTTGACAAGAGAAGGAAAGACACAACTTCGCCGGAGGAACGAGACGGGCCGTGTCGCCACGGCTTCAACAAATCATTTTTCGTCCAGGAGCAGCGTCAGGAGGATCGCCTTTTCCGAATGGAGGCGGTTCTCGGCCTCATCGAAAACGACCGACTGTTTTGAATCCATGACCTGGTCGGTCACCTCCTCGCCGCGGTGAGCGGGAAGGCAGTGCATAAAAATGGCTTTTGGTTTTGCGCGACCGATCAGCCGTTTATTCACCTGGAACTCCCTGAACGCCTTCATTCGTTCCTCGCGTTCCGTCTCCTGGCCCATACTGGTCCAGACGTCGGTATAGAGGACATCGGCATCCTTCACGGCCTCCCTCGGATTATTGCTGACATCCACCCGAGCGCCCAGACGTTTCGCGGCGGCGGCCGCAAGTTTCACGACCTTACGGTCGGGCTCATATC
Organism: Bacteroidota bacterium; assembly: GCA_033854175.1. Taxonomy (GTDB): domain Bacteria; phylum Bacteroidota; class Ignavibacteria; order UBA10030; family SZUA-254; genus DATKPE01. The sequence goes on along the minus strand of JAWOKN010000224.1, from coordinate 1,358 downwards.
CGTGCGGAGTTGCGGCGACAAAATTCATACCGAGTTTTCCGGCGAGGATCATAAGGGAATGGCACACATTATTCCCGTCGCCGATAAACACTAATTTCCTCCCCTTCACCGGCCCGATACGTTCGGTGATCGTCAGGAAATCCCCGACCGCCTGGCACGGGTGTTCATGATCGGTGAGGGCATTAATCACCGGAACGCGCATTGAGGCGGCAAGATCCGCGCACGTCGTATGGGCGAAGGTGCGGACCACAACGCCGTCGACCCAGCGTTCGAGATTTTTCGCCGTATCGTAGACCGATTCCCGTTTCCCGAGGCTGATATCGGCCTGAGTGAGATAGACACCGTGGGCGCCCAGTTCATAGAGAGCCACATCGAACGTCACGTGGGTGCGGAGGGACTGCTTCTCGAAAATCATCGCAATCGATTTGCCCTCGAGGGCCTTCAGGTATTTCCGAGGATTCTGTTTGACCTGGCCGGAAAATTCCACCAGAGCCGAAAGCTTCTCGCCGGACCAGTCGGCGATGCTGAGGAAATCACGCTTTTTCATGAATGGCATCCTTGTGCATGCGGGTATTCAGGAACTTCGAGATAATATCGTTCAGATCCGGTTTCGTAATCTCGGCCAGATCATAGCGCACGCGCACCGACGGTTTATTGATGCGGATAATGCGGCGCAGATCGATCGGCGTGCCGATGATGACCGAATCGCAGTCGATGCGGTTGATCGTCACCTCGAGATCCCTGACCTGCTGGCCGCCGTAGCCCATGGCGGGGAGAAGCTTGCCGATATTCGGATACTTCTTGAACGTCTCGGCGATGGAATTCACGACCCAGGGCCTGGGGTCGACGATCTTCAGTGCCCCGAACTTATTCGCGGCTATCGTGCCCGCTCCGTAGGCCATCTCGCCGTGTGTCAGAGTCGGGCCGTCCTCGACCACGAGGACCCGCTGATCGCGGATAACGGACTCATCGGTCACCGTAATGGGGGATGCGGCCTCGATAATGACCGCCTTGGGATTCATCGCGTGGACATTATTCCGGACGACGTCAATTTTCTCCCTCGGGGCGGTCTCGACCTTGTTAATGACCACGACATCGGCCAGAAGGACATTCGTCATCCCGGGATAATAGCTCGATTCATGGCCGGGGCGGTGAGGATCGACGACCGTAATGGTCAGGTCCGGTTTATAAAACGACATATCGTTATTGCCGCCGTCCCAGACAATCACATCGGCTTCCTTTTCGGCCTCGCGGAGGATCGCCTCATAATCGACGCCGGAGTAGATAATGGTCCCGTTGACGATATGCGGTTCATACTCCTCCATCTCCTCGACCGTACATTCATACTTCACCAGGTC
>JAWOKN010000223.1:0-6003 GCA_033854175.1 Bacteroidota bacterium | reverse complement strand
ACAAGGATTTAGGTGCCCTGATTGATCCGCGATATACCCCGCGCGTGTTTATTTTGTCAGGTTGATTTTGTAGATTTCACTATCATCGGGGAGCGCCTGTTCTTTTCTTGTATTCATGTAAACATGAGAGGAGAAAAGAATGATAGAACTGGGGAGAAATAGCTTCGGTTTATGGCGGATGGTTTTTCCACCTTTGGTCATCACACTCCTTCTCCTGCCTCAACTCTGTAGAGCTCAGGATAATTCTTTTGTGGAAGCGGCAGTTACATCTGATATTGACATTCAAGGTGCAAATGTCTGGTTAGCTACTTCCAATGGTGCAGATTATTCCCATGATTTGGGGATGACGTGGGTTCATTACGGGGCCGGCAACGGTCTCGGGGAAGGAGGGGTCTGTGGATTGTCGGTTTCAAACAATCTCATCGTGATTGCTACCTCCCTAGTGGATTCGAATTATAGTATTCCCATGGGAACCGGATTGAGTTTTTCCACAAGTAATGGTACATCATGGACGCATGTCCCACAGCCCATCGACAGTTCTGGAGATACGATACTTTCCTACGGAATTAACGATTCACTCAGGATACTACCCATTCATACCTCGCAGTACAATCTGGCCTACGATGTTGCACAGCAAAATGATACGGTCTGGATTGCAAGTTATGTAGCCGGTCTGAGGAAGACAACCGACAACGGTCAACATTGGCAAAGAGTTCTCCTGCCGCTTGATGACATGTACCATTTAAGCCCGACGGATACATTGCGGACGAAGAATTTTGATCCCCGTTTGAATCTCAACCTTTTAGTGTTCAGCGTGGCCGTAGAAAACGACAGTATTCTTTGGTGCGGAACCGCAGGGGGGATCAACAAATCCACAGATCGTGGCCTGAGCTGGTCAAGGTATACCGCTCAGTTAAATGGCTTGACCGGTAATTGGGGCGTCGCACTCCACGGTCAGACGACACCGCAGAAGCATGTCGTGTGGGCATCGACGTGGCCCGCAAATGATCCAAGTGAACGTATCGGTATCAGTTTCTCATCCGATGGTGGTGCTACGTGGCAAACCGCCCTGAGTGGAAGGAAATCATGGAATATTTCTTCTCAGGGTGATACTGTGATGGTTCCTACGGATAACGGACTTTACAGATCAGTCGATGGTCATTCCTGGGAATATTTTCAACCATTGGGTCATGATACTCTCTATGATGCAGTGAAAGATTCATACGGAGGATTGTGGGTGGCTACTCCCCACGGGAACGAAGTCTTTAGTGATAGAGCTGAGTTGTGGAGCGATACAACAGTTGTCTCTGTAAAGAGGGAGGAAGCCCGACCTTTGAAGTACCGGCTCGGTCAAAACTATCCGAATCCGTTCAACCCCTCAACGACGATCTCCTTCACGGTCCCCAGATTCTCTCACGTTACACTCTCCGTCTACACTATCCTCGGCCAGCTTGTTCAGACGGTCGTGAATGAGAATAAAGCACCGGGTGTGTATCACGTGCAGGTCGATGGTTCCAGGTGGGGGACCGGGGTGTACTTCTATAGATTGAGTGCAGGAAATTTTGTTCAGACGAGAAAGATGGCGTTGGTGCAATAAGGACGGGCAATGGTATCCTGAATGTCAATACTTACGATAATCAACGGAGCGAGGTTCGGTGAATTGAATGTGTAGGTGAGGATATGACGAGAACGAAAGATTCAAGGAACGGCAATGGCCCCGTCTTCCTACTCACTTTCCTCTTGTGCCTGGTATTGGTTCACACTGTTCTCGGGCAATTAAAAGTGATAGAGCCGATAAGTAGGGCTCTGTGGGGCAGTTCAAAAACACACTGCACGGACGGCAACTACCTGTATATCGGTGCGGGGGGCGCGATCATTATGTGCCGGCTTGTTGCCTCCGATAGTATCGTTATTCTCAACGAGTATTATCTCCCCAGCACTGTGCAGGATATTGTTATCAGGGATAATGTTCTTTATGTATCGGATCTTTTGACCGGGCTGCATATCGTGGACGTCAGCGATGTTCTGCAACCCCGTGAGATCGGCAATCTTACTCTGCCGCATCGTTCATACGGTTTGCTGCTGGATTCAACAGATCTGTTTGTATCACACGGGGATAATGGGTTTTCCAGGGTGAATATCACCGACAATGTTTCTCCAGCGTTACTTGACGAGATGCCCTATACCTGTACCCGATTCCGATTGTACTCGAGCTACCTCTATTGTTTCGATCAGAATCAGATAACTATTCTCACGCGCTCCACACTTGATAGCATTGGTTCACTCCCCGTGAACATTCGCACACCCTTTGGTAATGAGATCGTCGGTTTGGAGTTTTCTCGTTCAAAAGGATTCCTGGTCGAAAACTACTTCGGGGATTTACCCGGCGATCAATGGTCGTACCTGACCATACTCGACCTTTCTGCACCTGGGAACCCCCAGCGCAGCGGGGCTTTGAAGCTGCCCCCGCAACATGCATTTAAAAATCGCGGTGATACTGTTTTCTGTTTTATTCAGGATTCGCTCTTTATCGTTGACGGGAGCTCCCTTAATCATCCATTCCTTCTTTCGAGGTTTTATGGTGTTGCGGGCGACTTCGTCTCTGTCTGGGATACGATGCTGTTGGCGAGCCGTGATTATAATGCCGAATTCCAGGTGGTCGATATTAAGGACATCAATGATCCGAAGAAAGGCTTTTATCTCTCCACATTGGCGGATGTCGGATCAATCGTTGCGGCGGATTCATTCCTGGTGGCCGGCAGATTCACCTTTGCCGGTTTAATGCTGGTGGATATAAAGGATATCGACCACCCTAGGACATCGTATGTCTACACCGATAGCATCGGAAGCGTCAGGGATCTCAGATTCTCTGATGGCCATATATTCGCCGCGACAGAACAAGGGCTCAAGGTGTTTAATGTCGTTGGCCTCGATAGTTTGAGCCTTATTGGGGGCCTGAACTATGGTACATGGGCTATGCGGATGGACGTGTCAGATACGCTTGCCGCCCTGGGCGGGGGATATTCACAACTCCATCTGATCAGCGTCAAAGATCCCACGCAACCAAAATATCTGTTGCAAATTCCGTCAAGTTCATTCGGCTATGTGCAAAATATTATTATGAGAGACACTCTTCTTTTTGTCTGTGGTGATTACGCCGGCGTTCGCGTGTACAGTATCGCGTCACCGAACCAACCCGTCACACTCTGGCAGCATTACTATGCTACCTGCGAGGCAATATATCCCTTCGGTGCCACTTTGCTCGTGGCTGATTTCTCAACCCTTCGCGCTTTTGATATTTCAACTCCAACTAACCCGGTGGAAATCGGTTCCTATAATTGTGGTAATCGGATCATCGGAATTTCGGTAAGTGATTCGATGGCATTGGTGTCGGTTTTCTCAAACGGGTACACACAAGACAATGGTATGCTTATCCTGGATCTCCATCGGTCGCGTTTAATGCAACCGATCGCCCAGGCAGCGATACCTGGGTGGCCAAATGCAATCTTCTCAAATGGTCGTTTCGTGTTTTTATCTGATCATCCCGATGGCGTGTATATCTACGATTTGACCGATCTTGTCACTGATGTCTCCGACGATTCAGTCAGACTCCCTACTGGCTATGAATTGTTTCAGAACTTTCCAAACCCTTTCAACCCTGCTACAACCATTCACTTCGAACTTCCGAAGGATTCTCATGTCAGGTTGAAGCTCTATAATCTTTTGGGACAGGAGATCATGACACTGGCTGATGGTGACCGGACAGCGGGGGTGTACGATGTCCGGGTGGACGGTTCGAAACTCGTGAATGGCGTTTATTTCTATAAGCTGACGGCGGGAGCGTTTGTACAGACGAAAAAAATGGTCGTTGTGAGATGAGATCGGATGATGCTCTATCTCAATCCGGCTACGCATGTGTGGACCGAAAGGACTCTATGAGGATGAACGTGCGATTGGTTTTTGCCGCGTGCACGATGCTTCTTGCACTTGGTTGTTCGGAGTCCACCCAGCCTCCCCGGCAACAGGATAGGACCAAGGACGAGTACGCGGTTTGGGCAAGCCTCGTCGATACCCTTTTGACGTGTGGACACGATTCGGTTATCTATCTCTTTGATTCTACTACCGTCCGGGGTGACCCCAAAAATCTGGTGACTACCCCAAGACAGGATATGATCGAGGATTTCCAATCGAGGAATCAGGTGAGTTTCACAGTCGGTAATCCATCGTTGATCTGCCCTTCATGCACTCTTGTGAGTGCACAATCATCGCGTACCCCCTTTTTGCAAATCAGCAGGGTCGGATTCAGCGCCGATGGCAATCAGGCGTTGTGCTACTTCGGACTCAGTTTAGCACCGGGGGAGGGTTGGGGGGCTTTTGTGCATTTTCAACGGGTTCATGCTCGATGGGTGGAGCAAGCACGGTATATCGCTTGGATGTCGTGATTTGCTTGTGTTACGTGCGACCGAGTCTTCCTGTGCTTGATCCTGAGCCAATCGGGACAACAGCATTGGCAAAGGATATGCGGCTGTTATCATTAATCGCCACGGGGGGGGCGTTATCCTCTTTTCTTTCTTAAGCCGATTGCACGGCACTCATCTTGAATATTAACAACAATTTATGCCATTCCGTCAAGGATGGTCCTGATCGTCCTGTTTATTTTGTCTGTCTGATTTCGTAGATTCCAGCATCATCGGGGCGGGTGTTCTTTCCTTAAATCAATCTTGTTTGATGATGGTATGAGAGAAAGAATTGATCTCATGGAGGGGATACGTTTTTACTGCGGCGCCTGATGACAGCGACTTCGCCGATGCAAGTCGTTTTCACGCCTCGACTGTTTCTGGCCGTGGATGACTCACCTGCTGTTTTTTCCCTCGTACTACTCACGATCATATTGTTGCAAACGCATTCGATGGGAAGGAGAGGGTGATAGATGTTTCCCGAACTCAAAATTCAATTCTTTCGTGCCACGCTTCTAATGCTCCTGGCATCTGTCCTGTGCCGTGCTCAATATTCCGGGACCTGGCATACTCAGGCATTTCCTCTACACGAGGTTCGCTCTGTAAAAGCTACCAGCCCGACCGTTGCATGGGCTGGCGGTGTTACCGTCTATCGGACGACCGACGCAGGGGCAAACTGGACAGATGTGGGAGATACCGCTATGCACGGCAAAGTCTTTGAGATTGAAGGCCTGAACGCGGATACTGCCTTCGCAGCTACCTGGGTGGTTAATGTCACGACCTATATTTACCGAACGTCAAACGGCGGGTCGAGCTGGCAACAGGTTTTTTCACAGAATGATGGATTCATCGACGGTATCCATATGTTCGATGAGTCGGTGGGATTGGCAATCGGCGATCCTGTCGGGGGGAAATGGACCGTCGCGAAGACAACCGACGGTGGATTGTCGTGGGCAAGAACCGCGAATGAACCGACACAGATCGACGGCGAATACGGCGTTGAAAGGGAAATCGCTTATGCGGGTGATTCTTTTCTGTGGTTTACTTCCGATGCAGCCGGAAGAATCTACAAAACATCAGATCGCGGGGAAACATGGGGTTCTATTACGTCACCCTGGTCGAATCCATCGTGCCTGAGCCTTTCCGATAGCAACCGTGCTTTTATATCCCATATCGGCGGATCTGAGGGCGCATTGACGACTGATGGCGGCTTGACCTGGACGAATATCAGCCTCCCGATCGATACCTATGTGTTGTTTGATCACCATCATAAAGATCTCTGGATCGGCGGGGGGACAATTATCGAGCATAGCACGGATCTCGGCGTTTCCTGGACGATTGAGGATACCACGCGATATTATGTGTCGGATTTTTCGTTTGCCGAAAATGGACCATACCTCGAGGGTTGGGCGGTCGGTCTCATTATCGGTGATACGGGTGGAATATCCGGTTACAGCGGTGTCGTTACTGGAGTATCAGATGTAAAAAGTGCTCTGCCCTCCTCGTTCTCCCTCGATCAAAATTATCCCAATCCCTTCAATCCTTC
>JAWOKN010000222.1:0-32508 GCA_033854175.1 Bacteroidota bacterium | reverse complement strand
CATTGACAAACTTCAGTGACCGGTCGGGTGAATCCTGAATGGGAAGGACAAAGAAATTATCGAGAACCGTATCCATATATTGCAGTGCAAAGTGGAACGCATAGAGACCTCCAGGTACATCATGCACGGGTGTTGTGGAATATTCAAATGTGCCATCGTCGTTCACAATGATGGGAACGGTAGCTGAGACGACCGGGTCCTCAACCACCAACGTGCCCCCCGGCGGTACATATGGCGCCCCAACGGGAAAACCTACATACCCATCAAACCTGATGGCACTGCTGGTCGTTGGTGAAGCCGGGACAACCCTGTTGATATTGATAACAGGATATTGAGTCGTCATGGCAGGGCCTGAGAATTCGACGTTATCGAGGATATAGTTCGAGTTATGCTCAATCCATCGCAACCTTATCGGATTATTACCGACGAAAATATGCGGGCTGCTCTGCGCCAGAATCGAGTAATGGGTTGCAGTCTTTGGCAATGTCAGGTTCACGAAGAATGTTTGAAAGTTCGTTTCCGCACCTCCCGTTCCATCACCAATGAAGGTTCCCTCCCCCGCTCCGAAATTCCAAAATCCTGACGGACCGCTGTAATGAAAACCATACACAGCTGAATCCCGGGGGGGAACATTTACCGCAATCACACGAATGTAACCATTGAACTGATGATCTGGTTGCATGGGATCGGGTCCGCTATGGGGGATAAATGGACCCCTCCACTCTCCACCTTCCATTATGACATTATTTGTGTCGTTCGTGAGGAAGATCCAACCAAGAACAACCGAGTCCACAACCGTGATGTCATTGAATACTTTCATGTAGACTTCGTACGTAAATCTGCCATCCTCATAAATATGATAGTTACTGACCCGGTATATTCCCTGAATCAAACCGGACGCCGACTGCTGGGACAGAAGAATGATGGAGATGATAAGAATGATTTTCACCCAAAAGGATTTTGTAATGTGTTTCATTGAAACCTCCGTTGATGTGATAGATGCGCATTTCATGAATTAACCGGTGCCTCCCCAAACAGATCTCAAGCATGTCTCACCCTGCGTCATGGAACGAAAAATCACTGGCATGACAGGTGCTCAGGTCTGATCAATCGAATACATTGAAAATGATGGCTTTTCGCCGATCACGCTCTACACCATCACGAAACATCCGCCTGAACGATAACCTTACTTAACCGTTGTGAATACCCCGCCCTCGGTTCATGAAAAGAGATATGGCCGCATCACTCGAAATGATAACCAGAACTATAACGCTCTCAGCTCTGGCCGGGTGAACCTTACCGCCCCTTCGGTTCACGCTACTCCCTCTGGTGTTCTGAAACATTATTTAGATAAGACCCGGAAATTCACCTCCTTCCCTAAACGGTGATCGTGGGAGTTGATTCAGTCAAGAACAAATACCGAAAATATATCCTCAGATTTTCCCGTCTGGCTCGTATTTATTCCGGAATTTCTCCCGGTGAAATTATTTCATCAGGAGCATCCTCTTCACGTCAACAAATGCGGATGCGCTCAGTTTGTACATATATACGCCGCTCGGCAAATTCTCGGCTTTAAAAACGAATGACTTGTAACCTGCATCCTGGTACTCATCCACCAACGTGGCAACCTCCTGACCCAGGATATTATAAACCGATAACCGCACCTGTGTGGCTTTCGGCAGTGTATACTGTATCATTGTTGCCGGATTGAACGGATTCGGATAATTCTGGCTTAAGGAGAATTCCCTCGGAATAAGGCCGTCGGCTGATCCGGGGATCGCCGGCGGCAGTTCTGCGATGGGTCTGATCGTGATCTTCGGGATATCTGACGAGGCAGAGCCCAGGATCAATTTCCCGCTGCCGTTCACCTTGACCCAATAACCGCCTCCAGGGTGGATGATGACCGCCTTATGGTAGCCGTTATTGAAATCAAAGAACTGTGAAGTCACCAGTCCGCCCGGTATACTGCCGACGGATGATACCGCAATTGACGCGCTAACGGACCCTATCATATTCCATCCATCGGTAACATCGATCGTATCGACAGGTATCAGCAGGCCGTTGATCTGAATACTCTGATCCCCCAAAAACCGGAGCCAGTATCCCACGCCGTTCTTGAGGGTCGACGAGATCTCATAAGTCCCCTTGTATGCGAGCGCCTGGGAGACTGCAGTCGGAAATACCACTGACAGCGAAGCATCATCCGGGATCAGGGGAATTGAAACAATATTCCAATCCTCGTTAACCGCAAAAACCCGGGATACAGGATAGGCCGCTCTCGCCTCAGCTGAGGGGACGCTCTGATTGCCGTGAACATCGACAGCGATAATGCGATAGAAATATGCATAACCCACCGCTGGGACGGTATCGGTATAACCGGCGGTTGGCACCGACCCGATTTTGACATCCGCGGAAGGAGTAAAACCGGTTATTGTCGATCGATAGATATCATAACGATCGATATCCGGGTCAGTGGGTGGATCCCATATCAGTTGGGCGCGCAACCCGGACAGGGGGTTTGCTGCAAACCCCGAAGGCTGTAAGGGGGCAAGATTATCCACCGAATAGCCGACGGCCGGATCGGAGATCCAGACCTTGACCGGATTTGTCGTATGAGCTGTAACGATAAACGTGTCAGGATGCGGGCCGTAGATGCATGAATCTTCGCAGGTCGGTGCGACGAAACTATACTGGGGTGACTGAACCGCATCGACACTCCCGAGAGAATCATAGAGATCCGCCAGCGATTCATTCTTCACCCTCATCGCAACCAGTTGGTGATTGCCGGCTCCCCTCGCCTGATGGATTTTCCGCCAGACGCCATATGACACTATCTGGTCATAGGTTACACTGTCATTTGAAGCCTTATTCCAGACGAGGGTCACTTTTCCACCCTGATCGCCGGGGACATCGGTGACGGTGACGATCTGGGGTTTAACCGGAACATGAAAGACCCACGCAGCGCCGATGCGGCCGTCGTCATAATTCCCTCCCATCATCATGGTTTTGCCGTCGGCAGAAAGAGAGACGGATATTCCCTGTTTCGCATTACCGACGGCACCTGCGCCGATGAGTTTTCCAGGCTGTTGGCTCCAGACGCCGGCGCTCCGCGTATAGGCCCACGCGGCGCCCGTATTGCTGTCATCATTAAACCCGCCGACTATGGCTGTATTGCCGTCGGCTGACAGGGAGACGGACCTCCCCTGAAGCGGAGTCCCGAGAGCGTCCGTTCCGACGAGTTTATCACCCTGCTGGCTCCAGGCACCATCGGTCCTCGTATACACCCACGCGGCTCCCACGTTTCCGTTGTCATACCAACCACCGGCGATGGCGGTATTTCCGTCTGCCGAGAGGGCTACAGAAACACCCTGTTCCGCGCGTCCGACTGCACCCGTACCCACGAGTTTATTCCCCTGTTGGGTCCAGACGCCCTCGCTCCTTGTATACACCCATGCAGCGCCGGTATAGATATTATCAAAATACCCCCCGACCATGGCAGTATTTCCATCGGCCGAGAGGGCCACGGAAATACCCTGGAGTGCATCGCCAACCGCGCCCGTGCCGACGAGTTTAGTCCCCTGCTGGCTCCAGATCCCTTCGGACCTGGTATAAATCCATGCCGCCCCCGCATTACTATTGTCGCACCACCCGCCGACGATGGCAGTATTTCCGTCCGCCGAGAGTGCAACATCGACACCCTGTTCGCTGGGTCCGACACCATCATTGCCGACGAGCTTGTCCCCCTGTTGGGTCCAGACGCCGTCGGTTCTTGTAAAGATCCACGCGGCACCCGTATGGCTGTCATCGTAGTACCCGCCGACGAGTGCGGTACTGCCATCTGCCGAGATCGCAACGGCAACACCCTGTTCTGCATTGCCCACATAACCCGTACCGACGAGTTTAGTCCCCTCCTGGCTCCAGATCCCGTCGGTCCTGGTAAACACCCATGCTGCGCCCACATCGTGGTTATCACACCACCCGCCGACGATGGCCGTATTTCCGTCCGCAGAGAGAGCAACCGAAGCGCCCTGTTCAGGCAGACCGACGCCGCCTGAACCCACAAGCTTTTCCCCCTGTTGTGCGAATTGTGCGAATGCTGAGGAGAGTGTCATCACGCTCATGCAGAAACAAAAAAAACCGATAAAGATCAATCGAAATGGGTTCATGACCAGTCCTTTCAAAAAAATGATCACGAAATGATTTTTGCCGGTTCATTCTCCAGGATCCCCCTGATGCGGCCGCCCGTGGTGTTAGGGATGAAATCAAACCCCGGAAAAAAAATGAGATTCATCCCACCGACGGCAATCCACATGACACCATGGAATTGCGCGACCGATGAAGCCGGTTACGGCAAAAAAAGTGAGAGAACGAAAATGCTCTTTGAGATTAGAAAATACGAGAGTCCGGGAGACACCTGATATTCCCCGTGGAAGTCTACTCCGACTCAGGAGAACTCACCCTCGAGTTCAGAAGTGGAGATTTGGAAGCGTTGAAAGAAGTGATAACCTGATTTGCAGCGCCTTCAGGTCTGGACCAGTGAACCCGGAGAAAGTGGTGTTCACAGTAACCACCCAGAAATACTTAAGACAATTCTAATAATTATCGCAATAAAAATCAAATCCCACTGCAGATTATACCCGAAAGAGTGTTTTGCCAGGTAACAACCATTCTCCTAAGTCGAATATTTACAGGAGTTTACATTGTCCGGGAGGATCCGGCCACCGGGCGTCGTTTTACACTAATAATCGGAAAAAACGGCGTGAGCCCCATATGGAAGGGCTTTTCATGCCGTCCGTGGGAGGATGCCCCTGATGCGACCCTGTTATTTTCCATGGAGATCGCATAGATGTCATGACAAAAGTTCAATTTGCTCACCACCGGAAAAATGCTGACATTCAAACACATTATACAGGCGGAAAAAGATATGGCAGTCAAAAATATTTTCCCGAAGGTCGAGCGTCTGCACGGCGGTCGGCCGGTATTGAAACCGGTATCGGCGCATCCCTGGGAAAACAAGGTCACGTTCAATCCCGCGTGTGCATTCGTGGAGAAATCTGCCGGATTATCCGGTATCATCAGGCGATTACCTTTTCCGGAAGCAACCAAAAACAAACTCCGGCGCGAGCGGGGACTCTGTTTCCTCCTCTACAGGGCTCAGGGTGAGGAAACCCCCGGATTCGATTACCGACGATCCGCCGTTGGACTTGCAATTCTGAGCCCCCGGTTGAAACTCCTCGCCCGCCACGCAGATCCTGTCATCTACCCCGATCAGGATTACGACAATCTCGGTGTTGAAGACGGCCGGATAACAAAGATCGGCAATCGGTATGTCATGGTTTACACGGCATATTCCCCGGCGGCCCCGGAAAACAAAATCCGCATTGCACTGGCATCGACCAGGGATTTTGTTCACTGGGAGAAGCACGGCCTTCTGAAGGGAGATTTCAACACCATCAACAACAAGAACGGGATGATCTTTGAGAAAAAGGTGGGAAAACGTTACATCATGCTCCACCGGCCGATGGAGGGGGAACATGCGATGACCGTTCACTGGGCGGAAGCGGATGACGTATTCGGTGAGTGGAAAAGCCGTGGGGTTCTGATGGATCCCCTGCCGGATCCTGCCTTCAAGGACATCTGGACAGGCGGAGGGGCTCCACCGCTCTCAATCGGGGGGAAAAAATTCCTTCTCCTCTATCACATCGGCAAGCGCAAATGGAACGGTGAGAGAGAATATGATCTCGGCATGGCAATTGCGGACTTTGGCTCGGATAAAATTATCATCAGGCGGCATGAACCGCTCATGAGGCCGGCGACAAAAGCGGAAACGGTGCCCGTGGCCGAGCTTGGCCTGGCAAACGTCCTTTTTGTTTGCGGTGCATATTTCCACAAAAGGGATTTCTACTTCCCCTATGCGGGTGCGGACAGTGTTGTCCTCGGTGGAAAAATCAGCGGCCGGGAACTTCAACAATACTGTCGATCATAGTTCAGATCCACCGCACACAAAACCGTTTGCGGACATCCCGCAACTGCAGCGCAGATTCAAAGACAATCCGCTTCTTCACGCCGGGATCGAGGTCGAAATAATTATCGTCGAACCATACATCCTCCCCGTCAATTTCCAGCCTCACACCCTTGCAAAAAATTCCGGACCATAGGGTGACTGCATATCCGCCCTTCCCTGACCTGACAACCTTCGTGCGGATCGTACCAGATCTCTTTTCCCAGTGTTTCGGCTCTGAAAAAAAGAAACGGTTTTCAGATTCGGTGATACCCCCGCGGACGATTCCGCCGACAAGGTACGTATTGCGGGGATTCAGGTTTTTATAAACGATTCCGGGGACACGCACAATCTTTCGAGACCGGTTTGGCGGGATATGAACCGGCAAGCTTGTTGTCCATGACACCCTACCGCCGAATGATTGCAGGGAGAGATTCACCACACCTTTGAAGGGACTCAGGCGGTCGTTTGTTATCCAGCACTCGACGCCCGCATTGACCCGTTTAAAACTCACCAGGAGGGGGCTGAAGAACCTCCTGGCTGCATAGTAGGCTGCCTTGGGGCGGAGCCCGCTATCGATGACAGACCAGCTGCTGACGGGCCAGCAGTCGTTCAATTGCCAGAAGAGCGACCCGGCGGTTTTGAACTTCCTCCTGCGCCAGTGTTCGACGGCGGTTTTGAGGGCGTCGGCCTGGACGAGTTGTCCCTTGTAGATAAAATCATCGAAATCGCCCGGTAATGTATAATGGGCGCTTTGGAACCTGAGCAATCTCTCGGTCCCCTCAGTCTGTTTGTTATGATGCTCCATGACAGGGGACTGGGGATACCGGTCTGCGGCCGTTGTGACATCCTCGAGCGTGCGCCTGTTGGCGGGGGACTGAAATCCGAACTCCGTCACGAACCGGCCGCTGTCCTTCTCATACTCCGCATAATCCTTCCAATGGCTCCAGACATGCCACTGGTGGTGGTTCCCGTTCGTTTCCGAGTTAGGAAACCCGGAACCGAACGGAGTACTCCGCCAGTAAGGCCGTGTACCATCCAGTTTTCTACAGGCTTGAGGAAGGAGGCTCCTATACATCACCGATCCTGACATGGCGTCGGGGTTTTTATCAGGATTTTCCGTGCAAAAGAGCCATTCACACTCATTATTTCCGCACCAGGCGACGATACTGGGATGGTTCCGAAGCCGGCATATAACAGACCTGGCCTCCGCGCGAACCTGCCGGAGGAACTCCGGATGCCGGGGGTATTCGCCGCATGCGAACATGAAATCCTGCCATACCATCAGGCCCATCCGGTCGCAAAGCTTATAGAACTGATCCTGTTCATAGAATCCCCCACCCCAGACCCGGATCATATTCATATGTGCATCCCGGGCAGACCGGAGGAGAAATTCATACGCATCATCGCTGATGCGCGGAATAAAACTGTCCGCTGGAATCCAGTCGGCCCCTTTGCAAAAGATCCTCCGGCCATTCACCTCAAAAACAAATGAGCGACCTTCGCTATCCGCTTCCTGGGCAAGGCGGACTCTGCGCAGGGCAAACGGGACTTCGATCTGGCTCACCTCGTGACCATCCAGTACGAGTGAAAGAAGGGCAGTATACATCGGCTGATTGCCGTAGCCATTCGGCCACCAGACATCGGGTTCGGGGATGCGTATCCGGACTTTCGTGACGGGGGAGGTTGCCGGGACGATTTTTTCTACGCCATTATTTCCGCCGCCGACAAACACGCGTAGTGTATACAGTGCCGTCGTATATTTTTCGACTTCGACGGACACATCAACGACCGCTGATTTTTTATTTATCGAGCGCAGTTTTACGAATGGATTGGAGATCCGACCCCCCGAGTCACCCTCCAGGTAAATATTCCGCCATATGCCTGAGGTCGTAAGTTTCGGACCCCAGTCCCAGCCGAATGAATATTGTGCCTTGCGGACATAGACACGAGAATGCTCATGCGACACCTGGAGGGGGCCATACTGCCGTTCCAGAATCCTTGAACGGATTGCAGGAGAATCAAACATGATTTCAATCCGGTTTTTCCCCCGCCGGAGATGCTTTTTCACGTCAAAACGGTGTGCAATGAACATATTCTCTGTTTTGGCGACGAGTTTGCCATTCATGCGGATTGCCGCAAACGTATCCAGCCCATCGGCCACGAGTGAAATCCTTTCCTCGCTCAGGAAACCCTCCGGGACATAAAATTCACGCCGATAGACCCATGCCAGGGATTCAACCCACTCCACCCGATGTTCATTCATCCCATGGAACGGATCAGGGATGACCTTATGTGACAGAAGATCGGTATGGACCGTCCCCGGGACGGTGGCTTTCATCCAGCGGAGGGCATGTCGATATATGCGGGGCAGTTTTTTATAGCGGTCCACCCCTTTGAACATCCATCTCCCGTTGAGATCCAACTTTTTCATTTTCAGTATCTCAGCGTATGAGGGCAAGTTTGCGTGTCACGACCCCGTCCGTTGTCGAAAGGCGGCAAAAATAGATGCCGCTCGGGGCATCGTGTGCATCCCATACCACCGATCGGAAACCCGGTCCTTCGGTACCCTGAAGAAGAGTGGTCACCAACTGGCCCAAAAGATTATAGATTTTTACAGATACAAAAGACCTTCTCGGAAGGCCGAACCTGACTGTGGTCGCAGGATTAAAGGGATTCGGGTAATTCTGGCTTAACTGGAGTGTTGCGGGAATTGCGGTGAGAGGCTGGTCGTTGACACCTGTGACAAGCCCGGCCAGCCGTTCGATCTCGTTCATCGACAGCGCGTAGTTATAGATGCGGATATCGTCCAGTGTCCCCTGGAAATTATACTGATTATCGGTCGGAAGGTCCTGGCCGATGGAAAGATCGATATTTGTCGTCACGATGGAGCCCGACAGGGAGCTGAAGCCGTCGAGGTTGCCGTTCAGGTAGACCTCAAAATCAGAACCGCTATAAACCGTTGTGACATAGTACCATGTATTAAGAAGCAGCGGGGAATCAGAATCAAGATCCTTGACCGTAGTCGGGGTTTTCACGGTCCAGCGGATGTGGTTACTGCTGATCGATATTTTCCACCGGTTCGTCCAGTTGCCGTGAGAAATGGGATATTGTTCGCGTGTGAAGAACGCCCCCACCCTGATCCAGAAGCTGACGCTGATCGCCTGCTGGCAGTTCAGAACCGAATCATTTTGTACATCAAGAAAACTGGTCGACCCGTTAAATGCGTAGGCATGATTGAGGGCTCCCGTATGATCGGCGGTCAGCGTGGCACCGTAGTTCGTGACGGTATGGTTATATCCGCTTGAATCGCCGGTATTTCCGTCGAAGGGGAGGTAGAGGATCATCTGTCCGTGCTGGACCTGTGTAAAATCGCGGACCTCCAGCCCGAGGCTGTCGAGGGTGGTATTGCCGTGCCCGTCATCGACCAGGCAGTAGAGATAATAATTACCGGCTGTACCGGGAGCGGTCCACCGGATCGTGGCTCCGCTTCCTGATATCGTCCCCTGGGATGACGACCAAAAATATGAGAGCGTATCGCCGTCAGGATCAGTTGCAGAGCACGCAAGTGTACTGACCGAGTCCAGATCGACTTTCCTCGGTGTGGCGGTGATTTGGTAAATCTGGGGGGGCTGATTGATGCTCGCCACGACCGAAACCGTACAAACGGCTGTATCGAAACCGCCTTTCCCGTCGCCGACGACGCAAGAGACGGAATCGACGCCAGTCACAACTGGAGAAATCCAGTGAATAGCCGGTCCGGCACCCGATAGTGTCCCGCCGCTTGTCCCCCAGGAATAGGTCAACGTGTCCCCGTCGGGATCAACCGCCGTACAATAGACGATGATTGTATCCCCCCGCAAAACAATATTTGCTGACGGAGCGAGGGCCTTGATACGTGGCGGATGATCGGCCACGGGATTCCCCGAATGGTAGTCAACGATGGTATCATTAACCAGCATTTTATCCAGCTGGTAGGATACCTGTCCGCCCGACGGAGTGATGACAAGGAGAACTGCGCCTGCAGCGGGGATCTGGACATCGGCGGCACCGGTGGCGCCCGTCTGGAGAAACAGGTGTGAGGCGGCATCGTAGAGATCGTGCATACCAGGTCCGGCACTGACGCTGACGGTCCGGAGTGAGTCATAGGGATTATAATACAGATATGACGGATATGCGGGAGCGTGGTAGTAGTCCGTTTTCAACGCATCGAGTCTGAGGATACCTGGCACATTTGTCGTGTCGATAATACCGGCCAGAATGCCCGCGTGGGAGGAACTGTAGAGAGTCAGAGTAGTTGCGCCCCAGCCGCCGCTGATTGCGTCGCCTGTCGCATAGGGACTTGTTCCCCCGTTATACTGGCGCAGGGCCTCATGGCCGATGACCGAGGCGGAATCATACTGCTGGGCCCATGCATAGCTGTCCTGGTTTGAGGGTGGGAGGAGTTTCGGATAAAACAGACGCGATGCATTTGCCGCATTCAGGACCCATTTCCCGATGGCATGTGCAAACCGGGAGTCATAGCGGACCAGGGGAACGAGTGCTCCGATCTGCTCGAACGTATTCATGGCAAAGGCGTAATTATTGACGCCATTGACCTCGCCGATAAGGCCGCTGCAATCATACCCGCCCCAGTTTCCGACCATTGCCCCCCAGGAGCGCAGGGGACCGATATCGAAGCACCAGTTGACGATCTTCTGGACATTATACGTCGTACCGAGCTCGGCGTTCATGCGGGCGGCAAGGTACGCACCATAGGAAAGCTGGAGTTCATACGAGGGATTCGACGAGAGGCCATTGAGGAACTCCATCGCCCACTCGGCGCCGACGCGGTATTTGAGATTATGAGTCGAAACCCAGGCCTGATAGAAAAGCCAGCCTATTGCGCCTGCGGCTTCCGGCTCATGGACGCCGGAATTTTCCGGTGTCATTGTCTGGAGGTACCAGCCCCGGTGATCCATATTCGGGATGCTCCAGGGGGTTGTGCTACCGCCCATCGTCTGCACAGCCAGGAGCCAGCGGTCCGCAACCGTGGTGAACTGGTAATCAAAATCCCCCGTTCCGGGATAGAGCCAGTTGAGTTCATAAAAGAACACATTGGGCATCGTCTCATACCACCAGTCATCCCCGGTATCATCGACGGGATGATTCTTATACACATTCTGCTCGGGCCGTTTATTGAACCATTCCTGGCACATGAGGGGCCAGTTATAGCCGTTTTGATTTAATTTACTGATGCCGGCGAGTGTAGCGCTCACCACAGCCGGGAGGCAGTTAATGGCCTCTGCCGAACCCGGGAAGGTGGTACCGACGACTGTATTGAGTCCGAAGCTGACCTGCGTCGGATAGTTGACCGTACTTGTATTCAGCCATACAAGCGGAAGATACGTACCGGTCAGGCCGAAACTGAACACGAGTGAATCGTAGGTACGGGCGACCTGTTTCCAGTCCCTCATCTGGTATGGTGAGGGCACATCCGGCATCAGGTCGATCCGGGGGATGGAAATCTGCTGGGGGAAGCAAATGGCCGCACCAACGGCGAGCATAACGGAGAGGGCGCAGAGTAAATGCAGGACAGCTTTCATCGGCGGCCCTTCGTCCGATGGAATCTCGCGCCCGCGTCGCCCTTGAGGATTTTGAATGATCCCTGGCGGAGATCGAGGATGAGTGATATCTTCTCCCCCGCGGAAGTTTCAAAAACCGCATACTCGACTGACCGGTCCTTGTGCGTGTCTATTTTCTTGGCATCGAGGTAGACAAGCGCCTGGGGGTAGGACTGGAGTTCAACGAGAGACCAGAGGGCCTCGATGGTCGATTCTGCGCCGGAATTCTTATTCACCGTCGATGAATCCCGTATTCCGTCAAAGCAGATGCCGGTCGAGGAATCGTACATGACCTGATGTGCGGGATTATTTCCGAAAAACCAGGATGCCGCCACACCCGCCATGGTCAGATAATCGGGTGTATGTGTAGCATCATAGAGGCGGAGGAGGCCGGAGACCATGGGCCGGACGCAATAGGCGATCTGGTCATATTCCTGTGTTAAGGATTCCGACGTGACATCGATTTCCTTCCTGAAGCCTTCCATGAGGAGGCGGCTATAGAACCCCCGCGCCTCCAGTTCGGCGGAAGTGAACATGCGTCTGTCGGCGAAAAGTTTTGCCGCCCGGGCCAGTGCGTTGGTCTGATCATTCCCCCACATATGCCACAAGGTTTCCCACGAGCGGTGGAGTCCATAGGGGAATTTTCTCAAGCTTCCGTTCTGCATCGCGATCAGGCCGGCGGTGAATTTCTGTATGAAGGATTTCGCCTTCGGGTCACGGGAAACCTCATAATACTCCGACAGGCCGAGGATAAGAGCCGATGTGACATCGGCGCCTGATTCATAGAGGAGCCAGCTAGGTGTCCGGAACCCCCTGATATCCCTGAACCTGCGGTAGTGGTGGAGGAGGGAATCGATATGGGGGAACGTCTTTTCGATCCCGCTTTTCAATTCCAGCGCAAATGCGGAGTCACGGTCCAGAAAAACCCGGTATCCCTCGGCGAAGCACCAGAGAGCGCGGACCCCCCACCAGCCGAACGACTTAAAGCTGGTTTTTCCATCCCTGTTGATCGAATGATCGGCGCGGATGAAGTTATAAAACATGCCATCGTCTGTTTCCATATGCTGAACAAATCGGATCAGGGATTTCGCCCTGGCGAGGACGGAAGTATCCTTCGTGGCGTCATAATACCGGATATAGAGTATGGCAGCCCGTGCTGCGTCGTCGACGCAGGCGATCCCTTCATTTCCGGCGTCGGTCCAATCATAGGAGGGATAGTTTGAATAGATGCGGACAATATCGACCGAGTCCCCGTCAAATGAAATCCTCTCGGTAAGATGAGCCAGGTGGCTGAAATTTATTAGATTCGTGCCCGTCCGGCACAATACCGCGGAACTGATGCAGAACGCCGCGCAGAGGAGAAGCAATCCCGATTTCATGGCCTGTGTTTTTCCATAAAAGTCTGAAGTTGGCGGGCAACGGGCATGGCGCTCATACCGCCTGGTTTCATGGCGGTCAGTGCACCGGCTGCATTCGCGCGCCGGCAGATCGCAAACCAGGACGGGAGATCGATATGATCGAGCAATTTATTCTCGAGAACGATGCCGCTGAGGAATCCTGCAAGAAACGCATCGCCGCAACCGGTCGTATCAACGGTGCGGACGCGAAATGCCGGTGCATAGAGAGTTCCGCGGGGGGTTGAACAATAGCATCCCTCCTCCCCCAGCGTTACGACGACAACGGAGGGACCCAGATGGTGAAACAGACTGACAGCCGAGGAGAGTGACTTCGTCCGGCTCAGAAAGCGGGCTTCAGAATCGTTGAGCCGGAGGAGATGGCAATTTTTGATCATCCGCAGGTGGAGAGTACGGGCTTCATGCCGGGATTTCCACAGCGACAGCCGCAGATTCGGGTCAAAGGAAATCAGGGGACCTGCCTGAGCCAGGTGCCGGACGGCTCCGAGGGCACCCGAGCGGGCCGGTTCAGCCAGCAGAAGGAAAGAGCTGAAGTGAACAATCCGGGAGCGGAAAAGCGTTTTCATCATCGTCCTGGAAAACGTGAGGCGGGTGTCGGCAGGCATGCTTTCCCAGAAATCGAAATCACGTTCTCCCCGTTTTGACACCGAAACGAAGGCCAGTCGTGTCCTGAACCCTTCGGCGCAGACCATACCTGACACATCGACCCCCTGCCTGGCCAATTCCCTGCGCAGGTAGATGCCGAAGCCATCCGGGCCGACAGCCCCGACGAAGGCCGAGCCAACGCCCATTTTCCTGATTCCGACGCATACATTCGCCGCTGCGCCCCCCGGGCGGCGGACAAACGAGGATGCCTCGGACAATGAGGGGCTCAGGTTCGTGGCAAAGAAATCGATAATCGTCTCACCGACACATGTTATAGGGGGATAGGTCCTCATAAATTCGGGAGGATGATGTTTTTTATCACTTTCCCTTCCCGCAGACTCGAGAGCGCGTCGTGAACCCCGCTCAGAGGGAATTTCGAGACGCTGAACTTCTCGGTACCGATCGTGCCCGAGGCAAGGAGTGTAATTGCGCGTGAGAAGGTATGGGGGTTCACATAGGAGCCGACAATCGTGAGCTCTTTCGAATAGACCTCATTCGGCGCTATCTCTATTTTTTCGTCCATCGGGCAGACGCCAAAAAATTCAACCGTCCCGCCGCGCCGTGACAGTGTCAGGGCCTGCCGGGCGGTTTCCGGTTTTCCGGCGCATTCGATGACGGTATCGGCCCCGACGTGTGTAAGATCGCGGACAGCCGCGACCGCCTCCTGGGGAGAAAGAACCGTGTCGGCCCCGATATCCCGGGCAATCGACTGTTTCCTGGGAAGAGGTTCGACGATGATCGTCCGGGCGGCACCGGCCGAACGCACCATCTGGAGCATCAGGAGGCCGATCGTACCGGCGCCGATGATCGCGACCGTATCCCCGGGGCGGATCCTGGCTTTATCGACGCCATGGACGACGCAGGAGACAGGTTCAATGAACGCCGCCGCCACATCCGGGAGTGAATCGGGAACGCGGTAGAGTTGGTTTGCGGGGACGATGGAATATTCCGCCATACCGCCGTCGATATCGACGCCGAGGGCACGCAGGTTTGCGCAAAGGTGGACCTCACCCCGGCGGCAGAAGTAGCATTGCCCGCATGATATATTCGGGTCGATCGCAACGCGATCGCCCTCTTTAAACTCGTAGACACCGGATCCCGCACCGGCGATCATCCCGGTATATTCATGACCGAGAATAACCGGGGGAGTGGATCTGGAAGACCCTTCGACAATGTGGAGATCCGTCCCGCAGACACCGCATACCTCAACCTTTACGAGGACCTCCCCTTCCTGGAGTTTACGGAGGTCCTTTGAAACAACATTCAACGAACCGGGTTTATCGAAGAGGGCTGCTTTCATGATAATGTTAAAAATGTATGTCGATATGCTGGCGGCCTGCCGCGGCGATGAACGAAAATTCATAGGCCGGCTGTCCGTCGGGTGTCCGGAGAGTTTTTGCACCCGAAACCGGGACACCGTCGACGGTCGCAAGGACAGGGGGAGAAGGGGCGACGATGACGGCCGTTACCCTGTGCCCCGGAAACGACGCGATATCGCAACCAAGAACGCCCCCGGAATCGTACTGGATTTTATAAACGATGGCATTGACCGATTTCAGATAGGGGTGGAGCAATGAACCGAATACTGCCCTGATCGTACGGTTTCCCGTCGCCGCATCCACCGGCAAAACGGCAGACGGAACAGATATGGAACCGCAGGTCAGTGTGGCGAGGTATCGTCCCCGGGAACTGAAATCGACCATTTTCTTTTCACCGAATTCGAGTGTATATGATACAGATGCCGGTTTTTCCGAAGATACACCGTCAAAAGAGAGATTCCACTCATTTTCCCTCAGACCAAACAAATGATACAAAGTTTTCAGATAAAATCCACCCGCCCACAAAAAAGACGGTTTATCGATCATGCCATAGCGGGACGAGGACGGGTCCGCGAAGCGATATTCATACATTGCGGGCTGGCCGTTGGGGCTATGGGTGGTGCCGTCGAGCGTCATCGTACGCCGGACGAACTCAAATGCCGGATCCGCCTGGCCGACCGTGTTCAGGGCGATGGCATACCAGGCATTGTCATGGGGCCAGACGCCCCCGTTGATATAGGTATACGGTTTCCCGGCCTCCTCGCCGGCAAATTTATAATATCCGATTGATGCGGGGGTATGAAAATCGGGTGGCATGGCGGTCCGGACACCAAGATTGGTATCAAGCAATTCGCGTGTTGCGGTCCGGATCAGTTTGAGGGAGCGGTCATGATCGAGCAATCCGAACACCACGGCGAGCAGAGAACCCATATAGAAGTGCGTATCTTCCCTGCCCTGGTTAAAGTTGACGAGGTAATTCAGTTTCTCATCCCATAATTTTTCAGAAAGCGAGTTCTGCATTGAATCGGCCAGAGCCTCATAGCGGGGAAGATCGATGCTCTCCCGGTGGAGAAATGAAGAGATAAAGAGAAATTCCCGCAGCGACCGTATGGTAAGGATCGTCGTATATGCCCGCGGACCCTCAAGGTGTCCGATGTCCCACCAATCAGGGCGAAACGCATGCATCAGGTAATCGGGTTTGACCTGGGTAAGAACTTCCTCGAGGCTTTTTGTCACGAGGGGAAAGAGTGTCCGTACCGTCATGGTATCGAACGAATGGCGGAGATAGGCGCCGGTTGTCAGGATAAACCAGAAATGATTCCAGTTATCGGGAGTGCAATATTCGGTCTTAAACCCGTCATCGCGCCAGTAGTAGGCATGGGGAATGACATGATCCTTCGCATGTGCTGCGATATAGAGAAGGTCCTTTCTGACGCGGGGGAGGTCAAAATTCACGGCGGAAAGATCCGTCATGAGGACGTCATGGGAGAAAAAGAAATTGTACTCGGCCGGGCAGGGCATCGGGACGATTGCAGAGTCGATATAATGGGCATTTGCAGCGAGGATCCCTTTGGCCCAGCGGGCGGAAGCGTCAAATGACGGGTCGCCGGTCTTCAGCTCCGAATCGGTCATCGATTCCTGCTCGACATATTTCCTGTAGGCTTCAATCTCCGTTTTCCAGGACAAGGCCAGGCGAGCGGCAATTTTTTGTGTCTCCTCCCTCCTAGAGCTCCCGATAATCTGGACCACACGGAGGGAATCACGGGCGTTCAGCACCTCCCGATATTCCGATGCTGCGACGGCGGGATGCCGCCTCACGTTGCTCCAGGAATTTCCTGTCATTGGACCGGTATCGGATATCCAGCCCGATGTACCCGAGTCGGTGGCAGCGATCTCATGGACATCAAAGGCATTCCGGGACGGCTTTATTCCGGCATCTTCAATGAAGACAGTGGCAGAATCCGTCGTCGGTTCGTCAAAATCAAACACTGTCATCGAGAGGTCCTCATCGAACCGTGTTCGGGCGGAATCGATCCTCGCATACGTCTGGCATGTGCGCAGAGCCGGTTTGAGATGAGAGTAGAGAACAACGGCATGCGGACGGGGGGATATATTCCTGACCAGAAGGGTGCGGACCATGGCGGGTTCATGAAGGCAGAAGTCATAGCGGAGGACAAACTCCAGATCCCTCTCACCCTGATGGAATTCGACCGTATGCGGACTGACCGAATAGGACCATGGATCACGTCCGAGCCATCGTCTTTTCCCGCCGTCGACCTGTAGACCAAGAGCGCACGGCATCGATTCACCCCTTTTCCAGTAATCGGTGCTCAGGTCGATGCTGTTTGCGACGGGGTAATAGAAGCTGATGCGTGAAGGAAGCGGTTTACTCGAATGAAATTCCGCCCCGGCGAAGGGTCCACCCACCTCGATCTGGCCGTAATGACCATCAAAGGTATATTCGAGCGACCGGATGTCTCCGGACTGGGCTGGCAGGCAGGAAATGCCCAAGGGGAGGATGGAGAGAACCCGAAGCAAGCGGAAGAGAATGCCGGTCATCTGAGCTCTCTTCCGGCAGATTGGGGGATTTCAGCCGGTAAGGGTATGCGATGCAGGATGGCAGCGCCTCCTTTCAGGCTGACCTTCTGTTCAATAATCCCTTCGGGACTCAGGATGCGGACGGATCCCGTAATATTTTCATCCGAAGCGGCAAAAAGGAGAATCTGGCCATCGACCTTCATACAGAGGGAGAATAATCTTTCATCATCGGGTGAGGCATCAAGAAGGACTCCTGTTTTGACGGGATACGAGCTTCTGACCGGTAATGTCGAATAGAGGACGCCTTCAAAAAGAACCGCGGTAACCGTCGAACCCTTATAGAGGAGATTTTTCACTGCGATCCAGCTCCACTCCGCGGGGATGCAGGGGGAAAGCTCGAGATTCTGCGGCAGGGGATTCACGCCGAGGAGGCCCTCAACGGCGAGCCAGACATAGGTGGGCGGCATCCACGGGCTCAACGTCATTCCACGGCTCGTAAATGTATCCCCGTGCATCCGTTCCGGAAACTCTCCGGGGACGACATTCACGTACTTTTTCGGATTCTCGACTTCCGGCAGTCTGAAGATATTTTTCATTCCCTCGACGAGGGCACCCGGATTATCGTGACGGATGCAATATGCCGTCCAGGCTGTGAGATTATGCCAGATGCCTCCCATCAACTGGTAGCCGAAATCGGGATCGTACGATTTTCCCCTGCTGCTGACAGTCCGCAAGCCGAAGGCTGTCCAGAAATCTGCTGCGGTGAGTCTTCTGAGGATGCGGTCACGCATCCGTGCATCGGCCACATGAAACATGACCGGAAAGATCAAATCCCCCGTCACGTCATGATGTTGGACACCCTGAAGATCAGTATTCAGGAGATAAAGCCCGGTCTTTTCAGAGACGAGTTTCGAATTTATCGATGATTTCAGAAGATCCGCCTGGGAGGAATACCGGAGGGCATCATCATCCAGGCCGAGACGCCGGGCGGTATCGGCAGTACACGAAAGTGCATGATAGCATTCCGCATTCACCTCTGTCACCGCACCGGAAAGCGTATAGTCGTCGATCATATTCCTCCAGCCGCATATCCCCCACACCTGGGTACCTTCCGCCATACAGCGTACGAGTCCGTCATGGATCTGGGAAATTATCCATTCGGCCGCCTGGCGCATGGGGGGATAGTAAATTTTCCAGGTATCCTCGCTCCCGGCCGCGGCTGCATGATGATAGAGGGCATAGACAAACAGCGGTGTATCGTCGTTGATATTCAGGTGATAATCATGCTTCTGGGGAACCGGTTCGTTCGCGTGCAGGTATTCGGTAAGCTTTCCCCCCTCATGAAATCCATAGCGGGCGCCGAGTTCAAGGAGGCGGCGTGAAAACGAGGGTGTGAGATAATCCGATCCCAGTGCAAACCAGGCCAGATCCCTGATGACGATGATATCCTGTGGGGGATCGTTCGTAAACGCGTCGCCGATTCGGTAGCGGTGTTGGACACGGGCGGAGTTCACCTTGGCCCACTGCAACCCGCGGTTGATAACGGGATCAGGGGTCACAATTTCCGAACGGGCGAGGAGTTTCCGGTAACCGGCGGCACTGTTCTCAGACGTGGACGGTGAACTTTCCACGCGTTGCACGACGCGTCTGGCCTGTTCGATGCCGTCACCGGACACGGCAAGGATAAGCGGGATCGTCTCCTCGGCCCCGGGATTCAGGGTCAGTTCGTGCCTGAAAAAGACCGAGAGATCCTTGAATTCGCAATCCTTCCATCCGGCGGGAGAACTGATGATCCGCGCTTCGTTCTCAGCGCCCTGGGTAAGGATCTCGCACGACCGGTCAAAAAGCGCATACCGGAACCGTTTCTGGAGTATCTCCACGGGAGGCTGTTTTGTAAAGAGAGGGGATTCAACGGCAGGCACGACCAGTCGGTGGAGGAGGTTTATCGATACGATCCTTTGGGATGTATTGCTGATCCGGAAGAGGCAGACAAGTGCATGCATTTCCTCGCGGTGGTCATCGGCTTCATCCTCGAGATAGTACGGGAGGAACGCCTTTTTAACAACGGAAACTCCGTGCCGGGAATAGGTCGTTTGTTGCGATTCGGGATAAAAATCAGTCGTTGCGGCCCTGAGGGGTACGCCGTCGGCAACAATATCCGTGATCAAATCGCCGGCAAAGAACTGATTATCATCGGCGCACCAGATCCCCCGCAGATTGGTTTCTGCATCGAAGCGGGCAAAGAGGTAATAGTTCCCCAGGCTGCAGCCTGTGAAGAGCTTTTCAACGGGATAACGGTAATGGGGATAAATCATCTCTTGAAGGTCCTCGCTATCCTTTTATCCCTGATGAAGCCATAGATTCAATAAAATATCTCTGGAAGAAGGCGTAGGCGAGAATGACGGGCATTGCAAGGAGTGTTGCGGCGGCAAGAAGCGATCCAAGCTGGGATTCCGCCTCGCCGCCTATGACGAAAATCGTGACAAGCTGGGGCATGGTCATAAGTGACCGGTCCCGGACGACGATGAGGGGCCAGAGGACATCATTCCAGCTTGCCATAAACGTCAGTATGGCGACCGTGATAATCACCGGTTTTGAGAGGGGCCAGATGAGGCGGAACAAAATCTGGATTTCAGAGCATCCATCGATCCTTGCGGCGTCAATGAGGGCCTGGGGGACGCTCGTGAAAAACTGCCGGAAGAGGATGATGCTCAGGCCGCTCAGCATCGACGGTACGATGAGGGAGAGGTAGGTATCGGTCCATCCCAGTTTCACCATCAGCACATATTGGGGAATCAGCGTGATTTGGAACGGTATCATCATCGTGAAGAGTATCAGGATATAGAGGAGTCCCTTCCCCGCGAAATTCAGTTTCGCAAGGGCATATCCGACCATCGATCCGAGCACCACGACGCTTGTGGTGACCGAAAGTGAGACCAGGACGCTGTTGCAGAACGCCCTGGCAATAGGGATCTTCGTAAAAACCAGATGGTAGCTGTTGAGGGACATCAGGGAGGACCAGAGTTTCAGGCTCGGGATTTCCATTTCAGGTTTGAATGAACCGACGATCATCCAGGCAAACGGATACCCGAATACGACGACACCTGCAAGGAGGAGAAGATACCGTACGGCCTTTTTCGTCATACTTCAGCCTCTATCACCTTTCGCTGAATGGCAACCACGCTCAGGATAATCACGGCGAAGACGATGCCGAGTGTTGCCGCATATCCCATATGATCAAAATAAAAGGCCTGGTTATAGATATAGAGCATCGTGGAGAGTGTGCTCTGCATCGGTCCCCCGCCCGTGAGGACATACGGCTCGATGAAAAGCGAGAACCCTCCTATCGTCGAAAGGACGATGATGGCGATGATAGTCGGATTCAGCATGGGGAGTGTCACATGAAAGAACTTTTTGACAGTCGATGCGCCGTCGAGCGAGGCCGCCTCATACAGCTCCGACGGGATATTCTGGAGGCCGACCAGGAAAAGGACGATATAGATCCCCACATTCTTCCACGTCGCCATGATGGCGATTGACGGCATTGCGTAATTGGCGTCGATCAGCCAGGGGATCCTTGGCAGGCCCACGCCCGTAATGACGGCGTTGAGGACTCCATAATCATACGAATAGAGCTGCTGCCAGAGGATCGTCACGACGACGCCCGAGACCACGACCGGCATGAAGTAGACTGCGCGGAACAGTGGCCGGAGGCTGATCCGGGAATTCAGGAGGAGGGCAACGCCAAGGGCGACGATGATCTGGAGCGGTATATGGATAGCGAGGAACATCAACGTGTTCAGCAGCGACTTGAAGAAAAGCGGATCATGGATCATGCGGACAAAATTCTTCAAGCCGATCCACTCCATGGGCGTCACGATATTCCACCGGTTAAACATCAGGACGACCGAAAAAAGGAGCGGATAGGCGACAAAGGCAAGGAAATAGATCACATAGGGGAGTACGAAGAGGTATCCCTGGCGGTTGGTCTGGCGCAAACTTTTCAAGACCGGTTTATTCATTGATTCCATTCCGCAATGGACGTTATTCTGGCGACGGCGTCATGAACCGCTTCGTCGGGGGACTTCTTCCCATAGACGGCGCACATCTCGTACTCCTGGGATATTGCGTCGAAAATCTCCTTAAGGTCGGGAACCGCGTCCATACCCCGTGTATAGGGTGTCTGGGCGGCAAAGTGAGTCATAACCGGATTTTTCCCGAAATATGAATTAAAAAGAGGATTCGTCTGAAGGTCATTGCGCACGGGAATCTGGTTGCAGATCTCAAGGAGCAGAAGATCGTGATCGGGGGAGACGAGAAATTTCACAAATTCCCAGGCCTCGCGGGGGTGTGAGGTTGTGCTGAAAATGGAAATGTTCTTATAATCGCCGTAGGTATAGACGGGGCCCTGGTGATCATCGGGGACGGGCAGGGGTGCGACGCCGAAATCCATGCCCGGAGCGAACTTTTCTATTGTTGCGACCTCCCAGGGGCCTGAAAAGTGCGTGGCTTTTTTCTCAAGGAGAAACGGGTCTCCCCCCTGGAAAAACGTCCTCGGGAAATAATGTCCGGAGTAGCACCTCTGGAAGAACGCCAGGACATCGACGGCGTACCTGTCGCCGAACGAGACACTGCCCGAGGTGAAGAGGGTCTTCCCGCCTGAAGCGGCGATATAGAACGAATAAAAATCAAAATACCGCTGCCACCAGATCGGCCTGATATCCCGTTCGCCCATCCAGACATCGGTCTGGCCGTCGCCGTTGGTGTCGCGTGTGATCTTTTGTGCGTCATCAAAGAATTCCGAATATGTGCGGGGGGCGGAATCGACCCCTGCGGCGTGAAACAGGCGTTTGTTATAAAACATCATGACGGGATTTGTTTTCCAGGGAAACTGATAATAATGCCCGTTGTTTGATCTGAACGTTTTCAATAATTCAGCAGACATTCTCGAGTTTGCGACTGAATCGAAGTCGGGGAATGAATCAAGGGGGACTAGACCGCCCGATTGTGTATAATCGTGGAGGGCCCCCGGCCAGATATTGGAACAGACATCGGGTGTGGTATGGCCGGCGATAGCTGCAAGGAGGACCTCCTCGGTCGACTGGCTCACCGGTATCGGCTGCATCCGGACATGGACCGAAGGGTGAATCCGGTTCCAGACCGTAACGAGGCTTTCCGCAAGTTGAATCTCCTGGATATTCGGTGCGGGCCAGTAGGTCAATTCAACCGATCCTGGCGAGGATAGATTCGCGTCATGCCGCTCTCCGCACGAAGCGAAGAGCAGACAGGCAAGCAGAAGAGCGGACCTATACGAAGCGATCAATTCCACGCCTGCCACTCATAATCGATTGTGGGGAACGCAGGTCGCGGAAAGATCCCGCCCGGTTTTACGACATAGACATCGATCGCCCTTGGATCATTTTCGGTATCGACAAAAAGCTGGTTGAGGGCCTTCTGGTGGATGGTGACGCGGTAGTTCTCCTTCAGTGTGAGGACGCGGTGGACGGTCATCTTCAGTTTTTCAAACGCATACCAGGCGCGCAGAACGTCGTCCCTGGCCTTATCAAACGGCACAAGGGATCCGCTCGTATCCCTGAAATCGCGCTGATGCTTCCGGTAATACGACCTGAGTGTATCATCGTCCGGATCGAGGGATCTCTCCAGTTGGTCCCTGGCGATATTGTACACGATCTTATCCTTCCACCACGCGAGTTGTTCCTTCACGGTGGCAAGGTGTTGAAACCCGCGTTTATAGGCCCGGGCCGTAAGGAGTTTATCGCGCACCATCTGCCAGACATAGCCCTCGAGGGATGCGAACATGGCCTCAGGGGTCTCCAGCGAAAATGTGAGATTTTCCTCCCTGGCGCGGTACCATTTCAGAAAATCTCCCGCCAGAAACCTTACCCCCTTCCCTTCCACCAGGGGCAGGGATGGGTCGACGTCGACGGCATCAACAGGACCCCATCGCTCGAGGAGCCGCCCGGCAAGACCCCAGGCAGTGAATTTTTCCCTGGGAAGCATCAGGGCCGCGAAATGAACGTGGAGGATATCCAGGGTTCTCCTGTCGATCACCGGACGGTGATCGGCCATCAGGCGTTGGACGTACCGGTCGGAGAGGGAGTCGGCGAGATGCTGCATCAAGGCCCGCCGGACGTCCTCATGGAGTTTATCGTTCTCGTCCTGGGACAATGTGGTGATACGATCAATATCCGAGAGGAAAACGATATAAAACCCGTCGGGTGTCCGGATCATCGATGAGTGGTGCCGGGGGGGAAGGGTGTCGAGGACGCGTGCCAGGTCGGGATTTCTCAACCCGATGCGGAAGCGGCTCATTTCCATCGAGCGGTCGTCCGGTTTGACGCTCGTATCCTGGAATTGCGACCGGTAGACGGAATCCCAGGATAGGCCGTTCAGGAGTGCTGTATTCCTGAGCCGTATTTCATCTTCCGATTTCGCGAAGATCCACTGAACCCGGCAGTTGAGGTGTTCCAGGTCCATCCCCTTCCGGATATCCGGTTCTCCCATTTTCACCTTCGCAAGAACATCCCTTTTATAGAGTTCCTCAGTCGCGAGGTCCCCTTCCATTTCGGCCAGGGAGAGTCTGGCATCCTCGGTTGTATCGAGGTGGCGCCGATAGCCGTCCAGGGCGATGAGTTTCTCATAGATCATGTACTGCAGAAATTCCTCCCTGGAATTCTTCTGTCGTTTCGGGAATGCCGGGCCGAAGGCATAGTTCAGCAAAAATTCCCGTGCAGTGATCTGGCGGGATCCGACGCTGGCGACGATGATGGAGTTATACCTGGGATTTTCGAGCGAATATTCCCGCGGATGTTTATCACCGGCGATGGCGGAGCTGTCCTTGGCGGCGCGCGGGAGAAGAACGATGAGGAGAACCGTCCACAGAAGAGAGCACCCTCGTTTTCTAGAGCACAACCATATCATACGGATTACGGATCAGAACGCGATGCCTATGGAAAACGTATGAGTATTCTCGAGGCGGCCCATACTGCGATACGCGTACTCAAACGCCACGGCGAAACTGCCCGAAAGGTTTTTCGAATTCACCCCGACTCCGAAACACGCCCCGCCCTCCGCATCGGGCAGAAACAGGGACTCGTAGCCGCCGCGGAGGAAGATGCTCTCCTGGTAGGAAAATTCCGTGCCCAGGTTCATGCTCTCGTAGTTATCGTTCGGGTGGAGGGCATCGGCGGCGACCGTCCAGCGGTAGTTTTCCTGGCGGACGACATTTGTGGAGATCCCGAACTGGAAAAGTAGCGGAAGGGACCAGGAATCCATCTCGATATCGCTCGGTATCTGGAAATTCGAGCCGGAATTCGCCGGGTCGACGCTGATGAACTGTCTGGTGTCGCGGCCCGAGAGCTGCATGGGTGTTCCGAAATTCATCAGAACGGCTGCGATCGTCAGACCACCGAACAGGTCAGTCCTGAAGGTGGTTCCAACGTCCAGGGCGAATGCGGAAGCCTGTTCATGCCATATAGTCTCCTGGATGAACTTGCCGGTGAAGCCGACGGAAAACCTGTCCGAGAGCTTGCGGGCATAGGTGAGGCCGATGGCAAGATCGCCCGCCGTAAAATACTCGCCTGTCCCTTCGGGCTGATCGACGGTCCGGACCTTCATATCCCCCATCGTCAGCATGGTGAGGCTGACTCCGAGCGAACCGATTTCGCCCAGGGGGAGGATGAGGCCTCCGAAGTCGAACTTCGTATCAACGACCCAGTTTGTATGGACGGCGACGAAATTGTACTGGGACTGCGAGGTAATGCGTGCGGGATTCCAGTAGAGGGAGGTGGCATCATCGGCGACGCTCACAAATGCGCTCCCCATGCCGATTGCCGATGCGCCCACCGGGATCTCGAGGAACGTGGCCGCGCTCGTTCCTGTTTTCGACACGTCGGTATTGGTTGTCTGCGCCATTGCGGTCAGGGCTGCACAGATGACGAGGAGAGGCAGAGTCAGGCATCTAGCGGGGTGTATTCTCATGGCCGTCTCCTATTTTATGACAGCAAATTTATCGACATGCGTACCT
Source organism: Bacteroidota bacterium (assembly GCA_033854175.1). Classification (GTDB taxonomy): domain Bacteria; phylum Bacteroidota; class Ignavibacteria; order UBA10030; family SZUA-254; genus DATKPE01. Next base: position 6,940 of record JAWOKN010000222.1, on the reverse strand, counting down.
ATACCCGGTGCATCGACCTGAAACATATAAACGCCGAAGGAGACATCCATTCCGTCCTTCGAGACGAGGTCCCAAGACTCCTGTCCGTCATCGATAGTCCCGCTGTGCGACAGGGTCTGGACGAGGTGTCCGCTGATGGTATAGATGCGGATCGTGCACTGCCGGGGAAGGTGGATGAAATAGATCCTCCGGTCCCCGCGCCCCACCGATGTCGGGGGAGGTTCCCAGGAAGCGGCGCCCACATAGGGGTTCGGGACGACGGCGATCTTCGACAGATCGGAGGATGCCTTGGCGAGATCGATTCGTGGTTTTGTCGTGATGAACTGGACATACTCGTTCGTGCGGAACGGTTTCTTCGTCACGATGTGGAAAACATCCCCCGGCTGGGGGGACCGCTGCTGTGCATCCGGGATCAGTGTATCCTTGAGAAGCGAGACCGACCAGCTCTTCCTGGCACTCGGAAAATCCGTTGCCATCTTCCCCGCCGAGTCCCCGCAGACGATAAAAATGGCGTCGCCGGCGTTGAAGATACCGTCATTATTGTTATCCCGGAAGATGAACTGCATGTGGGGAATATTTTCCGTGATATTGCTGAGAATGATATTTGAGGGTATGGGCTGGCTGAAGCTTGATGCGGGAAATGATGAATCCCCCTGGCCGGGATTGGTGATCGTGACATCGAAATCGGCCGGGTAGTTTACCCTCCTGGTCCCATAGGCTCCCGCATATCTGGAGTCGAAACCGACCTGGGTGAAATTGTTCGTATTCCCCTTGGTCCACATCGATTTATCCTGATCGATGGCCACCGTCGAATCGTTCGTGATATTCAGGACGAACCCGTGGACGACCGACGTCTGTTCCGGAACCGAAGCTATCCGGCGCTCGGGGATGAGGATATCGCCGTTGGTCACGTCGACGAGCTGATACCAGGGATCGGGATTCGTGTGGAATGCGGTCGAGTCCTGAAATTCCAGCCTGAAGGTATGTCCGTCGCGGAGCGAATCGGGATCGAGAATGTCAACGCTGACCGAACCGGTTGCTGGTCCGCTCGCGACATAGCTCGCGACGTTCGGGGGGATGTATCCTGCAGCGGGTGCCCGGGGAACGACGATGGCGGTATTGATATCGGTTTTGACATTCCCGTTGACATCGATCTTGATAATGCTTGTCGTCTCGCTCGGGGGGATCCCCAGAACCTGCCCCTCGATATTGGTGGTGACGAAGCCCTGATCGTACGCGCAGACCGCGTAATAATAGGTGACGCCGTTCTCGACCGTGGTATCGATGAATGAATGCTGGAGGCCCGAATCGTCGCCGAGGTAGAAGTAGGCGCCGTTGATGCCGATGGGTGCGAGCCCCTCCACGCCGTCAATGAGATCGAACTGGGCGATGGGTTGGCGGTAGGTCGGTCTGCCGAACGCATCGGTAATGATTTGTGTCTGGAGGAAATTCGGCTCGGTGCTCCGATAGACGCGGTACCCTTCAAAATTATATTTCTGATAAAACGCGTCAAAGGTGAACTCGGCGCGGTTATCCCAGTAGAGGGTAACCCGGCGGTCGCCGGCGATCGCCTTCACCGTGGGTTTATCGGGCGGTTTTGCGAAGTGGTAGTTCGCGTTATAGATCTGCTGGACGGTTTTTTTCCGCAGAAACAGGTCATCGGCGCTCAGCCCGAAAATCAGCCCCATGGAAAACCGTTCGGTTTCTCCGGTCTGCTGGGTCGTGCCGGTCCGCATGGAATAGGTATCCCGCCCGTTGAGGTGGAAAATGTAGCTTGAAAAATAGTTTGCGAGGTTGACGCCTGCCAGCTGCTGACCATGGGGTTGAGGGAGTGCCGAGAGGGCGGTCCAGTCGCGCTCATCGTTGTTCAGGTCATAGGTATGGACTGCGGCGATCAGGAATCCGGTCAGGCCGAGCTGGTCCGATTCATCCTTGTCGAGGATCCCGAAATTCGGTTCGCCCTGATCGGGCCTGCCGTTCCCCTCGCTCCCGTCGGGGTCGGGTCCGGTATACCCCTCATCGAGGGGACCGATGCCGTCGGTACCGACGTCGTCATTGAGCGGTTCACCAGGATCCCATTTCCCGTTATGGTTGAGATCGGTATAGGGTCGCCAGTTGCAGTTTTCATCCGCATCCCAGTGAGGCTTCCAGGAGTATCCATAAAACTGGCGGAACGTATTGGTATCGGTCTGGACATCGCGCAGGAAGGGATCCTGGTTCGGATCGGTGATGAACACCTTGGCAAGATTGTCCCTGCGCTCGTCGGTCAGACCGTCGTGATCATTATCCCTGTTATCGTCCGGGATGCCGGGGCTCTCCAGGAACGCGTATCCGCAATAGCCGACGGGGCTCCAGTGTCCGGGACTTCCGTAGGAGACTGTCGACCAGGCGTAGGAGAGATTCAGGCTGCTGTTATAATCCCCCGCGTTGTTGGAGGAGTTGTCGTGTCCGCCTATCCCCCAATCCACATACTGAGCAAAGAGGGTCTTTGAATAATCGGTGGTCCCCATGTTCGTAATCTCATAGAGCCAGAAGATCACATCCTCGGCCAGGACCTGTGACCACTGGAAACCGCGGCCGCGGACCTGCATCCCGAGGCCGCCGCGTGTCGAGTCTTCTCTGTCGGGGTAGAAATGGTGGTTCAGGATATAATCGCGGTCTTCGTTGTCGTCAAAGACGAAGAAACTCTCCAGATCGGCATTCTGGACATTTTTCCCGAAATATCCGTCCCAGTAGCCATCCCAGTCGGGGGGCCGGTCGGGCCAGTGGGGGGGCCATGTTTCGGGTTCGGTGCTCTGGGCGGGTGAGGACTGGAACCTTGCCGCATAGTTCGGAAGCGGCCACCAGCCGTAGGTCACGCCGGTGGCGGGATCATGCCGGGTATACTCATAATAGTTCGTTTCCAGCGGGTGGATGATATTACCCTGCGGGTCCTGTGTTTCCGCCTGGACGATAATGGCAACGCCGTCGATATAGGTATGATTTGTTCCCTTCGGCCAGACGCCGCTGCGTGTCGGATCATTCAGCCAATCGGCAATCTCCCCGAAGTTATAATAGATGGTGGAGACGAGGTTTCCGTCCATCAGCCCTTTCCGCGCCTCATAGTGGGTCCCCTTGTTTTTATCGACCACGATCTGGGCGGCGGAGGGGAGTGTGGTAATGATGGAGAAGCAGAGAAGCGAGCCGGCAAATATGTTGATCGTCCGAGACCCCATTGTCACTCCTCAAAATGATATCGTCGCGCCGAGAATCACCTGGCGGGGCGGGGAATAGTAATCAGGCCTTGTAAAATAGTCCGCAAGGGTATTCACCCCGTGGGGGGGCTGGGCCTGTGTCAGTTGGATCGTATAACCCGCGCGGCCTGAATCGGTGAACACGTTGATTTCGCTCGGTGTATCGAACACGTTATACACCTTGATGAATAATGAAAAGGGAAGATCGAAGAGTATGATATCCCTCGTAAGATAGAGATCCGCATTGAAATAGGTCGGCATATTGGCGCTGTTTTCGAGGCCTGTCCTCTGATTCTCGAGAGACGGGGTATAGGGAAGGCCGGATCCAAGCTTTCCGATGAGGCTTGCGAGGATCGTGTGGGGCGATCCTGCGGTCACGGTAAAATTGAGCGCATGCCGGCGGTCCCAGCTGAGAGGCACCAGGGACAGATTGATCGGGATGGGGGGAGTTGCCTGGGCCTTGTTAAAATCTTCATTCGGATCGGAGGCGCTCCCCTGGGCTACCTGGAAGGTATAGTCGATCGTCGCGCCGAAGCCGCCGACGAGGCGGCGTTCGAATGATACGGTGATACCCCTGACATCGCCGTAGTCATGATTAATATATTCGCCGAATTTCCTGACATTCCCCTTATAAAAATTCTCGATACCGAGGAGATTCCGTATATCCTTATAGTAGCCTGTCAGTGTGACCCCGACATTCTCGAAGATCTCCTGCTGGAGGCCGATTTCATACATCGTCGTGCGTTGTGGCTGGAGGTCGGCGTTACCGATGACCGAGCCGACAAAATCGGGAAAGTTCCCGGTGCCGGGTATTCGGAAATTTGGATTTTTGTACAGGAAATCGAAGGCCGGCATCTGGAAAAAGTGCCCGTAGGATATGTGGACCGCTCCCCTGTCGGTGATCGGGTAGGAGAGGCCGATACGGGGGCTGACCTGGGATTTTGAGCTCGCCCGCCGGAGGTACTGGCTTGGGAACGGCGGATAGAGGCTATCGAGGGCCTGAATGTTGTTCGGGTTAATGAGAACATCCCCGTCCGGCTGGAAATAATCGAACCGGATCCCGGCATTGAGGACAAGATAGTCGAGCTCGATTTTATCCTGGATATAGGCGGCAATCTCGTAGGGATGATTTTTATAGACATTGAAGTCGAAGCTCCCGTACTTGGGAAGCGACGGGACAAAATTGGTGGTCGCATCGACATGCACCTGAAAATCCTGGTAGCGGAGGGTATAGTACTGTGCTTCGGCGCCGGTTTTGATCTGGTGCTGTTGGTTGATCTGGTCGGTGAGATCGATTTTACCCGACCAGGTGATTGTATGGTGCCGGAAATCCCAGTTCTGGGTGCCCGAGACGAGGAACGCGTTCGGACCCAGACCCTGTTGGGACACAAAATCGGGCGATACATAACGCGGGTCGACCTGGATGATCCCGTCGGGACCGACGGGATTATCGTAGACGGACTGATGATAGTCGGAAATAAATGCAGAACCCCGGAAATCGATAAACGCCGCGTTACTGATGACATGCGTATACATCAATGTTCCGAGGAAGCTCTTCTGGTGGTATTTATAATCCCCGTCGGGGTCGAGGACATAGGCCTGATCGTAGACGCGGTAATCATTCTGCTGATAGAGCCCCTGGAGTGTGAGTGTACGCGAATTCGGAAGGCCGATGGCGAGTTTTGCCTGGAGTGTGGAGCGGTCCGAGTAATTCATCGGAACATACTTTCCGTCCCCCGTCGCGCCGATGTGCCAGTCCGCGGGATTGGTCGCGTTAAAATTGGATGAATCCCATGGATTAAAAACCCGTTTGCCATAGAGGTATCCGTCGTCATAGATATGCCGTCCCGAGAAATAAAACTTCAGTGCACGTCCGATGGACGGTACCGGTCCGCCGATGGAGCCCTCGAAATTGTAGAGATCGGCGGGCGAGATATGGCCGATGTCCCTGTAGAGACCGGTGCGGGTGGTGAGATAATCGCCCGTGTAGGCGGAGAGACTTCCGGAATAATTATCGCCGGGTGCTTTTGTGACCTGATTGACGATCCCGGAAAGCGCTTCCCCGTACTCGGCGTTGAACGTGCCGCTGGTTACCTGTACTTCCTGAATGCTGTTGACCTCCGGTTCGAGCGTCGATGTACCGGAAAATACGTCATTGACCTCGACGCCGTCCACGAGGTATTTCACTTCATCGCTCCGGCCGCCGCGGAAGTGCCCGTCGACGACACCCGCCTGAAGGTTGACGAGGGCCTGGACATCCTCGACGGGAAGTGCGGCAATCTGTTCACGCGTCACCGTAGAGGTTGTGGAGGTGAGATCGCGCTGGACGAGTGGCCGGGTTGCGGTGATCTCGACAGCGCCGACCTCGACGGCCTGAGACTGCAGCTGAAAATCTATCTTCGTGGTCTGATCGATCGACACGAGGATATCGGCGACGGTGACGGACGCGTAGCCGACTGCGGATGCCTTCACCTGGTATTTCCCGGGAGGGAGGTTGACGATAAAGTAATTCCCGTCAACATCCGTCGATGCGCCGAGAGAGGTGTTGGGAATAACGACGTTCACCCCGACCAGCGGGTCCCTGGTTGAAGCGTCGGTGACCTTGCCGGCGATCTTTCCTGTCGTCCCGGAAAATACGATCGTCGAAAAAACCAGACAGGCTGCACACACACCCACAAGGGCACAGATCCGGTCATGCAACGATAGCATAGAAGATCCGATTGATAAAATACGGGCGGGGATACTCGACGTGAGTATCCCCGCCGGACATTGTTATTTCAGGAACAGCATTTTCTTTACGATGGAGGTAGCGCCGACATTCAGGCGGTAGAAATACACACCTGAGTTCACGCTGTTTCCGTTTGCATCCCGCCCGTCCCAGATCACCGTATGATATCCGGGAGAGAGCGTGCCGGAAAGAAGCGTCCGGACCTCCTGACCGAGGATGTTATAGACGGCGATCGATCCTTCAGCCGCACGCGGAACCCCGAATTCAATGTTCGTCGTCGGGTTGAAAGGATTCGGATAGTTGTTGCTCAGCTCGAAGGTCTTCGGAATGCCTTTATCGTCCTTCACGCCTGTTGAGGTACCGATGACCTGGACGGTGATATCATCATAATAGACCGTTCCGGTGAACCGGGCATAGACGTGGGGTCTCACGGATAGCGCCTTGACGCCGGGGTTACTCGGTACCGTCACATCGACATAGAACTGTGTCCAGTCGAATGACGTCGTATTCGGAAGCGTAAAGGTGTAATCGTGCCCACCGATCTCGTCGTACGGATCGTTCGGCAGATAACCGGTGTGGAAGATCGGGGTCACGCCGATGGCCCAGGTCCCCGGATAGGCGGCCTCGGAATCGGGGACCAGGTTGCTTCCCTTGATCCACATGGAGATTCGCAGCACATCGCCGGCCTTGATATCCGACAACTGGCTGATATCTCGTGCACCCTTTGCTGTGGATCCGAATACGGTCGGACCGTTCAGCAGGTATCTTCTCGTACCGACCCATGCGTCATGGGTCTGGCGGTCGGCCGGCAGGTCGAACTTCAGCGAATACTGTCCCGAATGGGCCGTCTCGTTGGTGACCCTGGTATTCTCAAACCCGTTCGCCAGCACGCCGTCGTTCCCGCCATTGGGCGGCAGCCAGTAGTTCCATCCCGTCGGGACTCCAACCGATGTATTCCAGTCCTGTCCCGCCAGCCATG
>JAWOKN010000221.1:0-4030 GCA_033854175.1 Bacteroidota bacterium | reverse complement strand
TTTAGCGCCACACGCAGTTGTTGCAAGCTGCGGCGGCGCATCTTGTCCGCTCAATAACTACCATTACCTGAAAGCGGGGTGGGTTGGTTTGAATATTGTTCATGAATATATTAATCAGGACCAGATTTACGTCGGCTCATCGAAAGCGTTCGTGGGGGCTATTCCAGAAGATCACGACGAGGTACAAACACTCAACGAAAGGAACGTGCTGCAGCTGCATTTTGGTATCGTGAACAACTTCGCGCTTGGTGTTGAGGTCCCTTTCATTCATCGGGAGCATAGCCATATTGATCACCCAAACGGGGAGAGCGTGTGGCAATCCTGGAACTTCAGCGGGCTTGGGGATGTCATCGTCTCTGGACAGGTAGCCATTGTTTTGCCGTCGGAGGAGTTTGAGCCATCTTTGAGTATCATTGGCGGGGTGAAGTTTCCGACCGGGGTTACTGAGGCGAAGAACAATGACGGCGAAGAGGCAGAGTTGACAATCCAACCGGGGACGGGATCACATGACGGATTTCTTGGGGTGAATTTTCGACAAACGTTGTTATCTGTCCCGACACTTTCTGGCCTCTACAGTGCACTGCCAATAATCGTGGGGATAACGTACCAAGTGAACGGGAGAGGCAAAGACGACTATAGAGTTGGTAATATTTTATTGGCGCATGTCGCGACCTCGTACCAGTTCGCAAGACGCGCAAGTCTGCTCCTTCAGGCTAACGGGAGAATTCAAGACTTCGCGGATGTTGGCTCGACAGGCGAGCCCCGCGAGAACACAGGCGGAGCGTGGATCTACCTGAGTCCGGGCATCAGCCTGCAACCAAGTGACGCCTTTTCGGGCACTTCGTATATCCAACTTCCACTTTATCAGAACGTGCACGGTATCCAACAAACGGCAAGATTCAACTTACTGTTCAGCTTATCGTACACTTTCGATTTTCTGGGTAACGAATAGTGCATCGGCTCTCTCAGAAGAACGCACTTAGCGTGGGGTGCTCCTCGTCCTCGCCGAACCGCGCCGTTATCCGGATGTCCAGCGATATCGATCCTCTGACATTGCGAGCATGCTTCTCCGTCTCGAACGCATACTAACGTCGTGGACTCTGCCACAGTCTTCCATCGAGGCTGCGATATTGAATCGCTTCGGGGATATGTTCCGGGCGAATGGTGGATGTATGTGTCAGGTCAGCAATCGCGGGCCCAATTTTCAGAATGCGATTATCGGTTCGCGCGGAGAATCCAAGTTTAGTTATCGCCATTTTTAATGATTCCTCGCCTGCCATATCCAACCGACAGAAGGTTTGAATGTCCTTCGCTTGCATATCCGCATTGTGGAACATTCTCTTTCTTCCCGAAGATCTCTTCATTTGAATTTGTCGTGCGGCAACTGCGAGCTCTCGAATTTGTTGGGACGATTCTCTTTCCGCCTTGCCGCCGAGTTCTTTGTGTTTCACCGCCGAGACTTTGATGTGCAGATAAATCCGGTCAAGTTGGCCCTGGCAAATCACAGCCACAAGTGGACAAACGAAGAGAGATTGCTCTACGAAAAGCGATCCCCCTTCTTATTTGATGATGGGATACCCCATCAGTTCTGCCGATTATACGGTGGCCGATTGGGTGGATTCAGAGATACACCGAGCTCGCTGGCCCGCGAACGCACGGCATCCTCTGTCCTTCCAAGTCTCAGCCCGATAACGCGGGTGGGCGTGCTACCATCGGCCAGGTCGCGGAGAGTGCGATCCTGTTGTGGCGTCGATCGTTTGCCCGCATTCCTTGTCATGAAACACCTTGGTTCAGTGATAGAATTAGTTGTTTAAAGGGAGGGGTTACAATGCAGCACCGATCCCTCCCATCAACAAGGTAACTCAGAATCGAACGGTGCGCAAGGAAGAAATCGTGCGCGAAAGATTTTCCCAATATTCTCTTGACATGACGTCTGGTAAGCGCTCCATCGTTTTTGCCGATATCTAATAGTGCGCGGAGCCGCTATCAAACAATTCATTGTCCTGCCGCGGAGCGCACATACTAAAACGCGCCAAAAACAATGGAGCCACGACTATCATCTATATCAAATGACGGAGCGCCGTGCCTACGCTTGTTACATGCCGGCACGTCGTCTCCGAGAAATTTTGTACATTGGACTTGACAAACCCCTACCCATCGGTGTTACATTAAATGAGATGAATTCAAAGCAGAAAAAGGAACTAAGCAAACGAATCAAATACGTGACAGGACAACTGGCAGCAGTCAACAAGATGATTTCGGAGGGGAAGGACTCCTCGGAAATCTTTGTACAGTTGCGCTCGGTCGAGTCCGCATTCCAGAAATCAATTGTTGAAACGTTCGAAACAGAGCATCGCCTTGAACTTGCTGAACGGATTGTCGAGGAATTGGAGAGTTGCCCCGGCTCCTGCCAATACTGCGATCTTGTTGATACGCTAAAAAGAGATTTTCCAAAGTTAACATTAACACAAGTACTGGACGGATTGCACCAGATAAGGAAAAGGAGAAAGTGAATGGAGAAGAAATCATTGGGCATCATAGCAATTGCCCTCATCCTCATCGGCGGAGGATGGGGAGTGCATTGGTTGACTTCCAGATCATCAGAGAAATCCGAAACAGAGGCGAAAGCAAGCAAAGCAAGAATTATAGATGTTGATGAGGTCATGAATAGCCCTGAGAAGTTCGAAGGCTTCATTGGCGTGAAAGGCACAATTGCGAAAATTGACGAGAAGAACTTGGCGTTCACATTAGGTTGCGAAGACGCTTGCATAGAAATGCCTGTGAAGTTCAGTGGACAACCGCCGAAAGAAGGAACAAACGTGATTGCTTACGGTGAGGTAAAGAAAACGGAGCAGGAAAAATACGTCTTCATCGCTCAGGAGATCAAAGCGAAGTGAGGAAGAAGATTATCCTGTCCTTGACTGCGTTCGTGGTAGTTTTGATACTGCACAGTTCGTACTTCGCGGTGCAAGGTAAAAGAATCGCTGAACGTTGGGCGGTGACCAATGAGACGAACTACTTGCGCCTTTATGTTGAACGTTCCGAATATCTGATCGGAGCCTCGTATGCCCTTGCAATTGGATTCTCCGTGTTTGCACTGCTGAGATTTCTTGAGACCCGCAAGAAAGGATTTGCCGGACTCGTTGGTGGCATAACATTGACAGGAGCTCTCTATGTCGCGGGATGCTTCCTGCTTGGATGCTGCGGTTCGCCGATGCTTGCTGTATATATGACACTGTTTGGATCATCCTTCTTAGGATTTGCCAAACCATTGACGTTTGCCCTTACACTTGCTTCGATCGGTGTTGGATATATTTGGATGGAACGGAAGTCTGTTTCCGAAGCCCCGACTTGTCGGGATTGTGAAGGAGAGGAAGAATGCAAACCGACATAGAAGCAAAGCCGCTTGAGAAAATTGAAGCTGAGCTTCGTGACGGGATGGCGCTCGCCAAGTGTCGGAAGTGTGGATGTATGAAAGAAACACTTCAAACACTTCACAAAGCTCTCAAAAGTGTAGAAGCTCGCTCGGCGGACGGCTTAGATGGAAACATTGCGATCTGGCAAACCGAAATGGAGCCAATCAAATATGCTTGCCTCGGTTGCCAGTATTGTTTTCCAGCAGTGGCGATGAATCTATTCAATGAAGCGTATCCTGAAGTAGCCTCCAAAGATGCGCTGAGTTGTGCCTTTGAAGTTAAGGAACAACGTTGGCCTCCGGTTGCCGGAGAGTACAAGGTCCTCTGTGAAGACGGAGATTGTCCGGTTGCAATCTCCACGCTTGGAAGTCCCGATTTGAGCGACAGCCTTGCAGCAATCCGACCGGAAGAGGTTTGCATTGTCGGCAAAACCGAAACTGAGAACATCGGCATTGACAAGATAATCAAGAACACGATCACGAATCGAGCAATTCGGTTTCTTGTACTCGCTGGTGCGGACCCGAAAGGGCATCTTCCAGGGCAAACGCTTCTCAGTCTCTCAGCCAACGGTGTAGATGAAAAGATGCGTGTGATCGGCTCGAATGGAAAGCGAC
>JAWOKN010000220.1:0-4888 GCA_033854175.1 Bacteroidota bacterium | reverse complement strand
GTGATCTGCGATTGCGCTACGGGTATATTGTTCAGACTCGACGCCGAAACGAGAATGTAGCGAAGGTTGGTGAAGTGGCTGAGTCTCTGGATGACGGTTGTATAGGGTGCAAGAATAACGTCGTCCTGATCCTGTCCCATGGCGTTTTGCCCCTTTCGCGAGAGGACACCCACGACTTTGAAGGGAACATTACGGATCCTGACCGTTTGATCGACCGGGCTCGTCTCGGGGAAAAGATTATCGGCAACAGTCTGTCCGAGCACACAGACCTTCCCCGCGGCTTTAATATCCTGATCGGTGAAAAATTCACCGTACCCGAGAGGCCACTGCCGGATATCCAGATAATCGACGCCCACCCCCTGAATGAGAGTCGACCAGTTCAAATTCCCCGCAATCACCTGGCCTCCCGCCATCGAACCGGGAGAGATGTATTGCACCGCCGGACATTCCCTGACGATTGCGGTCGCATCATCTTCAGTAAGGGTGACTGCCGCCCCCGCGCCCGTACTGATGCCTCCTTGCTGCTGGGCGCCCGGATAAACCATGAGCACATTGGTCCCCAGCGTTGCAATTTGCTCCTTGACTGAATATTCCGCGCCCTGGCCAATCGCAAGCATGGCGATGACGGCCCCCACGCCGATAATAATTCCGAGCATCGTCAGAAACGATCTCATCTTATTGCGCTGCAGCGCACGGAATGCCGAAAGGATAACGTTCAGTAGTTTCATACGAGAACAACCTCCTCCTCCTCATCAATAAGTGGCATTTCTTTGATTACATCGGATGCCATCCTTTGACTGCCATTGAGCCTGTCCGATTTTATTTTACCGTCCCGAAAGACGATCTGTCGTTTGGCGAACGAGGCAATATCCGGTTCGTGGGTGACAAGGATAATGGTAATTCCATGGCTATTCAATCCCTGGAAAATTTCCATGACCTCGACGCTCGTTCTGCTGTCCAGATTCCCCGTCGGTTCGTCGGCCAGAATGATACTCGGGTCGTTCACGAGCGACCTGGCGATCGCGACGCGCTGCTGTTGACCACCCGAAAGCTGATTGGGGTAGTGATGGCTGCGCTCCCCGAGGCCTACTTTCTCGAGCGCCTCCATCGCCTTCGTTTTTCGTAGCTTATGGGAAATTGAACGATAGAACATCGGGAGTTCAACGTTCTCGATAGCCGACGTCCGTGAGAGAAGGTTGAATCCCTGAAAGACGAATCCGATTTTCTCATTGCGTATCGCGGCGAGTTCGTCCCTGGAGAGCTTCCCGACGTCGATCCCTTCGAGGATATACGTCCCCTTCGTGGGCTTATCGAGGCATCCGAGAATATTCATGAAGGTCGACTTGCCCGAGCCGGACGCGCCCATGATGGCGACAAACTCCCCCTTCGAGACCTGAAGCGACACTCCGCGAAGTGCGTGAACGTCCACTTCACCCAATTGATAGACCTTGGTCAGGTGATCAATCTGGATGAGTGATCCATCCATGCCTACGGGCGGAAGTACGAGTTCCTGTTTCATCGCAAACCTCCCATCGGCCTCCCCTGACCCTGGCTGGCGAGCGGGTTCGAAGCCGCTCCGGATCCCGAATCATTATGGGGAGTAGCGCCGAGAACAATTTGATCTCCGGGTTTCAGCTTCGGCGAGGTGATTTCGGTATATCGGCCGTCGTTCAATCCTGTCCGGACAAAGACCTGGGTAAGAGAGCCGCCCGACTTCAGGATCCAGACCCGGCCCTTTCCCGATTGGTGTGAAGGGACATACGCACTCTTCTGATATTCGGGGAACGTCGAGATGATGCCGAAGTTCGCTGCATTTCCCGACGTATTCGGCTTCGGTGTTTTCACGACAGAAGATGTATAGCCTGACGACGTTTGGCTTGCGAATCTCTTCCGCAATTCGGCCCTGAGCTCTTCCTGACTCAACACACCGCCGTGAGCGGCCTGAATGGAATCTTTGATCCTCTGATAGCGTTTCACATCGCCTTCGAGAGCCTGGAATTTCCCGCTTCCGGTGTTCTGACCGACCTGGTTCCGATCGCCTGGACCGGAAGCTGCATGACCGGGGGCAGCGGGAAGGTTTTGTCCCATCCTCGAGGTGTCAACATTTCCCCCGCTTCGGCCTGATAATGCATCGTTCCTCGGGCCCGCGCCTGTGGTGTCGACGATCTCGGCCGGCGGCTGAAACCGAAGCGCCATATTTGAGACCTTCATGACATTTTTTGCGCTCGCAACAAGAATCTTCACATTGGCTGTCATGCCGGGCATCAGCTTCAGCTGGTCGTTGTTGACATCGATGACCACGATATAATTGACGACGTTCTGTATGGACTGTGGGGCAAGCCTGATTTGCGAAACCGTTCCGTTAAATGTCTCATCCGGATAGGCATCGACCGTAAACGTGCCTTGCTGGCCGATGCTGACCATGCCCACATCCGACTCATCCACCGTTGTCTGGACCTGCATTCTCTGCAGGTCGTTCGCGATCGTGAACAACGTGGGGGACGAAAAGCTCGAGGCCACTGTCTGCCCCACATTCACCGCCCGGTTGACAACAACGCCATTGATCGGGGCGATGATGGTCGCGTACGCAAGATCTATTTTCGCCCTATCGAGAGTCGCCCGGGCCGATTTCAGGGCCGCTTCATTCGACTCATTTGTCGTCAGCGCCGCATCGTAATTCAGCTGCGACTCGAGGCTCTTATCCAGCAGGATTTTCTCACGCGCAAGATTTCTTTTGCTGTCGTCGAGCTGCGCCTGTGCTTTATACACTCCCGCTTCGGCGTCTTTCAGGGATTGGTAGAGGAACGTCGTGTCGAGCTGAGCAATCACCTGTCCCTCCTTGACGATGGAGTTGAAATCGGCGTACAGCTTTGTGATAATGCCCGAGACCTGAGTGCCGACATCCACGCTGATCACGGCGCTGATCGTGCCGGTGGCGGTCACATAAACCGACAGATCGCCACTGGATACCTTATCGAACCTGAAATCGTACTTGTCTGAGCCGTGTTTCAGCAGGCCGATATACCCCATCGCGGCGATTGCAAGCACGACGACAGTTACGATGATGAGATTTTTTTTCATGATGAATTCTCCTCTAAATTTGAAAAATGCGATTCATAACCGCTGTTACGATGACTTAAGAGAAACGCTCTTCCGTTTTTTCGCGAAGGCCTTGAGCAAACGCCCCATTTTCCTCAAATCGCTGGTTTTCTCAAAGAAATAGTCGGCACCCGTCAGGAACGACACTGCTTCGTACGCACTCCGGGGGCCAACCGTCAGCATAATCACCATCGGGGAGGGTCTCGATGATTTGATCTTATTCAGAACGTCAAAGCCGTCTCCGCCGGGCATATGGATGTCGAGGATGACCGTATCGGGCTTGGTCTTCTCGATTGCCGAGATGGCACCGGGAACATCCGCGGCCACGCCGACAACCTCAATACCTTCGATCTCCGCAAGGATGGAGACCAAGCGTGTCCGGAATGGGACATTATCATCTGCGATAAAGAGTTTCATGATGGAATACCTCTATAAAAAGTCTGTTTTTGTCTGTCTCTCATACATTAGTAAGACAGATGCAAAGGACGATCGTTAGTCAAGGGGACTACAACTCTCTTGTAGTTCCTTCTTCAGACGGTTGTCGTGGTTTCCACGACAAAATTCTCCCGGAATTTCGATCGGCGAGGGAAAAAACGCATAAATCATGCGCCCGATCGTCGAATGGGAAAAGGGGCATCACTGGGGATCTTTGAAGCGCCGAGGATTGATCGGTGTGAGAAAACGGAAAACCGCCTGTTTACCGCCTCTTCACGCGGGAACATTATCAGCGGCTGTTAGAGACCAATTCTCAAACCGTTGGATCCTCAAAGAATTGGGGAATCGGGGGATTTAAACGAAACAGCGACAGAGGTATTACCCGGGGGGAGCCGACGGGCTGAGGTCATTCAACGGAACGGCTGAAGCGGGGGCACCCTTCAGTGCACGAGATCATGTTTGATGGCGTAGCGAGTTATCTCAGCGTTCGATTTCATTCCGAATTTCTTGAGGATGCGCGACCGCATGGTGCTGACGCTGCTCACGCTGATCGCAAGCTCCTCCGCGATTTGTCCGACCGCTTTTCCAGATGCGATCAGGCACATGACCTGGTATTCGCGATCTGAAAGTTTCTGATGCAGCGGTTTATCCTCGTCTCGTTCGATATCGATGGCCAGTTGCTCCGCAACGTCGGCACTGATGTATTTTCTCCCCGAGGCGACCCGCCGGATTGCCTCGATCAGCTCGGCCGCGGCCTTGTTCTTGGTCAGATAGCCTGATGCCCCCGCCTTGATTGCCCGGAAGGCGTACTGGTCTTCCGGATACATGCTGAGGATTAACACCTGGAGATGGGGATTCAGTTGCTTGAGCTGCTTGAGTACGTCAATGCCATCTCTTCCGGGCATGGAGATATCCAGAATGACGACGTCGCACCTGGTTTGCCTGACTTTTTCGAGAACCTGTGCCGCATTACTCGCCTCACCGACAACCTCAAACCCATCCGTACTCATGAGCACCTGCTTCACCCCCTCACGAAACATCGTGTGGTCATCTGCGAGAAGAATCCGGATTTTCGACAGTGGACTCATGGGCTCACGGGTAGAGTTACGACCACTTCAGTGCCTTTCCCGGATTTACGGATGAAATCGACTCTGCCGCCCCAGGGCAACACTCTCTCGCGCATGCCGGTCAGGCCGACAGATTTTGAATCTGTGATCCGTTCGGCGGGTATGCCGATACCGTTGTCTCGAATCGTCATCACGATAAGCTTACCGCTCTTTACGAGTTGCACCCGCACCTTCGTCGCCCTGGCGTGACGCAAGACATTGGTCATGGCCTCCTGGAGAATTCTGAA
>JAWOKN010000219.1:0-5412 GCA_033854175.1 Bacteroidota bacterium | reverse complement strand
GGTCAACTGTATCGTCAGCCCCCGGAATATCGGTTTCGCCGCGGCAAATAATATTGCCCTCGGCAGGTGCCGGGGCGAGTTTATCCTTCTCCTGAACCCGGATACGCTCGTTCAGGAGGATACGATGAAACGGATGACGGAATTTCTCCAGAATAATCCCGATGCCGGCCTTGCCGGATGCAAAATACTTAATCCTGACGGATCCCTCCAGCTGGCCTGCCGGCGGACGTTTCCCCGGCCCTGGGTTGCATTCTCCAAGATCGTGGGCCTGAGTGCGCTTTTTCCCGGATCGCGCCTTTTTGGCAAATATAACCTTACCTACCTCGATCCATCTCAGCTGCATGAGGTCGACGCGGTGAGCGGATCGTTTATGATCCTCCGCAGGAAGGTCTATGAGGACATCGGCGGCCTGGATGAACAGTTTTTTATGTACGGCGAGGATCTCGACTGGTGCTACAGAATCAAAGAGGCGGGCTGGAAGATTTTCTATGTTCCATCGACGCAGATTATCCACTATAAGGGCGAGAGTGTCAAACGTTCGGATATCGATGAGGTGAAGGTTTTTTATCAGGCGATGAAAATCTTCGCCCGGAAGCACTTTCACCGGGGCTTCTTTTTTGATGTCCTGATCACCCTCGGCATCTCGATCCGGGAGGTGATCGCCTTTCTGGCGAAAAGTGCAAAACCCTTGCGCGCGGCTTTTCTTGATTTTATTATCATCAATCTCTCACTGGTCGTTGGCGAATGGATTTGGTTCGGCAAAATTCTGGGATTCCCGTCGTATGCGTATCCCGCACTCGTAGTCGTTCCGTGGCTTGTCATTGCTTCGGTGATGTATTTCCTCGGGGTCTATACCGGCCGTAAACTTTCCATCTCACGGGCCGCGGGATCGGTTCTCCTCGGCTATATCGTCCTGTCCGCCCTGACCTACTTTTTCAAACAGTACGGTTTCTCGAGGATGGTCGTCCTCATCTCCGGCATCGTGAATGTCATAGCTCTTCCCGGCTGGCGCCTCGTGGCCCGCTCCCTCGGACGCTCGCCCGAACACCGCCATCGGAGCCTCTTCGGCAGGCGTACACTCATTGTCGGGGCACGGGAGTCGGGCCAGGAGGTGCTCCGCAAACTCCGCGCGAATATCGACGGCGGATACGACGTCGTGGGGTTTATCGAAATGGACCGTTCCCGGGTCGGCGAAAATGTCGGCGGGGTTGAAATTCTCGGGACTATTGATAATATTGGAAAGGTTATCGAGGAATACCGGGCCACAGAGGTGATTTTTGCGGCAGATTTTCTGAAGTACGGCGATATTCTTGCCGTCATCAGCCGGAGCAAACACCGTTCGGTGAATTACCGGCTCGTCCCGAGCAGCCTTGAGGTGATTATCGGGAAGACGCATATCGATGAACTCGGCGATATCCCGCTCGTTGAAATTGAATACAATATCAACCGTTTCGCGAACCGGATTTTTAAACGCCTCTTCGATGCCGTCGGCAGTACGATCCTCCTTGTTTCGATCTACCCGATTATCGCCCTGGAGAAGCGGACGGGTAACCGGATCAGCCCGCTCGAGGAAAAGATCCTCCTTATCCCCGATGTTGTCCGCGGGAGAAGGAGCTTCGTCGGTCCGCAGGTGCCGCCCGGCGAGAAAAATGGGTCGGGATCGCAGACCTATCTCGGCAAACCGGGCCTTACGGGCCTTGTCCAGATTAAGTACCGCGATGACCTGACACCTGAAGAAATCGAAAAGTATAATCTCTATTACGCCAAGAACCAGTCGTTTGTGCTGGATATCGAAATTTTGTTGAAATCCGCTCTCCTGTTCATGAAACGTTGATAACGAATGCCGAAAACTGTTCTGGAATTTGAAAAACCAATTGTCGAGCTTGAGCAGAAAATCGAGGAGATGAAGAAGTATTCCGACTCGCTCGATATCGAAGATGAAATCCGCAACCTCGAGGAGAAAGTCCAGCAGCTCCGGAAAACCGTCTATACCGGCCTCACTCGCTGGCAGAAGGTCCAGTTGGCCCGCCATCCCGACCGCCCCTATACTCTCGACTATATCTCGATGATTGTCACCGACTTTATCGAACTTCACGGCGACCGGCAGTTCCGCGACGATAAGGCCATTGTGGGCGGGTTCGGCCGCATCGATAAGAATATTGTCATGATTATCGGTCACCAGAAAGGCCGGGATACGAAATCGAACCTCTACCGGAATTTCGGCATGCCGAATCCCGAGGGGTACCGCAAGGCGCTCAGGCTGATGAAACTCGCCGCAAAATTCGGCAGGCCGATTGTTACGCTCCTGGATACACCCGGCGCATTCCCCGGCATCGAGGCGGAGGAACGCGGCCAGGCCGAGGCCATCGCCAGAAATCTCTTCGAAATGTCACACCTCCCCGTACCCATGATCGTCGCCATTATCGGCGAGGGGGCCTCGGGCGGCGCTCTCGGCATCGGCATCGGCGACCGGGTCCTGATGATGGAAAATACATGGTATTCGGTCATCTCACCCGAATCGTGCTCGAGTATCCTCTGGCGCAGCTGGAACTATAAGGAACAGGCCGCGGAGGCGCTGAAACTCACCGCACCGGACCTCCTTGCACAGGGTATTATCGACCGCATTATCCCGGAACCGCTCGGCGGCGCCCACCGGAATCCGAAGGAGGCCGCGGATATTCTCAAAGGCATCCTCCTCGAGGAGCTCAAAAAGCTGAGCAAGGTCAAAACCCAGAAACTGATCGAACACCGTATAGAAAAGTTCGCCAAAATGGGGGAGTATGAGGAATGATCCCATTACCCCCTTTCCCGTCATCGGTGTTGAACCGGATCATTCCCTGACTGCAATGTTTACATCCGAAACAAAAATTCGCGTGCGGTATGCGGATACCGACCAGATGAGGTTCGCATACTACGGGAGGTATTTTGAGTACTTTGAGCAGGGCCGCTCCGACCTACTCAGGGATATCGGAATGCCCTACCCCGAGATAGAAGGGATGGGATATTATCTTCCCGTTGTCGAGGCCCGCGCCAGGTATATGAAATCGGCCCGCTATGATGACCTCCTCGTCGTGAAGACGATCCTGAAGGATCGGCCGCTGGTGAAGATCCGCATCGAGTATGAGGTGCGGATCGACGGTCAGCCGGATGTTATCATGGATGGCTATACGATCCACGGCTTTGTCAGAACCGCAACGGGAAAACCCGCCCGCGCGCCGGATGAGTTTCTCCGTCTGTTCGATATCGCCATGAAAAGAGGAAACGCAAAATGATCTCCTTCCGCGGAATTTCCCTGTGAGCAGTATCCACGATACGCCTCCCTTGGAAACTGAATTCGACAGCCGTGTGACCCGCATCGTCGAAGAGGCTCTCCTTGAGGATGTCGGCATGGGAGATCTTACCACAGATGCGGTTGTTCCAGCGGATTTGCCGGGTGAGGCCTCCTTTATTGCCAAGGAACACGGCGTCATTGCCGGACTTCATGTTGCCGGACTTGTCTTTCACCTCGTCGATCCCGACCTCCGTCTCGAGAAGGGGATTATTGATGGTAACGTGGTTGACGCCGGCAGCGTGTTTGCCCGGGTCCGGGGACCGGTCCAGGGGATGCTGAAAGGGGAGAGAACCGCGTTGAATTTTCTCCAGCGCATGAGCGGTATCGCAACACTTACACGCAGGTTCGTTGACGCTGTCCAGGGTACCCGGGCGAAGATAACCGATACACGCAAAACCGCCCCCGGGCTCAGATTACTCGATAAACGGGCGGTCGCGTTGGGCGGCGGTGTCAACCACCGTTTCGGTCTCGATGACATGATCCTGATAAAGGATAACCATATCTCGGCCGCAGGAGGGATCACCAACGCCGTCGGGAGCTGCCGCCGGCTCCTGTCCGAAAAGCACCTTGACCTGAAAATCGAGGTTGAGACGAAATCCCTTGATGAGGTGCGGGAAGCTGCCAACCTTAAGGGGATCGATCGGATTATGCTTGATAATTTTTCTATTGAAAATATGAAAAAGGCGGTGGCGATGATTAACCATGCCGTCGAAGTGGAGGCATCGGGCAATGTCACCCTGGCGAATGTCCGTGCAATAGCAGAAACCGGCGTGGATCTTATCTCGGTCGGGGCCCTCACGCATTCGGTCATGGCTCTCGATATTTCGATGAAAATCACTCCCGCCCACGCCTGATGCTCCAGCAACTGAAGCGACTCGGTAGCGAGACCGCGATCTACGGAACAAGCACCGTCATCGGCCGCTTCCTCAATTTCCTCCTTGTCCCTTTTTATACCAATGTCCTCCAGCCGGGCGAGTACGGCATCGTTACCTATGTCTATTCCATCATCGCCTTCGTCAACGTGATTTATGCCTATGGCATGGAATCGGCGTTTTTTAAGTATGCATCCACACGCGAGCTCGGAACCGTTAAACAGAATTTCAGCAGGTCGTTTGTTTCTCTGCTCTCGACCACAATCTGCTTTTCCATCCTTCTTTTCCTCCTGAAGGATTATCTCGGCGGGGTGCTGAAGGTCCCCCCGGATGAATCGGTCATCCTTCTCTATTCCATCGGGATGCTGGCCTTTGATACCCTCAGCATCATTCCTTTCGCAGCTCTGAGGATGGAACACCGGGCGAAACATTTTGCCGCCCTGAAGGTGCTGAATATTGTCGTCAATGTGGTCATGAATATCCTCCTTCTGGTGGTTTTTCACCTCGGGGTCGTCGGCATATTTATCAGCGGCCTCGCGGCCTCCGTTGTAACGTTCCTTGCCCTCCTTCCCACGATCCTGAGGCATATCGAGCCAGGCGGCAAACCGGAGCTTCTGCGCGCATTGCTGAAGTTCGGCCTTCCATCGATCCCGGCGGGTCTTTCCGCTATGGCCGTCCAGGTGATCGATAGGCCCATCCTCAGATCGTTAACCGATGATGCCACCGTCGGCATCTATCAGGCCAACTACAGGCTCGGCATTTTCATGATGCTGATCGTCCAGATGTACGATTATGCGTGGCGGCCGTTTTATTTTGCAGCGGCACAGGAGGAAAATGCAAAGACCATTTTTGCCCGGGTCCTTACGTACCTCGTTCTCATCATGTCGGCTGTTTTTCTCATCCTGACACTGTTTATTGACGATGTCGTCAAAATCAGCCTTTTCGGCCGGCACCTCATCCACCCCAGCTATTGGCCCGGCCTGCCGCTTGTCCCGATCGTTTTGGCTGGTTATCTTTTTCTCGGGATTTATACGAACGTCTCGGCGGGGATCTATATCGAAAAAAAGACCGCCTATCTTCCTTTTATCACCATTGTCGGCGCCGTCGTCAATATTATCGCCAATTACCTCCTTATTCCGCCCATGGGGATGATCGGCGCGGCCTGGGCCACGTTTCTGGCCTATCTCGCAATGGCTGTCGCCGCCTATA
>JAWOKN010000218.1:0-14149 GCA_033854175.1 Bacteroidota bacterium | reverse complement strand
TGTGGACAGGGCCAGAATCGAACTGGCGACACACGGCTTTTCAGGCCGTTGCTCTACCGACTGAGCTACCTGTCCAATCGCGATAAAAATTTCACATCGCGAACGATATTACATTTTCTGAAAGGTCAGCAGTTCCCTGCAATCCGAACTCAGAATTCTAATTCCCCGCATTTCCGCGATGCCCTGTCCCGTTCGTGAAGTTGACTCGCTTGATCTGCGGGGCAAATAAACCTTGCCGACAGGCTTAAATCCCATGTCGCGGAAAATCTGGACGACCTCGCTCGGATAGTCGATGAATTCCGAGACAGCGAAGGCCGGTTCGACAACAACAGATACCTTTCCTCCCTGTTTCAGAATTCTTGCACATTCCCGGAATATCCCCTTGAACTTCAGCTGAAAATCCGCTTTAAGTGCATCCATACCAACGTCGAAATGCGTCATGGTATCTTTCTGCATGAAATCTGCCGGGGGATCAAGGAATATGTAATCCACAGTTCCGGTCTGTTCGGGAATTCCGGTATTCAGAATGTTATTGCGGACGATCCGATCATCGCTCGGTTCCATATCAAACAGCTTATATTTTCGATCATGAAAGTACGAAACCGTGTCGACAACGTCACCCAATGTCCCGCTCCCTGCGAACGGATCCACGACATAGTCACCCGTTTTCGTGTAATAATAAAGAGCATTTGCGACAATCTGACCCGGGATCCGCCCCTTAAAATTCGATTTCCCGAAACGGGGATCAGGGGTTTCAAATGTCCAGACGTTTCTATCCCTGAGGTCGAACCCGTATTTTGTCCGTTCATCGATCCGTCTGGCCATGTCGTCGTCATGAATTCTTTTCCGCAGATCGGAAATCGTCCAGCTGTGATCGACGGCCATTTTCTCATACTGATCCCTGCGCCGTGTTTCGTCGACCTTCGTTGCCAGATCAAAATAGAACACCTCTGGGAGCGACCGTTTCTTGACGTCGGGATAGTAGGTATAGTACTGCTGGCACTGTTTCAGCATCGAATAAGGAAATTTCACACCAGGATGGGAGGATATCATTTTCAGGACCTGATCCTCGAACATGCCCGCTTTTCTCGCCACGGGCATAACCTTATCGACCAAAAACCTCCCCAAATCCCAGTAATTATCGACGTTAAAGGAGTTCAATTCACGTACAAGTTCCCCGAGCGAGAACTGTTTCGGTTCGGTGCGTACTGCTGCGGTTCGTTTGGCACCGCTCGACTTTTTCTTTGGTTTTTGAGCCATTGGATCACCTCTTCAGCTGTTGTGGATCTTCCTGCCGCAACTTGCTGATCGGAAAAATTAGGTTGGGCGGTTGGATAATTTGGCAAGAAATATACAAAACTCAGCAAGAAAAATCAATGTTGAAGTAATTTAAGATCGCTGAAAATACGGGACTACCTCCCGCCGCCATGTCTCGTTAACGCGACAACTGCCCGTTGAATGGTAACTGGTGACAGAGTTCGTCAGGAACTCTTACAGCTCAGACCACACCGTTTTTCTTCAGGACTTCGCGGGCGATGACGACCCTCTGTATTTCGTTCGTACCCTCGAAAATCCGGTTAATTCTTGAATCCCGGTAATAACGCTCAATCGGCATTTCTCTGGAATACCCCATTCCGCCATGGATCTGGACCGCCATATCGACGATCTTATCGAGTCCTTCGGAGCAGAATAATTTCACAGAGGCCGACTGGCGTGATATCGGCTTTCCGGCGTCATAGGCCGCCGCAGTGCGGTAGACCGTTGATTCCATGGCATAGAGAGTCATCGCCATATCCGCAAGCATGAACTGAATGGCCTCGAACTGTGATATCGAGACGTCGAATTGCTTTCGTTCTTTTGCATATTTTGTGGAAAGTTCGAGGAGTTCCTTCCCCGCTCCGACGCATGCGGCTCCGAGGCCAAGTCGGCCAGCATCGAGTGTTTTCATGGCTATGAGAAACCCGCGGCCGTCGTCGCCGATGATGTTTTCCTTCGGCACCCGGACATTCTCGAGTGTAATCGGGGAAGTGACACTTCCGCGGATGCCCATTTTCTTTTCAGGAGGTCCGGCGACAAAACCGGGTGTTGTGGTTTCGACGACAAATCCCGTAATACCGCGTTCGGTGCGGGCGAAGGTTGAAACGACATCGGCTATGCAGCCGTTTGTGATCCACATCTTTTCTCCGTTAATGACCCAGTCGTCCCCGTCGCGGACAGCCTTTGTGCGGAGATTGAATGAATCCGAACCGGCCAAAACTTCTGTCAGGGCGAAGGCTCCGATCTTCTTGCCCTCGGCCAGGGGGACGAGGTATTTCCGCTTCAACTCCTCAGATCCGCCGATATAAATCGCGTTAGCACCTATTGACTGGTGAGCGCCGAGGAAGGTCGCCGTGGACAGGCAGCCCCGGGAGATTTCCTCCTGGATTATGCAATAACCGACTTCGCCGAAGCCGCCGCCACCGTATTCAGCGGGGAACGAAGCACCAAGAAGGCCGATATCAGCCAGTTTCCGGATCAGTTCGGGAGGAATCCGTTCCTCCTCATCGATTTTTTCAGCAAGGGGTTTAACTTCGGTCTTGGTGAAATCGCGCACCATCTCCCTGAGCATTTTCTGTTCTTCGGTAAAATCAAAGCTTATCATAATCTAACCGGGTTTGTTTGTTGGAATCAAGTGAAAGTGCTAATCAACCTGGGTCGGGTTCTTCTGGCCGATATAGTTGACACGATCTTCTCCTGCATCGACGCCTATGACATTCCCCGAAATAAACGAAGCCCCATCTTCGGATAAAAGAGCGATGGCTTTTGCGACATCCTCTGGCGTGGTGGCGCGTCCCTGGGGGTTCTTGAACTTTGCTATCTGCAGCATATACGTAGAGCCGGGGATTTTACGGAGTGCGGGCGTATCGGTGACGCCCGCCATGATGGAATTTGCCGTGATACCGTGCGGTCCGAGTTCCATGGCAAGCTGGCGGATATGGGATTCAAGTGCTGCCTTCGCGGCGGAGACGGCCCCATAGTTGGGTAATACGGTATGCCCACCCGAACTCGTCATGCCGAAAATCCTTCCCCCATCCTTCATGAGATTCCGCGTCATCAGTCCCTGGACCCAGTAGACAAGGCTGTTCGCCATCACATCGATCGTCATTTCTATCTGCGACTGTGTGATACTGTCTTCCTGTTTTTTGGTAATATAGGGCTTCAGCGTACCGAACGCCAGTGAATGGACAAGGACCTTGATATTCTGCCCTGGCTCCCTTGTGAATTGCTCCTGAATATCATCCAGCGTTTCATTCCGTTTAATCGCATCCGCCGCATTGATGTTATAGAACACGGCCTTGCTTCCGGTATGCCTGATATCCTTGATCAGATGATCCACGGCGGGCATCGTTGCCTGGCGGTCGAGGTGGACGCCGAAGATATTCATCCCGC
Organism: Bacteroidota bacterium; assembly: GCA_033854175.1. GTDB lineage: Bacteria > Bacteroidota > Ignavibacteria > UBA10030 > SZUA-254 > DATKPE01. Next base: position 10,720 of record JAWOKN010000218.1, on the reverse strand, counting down.
GCCGCGAAAGTTCAAGCGCGCATGCGCCGCCAAAGCCGCTCGAGGCACCGAGTATGAGTGCCCAGTTTGCCACATGCGATTGTCTAGGTGTTGCCAAGGAATCCCTCCTTTTTTGCAATTAAAAAATATCAGAAACCTAATTCGACTACAACGTGCATTCGAATGGTGAAGCGACAAAAGCCTCAAACTGCCCGGAATTTCAGGATCCGCGGGAAGAGTTTACACAACACGTATGATTCTTCAATTGATAGTATGCCGAAAGGTTCTGCCGATGCCCCGGTTCGGTGCAAAACCCTCATTGCACACGGTTCGGCAAAGATGCAAAATTTTTACGAAAAAATCAATTTGTCACTCGACGGTGACGCTTTTGGCAAGATTACGGGGTTGGTCGACGTCGCAACCGCGGGCGACGGCCATATGATAGGCCAGAAGCTGCAGGGGGATACTATTCACAATGGGGCCGAAATAGCTATAGGTCCGGGGCACGCGGATGACATAATCTGCGAGGTTATTGATTTCCGTATCATCTTCATTAGCGATTGCGATGATAATTCCGCGGCGGGCACGGACCTCCTGCATATTACTGAGCACCTTCTCGTAAATGGCGTCTTTGGGGACGATAAACACCACAGGCATATTGGCATCAATGAGGGCTATGGGGCCATGTTTCATCTCGGCGGCAGGATAACCTTCGGCGTGGATGTAGGAAATTTCCTTAAGCTTCAGTGCTCCCTCAAGAGCCGTGGGGAAATTGCTCCCCCGGCCGAGGTAGAGGAAGTTCTGGACGTGTTTAAATCTCTCCGCGATCCCCTTGATATTCTCCGACTGTCTCATGATACTCTCAACCTTGTCGGGAAGCGAATGGAGATCGTCGGCAAGGAGTTTCAGATGGTCCTTCGGCAAACCGCGGTGTCGCGCCATTAGAAGTGTGATAAGTGACAAGACGGCGATCTGTGAGGTGAACGCCTTCGTCGAGGCGACACCGATTTCCGGTCCGGCATGGATATAAACGCCGGCATCCGTCGCCCTGGCGATGCTGCTACCGACGACGTTGACAATGCCAATGACGGTTGCGCCCTTGGATTTTGCCTCGCGCAGTGCAGCAAGTGTATCGGCTGTTTCACCGCTCTGGCTTATGACGATGACGACATCATTTTTCCGGACGATGGGCGCGCGGTAGCGGAATTCCGAGGCATAATCGACCTCGACCGGTATGCGGGTGAGTTGTTCCAGCATATATTTTCCGGCCAGCGCCGCATGCCAGGATGTACCACAGGCAGTGATAATAAAACGATCCGCCGCGTAGAGTTTGTCAAGAACGCGTTCCAGGCCGCCCAGCTTCACGATCCCCTCGGGCATGAGAAGGCGTCCGCGGAACGCATTCCGGATCGATTCAGGCTGTTCGTGAATCTCCTTCAGCATGAAGTGCGGATAGCCCCCCTTTTCGATCTGTTCCAGATCAAACGTAATTTCCTCGACCTCCTTGACGGTCTCCTCATCGTGGATCGTTTTTGTCGTAAAGGAGTTCGTTTGAATCTTCGCGATTTCGCCGTCTTCGAGATAGACGACCTGCCGGGTATGGTCAACGAGAGCGGCCGCATCGGACGCGATGAAGTTTTCGCCCTCACCGATGCCGATCACGAGCGGAGAGCCCTTCCTGGCCGCGATGATCTTATCGGGTTCATGGATGGAGATAACCAGGATGCCGTAGGCGCCCTCGACCTCCAGCAGGGCCTGGCGCACGGCGGTAAAAAGGTCGTGGGAATGTTTATACATTTCCTCGATGAGATGGACAAGGATCTCGGTATCGGTTTCCGTCTTAATCGTATGGCCGTCGGCGACAAGTTTCGTCTTCAGGGTCGCATAGTTCTCGATGATCCCGTTATGGATGATCGCGATTTCCTGATTGCAATCCCAGTGCGGATGGGCGTTAAGGTTGCTCGGTATCCCGTGTGTAGCCCACCGGGTATGTCCAATACCGAGGTGTGAGGAAAGGTTGAACTTCCCCACGAGGTTCACCAGGTCCTTGACCTTACCTGCGATCTTGTTCACCGTGAGATGATGATCTGATATGAGGGCTATCCCGGCTGAGTCATATCCGCGGTATTCAAGCCTCTCCAGACCTTCCAAAAGTATCGGGACAGAATTTTTCGGGCCAATATAACCTACAATCCCACACATTACGGTGTTTCTCCTGATTTTGCCATCTGTGAATTTACGACTTTCTGCTCCGAAAAACAATGCTACGTATCACCCATCACGGGAGGCGGCCGACGGCCGATCACTGCCATCATTCTTCCGGAAGCTTTGCCGTCCCGTCTGTGCGAATGAAAAAGACCGGGATTGCATATCGTGCAATATTTCGATATTTCAAGATTTGCGGGTGGGACACCCCTGCGCAGGAGCACGTCCCTGTTGATCGCACGCAGGTCGAGGTGTGGCTGAGTATGCGTGCCTGAAAGGTACTCGGCTGAAAACTCGCGTGCGACCTCCTCACCGACTTCATAACAGCATGCCCCTGCGGACGGGCCGATATAGGCGAGCAGGTTTTCCGGTCTGGAATGATAGCTGGTCTCAAGTCTTTCCATTGTCTTCTCCAGTACTTTGACCTGGCATCCCCGCCAGCCGGAGTGAACCGCAGCGACCAACTTCGCCGCCGGATCATAGAGTATGACGGGGACACAATCGGCGATCGTCACCGACAGAACGACCCCCTCTTTGTCCGTGATCATCGCATCACAGCCATCAAATTTCCCGGGATGATCGACCTGCTCAATCCTGTCACCGTGCACCTGTGAGGGAATCGCAAGATCCCGCTCATCGATCATCAAAACTGAGAAAAAGGCTTCCCGGTTCCGGCGTACAACCGAAGGGTCATCGCCCACCTTATAGCTAATGTTCATCCCGGACGGGGATAGATGGTGGGCGTTCAGCTTCGTTGATACGGCGCAGACGATTTCAGACCTCTGCGAGAAGATTTTGGGCTGCAGAATCGTTATCCCATCCCGGCGCACGAGTAATTCGGACGGTACGAACCTGTCGCCCTGTGGATCATGCGGTCGTGTCATACCACTACACCGGCTTTCGGCAGATTAATCGTCACCGATGTCCCCCGGCCAGGTTCACTAGTGACACGTATTGTACCATGGCTCTCGTCGATGATCTGTTTCACAATGGCGAGGCCCAGACCGGTACCCTCGGTTTTCGTCGAGAAATTCGGTTCAAAAATCCTGCTCAAGACCTCCGGAGGTATCCCGAGGCCGGTATCCATGATCCTGACCTCAACGGTTCCGTCCTTCGATCTGCAGGTCACGGTAATCTTTCCCTCCCCCGGAATCGCCTGAATGCTGTTCTTCACAATATTGATAAAAACCCTCCGCAGCTCTTCCCTGTCGGCTATGACGGCTGCGTTTGCATCATCATATTGCTCCTTAAATGTAATCCGTTCGTTCTGCCGGTGGAGATTAATTGCTTCTCTGAGAATCGCGGTGACATCGCAGGCTTGAGGTTGTCTTTCGGGCATCTTTGCATAATGGGAAAATTCAGACGCGATCCGGTTGAGAGTATCGATTTGTTCCAGCAGCGTGTTTGACACCTGGTGGAAAAGATCCTCAAAATTCTTCACTCCGTCGGCATACGCCTGCCGGAGGTGCTGGAGGGCGAGTTTCATGGGGGTCAGGGGATTTTTGATTTCATGGGCGACCTGCTTGGCCATTTCGCGCCATGCAACCTCCCTCTGGGTTCTCATCATTTCCTCCTGAGTCCGCCGGAGATTCTCGGTCATCTGTTCGAACGCCTGTTCCAGTTGGCCCATTTCATCGGTGCTCTGGTGGGGTACGCGGAAGTCGAGGCGGCCGCTGCCGATCTGGCGGGTCGCGTTGGTCAATCTCCTGATGGGTGAGGTAATCTGGTTGGCAAAAATCGTCGCGACGAGCATCGAAAGAATGATGGCAAGCGTATAGACACCCGAAAGGAACGAATTTCGCCTCGTAAGATCCTCATTAATGTCAATCTGACGGTAGAGGGTCGGGACCGAAACCACGCCGATGACGGAGCCGTCCTCGGCAATGACGGGGCGGTACCCGACCACATAGGGGAGTGTGCCGATCTGCTGGTGTTCGAGGAAGAATTTCCGGCGCTGGATATTGATATTCGCGTACGCATCTGCGCTCAGGCGTGTATCGAGGACCCCCGCGAGGAATATTTCCGGTTTGCTGCTCGCAAAAAATGAGCGAAGGAGGTAGATATTGAAGTCCGTCTTGATCAGTGAAGCGAGCTGGGCGCACCTGTCGTCGCCGAATCTGGAAAGCGTGGCAGGAGTCAAACTTCCGATCTGATGCTGGAGTTCCGCCAGGACGACGGACGTCTGTTCTTCGAGCCTGCTGGTTATCGAATCATCCGACTGGCGGATTGTCGCCTGCCTGTTATAATACCCCAGAATCAGGACGGGGATGATCGAAACGACGCAGAAGGCGATCATGACCTTTTTCCGGTAGCTTGTGGGTCTTGGTCCCCGTCGCACCAGCAGATACACCTGCCAGAGTATGACAATGACGAGCAAAAGGAGGAGGAAAAAGACAAGATATCTCAGGTAACTATAGAAATACGACTCGAGTGTCGGCCTGGGGATGCTCAGGGCGATCCAGGCATTCCCCCCCTCCTGGTCTGAGGGTGAATAATACGATTCATAGGGGCGGCCGACAAGCTGTTCATCCACCCACCGGGGCTTCCCGTTGTTCTGGCTGGTAATCTCGACGGGCAGAGTCTTCGTGAGTGGAACGTCATCATCCGATGAGGAAACCAGTTTACCGTCATAATACTCCAGGAGTATCAGCCGGCGATTCCTGACGGGCATAGTGTTGCCGCTATAATTCCTTAAAAATTCCGGGACCTCGCTCTCAAGGATGTTCTGACGGGTTCCCGAAACCTCGACGAGAACGCCGCCGAGGGTATCGCCGCTGCTGTCAATAAGGGATTCAAATCCGGTATGCCATATCATTGACCGGCCGCCCAGAACCCTCTCCTCCCTGTGGAATGTCGGGGAGATCAGGGGGACGATGACATGGTGGCTGCCGGATGGATGCGGGGGAACCCCGATATGAAAATCGCTCACAACCTCGCCGGCCCGGTCGATATAGGTGACCGAGCAAAGATAGCCCTCCTTTGCGAGTATACTTTTCGCCCAGGTTCTGAATGCGAGACCGCTGACATCGTCGCTGTCGCCCGATGTCAGAGTCTGGAATGCATCCTCGTTCCGGAGCTGTTTCAGCGCCTGCTGGACGATCATCGTCTGCCACGCACCGGAGGGCTGGGCGGTTTCATGCGCCGCGAGTTCAATATGGACCTTATTATACGCCCGTACGGTGGCGTTCAGAACGGGCACGAGAAGAAGAAGTGCAAGAACATAGACAAGGAGGAACGACGCAAAGACTTTCGGCTCGGACGGATGAAGAGCATACTTCTCGAGCCAGAAGGAGATAAAGAGGATTCCGAGGAGGAAGGCAATCCGTTGCCACGGCTCGACGAGTGGTTCTGCCTGGATAAAGCCGTACAGGGCGCCTGTCACGACTGCGACAAGGGCCGGAACCGACCAGCGGCGGATGGAGTATCCGTTGGCCGGAAACACAACCCCGGCCGATCTGTGGAGGACCATGCCCAGGAAAATCACGACAACCGTGACCGCCGCCGAGAACATGAGGAGGCTGAGAAGCATCACGATCATCTCGACCGAGGGAAAGACCAGTGAGGGATCATTAAAGCGGATGGTTGAATCGAAAACCGCGCTCCGGACCACCGCAAAAAATCCGCGCAGGAGAGCAGCGGAAAGGATCATGGTGGCGACAAGAAGAACCGACGAGGCGAAGGTTCCTGCAGGCACGGTTTTCAGCCGTGTGATGAGGTGTTGAACCGCATCTTTGACGCCCACGCTCATCGCGACCCCGACATTCACAAGAAGGACGGCGCATGTCAGAAACAGCTCTCCGGGAGACTTCGCCAGCCCGTAGCCGAATGTCGAAGCATAGGTCACCGGATCGAAAATCGCGATATGCAAATATTCCGACGGGAAATTGATGACCAGCAGAATATACCGCAAGGCCCACAGGATAAACGTCCACAGAAAGAACCGAATGAACGGCGACTGAGTGGCGTGTGATATTTTTCTGACCCAGACGAGAAGCAGGACGATGATCACCAGCAAAAGCAGCTTGATGATCAACAGTGCATCCGATCCGACCTGCTGGAGTCTTGAATCGAGGTCTTCCCTGTGGAGATACGCATAGCCGAGCCTCGCCCCGTCGCTACTTGTCAATTCAACGGATATCCGGTGGGGGTCAGATGATACATCGGCTTTCGGGGAAAAATCATAATCATCAGGAGCAGGGAGATTAGTGCCGACCGCCGTCTGGAACGCCTCCCGGTTTATGAACCTGTTATTGATCGGATAATCCACATCCAGGAGGCGCTTCCCCACAAGATACCCGACCAGATTCGGACCGGACATCAACGGATGGCTCACCAGAAGGTAGGTATAGATCTGATCATCGGCGACGAATGTACGGGGCCGGTCGCTGAGGTTCGTCAGTCGGTACGTCGGGCCGCGGGGGCCGTTCCAGCCTATCAGGTGTTTATCCTCGTCGTAGATTTCGAGGGAGAGATTCGTCCTCAGCTGGGGGAGGATTTTGGTGAAAAATATCACTTCCTGCACGCTGTCATCGTCGGTACTGAATGCGAGTTGAAAAGCCGGGAGTTGCTGGATCGAATCGAGCGACTGGTGGATGGACTGTTCGAAGGCATGAAAGCGGGTCTGAAAGTCCCGTACGGCCTCCCCTTCTTCGGCCTGGCGTATCTCCGACCAATGGCTGCTGAGGTGCGACTGATAGACCGAACCGGCGACAAACACCAGAAGGATCAGAACGGCGGAAATTCCTCCCCATCGTATCATCGTCTTCATGGAAAACCTATCCAGCGGTCCCCAGCCGGTCATAGGATTCACCCGTATCAGTAAACATTAAATTGCGTCAACAACCATGCGCCGTTCTGATACTTCAAGGACACATAGACCTGGATAATCTCGGCAAACCCCCTTCTGACGACCGTACCTCCGCCTGTGGCATAAGCCGATGAATCGTCTGAACGGATTGTGGAAAAGTGGAACGTCGCAAGGCGGGAAGCCGAGAGAAAGTGCTGAATAACGAATGAAGACTGATTTGAACTGAAATATCCCTCGTCGGAGTTTGACAGGTTGATATAGATCTGGGGTGCTATTGAGGACGCAAAAAGATTGGCATCACCGTTGATGATCCCCTCCTCGACATCCTTCAGCACGTGGTAAAGGGCGGCACTCACCGAATCCTGGGGATCCCCGGTGCCGGATCCCGGGCGGGGATCCTGTCTGGCCGAACCTGCCGCCGGGGAATTCGCGGTGAGCGAAATGAGAATACAGATGAAGAACAGAATGGTAAATTTCAAGCGCATAGCTCGCAAATAAAGTAGTCGAATAATAAAACAAAGTCAACCAACGGGCTATCGCCCGGGTGGTCGAGCATCTCACGCATCAGGGTGACCTCGCAATCTTCAATTCCCGCACCCGACAGACTCACCTGAAAACGTCGTACAGAGCCACCTCGGGAGGGGGCAAAATACATGCCAATACCTGATCCACAGCCTCACCAATTTAAGCCCATTTGCGTGAATTGCCGGTCGCCGGTGTCCAATTTTCGACATAGAATGTCGATGATAGTGGACTAGCTCCCGGTCCAATACATTGATCCGTTATTGATAATCCCCTTCGGACATCCCTTCAATTTCCACCCGTCGAACGGGGAATTTTTGGATTTCGATTTGAACCGGTTGACATCGACGACCCATTCATCATCGGGATCCAGGATCGTAAGGTTCGCGGGTTCCCCCTCGGATATCCGGAGCGGTCGCAGACCGAGTATCCTCCGTGGATTCACGGAAAATTTTTCGACCATCTGTCCGACCGTAAGATAGGTACTCCCCACCAGGTGTGTCATCGCAAGGCCGATGGCCGTTTCGAGGCCCACGATTCCGAACGGAGCATATTGAAACTCGACCTCCTTGTCGTCATACGAATGCGGCGCGTGATCTGTTGCAATGACATCGATCGTCCCGTCGCGGAGTCCCTCCCTGACGGCCTCGACGTCCTCTCTGGTGCGCAGGGGTGGATTCATCTTAAAATTTGTGTCATACGATCCGAGCGACTCGTCCGTCAGAGTAAAATGGTGGGGTGTCACCTCGCATGTGACGGGGATATTATCGCGTTTCGCCTGGCGAACGAGCCCCACCGATCCCCTCGTGCTGATATGAGCAACGTGATATTTCCCGCCCGTATACCGGACCAGGTGGATATCCCTGGTGATCATGACTTCCTCGGCGACGGCCGGGATTCCCGGCATACCGAGGCGTGTCGACATGAATCCCTCATTCATGACCCCCCCTTTCGACATCGTGATATCCTCGGCGTGCTGAATGACCGGGCAGTTGAGCATGCCGGCATATTCCAATGCCCGCCGCATGACCTCGGCATCCATGACCGGGGCCCCGTCGTCACTGAAGCCGATGGCGCCGCTCCGGACCAGTTCGATCATCGGTGCGAGCTCCTTCCCCTCACGGCCTTTTGTGACGGCGGCAATCGGGTGGACATCGACAATCCCGTTGTTCACTTTTTTTGACGTGAGAAGAATATTTTTCACGACCGACGCGTCATCGATTGCCGGACTGGTATTCGGCATGCAGCATATGGCGGTAAATCCGCCGGCGGCTGCGGCCCGGGTGCCGCTTTCGATCGTTTCCTTATATTCATAACCCGGTTCCCGCAGGTGGACGTGCATGTCGCAGAATCCTGGTGCAACAATTTTCCCCCTGAGGTCGACCACCTCGGCATCCTTCGCAAGCGCAGTGTCACCGATCTTCTCGATGATCCCGTCATGAATAAAAAGATCCGCGACGCGGTCGGTTCCGGTCAGCGGGTCGACAATTCTGGCCTGACGCAAAACAATGTTCATACGCGCTTCTCCATAAAATCAAGTTCTTGTTCCCAGAAGGTAAAGGATCGCCATCCTGACCGCGACGCCGTTCAGAACCTGCTGTAAAATGACCGAATCCGGGCTATCGGCGACGTCGGCTGAAATTTCGACATCCCTGTTGATCGGCCCGGGGTGCATGATGGTTATTTTCCGGCCTGCGGCCTGGAGCCGTTCGCGGGTGATTCCGAAATACACGTGATACTCCCGGAGCGACGGGAAAAGCCCTTTCGACTGCCGTTCCAGCTGGATGCGCAGGATATTGAGGACATCCGACTCCCGGATCGCCTCCTCGATATTGTGATAGACGGTGACACCCATTTTTTCGATATCCCGCGGGATAAGGGTTTTCGGGCCGCAGACGGCCACCCGGGCGCCCAGGGTTTTCAGACCGTGGATATTTGACAAAGCGACGCGGCTGTGGCTGATATCGCCGACAATCGAGACGCGCAAGTTTTCGAGCGTCCCGAATCTTTCCCTCAGTGTATAGAGATCAAGGAGACCCTGTGTAGGGTGCTCGTGTGCGCCGTCACCGGCATTGATGACCGTAGCGTTCAGCACGCGGCTCAGGAAAAGCGGTGCGCCTGCGGCGGCATGACGGATGACGACCATATCGACCTTCATCACCTCGATATTCCTCGCCGTATCCTTAAGGGTTTCGCCCTTCCTCACACTGCTGGCGTCGGCCGAAAAATTCACAACATCGGCTGAGAGCCGGCGTTCGGCAAGCTCGAAGGATATGCGTGTTCTCGTCGAGCTTTCAAAAAACAGGTTCACAATTGTTTTCCCCTGCAGTGTGGGAACCTTCTTGATGGGGCGTTCGAGAACCTCGCGGAAGGATGCGGCGGTATCGAGGATAAGCGTGATATCCTCCTTCGGCATCCCTTCCAGTCCCAGTAAATGGCGGCTTGCAAGTCCCATTGTTCAGTTTCCCCCTTCCAGGGTCACAATGACGACCCCATCTTCACCGTCTACTTCGCGCATCAGCACGCGGACCTCCTCATTTTCGGAGGTCGGGATATTCTTCCCCACAAAATCAGCTTTTATGGGTAATTCCCGGTGACCGCGGTCGACCATCACGGCAAGCTGGATTGAGGCAGGCCTGCCCAGGTCGATCAGTTCATCGAGGGCAGCCCTGATGGTCCGGCCGGTATAGAGGACATCGTCGATAAGAACGATATCCTTTCCGGTCACATCGAAGGGGACCATGGTGCCCTTCAGAATCGGCTGGAGAAGTTTTTCGCGGAGATCGTCCCTGTAAAGGGTGATATCGAGGACGCCGAGTTGTGGCGTATGGTGTTCGATCTCCTCTATTTTCCTGACAAACCTGTTCGCGAGGAACTCGCCCCTTGTCCGGATGCCGATAATTGCGATATTTTCGACACCCTTATTCCGTTCGATGATTTCATGAGCGAGTCGCGACAGGGTCCGTTCGAATCCCGCTTCATCGATGATTTTCTTCTGATGAGCGCTCATTGTACCCCCATAAATGAAAAAACCTCCAGACACCGGTATGGTGCGGAGGTTCCGACGTAAAGCCTAAACTTTTTACCCATGTTCATCTCCTTTCCGACCTCTCAGGATCGCGATTAAAGGTAGAACCTAATTATTGTCTATAATACAAAATCTCCTCAAATAAGTCAAGTAAAAAGTCAAAAACATCCTCACAGTGT
>JAWOKN010000217.1:0-13484 GCA_033854175.1 Bacteroidota bacterium | reverse complement strand
TATTCGAATCGTCCCAGATCTGCAGGGGATCGTTCAGGCCGCCGGACTTGTCAAACCGGCTTCCCCACTCCAATTTGACGCCGTACGGTTTCGATGTGAGGTTCGTGATATGGAGCGCAGGAGACGGAAGTGTAATCGGAGGCTGGAAGCCCCGTATATACAATTTCAGGGCATTCTGGGCATGCTGTCGGAGGTTATTCGGGCCGGCATCCACACCATAACCGGACAGAATCGCGATGGCAATTTTCAATGTATCGCCGGGCTTCACAGATGCAAAAGGACCAAAGGAGAAGAAGAACCTGGTGTCGGTAGGCGCCGACGGCGACTGGCAGGGTTTAATCATCTCACTCGGGAAACGTTCGCCACACATCCAGGAATAAATATTTGAATCCATTCCTCCCGGATCGGTATACCCGTGCCACTGCCAGATATACTTGAGTGAATCGAGGGGCCGCGGTGTTCCAAGGACAACAATACCTCCCGGTGTAGAACCACGATCGACCGCATTACTGATGTATCCGCACCGGAGGTCTTCCATATAACAGGCATAATCATCAGCATAATAACCACTTCGCGAGACAGGACCGACATCGAAATCGGTAAAAAATCCGACATACACGGAATCGATGACGTAGTTGCCGATATTGACAAAGAGATATTCCATCGGGATGATCCCCTCGCCGAATGTCTCCCGCCAAGCATATGTCTTTTGGAACAATTTTATTCCCATTGAAACATGATCCGGCACCCGCGTACTCTTGAACGTATCGGTCGCCGCCAGGTAGATGTCCTGATCGGATATTCCGGCGTAATCCTCATCAACATGCGGTTCTCCATGATCCGGAATCCCGTTCCGTTCCGTGTATCTGTTTTTATCCATCCTCCGGATATAATTACCGATTGCGTCAAGATGACACTTGTCGTAGGCTGACGGGTCATAGTTATCATACGCCGGATCGGGATTTGTCACAGGGTCATATCGTTTGCCATCGCAACCCAGTTCAAGACTATCGGGGATACCATCAGCACCGATATCGTCTGTCACCGGATTCCAGTCACCGTCATTATCCTCTCCGTCGAGATCATCCTCATCAACCCTGCCGTCCCCGTCATCGTCACATCCTCTGCGGTTTACCTGCTGATTATGAATATAGTAGTATCCGCTGTAGCCATCACCATCAGGATGATACCTCTCCGAGCCGGCATTTGTATACCAGATTCTATCGCGCAAGGTATCCTGGTTCTCCGGTAAAAACTCCATGCTGGCAGAGTTTGTGTTATATCCCTCGCTTACATGACGCACTCCGTTGATAATCCCCCCGATAACCGGACCCGCACCCCAGAGATGCTCGATGCATGATCCTATGGGGTATTCCATGCCGATACCCTGTGTTGTCGAACAGCCATTGAGAGGCGGCAAGAAGGGTGTCCAGGCCGCGATACCCATCGTCATCTGATTGCTCAGCCAGACCCTCATGCTGTATCCCTGTAGGACCTTTTTTGCCCAGTAAGCGCCGTACTCGGCGTTTGTGGGATTACGCCGGCCAACGACCGTAAAATCGTCGACAGGGTTCTCGGCAGCATTGCCCTGGGAGAGTATAAGGATAAAACAACAACAGGCGCTGAGCATTCTTCTCATAAAATTTCCTCGCTGGCTGTCAGGCACGGACTAAAATCTCTGGATTTCCGACCACAAGCCAAAGTTATCCGGAACGGCAAACCACCAATTGAATGAGTTAGAAAAGAACAACAAAGCGATGTGCAAAAACAGACTTTTTCCGTATCCCCTTCGATACGGAAACGTTCCCGGATAGCGTTGACAATTTACAAATTACTTATATGGCTGTCAAGCTCCAATTTTCATATATCCTAAATGCTTTTTAAAGAAAATCCCTCGTCAGGACCGGCTCCGTGCGTTTTCATAGATTTCAGGGATACTGACAGAGTTCTCCACTTGCATTGTACTTCGTCCCACTATGGTATGTACCCAGGGGAAAAAATCAAAAGCCGACCCCGTTGTAACCAGATCGGCTTTTTCACCATCAATGTCATCAATCCTATTTCAGGAGCAGCATTTTTTTAACGCCCACGAAGATTCTGCCGGGATCAGTCACACTGACAGCTTCCAGGCGATAAAAATACAGACCACTTGCGATGTGCGAAGCATTCCACTCGACATGTCTGTAACCGGCCGGTTCGATACCATCGTGCAGGATTTGTACCACCTGGCCGAGGATGTTGGTGACGGTCAGTGTGACCCGCGATTCCTCCGGCAGCTCGTACCCAATCGTTGTCGAGGGATTAAACGGGTTGGGGAAATTCTCGCCCAGTGCATAGGTATGCGGAGTCTGGAGCTTAGCATCAGATGTCACATCACCGGGTGGCGGAGGCGGCAGATCAGAAGTCGGGATTATCCTGATGCGTCCCGTTGCAGCCGATTTCATCGCCGAAGCCTGGGTGTACGCATTGAGGATCAACGACCCGGTCCCTGTCACTTTCACCCAATAACCTTCACCCGGCCTGATACTGTCGGATATCACATACCCCCCACTATAACCGAAGAAATTTGACGTTATTAATCCGGGCGGATTTGACTGAATGGTGGTCACCGCGATCGGTGCACTTATCGAACCGATGAGATTCCATCCGGCACTTACGGGTATGTTATCCGTCGTGATCGAATCACCGATCAGCTTGTCAGAAGCCGGTGCCGGAAACCTCAACCAATAGCCGATTCCATATGAAAGTGTATCTTTCTGCACGTATCCCCCCTCGTACGCAAATGCCCCCGACACCGCAGCCGGGAAAACGCTGTGCGTGGCAAAATTTCCCACAACAAGCGGCACAGAGAGGAGATTCCATTGTGAGGAAAGACTCAGGGTTATACTGGGAGGGGGGACGGCAATAACCCGGTCGGTTGTAAATGTAAAATATACCGAGTATGCCGCTGAATTGAGGGCAGTCGTGAGATCGACAGTATCGTTGTTCTTATCCACACATACATCCACCGCCTTGGTGGTAGGATCGGCGAAAAAGGTGTATGGCGGACCCGCACCTGCGACCGGCATGCCCGGATCAGACTGATCGGGCTGCACCGCTGATATGATACGCACAAGACCGCTCAATGTCGTTGCACCCCCAACGAAAACATCAAGCATTGAATTCGATGCCGTATATCCCTGATCGGTGCTGAATAAAATACTCGGTACAGGTGTGCTTGCCAGGGAAGCCGCGGAGACATTCCCCTTTATTTCTCCCCCTCCCATCGAAGCGAAGCTTACCAACGCAGTATCAATATTCTCACTCGGTAAGTGGCCCGGAGGATAACCATTCGATGAAATCAATGGATGTGACGAACTCCCTATATTCGCCGTGAAATCAACCCCCGACATCGCCAGCTGTCCAGTCTGGGATATGGGATTAGGCACCATGGTCACAGGGCCCGGTCCCGCCTGGAGCACCGATGAAGTGATCGATCCGGAGACCTGGTTCTTTGGGACTCCATTGCCATCAAGCTCGCCAGCATTCGGCTTGTACCACCAATCGAGATCCGATGTGCCGGAATATGTCGCAGGATTACCAGCCTGGATGACGGGAACAGCATTAACGACACCGATCTGCATGGAGGCCTGGTTCGTTCCCGTCAGATCCGTCAAGCCGGGCATTTCGAACAGCAGTGAAATCGAGCCGGTCGAAATTTCCGTGCTTATCAGACCCTGGATCGATGAACGCGCAGCACTGCCAATAGATGTCCCGATCGCATTCGAGGGGGCGAAGGAATCCGTGGTGAACTGCAGATTTAACGCGTTGATTCTGTGAACCTGCAGAAACTGACCATGACCGGTACCTGCAGCTACAAGAACCATCAGGAGCAGAAGGAAGGATCGCGTGGTGTGCCCGACTTTCCCTGACGAGCAAGACACCAGCCTGTATCCGAGGAACGATATGTTGAAGACGTAGTTCATAGGACTACTCCCTAAATATGATGGTGATAAGAAGTTATACACCGTAAGGATTGAATATGGATAAGACGCCAGGTTGGATTCAACGACGAACCGTACCAGAGTAAAGAACTATTTCTCAGAGGCCATGATGTTGCCAAGAGAAGAACTCCGTGATAAATAAAGGGAAAGAACCGGATACCCAAATGATCTTAATACATAACGAAATTTAAAGAATAAAACAAGGGGGGATCGCTCAAATTTCCACCACCGCCCGTTGACAGGACCCCTCCCGCCCCAAACTGGCGAATAATCCCGAAATTGGGGGAGATCTGCACACCTACCCCGGCGAGAGGCGAGATTGCTTCCCGGGAAAAGGTTTGTTATATTGAATATCGATAACGGATTACGATAACAGAAAATGGACACCCGGTATGGACAGGATGATGCGAGGCTTCTTCCTCGGTTTTATCAAGATTCATATTCTCCATCACGCCGCCAAAGAGGCGGTCTACGGGCTCTGGTTCATCGATGAGCTGGAACGGCATGGATATGATATCAGCCCCGGCACACTCTACCCCATATTCCATTCTTTGGAAGCAGACGGCCTGCTCCGATCGTATGAAAAGGTAATCGGCGGAAAGATAAGGAAATACTATCGGACAACATCCCAGGGTAAAGTCACGTTGAAGGATGCAAAAATCAGGATCCAGGAATTACTCGACGAAATAATGGGAGAGTAAGCCGTTCCATGACCGTGAAAATCTCATTCTCACTTTTTTGCCGCCTCGTACTTTTTCTCATGCTCTTGAGAACAGATGGCTGGGCAGGTCCGCCATTCAGGACCGATGATCCCATTCCCATCGGATTCCATCACGGCGAGGTCTACCTCTTCTCCACAGGTCTTGTCGACGCAGGTGGGTTGAGCGGAATCGGACCTGCCGTGGAATTCAACTATGGCCTCCTCCCCGATACCCACGTTCACATCATTCTGCCGCTCGCGTATTCAGCTCCGCATGGGCAAGCCACACACATCGGTTACGGGGATACAGAACTGGGTGTAAAATACCGGTTTCTGACACAGACTGACGCGCTTCCCGATGTTGCAACATTTCCGATCGTGGAAATACCAACTGGGAATTCCCCCGATGGCCTGGGAAATGGCAATACACAGCTTTACCTCCCGCTCTGGCTGCAAAAAGACGTTGGAAAGTGGACGATCTACGGTGGCGGCGGATATTGGATCAACCGGGGTGCGGGAAATGAAAATTGGGTGTTTTCCGGCCTGCTCATACAATACAACTTTACTGATGACCTGTTTCTCGGAATGGAAATATTTCACCAGACCCCTTCATCAATCACCGTCCATGACAACACCGGTCTTCATTTCGGAGGAGGGTTTCCGGTTATCGACGGATACCAGATCATCTACTCCGCCGATGCCGGCAACGGGATAACAAGCTATAAACACTTCGCCTATTACCTGGGACTCTACCATGAGATGTGAAATACCGTAATCGAGCAGGTACCGGCCCGATGAACTCCTTACGCTTTGCACCCTTTGAGAGATGCATGTTATGAATAAACATACTCCAGCTCAGCTTGCTCTCCGGTTCGTGATCATTATCGGGATTGTGAACTTCTTTGCCGACTTCACCTATGAAGGGGCCCGCGGGATTAACGGCGCTTTTCTGGCAAGCCTCGGCGCCAGCTCCGTCGCCGTCGGATTCGTCGCCGGGTTCGGAGAACTGATCGGTTACGCATTCCGTTCCGTGACGGGTTTCTTCGCCGACAAGAGCCACCGCTACTGGGTATTCTCATTTATTGGTTACGCCGTTAATATGCTCGCGGTACCCGCCCTGGCACTGGCGGGAAACTGGCCTGTTGCGGCAACACTCATGATCGCTGAACGGACGGGGCGGGCATTTCGCAAACCTGCCATGGACACCATGCTTTCATTCGCCGGTGACCATCTGGGGAGCGGCTGGGTTTTCGGGATGAACGAATTTCTGGATCAGTTCGGGGCGAGCCTTGGACCGTTGATCGTCGCATGGGTTCTGTATCTGAAGGGGAGTTATAAGGGAGGATATGCCGTGTTGCTGGTTTCGGCACTGGCCTGTTTGGCCATGCTGGCCGCTGCAAGGCTGTCATTTCCGCAGCAACAAGAGCAGTACAAACATTCAACCGCCGACAAAGGTACGAAAGGATTGTCCCGCCGTTACTGGCATTTTGTTCTCGCAGGAGCCCTGATCGCGGCGGGGTTTGCCGATTTTTCCCTGATCGCTTTTCACTTCGAGAAAACAGGAACCGTTTCAATGGAATGGATCCCCATTCTCTATGCGATCGCGATGATCACCGCGGGCTTCAGCTCGTTGGTGTTCGGGAAATTCTTCGATACACAAGGGGTGAAGATTCTGCTTGTGGCGTTTTTCCTCGGCGCCCTGTTCGCCCCATTTTCATTTCTGGGTACATTTTCCATGGCCTTCATCGGCATGATCTTCTGGGGTATCGGCACAGGGGCACAGGATTCTCTTCTGAAGGCCTCGGTGGCCAACATGATCTCCCGGGAAAAAAGGGGCACAGCTTTCGGCGTCTTTGATACGATATTCGGCATCGCGTGGTTTCTCGGAAGTTCGGTCATGGGCATCCTCTATGCACAATCGATACCCGCCCTGATTGCCTTTTCGGTGATTCTGCAGCTGACCGCACTTCCGATGTTCGCGTTAGCCCTGAAACCTCTCAGTCCACTTGAATCTTAATGATATCACGACCGGAAAATCACGAACGGACAAACTCCGATCTATAACCATCTCACTTCCGCGTTGCCGCGGGTGACCAGGTGTTGTTTGTCGTATCAATATCCGGCAACCGATTGTCGGGATCGAGAATAACCGACGTAATCGATGAGGTCGAGGGGTAGTGAAAGCTAAATTCACCCGAACGTTCCCAGATTTCCACCGGGAAGTGAAGAGTCTGGGTATGACCGTTTGCTTCTTCCACCCTCAGAGTGACGGGCATGACCATCTGCTCGTTGTTTGTTATTGTAATCTGCGCCCCCTTGGATGTATCACCATCCATATATTTGATCCCCTTGATCGCCTGATCCAGCTTCCAGTTTTCCACGAACCACCCCCGCCAGAACCAGTCGAGATTCTCCCCGGCCCCATTATTCATCGCCCGGAAAAAGTCGGAAGGCTGCGGATGCTTGTATGCCCAGTGCTGTATGTAATTTCTGAATGCATAATCGAACCGATCCCTGCCGAGGATATCCTCCCTGAGGAGAACCAGGCCGAGTGCGGCCTTGTAATATTCGAGCATGTGGACATATTGGCCGGGTATCGCATCGGCATAGGATATGACGGGCTGGGACTGGGGATTGAGAAGGTACGAGACGATCTCGCGGGCTGGATTGCCCCCTTTCGGCGCATATTCATTGTCCCTCTTGGGCGCAAATTCTCCGTGGTTGTACTCTTCTGCCGCGTAAATATCAATAAACGTGTTAAACCCCTCGTCCATCCACGCGTTGACACGCTCATCCGACCCTACAATCATCGGAAACCACTCATGGCCCATCTCATGATTGATGACTACCCAGAGAACTTTTCCCTTCGCCTTCCAGTGCCCGAAGATTACGGAAGGGTATTCCATTCCCCCGACCGGTCCCCCCACCGCGACCGCTTCAGCGTAAGGGTAGGGATACCAACTGCGGGAGAAAATTTCAATCGTATTTTTAACAAACTGGACCGACCTGTTCCATCCGGAATCGGTGGCACTTTCCTCGGGGTAGACGGTCATCGCAAGCGAGGTCTTGCCGCCGGGGAGGTTGATCCGGGCAGCATCCCACAGGAAAGCCCTTGAGGATGCCCAGACCACATCACGTGAATTTTCCATCCGGAAATGCCACGTGCGCGTTTTCTTTCCCGTCACGGAAACCGGAGAATTGACAACATCCTGAAGGTTCCTGACCGACACGGTGGAATCGCTTGACCGGGCCTTCGCCAGCCTCCCCAATTCGGTATTTGACAGAACCTCGTCGGGATTCATCAATATTCCGGATCCCACGACGATCTGATTGGCAGGGACTGTGATGCGGTAGTCATAGTTGCCATATTCAAGATAAAATTCGCCTGCGCCGAGGAACGGTAACACATTCCAGCCCCTGATATCGTCATAGACTTCCATACGTGGATACCACTGCGCAATATCGTAAATCGTGCCATTCTTGGTTTCCACCATCCCTGTCCGGCCGACGTTCTGCGGAGGGACGGGAAACGAGTACGCGATCGTCAAAAGCACCTTTCCACCGTGGGGTTTCACCGGGACCGGGAGACGGACCTGCATTCGGGTATCATCGATCAAATAAACACCCTTTGTCTTTTTCCCGGCCTCCTCCACTTCGACCTTCTCAATGGCAAATCCCCCGACAAAACCGGGAGGTGCGGAAGAGCCCCGGGAAGCGCGGGAGGCCTTCTCAAAATTATTCTGATCGAGGGCAAGCCACACGTAGGGCAATGAATCCGGACTGTTGTTGGTGTAGGTTATCCGGACCGAAGCCGTGATGATCTTTGTCGAGTCGTTGAGATCCGCATTGATCGCATAATCTGCACGGTTTTGCCAGTATGCGGGGCCGGGTGTCCCGTTGCTGCTCCGGTATACACCCTTCGAAAATGCGTCAAACAGCGGATCGAAGGCCTTGTGCGGATCGTATCCTGATTGGCCGTATGCGGTTGCACAAAGATACCAGAGGGGGAGTATGAACTTTATTGCAGATGAGAGGTTCATCATATTTTACCGGTTAATTTTGATCAAAACAGAGATTCCGATTTCTCTTTGAACTTATCTGCCTCCCTGCCTTCCTGCCTCAATACCTATCACTCGGAGATATTGAGCAGCTTGCCCCTCGCCGCTCATAATACCTGCAGTGGATATGGATGTCGTCCCATACGAATACCAGGAAAGGTCCGGCCCGGGTTCCAATGAACTTAAATCCGGCATTCTTTCATCCATTACAGCAGACATCATGCTATTACACACGGATTCAGACGTGCGGGAAGAACACAACTTATTGATTGACGATCCCGCAAGTGATCGTGAAGTCTGCACAGGTGGCAGGATCACATCGCGATTTCGACGCCAAAATTAAAATTCACCCTTCGGGCTCCAACGTTGGGAAAATCGACAAGGTAGGAAACCGAGCCTTTCCACCCCACCTTCTCGCCATGTATGCGCATACCCGCCTCAGGGTTGAGACCGATCGTTTCACCCCTGCCGTGATCATAAAAGAACAGACCGAAACCACCGGAGACAAACGGATCGAGAGCCTTCTGGGGCAACAGGTGGTATTCGGCAGCGGTAAATAGTCCGATCGCACCCTTGTCAATTCCGGTTCTATCGAAAACAGCATGCCAGAGTTGAAGACAAAAGTCAGTCGTTTCATCAGGGCGTGCCACGACAATACCCAGACCACCTCCGGTGGTGTAACCGACAGATCCGATGAGACTGAGGTATGTTTTATGAGGTTCCTGCGCCTCCACCGAACCGAATAGGAACAGAGAACAAACCAGATAACAAAATGTAAGAACAACAATCGAACGACCCATGGATATATTCTTCACCGCTGTGATTCTTAAAAGATACTTTAGATTAGTGAATATCGCTGACATTTCCAAGTGAAAGGCATCCGCGTCATCCGGTTATAAAACGTGGAGAAAATGCTTAAAGTTGTTGAAAATCGATATGAAGAGCCGGTAAGGGTACGCCAAAACAGCACCGACGGGTATCGATCTCCTGATCTGTGCCTCCATCAGATACCGCAACAGGCAGGCGGCGGATTTTCCCCGAAATGGACCGGGTTTTCTGGCGATGGACCGATAAAGTCCGCCGCTTTACGCAACACCGGCCTGGGCCAGGGCTTCAGAAACGGTCTCGTGAATTTGAAAAATAGTATCGAGTTTTGTTATCCTCAGGACCTCTGAAACATCCGGTCCCACACCCACAAGCCGGAGATCACCCCCGGCCTTGCGCACCGTGGTAAGCCCGCACACTAATGAACCCAGCCCGCAGCTGTTGATGTACTTCACACTGGTCAGGTCAACGACAAGCTGCGTTTTGCCCTGCGCGGCAAGTTTCTGGATCCGGTCCCGTACGGCAAACTGGTCCACTTCGTTGATAAAATCACCAACCAGGCTCAGAATATGAATTCCAGCTGTGCTGGTGAGATGTATTTTCATAACTCCTCCTTTCAGATAATTCCAAACTCCGATGATTTTTCCAATTTCTCATATTCTGATAATGTCAGCGATCTTCATTTATTTGAACAGATTCTCTATCATCACGATCTTTGATTCTTTCCGATGTTTGATGATGATCATCTCCTTCCCATCCCAACTGGGAGACATGTCATCAATGAAGTACACACCCAGAAAATCCGCCGGTATGCGTTCCTCTTTCCCATCTGGTGCGGCCATCCTTGTCACCGTGCCTGAGGCAACCCAAGAGAAGATTGTCCTTCCATCACCGGAAACCACAACGTTATCGAGAGAGGGCCAGGGGAGCAATCGTCCCGAATTTCGCCGCTCCTTGGGCTTTCTCCCCCCATCAAGGAGATAAATCCTATGATCCTTTCCCCGGCCATAATGCTGGGAGAGGATATATTTCCCGCCCTGAATGAAGGTCGCATAGGTTGAATCATCCGTCACCTTTGTGCGGGCAGCCCCGTCAATCGAAGCAAGATACACTCCATCATTCGTCGCCACCTGTACCGTAGTTGTGTTGAGCCAGTTTTGTGCTGGTATGCCGACACCCAGATCCTTTCCATAGCCCGGAATCGCTGGCTCAGTGACAAATGTCCGGAATGAATCGACCGGTTCGGATGGTTTCCGTGCACCATAGGCAATCCGTTTTCCGTCGGGAGACCATTTCACACGCCAGATAACTTCATCGCCAAAGGTGAGCTGCCTCCTGTTGCGGCCGTCTTTGTCAATGATATAAAGGTGCGTGGGCACGGTCGCATGAGGGCCATATCCAACAAAATCACCCGCAGCGAAGGCAATTTCCTTCCCATCGGGTGAAAACGCCGGTGAATAGTTATTTTCATCAGTTAATGTAATCTGACGGGAACGATTTTCTGCAATATCAACAATCCAGAAATCAGCAGGCTCTCTTGATTGTTGATAAACAAGATTCCGTCCGTCAGACGAGACTTTGATCCCCAGGACCGGTTCGGTACCCTTTGTAACCTGTACGGGTGTCCCTCCACCCGCCGGTACCAACCAGAGGTTAAAAATGCCGCTTTTCTCGGTCGTATACAGAATCTTATCCCCTTCAACCCACGCGACTTCATCGATACGACTCTTGTCGGATGTAATCTGTCTCTCCTCCCCTGTCTCGAGATTATAAACAACGATCTCTTCGTAGAACATCGGGAACGATCTGAGCCAGGCAATTTTTTTACCGTCCGGTGCATAGGCAAAGGAAAAGCGGCCTACAACTTGTACCGCCGAATCGACAAATTCGCGATGTGGATCACGTCCATCAGTACCGACACTCCAGAACTCTCTTTTACCCGACAGTGACGGGGCAGTGACATCCACTCCTATGATATAACCAACCCGGAGTCCATCCAGCCGGAACCTTGGTGCAAAACCACCCCTGACAATTCTTCGCGGTGCTCCTCCTGTAGAATATATGGTGTAACAATCCAACTCAGGAGGCTGTCCTTCGAGCGTCGTATATAATAGGAGACCCCCATCGGCCGACACATCTGCTGCCGGCGCAAATGATGTCGCTATCGTAGTCACCTGACGCGGCCCCCCCTGCCTGACATTCATGAGGTATAGAGCCCATTTCCCGCTTTCATCTTTTGCCCCGAAAGTTAACCAATTGCCATCACCCGAAAGGCCAGGATAACCGATTTCCTTAAAAGGAATCGGTAACGGATACGGTCTCCAGTCGGGATTGATCCAATTTTTCCCCTTTGAGAACAAAAAGAAAATCAGAACCATAATGCCGAAAAAAAGACCAGTGCCAACCCCGGCAAATATCATTCGCTCTCGTTTTGTGTGCGATGTATTTTCGGATTTGGCGGTAAAACGGTTGGTCGTCCCCGCCCCGGATATTGTATGCCCTGCCTGCGCGTATTCCAGGTTCCTCTTTTCACGCCGCAAATCCGCCAGGAGATCATCCACATGCTGGTAACGATCCTCTCTGTCCTTGGCCAGAGCTTTTCCCACGAGATATTCAATTTCAGGTGTGACCTTTTCGTTGAACCGTGCAACAGGTTGCGGGGATTCGTTGAGAATCGAGTATGCTAGCGCAGCGGGATGTTCACCACGGAACGGAAGACGGCCCGTCAGAAGTTCGTAGAGCACAACACCGAACGAGAATATATCGGATCGTCCGTCGACCTCTTCACCCTGTGCCTGCTCGGGCGACATGTAGGCGGCAGTCCCCAGCGTAGAACCGGTTTTCGTGAGCCTCGTCGCCCCTTTCACCTTCGCCAGACCAAAATCCATGATCTTTGCCTGGCCCTTCGGCGTGAGGATAATATTCTCGCTCTTGATGTCACGGTGAACAATACCTTTTTCGTGTGATGCTGCAAGCCCTTCGCAAACCTGAATGCCGATATCGAGGATTTTACTCAAGGGAAGGGGCTGATCATGACCTGCCGTCACTATGGTTTTCAGTGATCTACCCTCGACAAACTCCATCGCGATGTATAACTGATTGTTATACTCCCTGATTTCATAAATGGTCGTGACATTAGGATGATTGAGAGCAGAGGCTGCCCGGGCTTCATGGAAAAACCGGTCCTTTTCGGCAGGATCACTTGTGAGATAATTGGGAAGGAATTTTAATGCGACGTCTCGCTCAAGCTCGGTATCGTGGGCTTTATAGACAATACCCATCCCCCCCTCACCCAATTTCTCGGTGATCTTATAATGAGAGATTATTTGTCCGATCATCTATCAGCTTCCATCCAATGTTGACAATTCTCCCCCTTCTCCAGATTATGTCATATCTACCCGTCTACCCAGACAATTCTACCGGCCACCTATTTCATGAGCATGACCTTCTGAACAGAACTGAACTGGTCGGCTGGCACCGTCATACGGATGAAATAGATACCCGTCGGTGACGTTTGTCCCTCACTAGTACGCCCATCCCATTCCATCGTATGATACCCAGCCTCCTTTTCACCGTTCCATACCGTTGCGATCTTCCGCCCCAGTATGTCGTACACACTCACTTCCACCTGCGCTATCCACGGTATATCAACCGAAAACCTCGTCGCTGGATTGAACGGATTCGGATAATTCCTGCCTAGCGCGAATACCTTCGGTACCGATATACCGGGGCTCACCGCCACGACGACCTTCTTTATCCCCGCATCAGCGAGTGTGATCTTCCCGCTCCCGTTTACGACTGCCAGCACTTTCCCATCCACGCTCTTCAGCGTCAATGTCACCCTCTCCCGGCTGTTCTTTACCTGCTGCCACCTGATACTAAGCGGATACCTGCTCGCGTTTATTGTTATCGGGTATT
>JAWOKN010000216.1:0-10896 GCA_033854175.1 Bacteroidota bacterium | reverse complement strand
GTTTTTCTGTTTGTGTTTCTGATGGCGTACGAAATGTACCGGGGATCGCGGCTTTCCGTTGACAAATTCGGATTGGGTTTCCTTGCCGGGACAGAGTGGGATCCGGTGGCCGATCAGTTCGGAGCGTTGTCATTTATTGTTGGCACTTTGCTTTCCTCGCTTCTGGCCCTTCTGATTGCCGTGCCGCTAAGCATTGGTACAGCGATTTTTCTGGCTGAATGGGCTCCACGCTGGATTGAGAAACCCGTTTCTTTTATGGTAGAACTGCTCGCCGCTATTCCCAGCATCGTTTATGGTCTCTGGGGGATATTCGTTCTCGTGCCGTATCTCAGGACAGCCGTTCAACCCTTCCTGCTGGGGCACGCCGGTATGATACCCTTTATCAAGGGCACGCCATACGGGTTTGGGTTATTTGCGGCGGGAATCATTCTGGCGATCATGATTCTCCCGATTATCACCTCTCTTTCCCGCGACGTGCTCAGATCGATTCCCCGGAGTCAGCGCGAGGCTGCCTACGCGCTCGGAGCCACACGGTGGGAAGCTACGAGGATCGTTCTGACGGGGGCGAGATCCGGAATTTTTGGCGCTACGTTGCTCGGTCTTGGCCGGGCGATCGGCGAAACCATGGCAGTGACAATGGTCATCGGGAACAGCCCTGAAATTCCCCGGGCATTGTTTGATCCGGCGTATTCCATGGCCAGTGTCATCGCGAACGAATTTACCGAGGCGACGTCCGATTTATACATAAGCTCGCTGATTGAGATTGCGCTTCTTCTGTTTGTCATTACCATCATATTGAACGGTATCGCGAGACTGATCGTGTGGGGTCTCACAAGGAAATTTCAAGTGTCATGATGCGGGGACGAACCATCTTGAACCGCTGGCGTAACGTGAAGAATGGCTTCTTCATCGGGATTTCGGTGGTTTGCGCCGTTATAGTGGTCATTCCGCTGTTTCTTGTCACGATCTACACCTTTTCACACGGTATCGGCGCGCTGAACCTGAGCTTTTTTATTGAGATGCCGAAGCCCGTCGGTGAGGCTGGAGGGGGTATGGCAAATGCGATTGTCGGGACGCTGATCCTTCTCGGGATTGGATGCGTTCTCGGGCTCCCCGTTGGACTTTTAGCGGGTATCTATTTGGCTGAATATGGGGACAATCCGTTCGGACATGTTGTCCGGTTTATGGCCGATGTCCTGAGTGGTGTGCCGTCGATTGTCATCGGCGTTGTCGCGTACATCCTGGTGGTCCTGCCGATGAAACATTTTTCTGCTCTGGCAGGGGGTGTCGCGCTCGGTCTGCTCATGATTCCCACCGTGACCCGTACGACCGAGGAGATGATCCGGCTCGTGCCGCACTCGTATCGCGAGGCGGCACTCGCGCTCGGCGTGGAACGCTGGAAAGCATCCCTCCGGATCGTTTTGCCCGCGGCGATGAAGGGGATTACGACAGGCATTCTTCTTGCACTGGCACGCGCGGCGGGTGAAACAGCGCCGTTGTTGTTTACCTCCCTCGGCAACCGTTTCTGGTCCACGTCGCTCATGCAGCCCATCGCCTCGCTGACCGTGTTTATCTTCGATTATGCCAAAGCTCCGTTCGAAGACTGGAACAGACAGGCCTGGGCGGCGGCATTTGTGTTAATCATGCTAATTTTTATCATTAATATTGTTTTCCGGTATGCAACGCGGAGTCGCTATGGAGAACGTGGAAACAGTTAACCTGCACATGGTGATCAGGGATCAGACACGACATAGTGAGCGTAATCACTCCCAGGTGGTCCTGACGAAAATGTCGGCCAGGAATGTCAATGCTTTTTTTGGCGCGACACGGGCCCTCAAAGATATTTCCGTGGATATCGCGGCAAAAAAGGTCACGGCAATCATCGGACCGTCAGGATGCGGGAAGACCACCTTTCTCAGGTGCCTGAACCGCATGCACGAGGTCGCGGGAGGGACGATGGATGGATCCATCTTCATGGACGGTGAGAACATACTCGATGCTGATCCGGTGGCATTGCGCAAAAGGGTGGGGATGGTGTTTCAAAAACCCAATCCGTTTCCGACAATGTCGGTGTTCGACAATGTTGCCGCAGGTTTGCGCCTGAACGGCGTCCGGAACAAGAAACTGATCGGTGAAACCGTCGAACGGTGTCTGCGGCAGGCTGCCTTGTGGGATGAGGTGAAGGATGTCCTCGACAAGTCGGGTATGAGCCTTTCAGGCGGCCAGCAGCAGCGCCTCTGCATCGCGCGAACCCTGGCTGTTGACCCCGAGGTTATTCTCATGGACGAACCTGCGAGCGCACTTGACCCGATCTCGACGGCAAAAGTCGAGGAACTCATTTTTGAGCTGAAAAAAGAATATACGGTCGTGATTGTAACGCACAACATGCAGCAGGCAGCCCGCGTAAGCGATTTCACGTCGTTTTTTTATATGGGTGAACTGATTGAACACGACGAGACGAAAAGGCTGTTTACCACGCCCGCAAAAAAGCAGACGGAAGACTATATCACGGGCCGGTTCGGCTGACCGGAACATTATATCACAACATCAAGGGAATGATGAAGCGGCACTTTGAAGAAGAATTGCAGAGCCTCAAAACGATGCTCATAAAAATGGCCAGCCTTGCTGAAGAGGTCGTCCGCATGTCGATCCGGTCGTGCCTGACGCACGATACCGAACTTGCGAACAAGGTCATCGAAAATGAGGCGCGGATCAACGCCATGGAAATCGAGATCGACAACGCGATTATCGATCTGCTGGCTCTCCAGCAGCCGGTTGCCGTTGATCTCCGGTTGATCCTCGCAGCCCAGAAAATCAATAACGACCTCGAACGCATCGGCGATCATGCCGTGAACATCGCGCAATCGGCGATTGCCTTTGCCGAGCGCAAGGAAGAGATCCCGCTGATCGAAATTCCGAAGATGAGCGAGGTGACGGAAATCATGCTCCGGGATGCGATTGACAGTTTTATTCATCAGGATACCGCCCTGAGCATGACCGTGCTGAGGAAGGACGACCTTATCGATCAGATGAATGTGAAGATGGTGAACGAAGTCGCACGAAAAATGAAGACCGACAAGACATCGATCGATTGGGGATTTGACATCGTACGGGTGAGCAGGAACCTTGAACGGATCGCGGATCTTGCGACGAATATTGCCGAGGAGGTGATTTTTATATTCCAGGCCCGGGTTGTCAAACATGGAGCGGAGAAGGGAACCCCCGAGGTCAGGGAACCGTAACGGCACTCCTCCTTTCTTTTTTATCTATTCGTTAATTTTCGTCCCCGGTGCTCTTTCCCCCCGGCACACTGCCGTAGGGTTTCTGTCCGCACCAAAAGTCGATCCGTGCCGGTGAGGACGTAAGATCAGACAGAGAAATGAGTTGGAATGACTTCGTTCATCGGGGCATCACTTGTCAAGGAAGCAGGAACGGTGATCGGCTCATGATGCCGAACGCACCGGTGCGTCGATCCGGTTCACCAACGGGAGGGAAAAGTTCTTTCAGGAGGGGGATGGATGTTGCATGAAGGGCCGCGGGGTGTTGACTTTCAGATTCAATTTTGTTACCATGGTACGGCAATAAATGGATTTTTAGAGTTCATGAAATCACAAACCCAGACGTCCGAGGTAACAAATGCTGCAAAGGCCGCATCGTCCGAGCGGCGAGAATTTGTCGGCATAAGTGGCGGTAAAAATATTTACCGGACTGACAAACCCGAATGCTTCATTCAGGAATTTTCCTCAAAGGGCACCAACGGCGGCAGCGCCGCCTCCGCAGCAGGTCTCCGGAACGCTATCCGCAACGAGATTTCATCCTACCTGTTTGAGTACATCGAGGGATTTCATATCCCGACGCACTTTGTATCAAAGCTCTCGGATACCGAGATGATCGTCCGAAGCTCAGAACAGGTACCGGTGGAAGTGTGTATCTATAATGTCAGTGATAAATCCATTTCCGAGCGTTATGGTTTGCCGGAGGGGCAGTCTCTCGATTTTCCCATTATCGAGCATTATTTCCTGAAAAAGGACGGATCCAGACTTCCCGCAAACGAATACCACTTTTCGGCTCTCGGAGTCATTTCGCCGGAAGAGTTTAAGCAGCTCAACCGCATCGCATCCAAGGTCAATGCGGTTCTCCGCGGTTTATGCGACCGGAGACAGCTTGTCCTTCTCTCGTTGACCCTGTTTTTCGGCCGGACGCACGGTCAGATGATTGTCGTCGATGAAATTTCCCCCGCCACGTGCAGGATAACGAAGAGGGATCGTGGAGGTACTAGCCGGGGAATAAATCATGATCATGATGAGACGGCCCTGGTGGATTTACGGAACAAGTTGTTGTTGAAGGCGTAGTCGCTTGCTCATGACCCGGTACGGGATCGATGTCCTTGTGATGTTTTTGTTTCTGTGCCTGATAATTGGAGCCGTCGTTGTTCTTCTCTTTACCTCCCCCTATGTGCTCTATCCCGTCTTTATCGTGCTCGGCTGTATTGTTCTCCTTGCGGTAAACTTTTTCCGCGATCCCGATCGTTCCGTGCCGGATAAAGCATTCATTGCGGTTTCTCCCGCAGACGGTAAAATTGTCAGGATATCGTCCGCCTATGAGCCGGATTTCCTCCGCCAGGAGGCATATCAGGTCAGCATTTTTATGTCTCCGCTCGATGTCCATGTGAACAGGATCCCTCTCTCGGGTACCATCAGCCTGCTCAGGCACGTTTCCGGTAAATTTACAGCAGCGTTTGCCGACAAAGCATCCGAAGTGAATGAACACACGATGATCGGCATCGAATGCGATGTCGGCGGAAGGGTTCTTGTGAAACAGATCGCCGGGGCCGTTGCCAGGAGGATTGTGGCCGATCTTCATCTGGGTCAGCGGGTGAATATCGGCGAACGGTTCGGAATGATCAAGTTCGGGTCGAGGGTTGATGTGTATTTTCCGAAAAATTTCACCGTCAGCGTCCGGATGCATGAACACGTCCGTGCCGGGGCTTCGATTCTTGCAACCTACCCGGCAAATACGTAACTTGACGTCGTAAGATCTATTTCTGGAGAAAGGACACTGGAATAAATGAAAATAACAAGGGCTGTTGTCCCGAGTCTTTTCACGATTTTAAACATATTTTGCGGTTTTCAATCATTGGTGCATTCGGCAGGGGATGATTTTTCTGTGGCATCCTGGTTCATCATTCTTGCGGCGGTTTTTGATGTTCTGGACGGCTTGATGGCGCGGATTACACGTTCATCAAGCGATTTTGGTGTCGAACTTGATTCGCTTTCGGACGTTGTTTCCTTCGGTGTTGCCCCCGCATTCCTTGTCTACCGGTCGGCTCTGAGTGCCCAGGGGGGAATGGGTATGCTGATTAGTGCGATGCCGATGATCTTCGGGGCGATGCGCCTTGCACGGTTCAACTCCCAGCTTGTCGGGTATGACAAGGATTATTTTAAGGGTCTCCCGATTCCCGCTGCTGCTCTCCTTTTGTCATCATATGTTCTGAGATTTTGGACGGACACTACCGGTTTTCAGGCTCTGGCCAGTTCGCTCCTTGCCCCGGTCGTCGTTGTCGTATCCCTGCTCATGGTCAGTACGATGAAATATGACACACTGCCGAATTTTTCCCGGCGTGGCATCAAACAGCATCCGATGAGGTTTACGCTCGCCGTCATCGGTGCCACATGGATCGTGGTCACACAGGGCGAGGCGCTTTTCCCCTGTCTTGTGTTTTACCTTGCGACAGGCCCGGTGCGGTACATGGTGTATGTTATCCGTCATGCCTCACATCCCGTGGAGAAACTTCCCGAAGAAAAAGATGCTGAAATCACCAGCGTCGATGTATGAGGGATACGGGTATGTATCTTGCAAGGGTTGTGGTAACTTTACGACCTTCTCTCCTTGATCCGCAGGGAAAGGCCATTCATCATGCACTCGGGAGTCTCGGCCTGGGTGCCATCGAGGATGTCCGGATGGGGAAATTTCTTGAACTCCGGATCCAGGCCCCCACCGAAGATGAAACCCGGCGGTTTGTCGACGAAGCGTGCAGGAAACTTCTCGCAAATCCTGTCATGGAGGATTATTCGTTTACCATCGAAAAATTGCCATAGACGAACATGGATAATCTGAAGTTCGGTGTTGTGGTTTTTCCGGGTTCCAATTGCGACCATGACGCATACCACGTCCTGAAGCACGAATTCGGTCAGGATACGGTTTTCCTCTGGCATAAAAATGCCTCACTCGAAGGGGCTGATGTCGTCGTCCTGCCTGGCGGGTTTGCGCATGGTGATTATCTCCGCTGCGGAGCCATTGCCCGCTTTTCCCCGATCATGAGGGAGGTTGTCGCCTTCGCCCAGCGGGGCGGAGTCGTGCTTGGCATCTGTAACGGTTTCCAGGTTCTCTGCGAGGCCGGTCTCCTCCCCGGGGCCCTGGTGAGGAATGAATGCCTGACATTTGTCTGCAGGGATGTTTATCTCCGTGTTGAGAACAGCCACTCGAGATTTACCGCCGAATGCGGGAAGGGGGAAGTTTTGAGGATTCCCGTCGCGCACGGCGAGGGGAATTACATCGCCGGTCCGGATGTGCTCCAAACGTTGGAGGAGCACGACCGGATACTTTTCCGTTATTGTGATCTCGAGGGGAATGTCACACGAGACGCCAATCCGAACGGATCGACCGGGAGCATTGCCGGAATTTTGAACGCGGAAGGGAATGTCATGGGGATGATGCCCCACCCTGAGCGGGCTTCTGAATCGATTCTCGGAAACACCGACGGGCGGAAGATTTTTTCCTCATTGATCAGCAGCTTTGTGCTCCACGAAGACCCACTACCCTCTAGGAGGATCGAATGTTGAGAAATCTCGGTGTCGGCGAACTTCTGATTATCCTTGTCATCATTGTGCTGCTGTTTGGTGCAAAAAGAATTCCCGACCTCGTCCGCGGGATCGGTAAGGGGATCCACGAGTTCCGTAAGGCGGCCCGCGGGGATGATGATCTCCCGGCACAGAAAAAATGAGGCGGCCCTCGCAGTATTCCTGCGGTACACAAACGCGTCATGTTCCGGTTGTGGTGAATGTATCATCCCGGTAAGCTCATTTCTCCGCAGAGAACCGGTTGTGTGATCCCCGGGGATTTTCCTTTCGTAAATTCGGGAGTTTGCACGAAGCCCAGGGCGGCGATTGTGAATTCTCGATCTTAATTCGTATTTTTGTCATCGCGGTTTGCGTTATTCAGTCCAGAAAATCGATCTTTTTACAAGCCTGAGAATCTATGAGTATCCTAGTCAATAAACAGACCCGTCTGGTTGTCCAGGGCATAACCGGCGGGGAGGGGACATTCCATACCCAGCAGATGATCGCCTATGGCACGAATGTGGTGGCAGGTGTCACGCCAGGTAAAGGAGGTCTGAAGTACGGCGGGAATGAACAGTATCAGTTCTCGAAACCGGTTCCTGTCTTCAACACGGTGGCAGATGCCGTCCGGCAGGAGGGTGCCGATGCTTCGGTAATTTTTGTCCCCGCGGCCTTCGCAGCTGAAGCGATTATGGAGTCGGCCGAGGCAGGGATTGGCGTCATCGTTGCCATCACGGAAGGGATCCCTGTCCGCGATATGGTCAAGGTGTATGAGTACCTCCGGAAAACCGGAGCGAGGATGATAGGCCCGAACTGTCCCGGTATCATTTCGCCGGGCGAATGCAAGATCGGGATTATGCCGGGATTTATTCATCGGCCGGGTAAAATCGGCATAATTTCACGGAGCGGTACATTGACATACGAGGCCGTGTGGCAGGTCTCGCAGCTCGGTCTTGGTCAGTCGACCTGTATCGGTATAGGCGGTGATCCGGTCATCGGTACACGGTTTATCGATGCGTTAAGGCTGTTTAACAAGGATGACAGGACTGAAGCCGTTGTCATGATCGGCGAGATCGGCGGGACGGCTGAGGAAGAGGCTGCTGAATACATTGCCACGGAGTTTACCAAGCCTGTCGTGGGGTTTATCGCAGGGCGCACCGCGCCTCCGGGGAGGCGGATGGGACACGCGGGGGCGATAATTTCCGGCGGAAAGGGGACTGCGCTGGAGAAAATGCAGGCGATGAAGCGTGCAGGGATTACGGTTGTTGAAAGCCCGGCGCTGATTGGTGCCACCATTGTCAAGGTTCTCGAACGTCGGAAACGATCGAAAGGGCACATGAAGGCGCGGAGAACCCAGCGCAGACCGGTCAAAATCAATAAAAGCACACCCCGCATCAGGAAACGGCATAAATGATTCAACGCGGCTGCGGACAGATTTGACCGATGAAGCATTCCCCTGAATTTTTAAAACTCGTTGATGACGCGAAAACCCGCATCAGGGAAATCTCCCCGGAGGAGGTGCATCAGCGTCTCCTGAATGGGGCGGGGATTCTTCTTGTGGACATCCGGGAGGATCATGAGTGGGACAAAGGTCATATTCAACGCGCCATTCATCTCGGGCGCGGAATCATCGAGCGTGACATACGAAGCACTGTACCGGATAAATCCGCGGAGATTGTTCTCTACTGCGGGGGAGGATTTCGTTCCGCGCTTGCTGCGGACAACCTGCAGAGGATGGGTTATACCAACATCGTATCGATGAGCGGCGGCTGGCGTCGTTGGAGTGAGCTGGGGTATCCGGTCGAATAGCTTCCCGCAACAAACCTTAATCATGGTGTGAACGTTAAATCTGGAGATTACCCGTGGTAGAACAAACACTTGCAATTCTTAAACCCGATTGTGTCAGGAAAAAACTCACCGGCGAGGTTATCTCACGGATCGAAAAAGCCGGCTTTACGATTATCGGCATGAAGAAGGTCCGGCTGACAAGGGGGACGGCAGGAGGATTTTATGCCGTTCACAGGGGAAGGCCTTTTTACGAGGGGTTGGTGGAGTTTATGAGCTCAGGACCGTGTGTGCCCATCGCGCTCGAAAAGGAGAATGCCGTTGCCGATTTCCGTTCTCTTATCGGTGCGACCGATCCGAAGGATGCCGCCCCCGGAACGATCCGCAAATTGTTTGCTGATAATAAGGGGGAGAACATCGTCCACGGATCGGATTCCCCGGAGAACGGTAAAATTGAAATAGGTTTTTTCTTTTCGTCAAAGGATCTTCTCGAAACCAGGTAGGAGATGGCCCGGCCGGGTGGCCGTCAAACCTGCATCCCAGAAGTTGCTCTCCTGCGGCTGATCTCATAGAGGAAAACCGCGCTGGCGCTCGCGACGTTGAGCGAATCGGTATCGTTCATCATTGGTATCGCCGCGCGTTTCTCGCAGGCCTGGAGGACCGCCTCGGAGAGGCCGCTTCCCTCGCTCCCGAACACAAGGCAGATCTTTTTACCCAGACTGAGCTGTTCCAGCGCAGCCGAGTGATGCGGATGTGCGGCGATGGTCTGTACAGATTTTCCATGCATACTGCGGATTGCCGCGGCGAGGTTTTCCGTGTGAAAGACCGGAAGTTTGAACACCGCACCCATGGAATTCCGCACGGCTCGTCGCAAGTACGGGCTGCTCGATGTTTCGCCGACGACAATTCCATCCACGCCGAAGGCGGCACAGTTTCGGACTAGAACGCCGACATTTTCTGCATTGGCGAGACCGTCGAGTGCGACCAGAAGCAGAGACGTTCTTTCGTTGTCGAGAAATGTCTCAAGCAGGGGTGGTTCGGGCACCTTGCCGACGGCCATAATGCCCTGGTGGAGGTGAAAACCGACAATCGTCCGGAGGAGGTCTTTTTCGCCGATAAAAACCTTCAGATCGCCCTGTGGAAATTTTTCCGAGAGGCGCTCAAACCATTCCGGGGTGCAGAGGATGGATAGGGTTTTCAGGCCGGATTCAAGGAGCCTGCGGACGACCTTTTCCCCTTCTGCGATAAAATATCCTTTCGCAAAATGTTCAAGTGGTTGCCGGAGTGTCCGGTACGGGGTAAGCTCTTTCCGGTCGAGTGACGTGAGATGTTCGACGAGCATAGGGAAAATGTAAATTTTGCGCAGTGAAATGTAATGGGTTAAGCGGGATAATCCAAATACGAGTTCATGAAGGACTGTTCGTTTGTGCGTAAATAATAGCAAATGAGCTGTGCTTTTTGCATATTGGGATGGTTTAATCTGGAGGATGATGGAATGAAAATAATTCTTGCGGGCGGGACGGGGTTTATCGGCCAGCGGCTGGTTGAGCGGTTGATGGAGGACAAACAGAAATGTGTCCTGGTGACCCGCCATCCCGAACGTATGAAGAATTTTTACAGCGGTTTGTTACGCGTCGAGCGGTGGCATGAACAAACACCGGCATTGCCAAAAGAGCTGGTCGATGAAGGGGATGTTATTGTCAACCTTACGGGAGCATCCCTGGCCTCGGTGCGATGGTCGGCAGAACGGAAGAAAATCCTTCTCCAGAGCCGTATCGATTCGACGAAGGCGATTGTCAGGATGATTGAAAAGGCGGGAAAAAAACCTGCATCCCTCATTAATGCTTCTGCGGCCGGATATTATGGTCATGTACCGGATGCCGATGTCGTTGAGGGGAACGCACGCGGGAGCGATTTCCTTGCAACGCTGGTCGGCCAATGGGAAGCGACCGCATCTGAAGCTGCTGCTCAGGGCGTCAGAGTTGTCTTTCTCCGCACCGGCGTGGTCCTGGACAAATCCGGCGGAGCTTTGCCGAAATTGCTCAAACCATTTAAATTGTATGCTGGCGGATGGTTCGGCTCGGGCAGCCAGTGGTTCCCTTGGATCCACCGTGAGGATGTCGTTGAGATTATCCTTTATCTCATTAAAAACTCCGCCATCAACGGCCCGGTGAATGTCGTCGCTCCTGAACAGGTGACGATGAAGGAATTTGGCCTCGTAGTGTCGTCGGTTATGAAGCGTCCTTGCTGGATGCCTGTTCCGGCTCCCCTT
>JAWOKN010000215.1:0-5373 GCA_033854175.1 Bacteroidota bacterium | reverse complement strand
ATCTCAAGATCCCATAGGGTCCGAGACGCAGAAGGGTCAGTTGTCGTTCAGCAGCCGGGTGTTTCTTTGCAAAAGAGAGGGATTCTCCATGGGAGGGTTCTGCCCTGGCTGATCACGTTCGTCATGGTGTGCATTGTTTTGGTCCTCGGCGCGTTATATTTCTTTCACCGTGTGCCAGCATACGATCTTTCGAGGGAGGAGTTCACGCCAATTGCCGGCGATCCGGAGGATGAATATGCCGGAGTGTGGTCGCCCGACGGCAAGAGCATAGCCTATGTGAAAACTGTCGATGGGAAAAATCAGCTTTTTGTCAAGAACGCAAGCGCGAGTGCTCTTCCGACGCAACTGACAGGTATGGGTGGTGTAACGGAGCCTTTCTGGTCGGTGCGGGGAGATCTGTTGTATTATCTGAGTGATGAGCATCTCTACTCGATCGGGACCACCGGAGGGGAGCCGCATCGCATGTTTGATTCACTCATGATTGATGCCGCAACGTTCACGCCGGATGGTGCGTCGCTCCTGCTTTGGACGAGTCTTGGAATCACCGATAGCGTTTCCGGGGATGGGAGGGCAATCACCCTCTACATTTCGTCGCCCCCGGGTACATCGCCTCGCAGGTACCTGCCCGATCCGTTCAGGCTGATGCTGCATATCGTCCCGGTAAATCTGCATGTTTCTCCGGATGGTTCACTTGTTGCGCTCAGCGAGTACAATCCGGAGACGGGCGGGGCAACATTCTGGATCATTCCTTTGGGGGGTGGAAAGAATGGGGCTCCTCGGGAGATCACATGGGAGCGCGCATTTTTCAGTCCTCTTTATTTCGACTGGCTCCCTGATTCCAGAACAGTTGTCCTCAGTCTGGATGGGAATCTTTGGTTCGGCGACACAAGGACCGGGATGCTGCGCCCCATCACCGCATCGAGCGGCGGGCATGCCTACCCCGCGGTCTCCCGGGACGGCGCCAAGATATTGTTCACATCCGGTAGAGTCGATCTCGACATCGTTGAAGTTCCACTCGACGGATCCTCCCCGCGGACATTCATCGGATCAAGTTTCAGCGAATGCAATCCCTCCTGGAGTTCATCGGGCGAACGGATGGCGTATCTGACCGATCGTTCAGGCAGGTTGGCAATCTGGATCAGAAATCAACGGGAAGACCTGAGAGTGGCGGTATCGGCGGATGATTTTACCGAGGACGAAACCCTCGGCATATTTGATCCCGTCATATCGCCGGATGGGAAACGCGTCGCTTACGTTCGACGGGGGAAAAATACCGGGTGGCGCCTCTGGATATCCCCGACCGAAGGCGGGAGGCCAAGCTGTCCACTCAACGAAGCAACCTACGTACTGCCGACGTGGTCTCCGGATGGGGAACAACTTGCAACGATCATCTGGCGGCAAGGGACAATGCTCCTTGTTACCAAAAAAATCGGCTCCCAGGATTCAGCGGAGGTCATCTGCAACGCCGACAGCGCGTCGGGTCCGCCGGTCTGGTCGCCCAGGGGGGATTGGATAGCCTATATTGATTCAACCCGTTATGTCAGGTTGATCTCGCCTGTTACAAGGCAGTCCCGATACCTCAAATGTCCTGTTCCATTCGGATATAGCTCGATAAGTCTGACGTGGACGAAGGATGGATCGGCAATTTACGTCCTCTCATCCAGCGGAGATGAATCTCGCCTGGATGAACTCGATGTCCGGTCCGGGCAGAGTCGAAAACTGGCAGGGTACGGGTGGTCAGTTACGTTCGAGTCTATACTAAATTACGGTCAATTAGCGAGTCTGTCACCCGATGGAAAGGCCCTCACAACGAATACGTACATTGCCAGACGGGACATCTGGATGCTGGAAGGTTTCCCGAAAGCGGAAACGTTGTGGTGAAGGATGTTTTTGATCAGGAGGCTGATTGAATCCATGGACACCAGATGATATCTCGTGATGTGACACTCGGAGGACGATGTTCGATCTGTATCAACATGTTGAAATCTGTCCTGGCAGTTTCGCTCTTCATCATCGTCTTAACTGACGAACATGTATCTGGGCAGAACGCTTCAACAGGAATAATTACTGGAAAGGTCAGCGATGCCGAGAGCAACAAGCCGTTGTTCGATGCGGTTGTCTTCCTCTCCGGCACACCCCTGGGCACGTCATCGGTCTCCGACGGGTCGTTTCGCATCCTCGGGATTCCGGCGGGAGAGTACGAGCTGATTGTCTCCCGTGTCGGTTATGAGAGAAAGAGTACGCCTGTGAATGTCCACAGATCGGATTCGTTATACTTCGACATCAAGCTCGGTCCGCAGCCCTTTCAGGCAAAAGAGGTCGAAGTTTTCGGAGAACGCTCCGTGGTAAGACGGATCAGAAAGAGGGATTTATTGTTTCCGAGGGAAGACAAGGACATGTTTTGTATCTACAGCGCTCTGACCCCTCAGCCAATTGGCGTTCTCATGGGGGATAGCGCTGTCTATATGTATTCATTGGATACTGCCGTTATCGACAGTGAAAAATATATCCAACTTTGGTTGCTCTATAAAAATTTGTCTCATACACCGTACGATTTTAATCCCGGCAAATGTATCAGAATGCATATGACGGGAGGGAAGCATTCGTATGCCGCCATTCCACCCGCTTC
The DNA here is from genome assembly GCA_033854175.1 of Bacteroidota bacterium. Taxonomy (GTDB): domain Bacteria; phylum Bacteroidota; class Ignavibacteria; order UBA10030; family SZUA-254; genus DATKPE01. The sequence goes on along the minus strand of JAWOKN010000215.1, from coordinate 2,744 downwards.
TCCGGCGACGTTGCATGCGATGATCGATACTGGACAACTTACCGCCAGGATTGTGGAAATAATTGGACAGCCTCTCCGCGTTGGTGTAGCATTGGAAAAAAGGTTTTCGGCGAAGCAACGGAACTTCGAACAAACAACACGGGATGCCGAGCAAACAGAAGATTTCATGTCACAGAACCTGGAGCGGTGGTACGAGGAGGCACAACCCGCGGATGATCTGAGCTTTACCTCAACCTTGTTCAAGACCTATCGGAATAGTCTCGGTGTCGTGTTGATGCAGAGATACACCGTATTTCCCAACAACAGTGTCAACGGTTTTATTTTCTTTCCTTTTCCCGGGATGAACTGGAAAATTTCTTCCTCGGGTTTTCATGAGGCATTTGAGTATGATTATCAGATTGAACTCATGACACAGGATGGGAAAAAGATCATCAATTTCCTTCCAGGGTAGGGGTTATCTCATGCGGTACCATTGTGTCGTATATATGGCGTTGTTATCGATTCTCTTCCTTTCGCGTCTGCTCGGGCAACATGAATCCAAGGTTGTCATCTCAGGCGTCGTCAGCGACAGCGCAACACGCGCCCCACTCGACAATGTCAATGTGTTCTTGGCATCGACAACGATCGGGACTTCGACAGGGTTGGATGGACAATTTATCATGCCCAATATACCACTTGGAGCGTTTGGGGTTGTCGTCTCGAAGATCGGGTACGGGCGCGTATTACTGAACCTCCGCGTGACGAGACCGGAAACACTCCGGTTCAATATTGACTTGCAACATCATATCCCCCAGGAGGAGGTGGGGGAGAAAAAGGCTAATTTTGTTACGGAAAATCCGGAGGAATGGCACGAGAATTTGCAACGATTCGTGAAAGGATTCATTGGCACGTCCCCGAATGCCGAGCAGTGCCATATTCTCAACCCTGAGGTCATCAAATTCCACTACAGTAAACTGACCGATACATTGATCGCTACGACCGATAGTATGATCCGCATGGAGAACAGAGCGCTGGGGTATCGTGTCTCGGTCTTACTCCGTTCGTTTGTGTGGAATGTGCAGAACGATTTTGGTCTCTTTGTATTCTATCCTCGCTTTGAGACATTACAGCCGTATGATACCGCAGAATTGAACCGATGGCATGAGAACAGGATACGGAGTTTCTCGGGGTCACTGAGACATTTCCTGAGGGCCCTGTATACCGGGACAACGGTGGAGGAAAAATTCACCATCCTCTCAGGACAGAAGAAATTCAGGGATCAGGATTATGGACATGAAATTTCCGGTAATGAGCTGGTTGTGGATGATGGTTCTCCCTTCAGGCTATTGCGGTTCCCAGGATTTCTTAAGGTACTCTATTCAGGACATGACACGACAAAGGATCGGATCAGCGTTGGTTTCATAACCATGACACAACCGACCGCCAGAATCGATGAAAGAGGCACGTTGCTCAATCCGTTATCACTGAAGGTTTCTGGGGTATGGGCAATTAATCGGATAGCCGACTTGTTACCGATCGATGAGGAGCCCTAACATGATACACAACAACCATGCACAACAAGATTTTGGAAAACACGGCGTCAGGATTATATTTCACAGGGTTTGATGCTGTATGTGCGGGGGAGCAGTACACCTGGAGACAAGACTAACTTTGCATTGGCACATCAACCCTGGGCGGGTCACGCGTCTCTTCTGTGGGTACCAGACTAAGAATCTTTTCGTTCCAATAATCACGGGGTTGTAGCGGGGTCTGAGGTTAAAACTTTTCTTCAAGGAAATTGGTATAAATAAAAGTCTCAAACAGCTTACAGCCATTTGAGACTTTCTTTAGTACATGTAGTGGGGGCCTGCTATTGTTGGGTGGCTCCAACCGTATACACGACCGCCGGATAGCAGACGAAGTGGTAGAGATTGGCCTGTGCTGTTGAACCCGTCCCGAGCTCCCGCACCTTTGGTTCCGGACCACTAATCGATGTGCCGTAACATAACGGGTGTCCGAGAGCGTCGTTAGTAGCCCGACGGCCTCACATAAAGAATAGGCTGCGGCAACTTCATCCGGAGGTGCGTTTGCAAGCTGGAGGCCGGCGAGGACACCGAAGGCAACCTTTTCGCCATGGTAGAATGAATGGGTCTCTTTCAGAGCGGTAAAACCGTTGTGAATGGAATGCGCCGCTGCCAAACCGGCACTTTCGAATCCAATCCCGCTCAATAGGGTATTCGCCTCGATGATGCGATCCAATGCCGGTGTGACGATGTGTCTCTCGTTGGCGAGTCTGGCGGCAACGCCATAACTCAACAGGGTATCATAACAGAGTCTGGCGATGGCAAGTCCCGCCGCTGTACTAAGCCCGCCACATTCATTCACTGACTGGGTTCGCTCACAGGATCTCGCCTCGAACCATGTCGACAGCGCATCCCCCATTCCTGCCACCAGAAATCTTGTGGGCGCCGCCGAAATGATTGCAGTGTCAACAAGCACCGCCGCGGGATTCATTCTCTGATAATACACGCGCTCGAAGACCCCGTCCTCTGAGTACAAAACCGCACATCCACTGCATGGAGCATCGGTTGAAGCGATCGTGGGGACGATGATGACCGGAATACCCGCCCGGTCGGCCGCGATTTTCGCTGTGTCGGTTGTCCTTCACCGTGGGTGATGCCAGGATCAATCCCTGCTTACCCAGCAAACCAATCAGTGTGGGTAATTCGCTCATCGCGCCAGAACCCTGGGTATACGTTCCGGGA
>JAWOKN010000214.1:0-31763 GCA_033854175.1 Bacteroidota bacterium | reverse complement strand
TGCTGCATTGAACCATTTAACTGTTCCCTTTTCCATGGAACATATCCTTTCATAAATGTGTATCGACCTGGCTCAACCGCCAGGCAGGTTGTACGCCCACAAGCTTATCTGGTTGATGGTGCTGCGACCTTGACAGGATTCGTATGGCTCATCAGTAGAAAGACACAAGCGGTGTACTGTTAGTTAACCTTGCATTGTATGCATATTCAGCGTCAAATCCTAATCACTCTGTCACTACGAGTTTTACCCCCGGAGGGGATGCGCCGAGTTTAGTCGAGAAAGGAGCCATGGCAATGAAAACGGCATAAATCGAGAAATATCGTCTATAAATCAGATTGGTGCCTGGTGACCCACCTGAAAAGGGGTTCAATATGGTTCAGAGGGAGAAAGAGTTGAGCCTCGAATCCGGTGTAAAGAGAAAATATTTTTTAATGGTCAAAAAAATCTGCATCCGTGCCTCTACACTATGGATAGAGAAATTATAGCCTTCATTCAGCACATTGATATTTTCTTCCTGTTTGTGTAGATTCATCACAGCATCTCTTGCGTGGGGATATGTTTACCGGGGACGGCCCGTTGATGTCTCGGCTAGCGCTGACTACATTGTCGGCCTTTGTGATGTGTAAAAAATGAATACGAACCCATATGACATCTTGCGATGTTGGGTATCGTATGCGGTTGACATTAATGGAATATTTGTGGGCCGGATCGCCAAAGTTCAGGGGTGGCGGTGTATTGTATTGAGTGTGAAGGGGTTGCATCTGCCGTGAGGGCATATCACCGCATTCATCAGTTACAGTGTCCCGGACGAAAAATCAAAATTAATGCTCATGGAAGACTCGATATGCTGAAAATTGTGTTTCCCTGTCTGCTGATGCTCTGCCTAGTGGGGACAATGCATACAGACGCGCAACAGAACTCACTGACCCTTATTCAACCCATATTTGATGTGAATATCCTCATTTCTACCGACAAGCCCGTGTACTTTCCCGACGATACCCTTCGCTTGACGATTCAACGACGGGACAGCACGGTCATCAGGAGCATTACTCCCCTCGTAACCATCGAGGGTGTAGATTTTAAGCCCGCCGGACGTGATACCTTCCTTGCGGTCATTCCTCAAAACGTCACGCCGGGTTCATACAGCATTCTCCTCAGAATTGTAGACGCCAAAGGTCAGCGTTCTGTTTATCAGACGGATCGCGAACTGGAGGTGGAGGAGTATCAGGCCGTTGAACAGTTGAGTAAGTATGTGAATATCGTCCCCTTGGATGGCAGTAGCGATCCAGAGACGCCGGTTACCCTCGACGCCGAGCATATACGGAGTCTCCAGGTCTTGTTCCGGCGAGACAGTATTCGGGCGGGGATGGGACCACAGTTCGTCAGGATCAGGACGACGGTGCAGTTACGAGACGGGACCACAACGCAAGCATTCGAGCGGCGCGTGGTGACATTCCGGAGTCACGGCGACCCGGAACGGGATCGTGCGTTGTTTAATCAGTACCGAACTGCCTACGGCGCTTATGCGGTTATCAGCACGGATGAACTTGAACATGTACGCCTGCCATTGGATTCCCTCCCTGCCTGGGCGATGATCAAGGTGATTATCGAACCGGATTACACAATCAGAATTGGCGCCTACGATCGGTCAAACTCCGTTACGCGGTACTTCCGCGTGAGCGGACATCCGATTGAAATCGGCTTCTCCCTCGGCGCCCCCAAGGTTTTGTTCGATACGCAATCCAGGGATACCATTGACTATGGCAATACCAGTGCTATGCTACGGCTATACTATATCGAAGCAAAATCGGGAAATCGATTCCCTGTCAGCTTTGGGATCGGAACGTTCGGTGTCAGCTCCCCGATCGATGTGAGTGCCGGACGGGGTGGTTTTGCCCTATCCATGTTTTTGGATTTGGTCGAGCTGGCAAGGATACGGGATATTGGATTCATTAAGAAGGTGAATGCAGGCCTGGAATTGACTCCATTCTTCCCCATCGAAAGGAAAGGACGTCTTTTGATTAACGCACAGGTCGGGGTGTTACTCTAAGCCCTCGGCTTCCTGGCCGCAACCGGTGAATCGCGGTCTACCCGGGTGCAACCGCCATTGATGATGCAGTGTGTGATCCCCACGAAGTTGGCCATCAGACTCTTCTCCGCTGCATAACCTTGTTTGCGTGGAGGTGCAGGGAGAATATCGCGGGGGGATTCATCCCATCGGTGTCAACCTCCACCTCGTTCGTTATGGGTTATTTTCATTTCATTCTCCGCCCGAACAAGGGGGTGGTTGTTGCTTTTACCTTCATTTCAGTGGGCATTCCCAGTATTGCAGACCATTTCCACACGGCGGCATCCATCTATCCATCCCGAGTAATTTTAACAATTTCGAATCACACCCCCCCCAGGAGCAACGGATCTCTTGAACTTGTATGAAGGTGCAGTGGGAGCCCGGACTTTCAGCAATGTCAGGCCGATATGGTAAATGTTGACAGGTCAGGATCATGAGCGTCAATAATAAATAATATAAATGTCTTGCTATTGGTACGAAAAGTGTTACTTTATACATAGAGATTTTCAACCCACTGTACTCGCCATGATCATAGGGCGAAGCTCTCAAGAGGCTCACAGGGGTCGTACCGTATAAACAGCGCTCTTCGTCGTCAGCCTGCCCCGAATCCACTGAAAACGCTGCTTCTCCATTTCCCTGCGGCACAGAATGTTGCTATTCCTCTGTACGCTGAACATTGAGCAAGATGTTGTCATCATTGCACGGGTGACAGCCTGTCTTCGTAATGAAAAGGGGACGTGCCCAGCACACTGTACAGAATTCGCCGAAATACAACCGAGGAGCCGGTGAAAGAATCGTCCGGCTCCGATTCGAGCCATGGACGGCAGTCGCATGACGAAGGACAATGGCGGGATGATCGAGGGACAAGTACCCAGAATGATATGGCAGTCGACCCTGGCGCGAAGGAAAGATGTGAATGAAATGAAGTTTCAAAGAAGTGATGAACCCCGAACATCTGCGTCGGAGGTCTCTCGCACAGGAATGATGAAAATGACGACAAGGAAACCTTCAGAGGAATCCGTTTCGGTATCGGAGAGCCCGCCCCGAGTATCTCAAAAGGTTTTGGCTATGTCGGACCGTCCTTTCATCGTACGGCAGCCTTTGCCGGCTTGCGTGAAAGGGACCCGCCGGGGAATTTCCCTTACGGCAGACGAAGCGAAACTGTACCGGAAGGTTGGATCGGATATGGGTAATTCCGGCTCACAAGCGCTACCTGGATACGTCAAAGGTGCACGACCATGACCACATTGCTCATTATCGTCGCTGTAGCCGTGATTCTCTACTTTGCACAAAGAAGAAAAATGAGCTCCGAGAAGACGGAACACGATACACCCGAGAACCGGACAAGAACCTAACAAGGGCATACAGCGATTTTTACCAGCGATCTGGCAGGGGAAGTCACACACGATGGCCTGAGCGTAATGGGATGTAACGTGTGCCGGGGACAGCCGTCCCTCGTTCCATCGCGGGCGGGAACAACATCGGCTGATGCATTCACATTGCCCATCCCGGTGCACTCGAACGGCTGGGTAAGATTTCCCCCGATCGGATAAACCATGTTGTAAAATAACAGGAAGACAAGATGAAAGACACGAAAGTTGATAAGAAGATGTCGATGTCGGATGCCGGAGCTGCCAGCGATGCTCGTTGGCAGGCGTGGTTGACCTCCTACAGGATCCGACGGGATCGTATCCTTAAGGTGCTGGGAATAGAACGCAAACGGTTCACATGAAACAGCTCACCGTACTCTATAAATCCAGAAATTGCCGTATCGATCTTCTCCATTACGATGCTGATCCCGGGTGCTGGATTGTGAGGCGATTTCGGAGATACATGTGGTTCAAAAAATTGTCATCGTCGGATTGGTTTAATGACCGGGAACAAGCAGTAGCATTTGCTGGTGGATTGGTTCGACAGTTTACGATGCAAACTACGGGCCCGAAAACATAATGCGCAGAGATCGCGTCAGGCGGTCAAAGGAACGATTGTCCTATGAAAAATTATGATCACCCGAATCATCGGAGGGGAAGTTCTCCTCCCCCGACACAGCATGAACAGGATTTATCCACCCATGGAAGTGACCTCCGGTCAGTTGAACAGGATCCGGACGACTTCCGAATATCCAAACGCAGAAAAATGACCGCCGCAGAATCTGATCTCTCCGGATGGCCAGAGGATGATGGCATGTGGCAGGACTGCGGAGGAGAAGGAGGATAATTGATGACATGCCAAGGGACGGAAAGAGCGCGAGGATGTCTGGGGTCGAAGAACGAAAAAATGTCGAAGATAGTGCTAACTCGTTGAATTTCGACCGGCATCCGGCTCCCAAGCGTGATCATCCCATTATCCGATGCAAACCCATCAGTAAAAACAATCTGTTCTGTGCACGTGAATAAGGCATAGTGGCAATACATTCAAAGAATGCCACGACGATGTCAGGAGGGAGAATCTGCCGTGGAAGGATCCGCCATTCCCTGGTCGAGGTAGATAGAATGACGAGCAACCACAGGATTCTATGATCGGCCAAATCATATCAGACTAAATAATCGTGATATGCCGGGGGATGGCGCAAGGTCGTTGTGGATGAACAAGCCAATGTGTTAACCTGGTCCGCTGCATCAGAAAAAGAAATTGTGGCAAAGTTGCGGGAGAAAGGAACTTTTTGTATATAGGAGAATTAAAAGAGTTTCGCAAAAGATACGGCCAGAGAATATTCGACCATCCGCTCCCACCATCGTGACCCCATTTGAATCCCTTTACAACGAGACAAGGAGAAATCATATGCTTTCAACCGCGGGGTCCAAAGCCTCAGAAACCATCGAGGATTACGGAATACGAGAACTCGACGTCACTCTTATTCGTCCCACAAACTATACCGATGACGGATACCCAATCAGGATGCGCATCGGCGTTATCCGCAGCAACACGTTGACGCAGATGGGATCCCTCACGCGCGATCTGGTGAATTATCCATTCTTTAAGGGAATATCGCTCAGCGTCCGCCAGATCGATGAGGCGGTTCAGCGTGTACCGACGAAGGAAATCCTTAAACGGTCTAAAGTCAGAGGTGTCCGCTCGGTTGTCATGCTTGTCGGGGTGCAATCGAACCAGTTCCCGCGCGCGCAGGATATCGCATCATGGTTTTTGCCGCACAACATTCCTGTTTTGATCGGGGGCTTTCATGTCAGCGGTATGTTTTCCATGATCGGCCTTACTGCAGATCTCAGAGCAGCTATGTCAAAGGGGATTATTCTTGTTGCCGGTGAGGTTGAGGGTGAGCGATTGCCGGCTGTTGTGGAGGATGTGATCCGTGGGAGAGCCAAGCCGATGTATGACTTCCTTACTCCTACAGCAGACCTTAGCGATCTGCCGATCCCGCATCTCTCAAAAGAAGATTTGAAACACTTTGCTTCGTTGTACAGCACCATCGACACAGGACGGGGATGCGTTTTCACGTGCGACTTTTGCACCATCATCAATGTACAGGGAAAGACGATGCGGTGCCGCGATCCGAAACAGGTGGTTGAGTTTGTCCGGCAGAATTATCACGAGGTGGGGATCAAGCACTCCTTTTTCACAGATGATAACCTGGCTCGTAATCCCCGCTGGCGGGAACTTTTTGCGGGCCTCATTCACCTTCGCGAAGAAGAAAAGATCCCCTTCACGTTTATGATGCAGAGTGATCTTGCCGCACGGAAGCTGCCCGGCGGGGATTTCTTTGAGCTTGCAGCACGTGCGGGCTGTATCCAGACGTTTTTTGGCGTCGAGAGCGTGAACCGTCAAAACCTTCGCTCGCAGGAGAAATACCAGAATCAGGTGACAGAGTACAAAGATCTTGCCGCACACTGCCACTCCCTCGGCATCACCTGTCATGCCGGATATATCCTGGGGCTGCCGTTTGATACACCCGCAAGCATCAAACAGGATATCGCCGAGCTTCAAACGATGGGGTTTGATTCTGCCTCGTTTTATATCCTGACACCGCTGCCCGGCTCGAAGGACCACCAGAACTGGTGGCGGGAACGCAGATGGTTGGATCCTGATTTCAATACATACGATTCAGCGCACGTCGCTGTACTGCCGGAGCGCATGACAAAAGATGAGCTGATGAAAGCATATCGGGATGCATGGGAACAATTTTATTCTACGGACCACATGATCGACGTTCTCAAGATTTGGCGAAATGATAGGAGGAGTTACTGGGGCAGGCTCTTTTTCTTCGCCGCATATCTGTACGCCTCGAGGATTGAGCGTCTGCATCCGATGAACTGCGGCTTCTGGACTGTGCGGTACCGGCGTGACCGGCGATCGGGTCTGCCACTCGAGCCGTTCTTTTCGTTCTGGTTGAATCGGATGATAACGATCGTTTGCAGGATTCATGACATTGTGAAAATGTTTTTCCAGTTCGAGGAAGTTTGGCTCCGGAGCCGGCCCAAGAGCCATACCGAAGAGGTGCTTCATGAGCTGATTGCTCATGCGAAACAAGATATTTTAGATTCGACGAATCAAGCTATTGATTGGCGGGATATCAAGATGCGGGAATTGCGGGTGCTCTATCAGAAAGTTCACGATCAGTTGCCTGATGCCAAGGTCCCGACCGTTGTGAGCCTCTGGCTCAAGAAACACAACCCGTTCATTGGTGTCTATACGAGGGTGTACTTCCAACGCATTTGGAAACGATGGTATCTCCATATCTGGAATCCGCTGAAGTGGATAGAGGTGTGGATGTTCGAGTGGTTTACCGGATTGAGATTCTTGCTGCAATTTATCGTGATGGGAAAGTGACCTCCACTTTTTTCATCCTGACTCGAAAAGGGGCAAAATATTTCATTACGTGTATCTCCCTGAATACAAAGTCAGGCCAGCCAGCAATCCTGAGTCCAGATACCGTCTGACGTGATTCGTTTCTTTTCCTGCGTTCACCATGTTCATGCCGACGATCCTTTCTGTCGTCTGTTATTAGAGGAAACTCCTACCTGTAGAAGTGAAAAGGACTTCCTGGCCGCGCCTTTCCGATGCTCGCCACCTTTTACTCTTTAAGAAAGAAGATGGTATAGCCACCCTGCCCGGACTCTTGCTTCATACGGGGGCAGAAGTGAAGTGGATCGCCGACGGCCTGTTGTGCGTCCCCCCGTACTGGAAAGTGATCTGAGTGATGGAGACGCGGCTTAATGATGCTGTTCATCCCCGGATTTGACCTGAATAGAGGAAATTACCAGGTTTAGTTTGGTACACTATAAGGGGTCTGGTCAAAAAACCACCGTCGGTTCTTGACATATGCTCTGTAGACGGGTATCGACAGCGTCAATGGCTCGACTGGGATGGCCCTCCTTGACGAGAACCGGTTGCACCGGCAGGTAATTTTTCGTACACTGATGCCAGCTTTCATTGAACTCAAATCTATCACACATTTTTCCCGAAAGGACAATATGCATATACTGCTCCTGTTTCTCTTTGCTGTTTCCTTTGTCATCCCGGCACATGCCAGAGATGCAGGGGAATTTAAGATCCCGTACGAGATGTATAAGCTATCGAACGGTATGACCGTCATTCTTCATGTGGACAAATCTGATCCTATTGCCGCAGTCTATGTTGTCTATCATGTCGGATCGGCACGGGAGGAAAAAGGACGCACGGGATTTGCCCATCTTTTCGAACATCTGCGATTCAACGAATCCCAGGATATTCCCCAGGGAATGTGGTTTAAGAAATTGCAGACCGCAGGTGCGTCGAACATCAATGGCTCCACAAACAACGACCGGACGAACTATTTTGAAGTCGTTCCCAGGAATGCCGTTGAGCTTGCCCTCTGGATGGAATCCGATCGGATGGGTTACCTTCTGAGCAAGTTCACGCCAGCAACCTTTACGACGCAGCAGAATGTCGTCCAGAATGAAAAACGCCAGGGTGATAATACCCCGTACTCGCAGTCTGGTTACATCATGGATAAATTGATGTACCCCGACAACCATCCATACAATTGGCAGGTTATAGGGTCCCTCGAAGATCTCTCGAATGCATCTATCCAGGACGCCATCAATTTTCACAATAAGTTCTACGGACCCAGTAATGCAACACTGGTGGTTGCCGGCGACATCGATGTCGCGCAGGTGAAACAATGGATAGATGAATATTTTGCAGAGATCCCCTCGTCTCCGGCACCTCCACTCATGCCAAAAATGCCCGTCAGCATGAACGAATCAAAACGGGCACTGTACGAGGATAATTTGGCAAATGCTCCGCAGCTGAGCATCGCCTTCCCGACAGTGGAAAACTATAATAAGGATTCCTATGCCCTTACATTCCTTGCCCGCATTCTCGCAGGAACGAAGAAATCTCCGCTGTATAAGGTGCTCGTCGAAGAAAAGAAACTTGCTCCTGCGGGAATCGGAGGCGGGGGGTTCGGACGTGGCGGCGGCGGCGGTGGTGCGTCGGTTTCCGCATCCCAGAATGGAGGGGAAATTGCAGGATCGTTTCAGATAACTGTCCGCGCATTCCCGGATGTCAAGCTGAGCGACGTTGAGGCCGCAATCGATGAAGCATTCGCGAGGTTTGAGAAGGAAGGTTTTACCGATCAGGATGTTGAACGCCAGAAGGCAGGCCTTGAATTCAGATTTTATAATTCCATATCGAGCGTTCTCGGCAAGGCAATGCGCCTGTCCGATTATCTGATCTTTACCGGTTCACCCGATTTCATGGCAACGGATCTGCAGAATGCTCTGAAGGTGACCAGGGAGGATGTCTGGAGGGTATACAACCAGTACATCAAGGGAAAGAATTTTGTCATGACCAGCATCGTTCCGAAAGGGAAGACTGACCTGGCGGCAGCGAATTCCACCCCGTTCATTGTTCCGGAAGAATCCATCGATAAGCAAGGAACAAAAAATAAGGACGCGGGGGATTACAAACCCCGGCCCATCCCCTCAAAAATTGACCGTACGAAAGAACCGGTTCCGGGTCCGGACCCATCAGTCCAGCTTCCCTCTCTGTGGACGGAGAAAACCGAAAACGGGATACCAGTGTTCGGTATTGTGGACAACAAACTTCCTATTGCGCAGTTCTCGATTATCCTGAAGGGCGGCATGATGCTCGATCCGCCGGAGAAGATCGGGACAGCGTATCTTACCGCCCGTCTGATGAATGAAGGGACAAGGTCGAAAACGCCGGTCGAACTGAGGGAGGCGATCGACGATCTGGGTGCCAATGTCTCCCTCTCGGCCAACGAAGAGGCCACGACGCTGACCGGTAGCTGTCTTGCCAGCAAACTGACCGAAACAATGGCGCTTGCAAAGGAAATGCTTCTGGAACCCCGATGGGATGAGAAGGAATTCGGCCTGGCAAAGACCCAGACGATCGAACAACTTAAAAGGTCCGAGCGGATGCCGACGACGATTTCATCCAGAGTCTTTGATAAGCTGGTCTACGGTAAGGACTGCATCCTTTCCAATTCAGCCATGGGCACACAAAATAGCATTCAGACAATCACACTGGATGATCTCAAGGCGTATTATGCCACCGCGTATTCTCCAACCGTGGCAAAGGTTATTGTCGTTGGCGATGTCACCAAGGAAAAGGCGATGCAGCTCATCGGAACACTTTCTGCCTGGAATGGGAAAGTGGTCGAATTTCCTGATGTGAAGATCGCCCAATCAGCGAAGCCGGGGGTGTACTTCGTCGATGTTCCCCATGCCCGTCAGTCAGTGGTCTCAGCCGGTCATCTCGGATTGCGGTATAATGATCCGGATTACTACAAGACGATCGTCATGAATCATAAACTGGGCGGTGATTTCTCGGGTATTCTCAACATGATCCTGCGCGAAACAAAATCTTTTACCTATGGTGCGCGTTCCTCGTTCAGTGGATCGGAATATCCGGGGAGCTTCAAGGCAACAACACAAGTGCAGAGTAATTCGACGTTTGAGACGTGTCAGATTATCAAGGATGAGGTGGCAAAATACCGAAATGGTCTCTCCGAGGAGGATCTCAATCAGGTGAAGTCCGTTTTGATAAAGAGCAATGCCGGACGATTCGAAACACTCCAGCAGTTGAGCGCAATGCTGTTACCTGTCGTCCTCTATGGTGTGCCCGAGGACTATGTGCGCAGAAATGAAACCATCGTTAAGAATATGACGACCCAGGAAGAGAAGGAACTCGCCCAAAAGTATCTGAAGCCGGATGCGATGGTCTATCTTGTCGTGGGAGATAAGGAGACCCAGTTCGCAAAATTAAAAGAGCTTGGTCTCGGTGATCCTGTCCTGATTGATAAAGATGCAAATCCAGCTGTGAAATAGAGCCTAGAACCCCGTGGCAATGCAAACGCCCCTCGTTTGAGGGGCGTTTGCGTACTGACCATGTGCTGAGTGCCAGAGTCTACCTCAGGCGCATCCCACCTTTGACCCCTATCCCTGATAAACTGCTTAAAAATTGAAGGAACCCACAGATGTTGTGAGTTCCTCTAGTAGCCGGAGTAGGAAGTTTCCACAACCCACACATTTGATCCAAGAGTTTGTTCACACTCTCTGACGGCAATATCCGACGGTGATATCGAAGGCGGCGGGAACGAGGATCGGGGTTGTCCCGGTCAGGATAGTCCCTTTGATGAAATTGGATCGACACAATATTGTTGCGCTTTCATCGACCCATCCTGATGAAGATTGGCGCGTTTCCTTTCATGAGTATCTTACCTCTGTCACCTGCCCGGCAGTGGTATCGCGGGTAGACTCACATCCCCGGATTCATCAACAGATTGAATTCCGAACAGGTAATCGTCTTTCGAGAGCTTGAGAGTGACGGTCGTGTCAGTTGTGAACTGAAAGGAATTATCCCATACCGGCGACGATGTTTTCCTCCAGCGGATCACGTATCCGGCCAACTGACGCTCATGACAGGGTTTCCATGAGAGTCTCGTCGTATACTCGAGCACGTCTGTTGCAACGAGCGCTTTCGTGGGTGATGTAGGTGCTCTGGCAAGTGTAGCCACCACGGCCGCGTTTACACGGGCGACCTTTGCAAGGTATCGAAAATTTACAAATTTCGTCAAGTCGCCGAACTCATGACCGTTTTCCACCCTGATGTTCTGATGTTGATGATCATAATTCTCTTTCGATTCGCTGACACGAACGGCGGCATATCCTCTTTGGTGGAATGGGACATGATCCCCTCCGCGCAGAAATCTATCCAGCCGATAGATCATTTCCACTGTGATCCCGGGAACATAGTTCTCCCCGATCTCTTTGCAATATCGGGCGAGTGAGCGGGATTCACCGTCATTTTCGAGGCCAAGGCTGTTCTTTCGCTGGAGTACTGCTGCCGTGTCGCCTGCAGTAAACGCTTCGGAAAATATGCGAATATGGGTGCTGTCGATTTCCCCGTTTCCCCCCTCAATCCCTCCAACGATGTCGTTACTCAGGACGGCTTCAACGGGCAACCTGTTTTCTTGCGCCATGCCCGCCCAGGCGGTCGAACCCAAAAGTCCCTGTTCTTCTCCGGCGAAGCAAATGAAAAGAAGTTTCGCATTAAACTCGTATTTGCTCAAAACTCGTGCGAGTTCCAGGGTGAGTGCTGTACCGCTACCGTCATCATCCGCCCCGGGTGCATCCGAAGTTGAATCCATCACATCCGTTGCCCTTGAGTCATAATGGCCACAGACAATGATCATCCTCCGCGCAGAAGCCGATTGGGTATCAGACGGCGCGAGTGAAGCGACCACATTCACTATTTTTGCAGAGGATGGGATCCGTCGCGACCGTTTTGCGATTGATTCATGAAAACTGACGTGGAGTCTCCCGCGGGAGCTCATGGCATACTGCTCGAATTTCATTTTGATCCACCTTCGTGCGGCACCGATGCCACGGATAGAGCTTCCGGTGTCAGATAGTGTATGCCGGGTTCCGAAGCCCACCAACGTTTCCATGGTATTACGCATACTATCTTCCGAGATCTCCCGGAGGATGAGTTCAATAGCCGGATTACCGCCAATACGTTGGGCATAAAGGGGCGAGACCGTCGCACCAAATATGAAGATCATTAATAAGAATCGTCGCATGCTGCGTTTCTCCGAAAATTTTGTACAATTCCTTCCAATCTACAATACCAGGCGGCAACATTCAAGCATGACTCATATACTCATATATGGGTTGGATCACCTCTTGGGGTAGACCAGGACCGCGTAATGACGAAATGCCTCCAGAGGGACCTACGGGTGTGTTCGATGTGCGGTTTCAATCAGGTAAAATTATAGAGCATGTACCAGCAAATGACACGACCGTTGATCTTCCAATATGGATGAAAGATATCGCATATCCTATTACCTTCAAATGGAATTACCATGCGGCGAATGCAGTGACATACAATCTTATTCTGAATGGGCATGTCAAGGGAAATGGGATTGGCGGTCGAATTTCTCTTTCTAACACAGGGAGTGTTATACTTCAAAAGCGAGGCAATGGTGGAAATCTGGTATTGCAACCGATCGCTATTGATCCGTTTCATGAATATCAGAAAACAGCAAGGCGACAATTGAACGAGGGCCAGCTGATTCCCGCGTCGTCTTATCTTAACTAGAATGCTCCGAATCCCTTTAATCCAACAACGCAGATTTCATACGCCTTACCAGAAGATGTTCAACTTATGTTAAAGGTGTATAATATGCTGGGGCAGGAAATTCGAGTCTTGATAGATGAATTTCAATCTGCAGGATACAAATTTGTTGAATTTGATGGATCCTCATTGGCAAGTGGTGTTTATTTTTATAAGTTACAGGCTGGATCTTTTAATCGGGTAATGAAGACGATCCTCATCAATTAAGTAATTCCGCAAATTAGTATAGACAATCCTCGGCTTATTCATTCGACTGGGGATATTGTATACTATGGCGTCGTTAAAGTTGAACGGGTGTCGCTGGGTACCGAGTGAAATAATTGAACCTAATAAACAAAATATTTCGGCGTGTATAGAGATACTGGACCTATAATCCCCAACAAATTCATTAATTTTTAGAATGCACATCTCGAATATTATCAATGCTTTATATACGTTCAGAAAGTTTTAGACTTGAGGTATTGGTTTATTTTATGTGGTTGATTTCGTAAATTACGATATCACTGGGTAGGCGTTCTTACCATATATTCCGAAATAGTGAAGATGCGAGTCACTGTGAAGAACCATCTCTGTTTACATGGTGTAATGCCCTAATGCATCTTCCTGAACGACTTTATGTTTGTTGGTCGACAGATCCCGTCACCATCTTCATTACAGATGGTAGATTGAATTCTCATATGTTCACTGATAATGGACGTGGATGCTACGCCCCTGATGGCTCGGGTGCTATGTTTGTAGGATGGGGTTAACTGATCAATTTTGTTATTTGTTAAATCAAGTTTGAGGGTCGTATGGCTCACCTAATGTCATGTATCTTCCTTTTAATTTATTTCTCAAATATCGTTTTGGGTCAGAATATAAATGTTAATGAACATGCAAACCCACCCCTAAGGAATATTCTCAGATCGGATGGAACGATACGAGTGGGTGAAAAAATTCAAGGGGTCTTTGATCCTACCGGATGGCAAATGACGACCGGCGACCGCGGTGCGCCAAGATTCATTCAGGCAAATTCGTCATCGGACCCGGCCGACACATCATGGGATGGCCGGTTCGGGTTACCCGGATTTAATAGAACAGTGACAGCATTCGCCGTGAGTAATAACGATGTATATGTCGGCGGGGAATTTACCTATGTTGGTGGAATGGTCGCCAATCATGTTGTTAAGTGGAGTGGCAACACGTGCTCAGCGCTTGGATCCGGGGTGAATGGATATGTTTATGCTTTGGCCGTAATTGGATCAGATCTTTATGTTGGGGGATACTTCACAAGTGCTGGAGGCGTGCCTGCAAGTGGTATTGCAAGATGGGACGGGAATAACTGGTCCGCGCTGGGATTAGGAGTGCAAGGAATTGTCTATGCTCTCGCAACACAAGGAACCGATCTCTATGTCGGAGGAGCATTTTCCACCGCAGGCGGGGTAAGTGCCAATAATATTGCCAGATGGGATGGAACCGCGTGGAATACGCTCGATTCAGGTTTAACCCCGGGTTGGGTAAATGCTATTGCGATAAACGGAAATGACGTTTATGTAGGTGGATACTTTTTTCATGCCGGTGACGTAAATGTCAGTAACATAGCAAAATGGGATGGCAGCGAGTGGTCCGCGCTCGGTTCAGGGATAAGTTACTATGTCTATGCCCTGGCTATCTCCGATACGGTTCTCTATGCTGGAGGAAACTTTGCCACTGCTGGTGGAGTTACCGCGAATGGCGTTGCATCCTGGAACGGCTTGAACTGGTCTGGATTCGGCTCGGGGACAAATGGTACCGTTTGTGCGCTTACGCTCGTTGGAACAGATCTGTATATAGGAGGCGGTTTTACTACTGCGGGGGGAGATACCGTACACTATATCGCGAAATGGGAAGGTGATCACTGGTCCGCCCTGGGTTCCGGCACGGATGCCTTCATTACAGCATTGGCCACGGACGGTACTGATCTCTATGTGGGAGGAGATTTTTATAATGCTGGAAATGTGAAAACAATGAGGATGGCGAAATGGCATTCCGGGATTTGGATGACACTCGGCCTGGGGGCTGACGATGAAGTGTGGGCGGTAGCCGTGATTGGTAAGGATCTCTACGTCGGTGGTAACTTCGTGGCGCTTGGTGGGGAAAAAATCCGTGCTATTGCGAAATGGGACGGTAGTCACTGGTCATCGCTCGGATCAGGAATCACCGGTTATGTAGGGGCTCTTGCAGTGGGCGGTAACGACCTTTATGTCGGCGGGCATATATGGAGAGCCGGCGACGAACAAGTCAGTAATATTGTAAAATGGGACGGCAGTAAATGGTCTAGCCTCGGTCCGGGCCTGGATGGTGTGGTCAATGCTCTTGTAGTAATTGGCACCGACCTCTACGCTGGAGGCAAATTCTCATTCTCGGGTGAAGATAGCGTAAGTTACATTGCGAAATGGGATGGTCGAAAATGGATTCCGCTGGGTACCGGTATGAGCTGGTATGTGCTGGCACTGGCAGTGAACGGAAGCGATCTTTATGCCGGAGGCCAATTTTTGAAGGCGGGAGGGGTTCTCGTCAATAGAATAGCAAAATGGGATGGCTCGAAATGGTCAGCCCTTGGATCCGGGATGAATGCACAGGTGTACGCGCTCGCTGTAAGTGGCAGCAAGCTTTATGCGGCGGGGGTTTTTACCACTGCTGGTGGGGATAGCGCCAATGGTGTGGCCGAATGGAATGGCAGTAGCTGGTCACCACTTTCATCGGGAATTAGTTCTCCCCAATTTTTTTCTCCCGATGGGCGAGCACTGGCTGTGATTGGTTCGAATTTGTATGTCGGTGGGGCTTTTACAACAGCGGGGGGAGTGAAGGCGAACTATATTGCTAAATGGGACGGCATCAGTTGGTCGTCACTTGGTTCAGGGCTTGATGGTATTGTATGGACGCTTGGTGTGAACGGTAGCGATTTATACGTCGGCGGGGAATTTTCTGCTGCTGGTGCAAAATGCGCTTCATATTTCGCACGATGGGGTGCACCAAGTCCAGCGTTCTACTCAACGCCATCGACCCTCAATTTTGGTTTTGTGAGACCGGGTGAGACTAAAATAGATAGTATAACTATTACAAATTATGGCACGAGTGATTTAATCATTGATTCGGTAGTGTCCGCAAGTGGGGAATTCAGTGCACAACCCAGTAGCGACACACTTCCACCGACCATCTCACACAAATTCCATGTCACTTTTGCACCGATTAGCCCGGGTCCAAAATTATCCGATATCATGTTTTATTACAATGCATTTGCAAGTCCATCCAAGATTACTGTCTCAAATGCGCCGCTTCTGGATCTGTCGTGGCCACTCGCTGATAATTGGAATCTTCTCTCAGTTCCTGTTTTTGTAACGGACTCCAGAAAGTCTGTGCTTTTTGAGCACGCCATTTCTGATGCTTTCGCATATAAAGATGGTTATACCATACAGGAAACGCTGTCAATTGGTTGTGGCTATTGGTTGAGGTTCAAAGGAACGGGTAATGGCCATATCTCGGGAATTGCTACACTCCCGGAATCGATAGGTGTAAAGCAGGGCTGGAACCTGATCGGATCCGCCGCCATTACCATCCCGACGTCGACAATTACATCGAGTTTACCGGATATGACAACGAGTAATTTCTTTGGATATGCAGATGGGTACAAAGTGGCGGATACACTTTACCCAGGCTACGGCTATTGGGTAAAATGTGATGAGGATGGTACGCTCATCCTCCCCACATCCGGTTCGATGTCTATAAAGTCTGCGGCTCATAAAATTCATATTGTACCCACGAATGAATTACCGCCTCCACCGCCGGATCAACAATCCTTGTCATCAATGAGACTGCCAAAGCAATTTTTTCTGGCACAATCCTATCCTAACCCCTTTAATCCGACAACCACAATCGAATATGCTTTACCGGAGGATTCGAAGGTGAGATTGAGGATTTTCAATGTTCTCGGTCAACTTGTGTCAATTGTCGTTGAAGGGATAGAGAAGGCTGGTTACAAAGAGGTGATCTGGAATGCTTCAGGCAATGCGAGCGGCATATATTTCTACCGCCTTGAAGCGATAAGTGTTCGTGATCCTTCGGATTCCTTTATACAGGTAAAAAAGACTCTCTTGATTAAGTAGGAATCGAGCAGGAGATATTTGTTGTGATTGGGATCGGACAGAGAGGCCGGACCGAGATACCTCAATCGACCCTCTCACTAAAATATGAAATGGGATGGTTGAAATGGGTTCAGGTCAATTTTATTATGTGATGCAATATGATCGAACACATAAATATTAAGAGATGCTTAATTTACATGTTCTTCGTGCCATTATTTGGTGCATACTCTCAATGGTGGCCTACGACATATCCCGATACCGCTTTTCCCATCACAATGATCGTTAAGGATAACAGTGTATTCGCAGGAGCAGCATGGCCATATGATTCAGCGATATTCCGGTCAGATGATGATGGGTGGCACTGGCGAGTGGCATCACAAGGCCTGCCAGTACAATGTGACCCCTCTGCATTTGCTCTTAAGGATTCGTTTCTCTTCGTTGTCACATCGAATGGTATTTATCGTTCGAGTAATAACGGAGATAGTTGGACAGTTGCGAATACAGATTATAAGATAAGTCGTGCAGCTGCTTTAATTGTAAGCGATACCGTTCTTGTTGTTGCTACGGGTTCGGGTGTTTCTATATCTTCAGACGATGGGCTTAACTGGCAATTAGTAGGATTGACGAATGCGGCACTGTCCTCAGCCGCATCTATCGGTTCGAATATTTTCATCGGGAAAATGCACTATACTTCGGGCGGGCCACCGGGGAGTATTTACTTGTCCACAGATAATGGAAATCACTGGAAGACTGTAAATAATGGTTTGTCGGATAGTAACGCGTTATCCATGGCATCAGTAGGCTCGAGTGTATTTGTTTCGAACGATTCAGGTGATGTTTATCGATCGATTGATACAGGAAAAACGTGGCAGCTGATAAGGAATCTTCCGACTCTAAAAAATCAACTTAGTACGCTATATGCCAATGGTTCAAATCTTTTTTGTGGAACACCTGGCGGTATTTATCTTTCCACGGACGACGGTATAACATGGCTGGACACAAAATATTCGAATGGCGGGCATCAGGTGATGAGTATTGCGATTACATCATATATGTTATTTGCAAACGGTGGATTCGGTGGTATTCTTGCACGTTCTCTTACCGGACTATTGGGCGTTGGCCAAAATACCGACAGGATTCCGATCAAATTTGCCCTTCAACAAAACTACCCTAATCCGTTTAATCCAACAACGAGAATCGTTTACAACTTACCGCATGATTGTCATGTTACACTCAGGGTGTTCAATTTGCTCGGGCAGGTTGTGGCTACGATTATAGATCAATATCAAACCGCCGGATATAAATCTGTTGATTACAATGGAAATCTGATATCAAGCGGCGTGTATTTCTATAGGATTGATGCAGCCAGCAGGTCGTCGGAGATGAATAGTTTCACACAAATAAAAAAAATGATTCTGATCAGATAAACGCCGAGCCAACGCGCTAATGATCCGGTTTCGGGGACACCCGGAACTGAGAATTGATCACATCCACCATATAACAAAAGGTGGCCGTGCGTAGGGATGTGAGACTGCAAGCCATCTTACAAAGAGTCGAGAATTTATCCATGTTGTGAGGGTTCTAGCGGAGTTTGAGGTTAAAATTATTCTGCAACGAAAATGTCGTAAACAAAAGTCTCAAACAGCTTACAGCCATTTGAGACTTTCTGTAGTACATGTGGGGCCCGATACATGGACTAAAGAAAGATTTGAAAGTGGTCAAAATGGTGTGAAGAAAACGAGGCGTCGAAAAACGATAGAACATTCAAATGAACCCGCTTGTTTACCGGAAGAACTTATCAAACCAGTCAGTTGTTTTCTTTTGGTGTTTCTGCCAATCAAGATAATTATCCCGTGTAGTGATGCCAAGAGGTCCCTCGTAGATGCCGCCATCACGAAATCCATCGTACACGCGAACCGCTATACAATTCTCCGCGCCAGGATGCAGAAGTCCGGAGGGAATATAATAAGCCCGCAGTTCCTGATAGGCGTTTGAACCCGGGATATCGGTTTTCCGTCTTTGCATTGAACCGGTATGGCCAATCTCCTGGCCATTAAGAAACGTTTCGTCGAAATCGTCGATTTTTCCTAACACAAGGATCAATTTTTCGTCCTGGAAATTGTTCGGTAAGTAAAATTTCGATCGATACCAGGCAAAGCCGTCGTAATCGGAATACCCCTGTCGTTCCCAGAACGAAGGCACTTCGATGGTGTCCCAATCATGGTCGCCGAACCCACAGCTCTTCCATTCAGAGTTATCCCCGGTCTTGAATTTCCATTCTAAAGCAAGGGGCAGATTGATTATCATTGCAGCCCTGTCTTCATACACTCCAAGCTTGCCACGGAGAATGCCGCCGCTCAGTTCCGCGTCGTACACACGAACGGCAACAACATTGTCTCCCGATGGATTCAAGTAATTCGTCGGGAAGGAATAGATGCGTTCAACAGAGTATGCCGTAGTATACTCAGGCGGGAAACGCCCTGTGGCTCCGACGAGGTGGCCGTTCAGAAAAACTTCGTCCACATCGTCAATCACGCCCATGTGAAGAGCCAGTGATTTTCCATCCCAAGAAATATCCGACTGGAAATGCTTTCGGTACCATGCAAAGCCGTCGTAGCCGGGATATCCTTCGTCCTCCCAAGCGGCGGGAGCATGAATGGTCTCCCAGCTACGGTCATCGAATTCTGGTCTGGCCCAATGGGTACTATCGCCAATTTCAAACTTCCACTTGCCGCGAAGATCAAATAGTTTTTTCCAATCCTGACCATGAATCGTTTCCGGATCGACAATGGCAAATAGGATTATCAGTAATACCGCGTATCGTATTGGCAACATGTACTACCTCACTTCTGCACAAGTTGATTCAATCCAAGAGTCGAATGTTGTAATCTCTCGCCGATAACCTCGAAAAATTCGTCGGGATTGTTGTAATTCCGTGAAGTGTCGGCCGTGAATGCCGCGGGATCGCTGAATATGGAACTCACCAGGTACGCTCTGTAGCGGATTGCCTGATTTGCACCATCAATGGCAAGAAAATGGATCTTTGATTCAAGATCAGAGAAACGCTGGTCGGGTAAATACAATTTCATCAGTCCGATATGGGAGAGTGCGGATACAACAACGCCCTCGTTCGTGGATTCAAGACACTCAAGCAATCTCGTAGCGAAGACATCAATGTCTGCCCGCTGACGACTCCGGTAATCGGAAAAGTGGCGCGTTGTTTGAGCAAATGCGGCGGTAACCAGTAACAGAAGCGCGAGAAGTATGATGGTTGTTTTCATGACAAGCTCCTTTCGATTGTCGTTGCTACATGAATGTACGCATAGGTCTTGTCAGAGATGTCATGACTAGGTTATAGAATGTCACCAATTGTCACAGGACAAGCTTGTAGCCCATCCCGTGAACTGTGATGATATGACGTGGGTGTGTGGGTGCTTGTTCGATCTTCTGCCGCAGTCGGAGTATGAAATTATCAACGGTACGTGTAGTGATGTATTCGGCCACACCCCAGACGTTGGAAAGGAGCTGATCGCGACTCACAACCTGATTCCGATGTTCCCAGAGAAAACGGAGAACATCCAGTTCTCTAGCCGTGATCTCGACCGGTTTTCCGTTTTGCAGGGCGCGATATGTTTTGAAGTCTACCTCTAACTGCCCAATCATTATGGTCTGATTCCCGGTATTATCAGGAGTCGCCTGGTTTCTTCGCAAAACTGCCTTAATCCGTGCTAAAAGCTCACGAAGTCCGAACGGTTTCGTGATATAATCGTCGGCCCCTAACTCCAGCCCCAGTACTTTATCAATCTCTTCTCCCTTTGCCGTCAGCATGATCACAGGAATATGGATTCCCTTTCCCCGAATCTCGCGTAAGACATCAAAACCGGATCGTTTCGGCAGCATGACATCGAGAATCGCGAGGTCGTACGAGTTCCTGAGGAGACTTGTAAGTCCCGTTTCTCCATCCGTAGCGATTTCTACCTCGTGACCATCGATGGTTAAATTGTCACGTAATCCCATTTGCATATTCGGGTCGTCTTCAACGATGAGAATTCGCGCCATACAACCCCTTTCGAGTTACGAAGTTTGGTTCATTGGAAATTCCATTCTGAATGTGCTCCCTTCACCGCGAGCGCTGCGGACCCGGATAGCACCCTTGTGCGCAATCATAACATGACGAACGAGCGTGAGTCCCAGGCCGGTACCTTTGACATCATGCACGTGACCATCCGTCACTCGATAAAATTGCTCGAAAATCCTTTCCTGATCCCCCTTGTCGATGCCGATTCCGTGGTCCTCCACTTCAAGAAATATTATCGGTCCGTCCTTACCGGTACTAACCTTGAGAAACTTTTCCGTACCGCTATACTTGAGAGCGTTATCAATAATATTTACAATTGCTTCCGAAACTGCGCCCGCGTCCGCCATAATCGGAGGAAGAGATGGATCAAGTTTGATCTCCTGCGAGAAGCCTTCGGACTGAAGTTGAACTCTGAATGTCTCCAGTACATTACTCACGGTCTCGTTGAGTTCTGTGGGCTGGAAATGATAGACTTGTTTTCCGGCGTCGAGTCTCGCGAAGCTGAGCACGTTGTTTATAAGCCGGGTAAGTCGTTCTGTTTCCTGTACAATCGTACTATAATATTGTTGCCGTTTCGTCTCCGTGGCGACTCTCCCCATCTCAAGGGTTTCGGCGAACATCCGGATGAGCGAAAGAGGCGTGCGAAGCTCGTGGGAAACATTTGAGACGAAATCGGATTTCATGCGGATAAGTTCTACCTCGCGCCGCATATTTCGATATACCAGAAAGACACCTGCAATCAAAACGACAGTCAGGAGGATGATAAGGATAAGATTCCGATAATATCGGCTGTGAACGATATCGTCGATTGTCGTTCCGACCGGGCGGATGCCGAGCGACGAATTGGGCAGTAGCCAAAGCGCCTTCCGCTGTTTGAGGGAAGCCGGATCGAGTCGGGCGGTGGTAAATAACGTTGAATCCCCGTGAAGAACGGCCAGGATGAATTCCTGCCCCGCTGTTTCCTGCAGTTTCGGTGCGAGGAGATTGCGAACAAAGGCATCCTCGTCGATCACCATTGTCACCACAGTTCGTTTGCCATGCTGATCCGCAGCGACAAAACAAAGTGCCAGCAACTGGTTTTTGTTTTGGCGGTTTTGCAGCTGGATCGGTTCGATTTTTCTGTACTCTGAAGATAAATATCGACTCATTTGACGAATCATTCCGCGATGGAATCGCAGGGATGCGAGCATGATTGAGTCCGAAACGCGCGAACCGGTTCTCGCGCCCGGATTATCATACCTCGAGCTCGCAAATAATCCCGTGTCGACGCAGAGCACTGTTGTTATAGGCGATCTGGTCGAGAGGAAGGTGCTGAGTTTGCTGCGAAGACTATCTTCCGGAAACCCTTCCTGCTCTCCGAGGAGAATTCCGATAGCGCTTGCCCATGTGTCGACGACATTCCACGAGTACTGATTGATGGAAAATAGGATCGATTCGAGTTGTTGGTTGTAGATGGAAGCCATGACCTCTTCGTTGGCGGAAAGGGAATTTATTTCGTAGCCAGTGTAAAAGAGTATAGGAAGGGTAATGATCAAGAGTAATAATAGAATCGATGTTCCGGGTCGATTCGTGATTTTCAAAGGGCGATCCTTCCTCAAATCAATTCTTGTTTGACATACTTCCGGGAGTATTTACGTCAACCACAAACATAAGGTTTAAAACTTTCAAGTTGATTCAAGGTTTTTTCTCACCCTTGCGTTGGGACATTAAAAAGTTTTGGGAATCGGTTTGAAAGTTAATAAATCACTAGTGGATTGTCAACCCAAATGAGACCAATAGGGTAGCGTGGTTATGACTCCCGATTTCTCGATCATTTTTAGTGAGAAAAATTGTTAGATTTCACTTAAAAATTACCAGGAGAAACAGCGTGCTGAAACGATTCGTTGTTTTACATCCATGTATTCCACGTACAAAGTTCTCGTGCGTGATGCGGTGATGACCGTGACTTAAACGAACGGGTTGGTCGGAGCGTATATTGGAGTGGTAAAGGTAGGATAATGCTTTAAAACATTCCTTCAACCATTCCCATCTAAATAAAAAGTCTCAAACAGTTTATCACCATTTGAGACTTTCTGTAGAACTTGTGGCGGGGGCCCGACACATAGACTACACAAAGATTTGGTAAAAGATAATGTTTTGATATGCCAAATTCCTTTTTGCTTTTTCCGCCTATAAAATAAGGACATTTCCTTACTTAATTCCCACTTTTTGGCATATCTCTGATATCCGATTTGTTTATCCAATTTAAAAATAATACTTGACAAACGGATTTTAAGGTTTTATATTGGACTATCCTATCTCAATTCCGTTCTATTTATTCTTTCTATGATTCATTTGCGGTTTTAATCCTGGGGGTACAATATTTAAATAGTCCATAGGAAATAGCCGTTTACTTAACAGAGATAAACTGGGGGCAGCTTACTCACACTGTGAACTTTCACATTAAAAACAATTATCGAAAACTCCACGTCATTTCAAGATCCCGAGCTGTTGCTTCTGTCGTGACACAGCGGTTCGTGGAGTAAGAGCATCAGAGCCGAATACCACCGACCTAGCCTGAATGTGTTTCGCAGTCTGATAGCCTTTGAATTTAGATAGCGGTCGCGGCAAATCGGCCATCGATTGGCCCCATGTCCGGTCGAGGCTTTCGTCTCTTTCTCCGGAAACTTCTTTAACAATCAACGGAGAATCCCCATTTTAAGTATGTGAATAACTTATTCTTGATTCATACCATTGTTTTAAAAAAATTAAATCTCATCGAAAGGGTACCGCCGTGAAACGAATTTTATTTTTCCTGTTTTTATGCTCTCTTCTCATCTACGTGTCCGGTTTCCCACAAATCCCCAAACGGATATCCTATCAGGGCTTGCTCACGACATCCGGCGGCGGAACTGCAACCAACGGTGATTACCACATCAGCTTTAACATTTATGATTCACTATCCGGAGGTTCACGATTGTGGTCTGAGAACCAGGATCAGGTCGCCGTGAGCAAAGGAACATTCCATGTCATCCTCGGATCGAACATACCACTTGATCTTCCGTTCGATAGAAGCTACTATATGGAGATGACTGTGACAAGTGGTCCGGGGATTTCAGCTCCCGTGACGATCTTGCCTCGCTCAGAGTTTACTTCATCCCCATATTCCTTTCGAGCCGATAGTGCTTTGTACGCGCAGGCGGCAAACATCCCAAACGGTACAGTGGTGAAAAGTGTGAATGGACTGAGGGATAATATCACACTGAACGGAGCTGGAGGTGCCACTGTCACATCGAGTGGAGACTCACTCATCATCACAGCTTCGGGCGGTGGTGGAACCGGCATCCAAGGAGTCCAGAACACTAATAGCACGCTTGACATCTCCAATCCCAACGGACCGACAGCAACGATTAATCTGAAGCTTCCACTCTCGGCAACCGCTTCGACGAGCGCGGCGACGGTTGGTGTGACAAACCAGTCTTCGGGTCCAGCTCTATCAGGGCTGAGTGCTTCAGGTATTGGAGTTCTTGGAGGTTCTACCGATGCCGGACAGTTCGGAGTATGGGGGACCAATTCCGGAGGCGGATACGGTGTTGGTGGCTTATGTGCCGGGACAAGTACAGCAGGAGTTTGGGGAGCAAATACCGGATATGGAATTGGACTATTAGGCACGAGTAGCAATGGGGTTGCGGTGAAAGGCTCGATGACCGGCACGGGTCGAGCGGCATACTTTGAGATCAATAACCCGGGTAGCAACAACAGCGCACTTTATGCAATAACAAACGGCACGGGTCCAGCAATGCATGCATCGGGGAACGGGCCTGGTCGGGACGGTGCAACGTTAAGGCTCGAAAACACGAATCTCGTAAATGGTATGTGTACTTATGCAACCAATAAAAGTACCTGGGCAACAGCTCATTTCCAGAACGACAGTTCAGGTCAGATTCTTTGGTTACAACGATCCAGTCCAGGCAGTTTCATCGTCGCTTACAACAATGGGTACAAATTCTGGGTGGACGATGTGGGTGAAACGCATACACAGAGCCTGGAAATCCTCGGTGGTGCCGATCTTTCGGAGCGATTCGAAATCGAGAGCGCTGATGTGACAATCGAGCCGGGGATGGTCGTCAGCATCGATGCCGAACATGAAGGTAAGCTCGTTGTGAGTCGTGACGCATACGACCGGCGCGTCGCAGGAATTATCAGCGGTGCGGGCAAGATTAAACCCGGGATGTTGATGGGCCAGGAAGGAACAGTCGCAAGCGGCGCCCATGCGGTTGCCCTCACCGGCCGAGTGTACTGTAAGGCGGTCGGACCGATTGAACCTGGGGATCTTTTGACAACTTCAAATATTCCCGGACATGCGATGAAAGCAATCGACCGCGAGCGCTCGCAGGGTGCGATTATTGGGAAGGCGATGTCCCGGTTGGAACGCGGTACTGGCTTGGTTTTGATACTTGTGAATCTCCAATAACCATAGGGGACAGTATGCAAAATCACCAAAGATTGTGGTTGATCGTACTGCTCACCGTCTGTGTGGTCGCGACGGCGGCTCGGGCACAGACCGGACGAGCGGAAGACGAGGAAACTCTCCTCGCACGGGACGAATACTGGTTGAAGAAGAGGACGGATCAATTCGGGAATTTCTCAATGAATGTTGTCCTCCTGGCGAAACAGCAGCTCGAGGGCAAGGTCGCCGAAGCGCGGCGACTGCGCACTCCGCAGGATGCGGGAATCTCAAACTGGGAATGGCTAGGCCCCGGAAACGCCGGCGGCCGCATACAGGACATTCTCATTCATCCGAATGATCCGAACTTGATGTGGATTGCCAGTCCTGGGGGTGGAATCTGGAGAACAACGAACTCCGGAATCAGCTGGTCTCCAACCACTGATTTGGCTCCGATGCTCAGCTTCGTTTCACTGGCAATGGACGAGATCAACAATCAATTCATGTATGCTGGAACGGGGGAGTACGGAAGGGGCATCACAGGCGGTCTCCCGGGCGCGGGCATCTTCAAAAGTAGCGATGGTGGAATCTCCTGGTTCCCGCTTCCGGCAACCACAACGAATCCAGCCTTCCATTTTGTTACGCGGCTTGTGTCGTATCCGGCGAGCGCAAACAGGCTCCTGGCTGCAACCAATGGCGGACTTTTTCGCACGACGGATGGCGGATCGCAGTGGACGAGAATTTTTGCACCGGCTTCGAACGAGCAGGTATTGGATGTTGCAATCAATCGTTCCAACGTCAACAGGATACTTGTCGGTACAGCGTCAGATGTCTACTTCACGACGGCGGGAGATACCAATTGGATTCGCCAAACCGACGGCGATACCGCCCACGGAAAAATGCCGCTCAGTCCTGGCAGATGCCGGGTGGCGATCGCTCAGACGAACACCAACATAATGTATGTTTCGATCAGCAACAGGATGGACGGCGATGTCTGGCGTACGACGAACGGCGGCGCCACATGGACTGAAACTGGGGCGGGTACCAAGGCAAACGGTGACAACAATGCTCTCTGGGTTTCCCCGACCGATGCCGATTATATTCTCATTGGCGGTACCGATGATCTTATGCAAAGCAGCAATGGCGGATCGGGCGGGTGGTTCCATCTCACCGATTGGCAGTGTTACCAGAATGGATGGGCTGCCTGGGGATGCCCCGGGTTTTCCCCCCATGGAGATTACCATGCCATTGTGAGCCCCCCCGGGTACGACGGAGTGACAAACAAAAAGATCTACTTGGGGAACGACGGCGGTATCCAGTACACTAACGATATTCTCACAATCCATCCGCACAGTGAATGGATCAATCTTGCGCACAATCTGGGCATCACGCAGTTTTACAGCGGCGCGGCTTCTCCAGATGGAGGCATGATTGTTGGCGGTACACAGGATCTGTACAATGTCAACTACTATGCATTGAATCCCCCCTGGGGGCAGTACTCTGGCCCGCAGGGGTGGTGGAATTACGTTTATGGCGACGGCGGGTATGCAGCGATCGACTATACCAATCCGAAGTATGTGTATGTCGAGTCGCAGTATCTCGGCCTGGACAAAAGCCAGGATAGCGGCATGACCTATCACCCGGCGAGGAATGGACTTCTCGAAGTCGGCAAGGGAAACGCTCCATTCGTCGCTCCACTCGTCATGGATCCGAACAATTCGCATGTGCTTCTCGCTGGATCACGTAGTATCTGGCGCACAACCGATTCAGCGGCGAATTGGAATGCGATCCGTTCGCCGAGACCCGGCAATCCGTTCTGCAGCGCCATTGACATCTATAAGAGCAATACCAATATCATCTGGATTGGGTATGACAATGGACTCGTTTCCTATACGACGAACAACGGATCGTCATGGACTGATGCCGGCAAACCCGGAGGCACGCGGTTTGTCACCGATATCGCCATTAACCCGACGCCAATGGCGATTCCTGAAGTGATTGTGACGCTTGGGGGATACTCCGCAGGAAATGTGCAACTGACGACCAACAACGGTGTGAACTGGTCCGAACGGACGGGAACACCTCCCCACAATCTTCCAGCACTCCAGGTGAACACCGTCCGATTTCATCCGCTTATGACATCCTGGCTTTATGTCGGTACCGATTTCGGGGTGTTTGCCTCCGATGATAAAGGGCTGAACTGGAATGTTTCACCGAACAACTCGGATAACGAGGGACCGCTCAACACTCCCGTTGAAGAGCTCTTCTGGCAGGGGACATCGCACCTGATTGCAGCCACACACGGCCGTGGCATGTATCGCTGTGTGCCGCTGCAGATCGTCTATGTTGACAAAACGTACACGAATCCAGACGCCGACGGAAGCGAATTCAAACCATACCCCACCGTGAAACAAGCAGTGGACACGTACGGCCTTGGTGCTTTAATTTCAATTAAGGGAAACACGTACGATGAGCCGGCGATGATAATCAATAAACGCGGCTACTTGAAAGCGACGAACGGAACTGTACGAATTCATTGAAGAAAAATCACTGGGTTCCGATGAGAATATCAGGACAAACAAGAAGAGTTCAGGTATGGAAAATATCAGGGTCATCCTCCCGATTTCGTTCGTCTTCGTATCTTATTTTGGTTTCCGAGGTGTGCCACAACGGATATCCTATCAGGGCTTGCTCACGATATCCGGCGGCGGAACTGCAACCAACGGTGATTACCGCATCAGCTTTAACATTTATGATTCACTATCCGGAGGTTCACGGTTGTGGTCTGAGAACCAGGATCAGGTTGACGTGAGCAAAGGAACATTCCATGTCATCCTCGGATCGAATATACCACCTGATCTTCAGTTCGGAAGTTACTATATACAGATGACTGTGACAAGTGGTCTGGGGATTTCAGCTCCCGTGACTTGCCTCGCTCAGAGCTTACGTCATCCACCTGTACGCTTCGGGCGGAGCGTGCGGAAGCTGCTGTCCCTGATTGTTCCGCCGGAGGAGACCTGGCACGAACATATCTAAATCTATCGATCACAAATAAAGTAGTTAATAGTACGAAGATAAACGACAAACTCAATCCTGGAGACAATCTTCATCCTGAAAATCAGAAATCCACAGAAGGAGACCATCCATGAAAATACTAACTTCCATTGCCGTTTTACTCATGATGGTAGGTCTCAGGGCCGAGTCCCAGCAACTCAATCAGCCCTGGTTCGTGGTCGATCATGGTGGCGGCAAAGGTGGAGGAGGATTTTTCTCGGTGGATGCGTCCATTGGTCAGCCGGTTGTGCAATCGGGGAGCGGGGGAGATTTCACCCTACAGGGTGGTTTCATTCCGGGTTTGGGTCAGCTCTCTGAGACCGCTCTCACGGTGGATGTATCTGTGGGTAGTGGATGGGACATGATCTCAGTGCCGCTCACCGTCAGCGACTCTAGCAAAACAACCCTCTTTCCTTCAGCAGTCTCTAATGCATTTGCTTACGAAGGGTCATACGTAATCAAATCGACACTCGCACATGGGATTGGATATTGGTTAAGATTTAGTCGTCCGCAAACCCTGCTGATGACAGGATATTTGAGAAGCAGAGATACACTGAATGTGAGCGAAGGATGGAATTTGATTGGATCAATTTCATTGTCGGTATCCACGACACAAATAACGTCTGACCCACCGGGAATCGTGACGTCTCAATTCTTTGGGTGGGCCGGCACATATCAGATCAGCCAAATGATTGATCCCGGAAAGGCATACTGGGTGAAGGTAAGTCAGAGTGGCAAACTGATTTTATCGATTTCGGTGAATGAATCAAATGTTGCAGGAATCAAGATTACCCCAATATCAGAACTTCCCCCTGCACCGCCGGAGGTAATCTCGAATCACCTTCAACTTCCAATCGAGTATGGTCTGTCAGAAGCCTATCCCAACCCATTCAATCCATCAAGTACGATTAAATATCAACTTCCGACCGATAGCAAGGTCTCTTTAAAGGTTTATAATTTGCTGGGTCAAGTCGTCCAAACTTTTGTCAACGACATTGAACCAGCTGGTTTTAAATCCGTTGAATGGAACGCTTCGGCATTTGCATCTGGTATTTACTTCTACAAATTGGATGCGGTGAGTATAAGTGATCCGAGTAAATCGTTTGTGAATGTGAAGAAGATCGTACTGATGAAGTGAGCGCCGAGAAAAGCTGTCCTTTTACTTACCGGGTGAGGGAAGGAAGGCGCTCCTCCCCAAGTCCCGGCTGTGGTAAAACTCTGTAACCACATAGCGAGGAGTCGGTACACGGCTGGAAACGGAAGTGTACTAAGCGACTCGACAAAGCACCTGGAAGGGTGTGACGCAAACGATCAGGTCGTAACGAAAGTGAACGCAGAGGTAGCTTCGTAAAGACCATAGACAGAGGCGGGCGAACCCCTATTTTGTGGGTGAAGCCAGCACCGGCAGGCCAAGAACAGAGGAACAGGCGGTTTGCCGGCGCCCCCGGAGTATTAGCGGCGACATGATCGGACAGGAAAGGACGGAACTCGGGAAAGCCCTCGCTATTGAAAGGAGAGCCTGACACTCCACTCAGGAAGGACTGGAAAGAGCCTCTCTATAAGGAAACGAAGTGAGGGGACGATAGCAGGGATGCGGATGAGGCCATAGTACTGATGATGAGGACGCAGCATAACATCCTCGGAGGGAAGGGTCTCTGCTGGACAACAAGCGGCCAAAGAAGTGAAAAGGAGAAGTGGATTGCGAGAGCTAACAAACACGGGCAGTAAACTCCAGGAGCTTGAGCGGGCGCTCTACAACAAAGCAAAAGCCGAGCCGAAGTTCCGATTCTACAGTCTGTATGACAAGACGTACCGTACAGATATGCTGGCTGAGGCCTATGCGCGGGTCAAAGCCAACGGTGGAACATGCGGGATAGACGGAGAGACCGTCGAGGATGTTGAGAAGAAAGGCGTGGGTGAATACCTCGCAGAACTTCAGCTTGAGATGAAAGAACAGCGGTGCAAGCCGATGCCGGTGAAAAGGGTATATATCCCGAAAGTGGATGGTAAGGAGCGACCACTTGGTATTCCTACTGTTCGTGATCGCATCGTACAAACGGCGTTCCTGATGGTTCTGGAGCCGATATTTGAAGCGGACTTTGCCGATTCAAGTCATGGGTTCCGACCGCGGAAGAGCGCACATGGAGCGATTCGGGAGATCTACAAATACCTGAACTGGGGATGCATAGAAGTGTACGATGTTGACCTAAAGAAGTACTTCGATACGGTTGAGCACTGGAAACTGATGAGGCTGCTAGCCCGTCGAATCTCGGACGGGCAAATCCTGCATGTCCTTAAACAGTGGCTCAGCTGCGGGTATGTCGAAGAAGGGAAACATCGGAACGCCAAACGTGGAACTCCCCAAGGAGGGGTTATCAGCCCTCTGCTGGCAAACGTCTACCTCAATCCGGTAGATCAGGCATTCAAGCGGAGCGGATGGGGCAACATCAGTAAGGGATCCATCCACCTGGTAAGATATGCCGACGATCTGCTTCTGCTGGCGCAGAAGGAACTGAAGAAAGGAATAGACCTCCTGGCATGGTACATTGACAGACTGGGTCTAACTGTTAACCGGGAAAAGACACGGATAGTGAGAATGGAAGAGGGGGAGAAAGTGGACTTCCTGGGATATCGGTTCCATCATGTGAAAGACAGGAAGAGGAAGAAGCGGCTTATGCTGGTTTATCCAAGTCCGGAGAGTCAGAAGAGGTGCCGAGAGAGAATACGGAAGTTGGTGCATCATTCGATACCGTTGAGGACGAAAGATCAGGTAGAGAATGTGAATCGCTTCCTGAGAGGATGGACGGGCTATTACCGGCTTGGAAACTCAGGGAACGCACTACACCATATAGCGCATTATGTAAATAGACGAGTACGCCGTGTGATTCAACGGCGTGCAGGACGGAGTGGATATGGATGGGGAGGTAGAGTCAACTCCGGTTATATTTACGATGTGCTTGGGTTGTACTACGATTACCGCGTTCAGTGGCTTTAAGCTTTGGGGTTGTTTGGAGTTCAGGAAAGCCGTATGCAGGAAAACTGCTCGTACGGTTTGACGAGGGCTCAATAGAAATAATTTTATAATTACACTATTGTTCTACTCTACAATATCAGCGAGTTACATCAATTCAGTTCAAAGAGGCCCTGATCTGAAAAGGTCAGGGCATACTTGTTTCTGCGCAGTTATTTTTAATAATCCTTCGGGTGCAAGTCGGGGTACTTTCTAAAACTCGTCAAAATCAATTTGTTTTCGCACGTCAAGATAGCGTCGGCCCGACACATGACCTACAGAAAGAATTTGAATTGAATGGTCATCCAGGAGGCTATCGTCGACAGGGACAAAAAGGTTGTCAGATTCTACCTCAGGCGCATCCCACCTTTAACACCCACCCTTGAAAAACTGCTTAAAAAAGAAAAGGAACCCACAGATGTTGT
>JAWOKN010000213.1:0-3593 GCA_033854175.1 Bacteroidota bacterium | reverse complement strand
TCAGAACTATCCGAATCCCTTTAACCCCACAACGGTGATTCAGTATGTCATCCCGGAACAAACCCGTGTCCGGATCACTCTTGTCTCCCTTCTGGGGGAAGAGGTGGCTCTCCTCATCGATGAGGTTGAGGATGCCGGCCTCCACAGCGTTACACTCAACGCGGGTGCCTGCAGGCTCCCGAGCGGGGTGTATTTCTATAAGTTCAGCGGTACAGATGTTCTTACGGGAAAGAAATCCGATCTTGTGAAAAAATTAATTCTTATGAAATAATTCAAAAATTCATTCAGGGGCTACTCCTATGAATACCTATCGATTGATGTGTCTGCTCGTGTGCGTGTCGATATTGTGCTCAGTCCGGTCGATCGCCCAAACGAGCTATGACAACTGGAACTTCCTCATCCGGGGAACGAACAGCCAGCTGACCGATTCCCTCGCAATGCCGGGCGTCCGATCTGATGCGACGTCGGGATACGACAACCAGTACGATATCCCCCGCCCCCCCAGGTCACCGTCGGGCGTCTATCTTGAGGTCTATTTCCCACATTCCGGCGGTAACTATCCCCCTGTCCTCGGTACCGAATATGCGATCGACTTTCAGGATCCGAATGATCCTACCTGGAATATGAGCGTGGAGGCTTCGAGTACGGGACCGCTGACACTGAGCTGGGATTCATCGTATGTCAACGGCATCGAACCGCGCCTTCAGCTGTTTCTCGTCGATCTCGCCACCGGCGCGGTGACAAATATGCGGACCACCGGCCATTATTCGTTTAACTATACCGCCAAGCGGAACTTCCAGCTTGTCGGAGCCGTGAAGGTCAGCCTGCAATATCTCATGGAGGGTTTCTGGAACGGGTCGATTCAGGTCCAGGATACCGTCAGAGGTTATCTCGCCGCGCCTGCATCACCGTTCGCCTTTGCCGACTCGGCAAAGGTTCTTCTCTCCGCATCGGGTGCCGGTTTGCTTGTTTTTCCCAATGCTCCGCCCGGGAGCTATTACCTCGTCGTCCGCCACCGAAATCATCTCGAGGTCTGGACACCATCGGCGCTCGCCCTGACGAGAACCACCACATCGTTCGCGAGCTATGATTTTTCAACCGCCGCCACACAGGCCTATGGCACCGGCGCGCTGAAACAGGTCGGCGCCGCCTTTGTCTCATGGGCCGGCGACGTGAACCAGGACGGTGTGGTCGATTTCCTCGACCGGAACCTGACGTGGAACAATCGGACACAGACGGGATATCTCTCCACCGATTGCAACGGGGATAATCTCACCGATGCATCTGATGATGCGATTGTCCTCAATAACAG
Source organism: Bacteroidota bacterium (assembly GCA_033854175.1). Taxonomy (GTDB): domain Bacteria; phylum Bacteroidota; class Ignavibacteria; order UBA10030; family SZUA-254; genus DATKPE01. Next base: position 2,281 of record JAWOKN010000213.1, on the reverse strand, counting down.
ATTGAAGGTCAGCCAGCATCCGTGATGGCGGACTACATTTTTGTCTATGAACCACAACTGGGAATACTATCATGAAAACTCTGAGATTGTGCACCGCGTCAATACTGATTCTCACGTTGTTCCTCGCCGCAGGGGGAGAGCTTCTCGCACAGCCGGTTCCCCAGTACCAGCTCTCGATTCAGAACCGGACCGTGATGGGATCAACGTATCAGTTTGACATTTTCATCAAGCGGGTTGGCCCGACCAACTTCCGGCTTGGGAATAGTCAGTTTATCCTTACATTCAATACGGCAGCCTTCACCTCACCCTCGATCGCCCGTGTGGCCGCCTCTGAACAGATCGGATCGGGCTTTTTCTTCGATCAGATCATCTCGGGAAGTGAGCTCCGGATCTCACTCGGCGGAAACGGGGCCTATGAAAACGCCGCTGATGTCGACGCCAGTACCGGGACCCGCCTCTCCACGTATCAGATAACGGGTGCCCTTGGTTCCAATCCGCTCGTCAGCCTGTCATGGGTGAACCTGCCGAGCCTTGTCCGGACGGGCGTCAGCGAAATCAATGCCTCGCAGAATTATCGCGATATCACCGACGGCACCGGCGCCTCGCATCTTACGACGTATGCCATCACCGCAAGCTCCGGCCCAAACGGCACTGTTGCACCCCCCGGCGTTACGATCGTGAATGCGAATGCGTCCCAGACCTATGCAATTACCCCGAACCCGGGTTACCATGTCGATGCCCTCACGATCGATGGCGCACCGGTGACTCCGGCGACGAGCTATACGTTCAGCAGTGTCGCTGGAGACCATGCGATCAGCGCGACGTTTGCTCTCAACACGATCAGCGTCACCGTCACCTCGACTCCGCCGGGATTGTCGGTCACCGTCGACGGAAATTCCTATACCAGCCCGCATACGCTGCAGTGGCTGGCAGGATCATCCCATGCCATCTCTACGACGGGCCTGCAGAGCGGTGCGCCGGGTACTCAGTACGTCTGGCAGAACTGGAACGACGGGGGAGCCGTTACGCATACGATCAGCCCGCTCGTCGATTCGACCTATTCGGCGGCCTTCCTGACGCAGTATTTGCTTACGCTGACCTCCGCTCCGCCGGAAGGAGGAAGCACGGGTGCTTCTCCGTCTGCCCCGGGTGGATGGTATAACAGCGGCGCCCCGGTGAATATCAGCGCATACCCGGCCACAGGCTATCAGCTCGTTTCCTGGACGGGGTCAGGAACCGGTTCCTATACCGGCGCGAATAACCCCGCCGCGATCACCATGAACGGCCCGATTACCGAAAATGCCCAGTTCGGTCTCATCCCGGTGCACGTGACCGTCCAGACGAATCCCCCGGGAGTGTCGTTTACCGTCGACGGTACCACCTACAGCTCGACCCAGCTCTTTACCTGGAGCTATGGTTCATCTCATACGATCGCAACAACCTCTCCCCAGAGCGGTTCTCCGGGAACTCAGTACGTGTGGGCAAACTGGAGCGACGCGGGGGCTGTCTCGCACACAATTACACCGACCTCCGACGGGACGTTCACCGCATCGTTCCTAACCCAGTACTATCTGACGATGGTGGCCGACGGCAGCGGTAGCGTGTCACCCCCCGACGGCTGGCACGATGCCGGCCAAACGGTCCAGATCAGCGCGACACCCGGTCCGGGGAAAACTTTCAGCGGATGGAACGGAAGCGGAACGGGATCGTATAGCGGGACGAGTAACCCGGCCGATATCACGATGAACGGTCCGATTACGGAGACGGCGAGCTTTACCAATACCCCGACCCCGGTAACGGTCCAGTCGAATCCTCCGGGCCTTGCAGTCACCGTCGATGGCATCCCCTATACAACCACCCAGAACTTTATCTGGGATTATAACTCGGTCCATACCATCGCCGTGACAAGCCCGCAGACGCCCGCGGCGGGTACGAGGTATACCTTTGCCAACTGGAGCGACGCAGGTGCCATGTCCCATTCCGTGACAATCCTCGGCGCTGCAACCTATACCGCGAACTTTTTAATACAGCACCAACTGACACTCGTCGGGGGGACGGGCGGAAATGCAGCGGCTACCCCTTCCTCCGGAGATGGCTATTATAACAGCGGACAGAGTGTCCAGGTGACGGCCACCGCCGGAACGGGATATTCGTTCAGCACCTGGCGGGGTTCGGGTGCGGGTTCCTATACCGGCACGGATAACCCCGCAACGGTGACGATGAATGGCCCTGTCTTCGATACCGCCCTGTTTGTACTCAACACCTACACAATCACCGTCAC
>JAWOKN010000212.1:0-39329 GCA_033854175.1 Bacteroidota bacterium | reverse complement strand
TCCGGTTTCCGCCTTTTTGTTAGGTGACGGAGGTTTCCGGTTGATACTTCGCCATTTTTTCTCTATCTTGAAGGGTTTTTACTGACCGATTTCACATTTACTCGGAAGATGTTCATCCATGCAGTATAAGAAACGGACATGCACCTGCGGGGAATTAAATCCGGCCTGGATCGGCAAAACAGTCACGCTGACCGGGTGGGTGGATTCCCGCAGGGATCTCGGAGGTTTGATCTTTATTTACCTGCGGGACAGATACGGGAAATCGCAGGTGATATTCAATCCTCAGACAGATCAGGCGGCACATCAGCTTGCCACCCGTCTTCGGAATGAATTTGTTATTTCCGTGACCGGTGTTGTGGAGCGCAGGCCTGCAGGGCAGGAAATTGCGTCGATCCCCACCGGTGAGATTGACCTGATCGCACGCGAGATGACCATCATCACGACGTCGGAGACACCGCCGTTTGCGATCGATGATGAACAGGAGATTCAGGAGGAGTTACGTCTTCAGTACAGATACCTCGATCTCCGGCGGAGCAGCATGCAGCGGAATCTCGTCACCCGTCACAGGATGTCGCTCATTACGAGAACATACTTTGATGAATTGAAATTCGTGGAGATCGAGACGCCGGTCCTGATGAAAAGCACACCCGAGGGGGCGCGCGATTATCTTGTCCCGAGCCGGATCCATCACGGGAAGTTTTACGCCCTTCCCCAGTCTCCGCAGACCTACAAACAGATTCTGATGGTTGCGGGGATGGACAGGTACTTTCAGATCGTGAAGTGTTTCCGGGATGAGGATCTACGGGCCGACCGCCAGCCGGAATTTACACAGATCGACGTGGAGATGTCCTTTGTCGACGAGATCGATGTCCAGAATGTTGTCGAGGGCCTGATGGTAAGGTTATTCAGGGAGCTCAAGGGTACTGATATTCCGGTACCGTTCCCGCGGTGCACGTACCGGGAAGCGATGGAACTCTACGGATCGGACAAACCCGACACGCGATTCGGTTTGCAATGCTCGAGCATCAGCGATATCGTCGGTGACTCCGCCTTCCGGGTCTTTGCTGAAACGGTCCGGGCAGGCGGGGTTGTTGCGGGTTTTGCGGCGCCGGGTTGTGCGGGATACTCGCGCAGCCAGCTCGACCATCTTGTGGATCTTGCAAAATCCCTCGGCGCCGGGGGTCTCGTCTGGATGCGGGTCACCGATGCGGGTGTTGAAACACCCGTTGAAAAATACCTCGGAAAGGAAGTGGCCGGCTCAGTAGCCCGGAAAATGAACGCCAGGGCGGGCGATTTAATCCTGATTCTTTCCGGCCCGTGGCAGAAGACCTACACAATCCTCGGTGCCTTACGGCTGGAGATGGGTTCGCGGCTGAAGCTCATCGATGAAACGAAGAACAATCTTCTCTGGGTGACGGATTTCCCGATGTTCGAATATGATGAGAACGAAAAGCGCTACGTGGCGATGCACCACCCGTTTACGTCGCCGAAACCGGAGGATTTCCAATTGCTGGATTCCGATCCGTCCAAGGTCCGGGCCAGGGCATACGACCTTGTCCTCAACGGCAGTGAAATCGCCGGCGGAAGCATCAGGATCCACGACCGGGGATTGCAGACGAAGGTGTTCGGGCTCCTGGGGATTGATGCCGGACAGGCTCGGAAAAAATTCGGGTTTCTTCTTGACGCCTTCCGGTATGGCGCACCTCCGCATGGCGGTATTGCGTTTGGATTCGACAGGATCTGCATGCTCCTGACGGGTGAAAAATCGATCCGTGACGTGATTGCCTTTCCGAAAACCACAAGTGCGATGTCGCTCATGGATGATTCGCCGTCGGATGTCGACACGGAACAATTGCAGGAGTTGCATATCAAGATCATATAACCACAGGGTCGCAGAAAAAGTCAGGAAAGCAGGGACCTGGCACCGGCATATGTCGTCGCTCGTGATGTCACGGTGTCTGTCCGGAGTCAAATATTTCGAAGGAGATCGTATGATTGGTATCATCGGTTATGGCGCCTACCTACCAAGGTACCGCGTACAGGCAGAGGTCATCGCCAAGCAGTGGGGGATGGATCCGGCCGCTATTATACGCGGATTGCAGTTAAATGAGAAGACCGTTCCGGGACCGGATGAGGATACAATAACCATCTCCGTTGCCGCTGCCAAGAACGCGCTCAAACGTGCCCGGATCGATCCGAAGGATATCGGAGCGGTCTACATCGGTTCCGAATCGCATCCCTACGCGGTGAAGCCGAGCGGGACCATCCTCATCGATGCGCTCGGTATAGGTCCGCATGTTCACGTTGCCAGTTATGAATTTGCCTGCAAGGCCGGAAGCGAGGCGATGTACGTCGCTTACAGCCATGTCAAAGCGGGGGAGATGAAGTACGCAATGGGGATCGGAGCCGATACCTCGCAGGGTGCTCCGGGCGATGCGCTCGAATACTCGGCATCCGCCGGTGGTGCGGCATTCATTATGGGGAGGGACCATGTCATCGCCGAGATTCTCTTCACACATTCATACACCTCTGACACACCCGACTTCTGGCGGCGTGAAGGGGAAATGTACCCCCGGCATGGTGGAAGATTTACAGGCGATCCGGCGTATTTCAAACATATCATGGGCGCAGCCAGTGCGCTTCTGAGCAAATCAAAAATGAAACCTGCCGATTTTACGCATGCCGTTTTCCACATGCCGAATGGGAAATTTCCGCAGGAAGTCGCAAAGCGCCTCGGTTTCACACGAGAACAGATGGAGGTTGGTTGGATCGTCCCGTGGATGGGTAATACCTATTCCGGTTCATCCCCGACCGGTCTGGCGGCTGTGCTTGACGTCGCAAAACCGGGGGACAAGATTTTCATGGTTTCATTCGGCTCCGGTGCGGGGAGTGACGGTTTCATTTTCGCCGTGACCAAGGAAATCACCAAAGTTCAGGGTCGCGCACCGAAACTCCGGGATTATCTGGATAAGGGGAAGATCTACCTGGACTACGGTCAGTACGCAAAATTCCGTCATAAAATCAAATTGAATGAGTAAGGAGGAGAGGATATGAGAGACGTTGTTGTGATCGGGGCCGGCATGACGAAGTTCGGCGAGCTCTGGGATAAATCGATACGGGATATTTTTGTCGAGGCTGCACTCAAGGCGATTGAGGATGCGGGGGTGAATCATATCGACTCGATGTACGTGGGTGCGATGTCGTCGGGATTATTCGTCGGTCAGGAGCACATCGGCGCTGTCATGGCCGATTATCTGGGTGTAACGCCGATCCCGGCGACCCATGTCGAATCGGCATGCGCATCGGGTGGCGTTTCATTCCGCCAGGCATATCTCGAAGTCGCCTCAGGCGCAAGCGATATCGTTCTTGCAGGCGGCGTTGAGAAGATGACCGACGGAGCCGATGTCACCGAAGCATTGGCGACCGCTGCCGACCAGGAATATGAGGTCTATCACGGCGTCACATTCCCAGGCTTGTACGCCATGATGGCCAATGCGCACATGCATCACTACGGGACCACACGTAAGCAGCTTGCTCTGGTCGCTGTGAAGAACCATCGGAACGGATCAAAGAATCCGAACGCCCAATTCCGTTCTGAAGTCACCCTCGAGCAGGTTCTGAAATCAACGAGAGTGGCCGATCCCTTAGGATTGCTCGATTGTTCGCCTGTCAGTGACGGGGGTGCTGCGGTGATTCTTGCGTCGATGGATGTCTCGAAAAAGCTGAAGAAACAACCGATCAGGGTTCTAGCCTCGGCCCAGGCATCGGATACCATCGCGCTCCACAGCAGGCCGAATTTTACCACAATCGGATCGGTCGTACGGGCGGCCCAGAAGGCATACAAGATGGCGGGTATTCAGCCGAAGGATGTGGATTTTTGCGAAGTCCACGATTGTTTCACGATCGCCGAAATCGTGGTTACAGAAGATTTGGGATTTTCCAAAAAGGGCAAGGGTGGTGAAGCGGTTGAGAAGGGCTGGACGTCGCTCGAGGGGGGTAAAATCCCAATCAACACAAGCGGCGGACTGAAATCGAAGGGCCATCCCGTTGGCGCGACCGGTATCGCGCAGATCATTGAACTCTACGAGCAACTGAACGGCAAGGCCGGCGACAGGCAGGTAAAGAATGCCCGTATTGGTATGGCTCAGAATATGGGGGGAAGCGGGGCGAGTTGTGTCATCCACATCCTGGAGAACGGAAAATGATTACGGCAAGATACCATCGCGAAAAACCTCAACGCTACCGTCTCGAAGCGGGCAAGTGCGTGAAGTGCGGGAAAGTCTATTTTCCGCCTCGCCTGGTTTGTCCGAAGTGCAGGAACAGGAAATTCAGGACCGTGAACCTGGCGGAGGAAGGAAAACTCCTGACCTATACAGTTATCCGGGTGGCATCGGATAAATTTTCGAAAGAAACTCCCTTTGTCGTGGGGATTGTGGAAATCGGTGAGGGTGTCCGGCTGACGACACAGATGACGGACGTTGATATCGACAAGCTGAAGATCGGACAGAAGGTGAAGATCGTCTTCCGCAAGATCCAGGATGACGGTAAAGCCGGGATCCACTGTTATGGTTACAAGGCGGTGGCAGTATGATCATCTATCTCGAACGTGCATGAAGGGGCAATATTCGCATCGATGCGGCATGTCCCGGGCCGCGTCACTCATCCCGATCCGGGATGCCACCGGTCCGGGGGTAAGTGAACTCTTGACGATACGAACCGACGGATGGTATGGATGATCTGCGTTGCACACATTTGTTCTTCATCACAGGCCGGCATTGAAGAGTAAGATTCTTGTTGCATCCGGGCAGGGTTTTTGGGGCGATCTGCAGACCGCACCGTACGATCAGGTTTCGAAGGGGCGGATTGATTACCTCGTCATGGATTTTCTCGCGGAAGTCACGATGTCGATTATGCAGAAACAAAAGCATCGCAATCCGGAGCTCGGATACGCCAGAGATCTCGTACGGATTATCGATCAGATTCTGCCGGCCTGCATCGAGAAAAATATCAAAATCGTGACCAACGGAGGCGGTGTAAACCCGGAGGCATGCAGGGATGCAATCTTCAAATCGGCGCAGAAGCGGAAGATCCGGGGGCTGAAAATCGGCACTGTCCTTGGTGACGATCTGCTGCACCGCATCGGTGATCTTGAAAAGGCCGGGATGACGTTCACAAATCTGGAAACAGGCGAGGGTTTCGAATCCGTCGGACGTGATATCCTGAGTGCGAACGCCTATTTTGGTGCTCGACCGATCGTTCAGGCGCTGACGGAGGGGGCTCAAATTGTCATCACCGGAAGAACGACGGACACCGCGCTTACCTACGCCCCGATGATTCACGAATTCGGCTGGTCGTGGTCGGACTGGGATAAGCTCGCAGCCGGCGTGGTGGGGGGGCATATCCTCGAATGCGGCGGACAGGCGACCGGCGGCAATTTTTCCGCCGATTGGCGCTCGGTGCCCGATCTTGCTCATATCGGTTTTCCGATCGCCGAGGCATATCCGGACGGTGAAATCATCATCACCAAACATGAACAGAGCGGCGGAATGGTGACTGTCCGGACGGTGTCCGAACAGCTCATGTATGAAATCGGTGATCCGAAAAACTACATCACGCCCGACTGCATTGCCGATTTTACCACGATCAGGCTCGAAGAGGTCGGGAAGAATCGCGTCAGGCTCTCCGGTGTCAAGGGGAGTCCTCCGACGGAGTTTTATAAAGTCTCCATGTCGTACTCCGACGGTTACACCGCAATCGGAACGCTGACCTATGCTTGGCCCGACGCCTATGAGAAGGCGAGGTGTGCCGATGGTATCCTGCGCGCACGGCTGGACGATCTCGGATTGAGGTTTGATGAAATCCGGACGGAGTATCTGGGATTGAATTCGTGTCATGGTCCGATAGCCCCGGTGCCGGCGGATACGAATGAAGTCATACTCCGTGTTGGTGTCCGCAGTCATGACCGTCATGATGTCGAGCGGTTTGGCATGGAGATCGCACCGCTCATCCTGACCGGTCCCCCCGGAGTGACGGGGTTTGCCGGCGGCCGGCCGAAACCGAGTGAAGTCATAGCCTACTGGCCGGCCCTGATATCCAAAGAAGCCGTCCGGCCCGAGGTTGTCGTTACGGAGGTATGAGGTTGTATTGATGAACATACGTCTCATTGATATCTGTCATGCAAGGTCCGGCGATAAAGGCGACACGGCGAACATCGGACTCATTGCGCGCGATCCGCGGTACTACCCGTTGATGCAAAAATACGTGACGGCCGCGGTGGTGAAACGACATTTTGAGGGGATATGTTTCGGTCCTGTCGAACGGTTTGAGATGCCGAATCTGTACGCCTTGAATTTTCTGCTTCACAACTCTCTCGGGGGTGGAGGGACCGTTTCCCTGAAAAATGACGCCCAGGGTAAAACGTTAAGCTCGGCGCTGCTCCGGCTCGAGATGGATATCCCCGAACTCAATACAGTGGAAGGATGAATATGTTTGAAGAGTTTCGCGATTCGTTAAAGGACATGAAATCCAAGCTTGAACTCCTGCGGGGGTATCTTTGACCTTGATGTGAAGGAAAAAGAGATAGCCGACCTGGAAGTGCGGACGCATGCGCCTGATTTCTGGAACGACAATGTCGGTGCGCAGAAGGTCATGCAGGTCATCAGCCGGAAAAAAGTCTGGGTTGAGGCGTGGAAGGCCATCCAGACGAACATTGCCGATGCGGAGACGCTGGTCGATCTTGCCGGTGAGTCGGCCGATGAATCGTTCGGACCGGAGTTGCAGGCGGAACTGAACCGGATCCGTGTTCTTCTGGAGGATCTTGAATTCCGGAACATGCTTTCGGGAGAGGACGACATCAAAAACTGCATCCTCACCATCCACGCCGGTGCCGGGGGGACTGAAGCACAGGACTGGGCCGAGATGCTGGAGCGGATGTACCTCCGCTGGTGCGAGCGCAAAAATTACAAAACCTATCTCCTCGACGAGCAGGCCGGGGAGGGAGCCGGGATAAAGAGTGTTGCAATTGAGGTTCAGGGAGAATACGCCTTCGGGTATCTCAAGGCCGAAAGCGGAGTCCACCGCCTGGTGCGCATCTCCCCCTTTGACGCCAATGCCCGCCGGCACACGTCGTTCGCCTCGGTGTTTGTCTATCCGGAAATCGAGGATGACGTGGAAATCGAGCTCAACCCCGCCGATCTGGAGATCACCACCTACCGGTCGGGGGGGAAGGGCGGCCAGAATGTCAACAAGGTGGAAACGGCCGTCCGGATCAAGCACAACCCCACCGGGATCGTCGTGGCATGCCAGCAGGAACGTTCACAGTTTCAGAACAAGGAGCGGGCGTTGAAGATGCTGAAATCGCGCCTCTATCAGATGCGAAAGGAGGAAGAGGAGGCCAGACGGGATGCGCTCAACAGCACGAAGAAAAAAATTGAATGGGGCAGTCAGATCCGATCATATGTTTTTCATCCGTATAATATGGTGAAGGATCACCGGACGGATGTGGAGACGAGCAACACCCAGGCGGTCATGGACGGTGATCTCGACGAATTCATCCGGGCGTTTCTGATGGAGTACGGTTCAAAAACCTAGGACAGCGTTCAGTGTCGTTTTCCTTTTTCATAGCCGGGCGGTACCTCCGGTCGCAGCGACGCGACAGGTTCCTTTCCTTTATTACGGGATTTGCGATCCTCGGTGTCACGCTGGGGACTGCGGCTCTCATCATCACCCTGTCCATCCTCGACGGATTTGAGCGGGAAATCAGGGAAAAGGTGATCGGATTCACGTCGCACATCGACGTGATTGGATTTCAGAACCAGCCGTTGCATCATTATCAGGAGACCCTGGGGCTCGTCAGGGTGCAGATACCGGGGATCCGGTCGATCTCACCCTATGCGGCGAAGGAGGGAATGATACGGTCAAAGGGTGGAGTCGACGGTGTTTACGTGAAGGGGATCGATCCGGCCTCCGACGGAGAGGCCTCGAGGCAGCACATCACGGAGGGAAAATTTTTATCCGTATCCGGCGCCGCCCTGCCTGAACTGGTCGTGGGCGGAAAGCTCGCCAGAAGGTTGAATATTTCGGTCGGGGGGAAGGTTGTCGTCTTTGCCCTTCCCTTCGGCAGGGGTACGAACCTCCAGCCGCGTGCCATGCAGTTTACGGTTGTCGGAATTTACGAATCGGGGATGGCGGAGTTCGATGATATTTATGCCTACACACAGCTCGGGAATGCGCAGAAACTCTTTCAATTGGGCGATGACGTCTCAGGATATGACGTCTTCATTACGGATCTTGGGCGGATCAACGAGATATCCACGCGGTTGCAGGAGGTACTCGGCTATCCCTACTATTCGAGGACGGTGTTTGATGTATACCGGAACCTCTTTTCCTGGGTCGAACTCCAGAAAAAACTCTCCCCGATCCTCCTGAGCCTGATCATCATCGTTGCGACCATCAACATCATCGGGACGCTGCTGATGTTCGTGCTGGATAAGACATCGGCCATCGCCGTTCTCAAATCGCTCGGTGCCGCCCCATCGCTGATCAGAAGAATCTTCGTCATCCAGGGGGTTGTCATCGCCATGATCGGTGTGCTTCTCGGCAATCTGCTGGCATACGGTTTTTGCGAGAGCCAGCTTCGGTTCCGGTATTTCTCGCTTCCGTCGGATATCTACTACATGAGCAGTGTTCCGATTCTGATGAAGCCCGAGAATTTTCTTCTGGTCACCGTTGTCGCCCTGGTGCTGTGTTTTCTGACGACGCTCCTTCCCGCCCGTGCGGCGGCGGGTCTGAAACCTGTTGAGGCGTTCCGTTTCGGATCATGATGGTGAAGCAGATTGAATCCTATATTGCCCGGCGGTATCTGCTGTCAAAGCGCACGGTCCGGTTCGTCAATGTCATCAGCATGATCTCCATCGGCGGGATCACCCTCGGTGTGGCCGCGCTTCTGGTCGCACTCTCGGTCTTCAACGGTTTCAACGGCGTGGTTTCATCGGTTTTGGTGGGATTTGACCCGCACATCAGGATTGAGCGGCGGGGGAACATCACGCAGGGGCTCTACGATTCTCTTGCAGCTGTTCTGAGCGGTGAGGGAGACATCACCGGGTACGCCCCTTACGTCGCGGGAAAGGGGATGCTGGTTGCGGGTTCCTTCAACCGGGTGGTGTTCCTGCGTGGAGTCGATGATGAGCGGATCTCAGCAGTCTCCGGACTCAGGGAAAAGATGGCGCTTGGACGGCTCCGGCTGGAGGATACGGCGGGGTGCGGTTCAATCGTGATCGGACTGACGCTGGCGGACCGGCTCGGGCTGGTCACGGGGGATGAGCTTGCGATCATCAGCCCCTACGGTTTTCAGTCGATGATGACGTCACTGAGCACGCCGGAATTGGTGAAGTTCCGGGTTGCCGGAATTTTCAACTCTGACAACAAGGAGTACGATGCCAATTATGCCTTCATCTCGATCCCGCGCGCCCGGCAGCTGTTCAACTTCGAGCGGCTGTTTTCCGGTGTCGATATCCGTGTGAAGAATTTCTCCGGGGCGGAGAGGATGAAGGAGGAACTCTCCCGCCGGCTGCCGTCCGATCTTGTCATCTCGACATGGTATGATCTCCATAAAAGCCTCTATGATGTCATGAAAATCGAGCGCTGGTCTGCATTCGTCCTTCTCTCCCTGATTGTCATTGTTGCGACATTCAACATGCTCGGCTCTCTCACCATGACGGTGATAGAGAAAAAACGGGACATTGCCATTCTCAAAGCCATGGGGATGGTGACCAAGCGGATCGTACGGATCTTCATGGTGGAAGGGATGCTGATCGGTTTTCTGGGGACTCTTGCGGGCATGATTCTCGGATCGGTTGTCCTCTGGCTGCAGGTTCATTACCAGCTTTTTCCCCTTGATCCGACAATTTACATCATCCCGGCGATACCGGTCGAAATCCGCTGGGCTGATTTCCTGACTGTCGGTTTTGCCTCGCTTGGATTGTCATTTCTCGCCGCCTACTATCCGGCCCGGCGTGCCGCAAAATCCCCGCCGGCGGAGGCACTCCGATGGGAATGAACATGGCTCAGACAGGTGCCATCGTCCGGTGCAGCAACATCCACAAGCAGTTCGTGGTGGACAGGGGGACATCCGCCATTTTGCCTGTCCTGAAGGGGATAGATTTCGGGGTGAGTCCGGGTGAAATCATCTCCATCGTGGGGGCATCGGGATCGGGAAAGAGCACATTTCTCCATATTCTCGGCGGGCTTGATGCCCCGACCTCAGGGGAAGTCTGGTGGGGGGAGAGCAACATCGGTCTTTTGTCGGACGAACAGCGTTCAAAATTGCGGGGGACAGAGATCGGATTTGTTTTTCAGTTTCACCATCTCCTCCCCGAATTTAGCGCCCTGGAAAATGTGATGATCCCCCTCCTGATCCAGAAACGGCCGATGCAGGAAGCCGCGATCCGGGCGAAGGAATTGCTCGCCCGGGTGGATCTTGCGGACAGGCTCGGTCACAAACCTGCAGAGCTCTCCGGAGGGGAACAGCAGCGGGTAGCGGTTGCACGGGCGCTTGCCAACCGGCCCAGAATTATTCTTGCGGATGAACCTTCGGGGAATCTCGATTCGGAGAGCAGCGAGCGTCTCCACGCGCTCATCTGGGAGTTAAACCGCAATGACGGGCATACATTTGTCATTGTAACGCACAATGAAGCCTTTGCGGCCCGGTCGAGCCGCCGCATGCTGATGAAAGACGGTCTCCTGCTTGCCAGAGAATGATATTTTGGATTTTTACGCATTTTCATTACATTACGCATCGGTACACGAAATTTTTCACTGATATTTCACAACACAGGCAGTATGGCAAAGGTCGAAAAATCAAAAGCCGGTAGGAAGCAAAAAAAAGAGGAGATATTTCCTCTTGAAAAAACGAATTTTGTGATTCTGGGAATCGGTGTTCTGACAATCATCATCGGCTACATCGCTCTCTCCGGTAACACCGTCGAGAGTTTTCGTCAGCTGACCGTTGCACCGATCCTTCTTGTCCTCGGCTACTGCGTCATTATACCGATCGGCATCATGTACAGGAAACGGAAGCCAAAGGTAGAATCTCCTCCCCCGCCTCCCGCGGCGACGCCGCAATGATGTGAGACCATGCGGGACGGGTCGATCCCCTCGCCCCCCGCGTGTGTTCAGATGCCAAGCACCTTGATGACCACGTGCAGGAGTTCCTCCGGATCGTAGGGTTTCTGTATAAAATCCTTTGCTCCTGCCCTGACGCACTCCACGGCGGTGGGGACATCGTCGACAGCTGTCAGCATGATGACATTCGTGTATTTATTCAGCCGCTTCATTTCCTGCAGCACCTGCATTCCGTTCATTTTCGGCATCAGCATATCGAGAAGGATGATGTCATAATGTTTTTCCTTGATTTTTTCGATTGCGACAAGCCCGTCCTCTGCGGTATCGACGTCAAAATCCTCCGCTAAAAACTGCTGCTGGAGGCTCTTCCGTAAATCCGGATGGTCGTCAACACATAACATTTTGAGGTTATGCCCCATGTTCAGTTCGCTCCTTCGTAAAAATTATTGTTAAAATACGAGTTCCCCCGTAAAAATTCAAGATAAATCTGGTCCCTCTGAGTGTTCAGGTTCGGAGAAATGAGAGCGGTCTTGTCTGACCGGGATGTAGGGCCCGACATTGCCGGCCCGGAACACCAGAGGAGTGCAACGATCAGACACCCGTCCACCTGCTCACCGGAATGAATCGCCTGCCGCAGACCAGAATCCGAATCCGGGCACCGGGGAGGTCGGCACGAGCCGGTGGATGAGACGACACTCTCCGTCCGCGGACAGCAGGGCTCAGACACATTTCCATATTCAGCGGGAGGATTCGGGGACCGGACCGACAATCTGTGGAAGGAGGATCGTCCTGGCCGGTTTCCTCTCCGGCGCGGAATTCCGCGGGGAGATGTTTCCGGACGGATGACTTTGAAATCATCCCATAAAAGGTTAGATTTACAAGATGTCAAAGGAAACCAGGTGGCGGATCATCATCATTCTCTCGCTTCTTGCGGGGTATGTCATCGTCGCCGTTTTACGATCCGGAACGGCCTGGTAAACCGGGGATCTGGATTCAATCACATCCGTACGCGGGAAGATCCGTATGATGCATTTCTTTTTCTATTTTGAGTGATTTTTGACAGGGAGAACGATCATCCTCCTTTCAACTGATGAGCCGTGCATTACTTGATTATTGGACTCACATTGCATATATTCTGACAATTTGATCTGAGAACCATGGCAGCTAAAGAAAAACCACCCCGAAAAGTGCTTCTCGTCGATGACGAGGCAGGGTTCGCCGAACTCATGAAAGACCTTCTGCAGATGGATAATTATGAGGTGGAGATCGCCCGTGACGGGCAGGAGGGGCTGGAGAAAATTCAGACGTTTCATCCCGATGTCATCATATCCGATATCGTCATGCCGCGCCTGAGTGGGTTCGAGATGTTCAAGCGGGTCAAGTCGACACCTGAGTTGGCACCGATTCCGTTTCTGTTCATCACCGGTTTTCAGGATGACAGGGTTCTCGCGGAAGCGCGGAAAATCGGCGTGTTCGGAATTCTCCGGAAACCCGTCGACATCGAACAAATCGAAAATCGCCTCAAGGAACTGACGAAGTAAAGGGGGGGTCCGCGACGGCCGGAGGGATTCCGGTTCATCCCGACCGGAATTCACCGGTGCATCTCCTGTTGAAATTTTCATCTTCTTTTTTAAAAATGACGACTGCCGTAACCGGCGACAACGGGTGATGTTCGTTTCGGTGGCTGACAGACGCCGGAACTGGTCACCGCCTGTCACGGATGGCGGCATCCCGGTTTCCTGAACCTTTCCAGCGGTTGTATTTTCTCTCCATTCTGAATATATTTGTGCATAATCGGTGCGATGCAGATACCACTCCTTCATAGTCTGAGGTTCAAGGTTGGTTTCGGGTATGTCGTCCTCGTGACGATCAACCTCGCAGTATCGGCGTGGGCGATCTATAATTTCGGCATCCTGACAAATTCCCTGAACAGCATCCTCAGCGAGAACTATCCCAATATCCTCGCGGCGGAGAAGATGGCGAGCACGATTGAGCAGCATGAAAGCGCGCTTTCTTCCTTCATGAATCAGGACATCAACAACGGAAAAATCAAACTCACCCAGGCCAAGGATGATTATTTCCAGTGGTTTCAGATTGCGAACGAAAACCGGAATCTCCCCGATATCGGGCCCGTTCTGGACAACATTCGGCTGACCTATCAGGGATATCTGATCAACATCGACACCCTGACGAGCTTCGTGCAGCGACATCAGATCGACCGGGCCAAGGCATATTATGCCAACATCGTCCGCCCCTTCTCGCAGCGGTTATCCGACAATTGTTTCTGGCTCATTGAAATCAACCAGAATGAAATGCAGAAGGTCGCCCGGCAGACAAAAACCACGACCGACGAGGCCATCATCACGGTTCTCCTCGCCTCATTCCTGGCGGCAGGTCTGAGCATCATGACGATGATCCAGTTTACAAAGAGGATTATCGAGCCAGCGGAGCAGCTGACGCAGACCGTCAACAAGATCGGCCGGGGAAGGCTCGATCTGAAGATCGACATACAGACCGATGATGAGATCGGCGAACTGGGACGCGAATTCAACAAGATGACCGAGAGGCTGCGCAAGTACGAGGAAATGAATGTCGATCAGATCGTCGCGGAGAAACAAAAATCCGAGGCAATCGTCGAGAACATTTCCGATGCGATCATCGTCTGTGACGCGGATGACCGGATCATCCTCCTGAACAGATCGGCCGAGGAGTTGCTCAATATCCATGAGGCGCACGTCGTCAACAAACCGATCCGCGAGGTGATCAGCGACAGCCGTCTCCTTTCCTTTATCTCGTCGCTCCATGATCCGGCCGGCAGCAGGTCCCCGTACGTGCAATTCCACCAGAACGGGCGGCAGATCTATCTCCGTCCGCGGATTTCGGAGCTCCGGTCTGCGACGGGGAGCAGGCGGGGGGTGGTTCTCATCCTCCAGGATGTGACCCAGTTCCAGGAGCTCGACAGGATGAAGTCGGATTTTCTGGCGGCGGTGTCGCATGAATTCCGGACCCCGCTGACCTCGATCAACATGAGTATCGATATTCTCCGGCAGCAGATCGTGGGACCGGTGACAGACGAGCAGCGTGAACTGCTCAACGCCTCGAAGCAGGACTGTGAGCGGTTGACCAAGCTTGTGCTCGATCTTCTGCAGCTCTCCCGGCTCGAATCCGGGAAAATTGTGTTTCACGAGGAGCCGCTCGACATCAGGCGGATTGTCGAGGCATCCTGCAGGCCGTTTGACCTCCCGTTCAGGGAAAAGGGGGTCACTCTTCGGTATCTGATCGATGACCGGCTCCCGAAGTTCCTCGGTGATGAACAGCAGTTCTCGTGGGTCATCTCGAACCTGGTGAGCAACGCACTGCGGTACACGCCGTCTGGGGGGCGTGTGGAAGTCCGGGCACGCGCGGCACCGGAGGGAAATCTCCGCGTCGAGGTTGCGGACACCGGCAGGGGGATAGCGCCGGAATATCTCGATAAAATTTTTGACAAATTCGTCCAGGTCCGGCAGACGTTTGACGCAACGCCCGGCAGTGTGGGTCTCGGACTTGCCATTGCAAAGGAAATCATCGAGCGGTACGGCGGAAAAATCTGGGTGGAGAGCGCCGTAGGCCGGGGTTCGACCTTTTCATTCGAAATCCCCCTTCTTCAGGATCAGGCCGTATGAAAACCAAGGGGCACGTCCTCGTTGTTGACGACGAGCCGAACATCTTGCGGACAATCACCATCGGGCTGCAGGCGGTCGGACTCGACGTGGATGGTTTCGGCAATCCCCAGGATGCGCTCGACCATCTGGCCGACACGCTGTACGATCTTGCCTTTATCGATCTCAAGATGGAGCCCATCGATGGCATGCAGGTTCTCCGGGAGATCCGCAGGCGATCTCCGTCGACGACAGCGGTCATCCTGACTGCTCATGGCACGATCGACAGTGCGGTGGAGGCGATAAAGCTCGGGGCCTTCGATTTTCTCCAGAAGCCTTTTGATCTGAAGGAACTTCAGCTGTTTGCCCAGAAAGTCCTCGACCACCATAATCTGCAGGAGGAGGTCCGGATGCTCCGGCAGCGCCAGATTGCGCTCGAGGGGGCGCCGGATATTCTCACCAGGAACTCACTCATGCGGCAGCAACTCGATCTCGCCCGGCAGATTGCCGACAGTCCCCTGACTGTTCTCATCGAGGGGGAGAGCGGCACGGGGAAGGAGCTGGTGGCACTCTATATTCACAAGCTCAGCCGGCGGAGGGAAAAACCGTTCATCAAGGTGAACTGTGCGGCACTCCCGGAAAACCTTCTTGAGAGCGAGATCTTCGGGCATGTCAAGGGAGCCTTTACGGGTGCGTTCAAGGACCGCGAGGGGAGGTTCGAGCTTGCGGACGGGGGGACGGTTTTCCTGGATGAAATTGGCGAGATCCCGCAGTCTTCGCAGGTAAAACTTCTCCGTTTCCTTCAGGACAGGGAGTTCGAACGGCTGGGAGAGAATGTGACGCGCAAGGTGGATGTGAGGGTGATTGCGGCGACGAACCGGAAGTTATCCGAATCCTTGGCGGAGGGGAATTTCAGGGACGACCTCTATTATCGGCTGAACGCCGTCCGACTGAACCTGCCTGCATTGCGGGACCGTCCCGAGGACATCCTACTCCTGGTGACGCATTTTTTAAGGAAGCTCTCGCCCCAGCGTGAAATCGGTCTTTCGCCCGATGCTCTGAAAATACTTGCGGCCTACCGGTGGCCGGGGAATGTCCGTGAGCTCGAGAATGTCATGGAAAGGGCCGTATTGCTTGCCCGGCAGGGGACGATTGAGCCGGTGCATTTGCCCGCGGAATTTCAGGAGCCGGACAAAAACTCGATGGCGCTCGGTTCACTTGAAATGATTGAGCGGCAGCATATCCAAAAAGTCTTGCGAACAGCCAGGGATCTTGATGATGCGGCAAAAATACTTGAAATCGATCCGGCAACTCTCTGGCGAAAGCGGAAGAAGTACGGGTTATAAATTTTGCGCATTGCAAAATGCAACCGCCCGGGGAGGCTGAATTCCCGGGGAATATTCGGGTTATATCCCACTCAAGGTGATGCATCTTGCAGAATGCAAGACAATATTAAAACCAGATATTCCGTCACATCACAAAAGCCTTCATTTTCTCCGAGTTCTTCAGGGTTGCAGCACTGAACCCCTTATGGCATTGTTTTTGCGTTATCTATTCTTGAGATAAACCACACCACTTCTCACGGCACATCCACCACGCCGGCGAATTGTCAACGAAAGAAGAACCGAGTATGAAATTTTGGACAGTACACAACGGGAGGATAGCAGTCATCGAGCCGCGCGGATCGCTCGTCGGGGACGGGGACACGGACAGACTGCGGGAGATTGTCTCGGATTTTGTCGAGCAGGGAAATAAAGCCCTTGTGATCAATCTTCAGAAGGTGAATTACCTCAACAGTACCGGGATCGGCGCATTAATCGCTGCGCATGCCACGTATGCGAAGAACGGCGGACAGGTGCGTATTGTGGGAATTCAGAACAACGTGCAAAATCTGCTGGTGATCACCAAGCTCATCGATGTCTTCGAGGTCGACGACACGCTTGATGGTGCGATAGAACATTTTTCTGAAATAAAATCACTGAAATAATCACAACCATGTTTAACATACAATAGGAGTCACTCTCATGAAGCAATCCACCTTTATCGTCGCCCTACTCATCGGGGCACTGGGAGCTTCCATCTTGATTTACGTCTTCGTTCTCGGAAATCCGGGCAACTTCGCCGATGGATCGAACCGCGAAAAACCCCTCAACCTGATGGGTCAGGTTTACACGGGAGGTATCATCGTCCCGATCCTGATCACGCTGTCCATCATGGTTATCACATTCGTCATTGAACGATCGCTTTCGCTGCGCAAGGCGCAGGGGCGCGGTTCCCTGGCGACGTTTCTCAAGAATGTGCAGAAAAATCTCGGGAACAACGAGATTGAATCGGCAATTCAGATCTGTGATCAGCAGCGGGGTTCGCTGGCCACGATCATCAAGGCGGGGCTCGAGCGGTATCTGACGCTCCAGCGTGAAAGCAAGAATCTGGAGGCGGAGAAGCAGATGGCGGAAGTCCAGCGGGCGATCGAGGAAGCCACGGCGCTCGAGATGCCCATACTGGAAAAGAACCTCATCGCGATGTCGACCATCGCCTCCATCTCCACGATGTTCGGTCTTCTGGGGACGGTTATCGGCATGATTCGTGCATTCCGGGCGCTGGCGCAGCAGGGCGGATCACCCGACGCGATTCAGCTTTCGATTGGTATCTCCGAGGCGCTGATCAACACCGCTCTGGGCTTATTTGCGGCCATCGTGGGTATCGTTGCCTATAATTTCTTTGTGAACAAAGTCGACAATTTCACCTACATGATCGACGAAGCCAGCTACGACATCGTTCAGACGCTGACGACGCGGGGCAAATAACCGGAAAGGGACATTCCCATGCCAAAAATTCAGAAAGCGCGGATACCCGTAAAAATCGACATGACGCCGATGGTGGACGTGGCATTTCTCCTCCTGACGTTCTTCATGTTGACAACGCAATTCCGGCCGCCGGAAGAGGTGCAGATCGTTCTGCCCTCATCGCATTCCGCGTTCAAGCTGCCCGAATCGAACGTCATGCTGATCACGATCAGCAAGGACGGGAGATTGTTCCTCGGGTTTGACTCACCGAGAATGATGGGTAAAATTTTCGGTGAAGAGAACAAGAACCGCATTGGTGTCGAAGTACAGCCCAAGGATCTGGCCAATCTGCTTGTCCAGGCCCGCATCGCAAATCCGCGTCTCTACACCGTTGTCAAGGGGGATAAAGATGCCGATTTCGGTCTGAGTGAGGATGTGATGGACATACTGCAGAAGACCAACATCACGCGGTTCAATCTTGTGACGGATTTGAAAAAATAAAGGAGTACGATAATGGCAGGAGCCGAAGTTGCCGCCCCTCGTGGGCACGAGAAAAAGAAGAAAAAACGGAGAAAGATGCGACGCGTCAACATCCGCATCGATATGACGCCGATGGTTGATGTCGCATTCTTGCTCCTGACGTTTTTCATGCTGACAACGTCGATGAAGCGCCCCCAGACGATGGAGATCAATCTTCCGCCCAACAAGGATGTCAAGGTCGAGGTTGCAATGAGCAACCTCCTGACGCTGCGTGTGGCAGAGGATGGAACAATCTACTGGAACATGGGTGTTGACCCCCCCGCAAAGGTCGATATGAGCGGATTGAGAGCGCTTGTCACGGGAAAGATGCAGCAGAATCCAAAACTTATCACCCTGATCAAGGTCGACCGCAAGGGTAAATATCATTATATGGTCGATATCATGGATGAATTGAACCTCGCAAATATGCAGCGGTTCAGTCTGGCGCCTATGCTGGATGCCGATCGACAGGCAATTCAGAAGGTCATGTAGGCGAGAATGGAGATCAGATTATGACAACAAAAACAGTTGTATCACCGGTGTTATACGGAATGCGGGAAGTCCGGGGATTGTACCAGAAGTACACCTCCATCGCGCTCGTCATTGCGATCTCACTCCACGCGCTGGTTATCGGGGCATATTACCTCACGCAGATTCTGGGCGAGGAGGAAGAACCCGTGATGACGGTGCGCATCCTGAAATACACTGAACTCGGGCCGCCCCCCTCGATCACGAACAATGAGGCGGCACCCCAGGTCGAGGTGAGTGTTCCGGTGGCGAAACCGACGATTGGTATTCCCGTCCCGGTACCCGATGCCGAGGTGAATCCGGAACAGACGATCGCGACGCAGAAGGAGCTCTCCGAAGTCGCACCACCCGCGATAACGACCGGTTCCGGTGACGCCGGGGGTGTAGCCGTGGAAAAGGATATCAAGATCGATGAGGAAGAACCACCGGATTTCGTGCCGGTCGAGAAGCAACCGGTTCCGGTAAAGCAGGTTCAGCCCGTCTATCCTGAAATCGCACGGCGGGCCGGTGTCGAAGGGGTTGTCTGGGTGAAGATCCTTGTCGACAAGGAAGGAAAGGCGAAGAAGGCGGTCATCGCGAAAAGCGATGCCGAGATCTTCAACGATCCCGCTCTTGAGGCTGCAAAGCAGTGGGTCTTTACACCGGCAATGATGAATAACGGCCCTGTCGCGGTCTGGGCTGTCATCCCGTTCAGGTTCAAGCTGAATAAGTAGGCTCCACGGGGACCTTATTCCCTGTGCACCGGAGCTCCGGATAAAGGAGTGATCTGTTTATGGGAAAACCGATCATTACGGTCATGCGTGGGATGCACGAACGGCACCCTGGCAATGTCTTCCTCGGCATCCCGCATCTTTTCCACGGCGGGGAACGCAGTTCTGGATCATGAAAGGTGAACGGAATGAATCCACAGCTGATTCTGGATATCGTGGGTGGGATAACGGCCACGCTGGTCCTTGTGGTCGGGATCATCCTCCTTGCAGGATATCTCCTTCCGGCGTATGTTCCCGAAAATTACCGGACAATGCTGGGAATCGTTATGATCATCTATGGATGTTACCGGCTTGTCATGATGTGGATGAAGTACAAAAGAGTGAAACGGGATGTCCTCTGACGTGAGATATTGCCTCTTCCTGATTGTCCTTCTTTGCCTCTGCCTGGCGGGATGCATGGAGGACCGGAAGGAAACCCCCACGAAGGGTCGTGTGACGATCGTGGCGGCGGAAGCCGTGGCCCCGATGATGATGGCGGAAAAGGCCAAGTTCGAGGAACTCTATCCCGATGCGCACGTCGAGCTTCTCGCAGCAACGACACGGGAGGCCGTCGCCAGGTTTTTCAACGATTCAATAAAGGTGATCGTCACCTCGCGGCCGATGAACGCCGAAGAACTCGCCGTTGCGAAAAAAGCCGGTATCGAGCTCCAGGAATACAAAATTGCGGTTGACGGGATAGCGATCATCGTCAATCCCTCGAATCCCGTGTCCCAGTTGAGGACGACGCAGCTGGACAGCATTTTCTCAGGAAGAATTACCGGATGGAAAGAGGTCGCCGGGCCCCGTTTCAGCGGCACCATTGAACTTTGCCTCCCGTCGCGGAATTCCGGGACGTATGAAACCGTCTCCCGGAAGATCCTCAAGGGGAAGGATTTCGCGCGGCCGGTCGCGGTGACGGACTCGACCCCGGCAATGATCCGGTTTATCTCGCAGCATGAGGATGCGATCGGGATGACGGGCCTCAACTACCTGCCCGACAGTCAGAAAAGTGTCAGCGTTGTCGAGCTGGCTGATCCGGGCGCGCCCGATTCACTCGGAACGAGGGGCAAATTTTTCAAACCCTATCAGGCATATGTCTACCAGCAGTACTATCCGCTGACACGTGATATCTACATGTATTCGCGGACGGACGCCTACAGTGTCGGAAACGGATTTGTGGCCTTTGTGACGAGTGCACCCGGCCAGAAGATCGTCTTGAACAGCGGTCTTGTTCCGGCGACAATGCCGGTTCGATTAGTAGAATTAACAAATAAAGGACAGTAAACGTGAAATACCTCAAACAGCAATTGTTCCTTCTCGGTCTCATCCTTATCGTCAGTTCATCCCGGTCGTTTGCCGACGATCCCATGAAGGTGGGGAAAGCAGCGCTCGCCAGGCATGATTATTTGGCTGCGATCAGTGCCTTCCGCGATGCGACGCAGGATGACAAGAACAGCAGCGAGGCGTTTTACCTTCTGGGGTTTGCGTACTTCAATGCGGACTCTGCCGATCAGGCGGTGGCCGCGCTTGTCCAGGGACGCGAGCTGGCTCCCGACAGTTCGAAGTTCTACGATCTGCTGGGTGATGTCTACATGAAACAGCACATCGTTGCCGGTGCGGTGGAGCAGTACAGAAAAGCGGTCACCCTTGACAGTACAGATGCGGGAATTTTTCTGAAGCTGGCCGAGGCGCTCAGGAAGAACCGGCAGTACACCGATGCGGTAAAAAATTACCTCTCCGTGATCAAGCTGGATTCCATGAATCTCGTGGCACTGACGCAGCTGGGGAACATCTATGTCCGTGCCAAGCAGTACGACAAAGCCCTTCCGATCTACATCCGGCTCGAAAAACAGCAGCCCGATTCCCTGAACGTGCTGACAACCTATGTGATTGTGCTCTCGAAGAACGAATACTGGAAGGATATCGTCCCGGTGGCGGAGAAGGTTCTGGCGCGTGACCCGTCGAATACGCAGATTCAGGCGATTCTCGCGGAAGCCTACGCAAAAACCGGTGAGGCGAAAAGGGCCATCGACCGTTACCGCAACCTGAATCTCGATTCTCTCCGGATTGACGACCTCATCATTCTGGCCCGCGCGTACAAATCCGTGGACAGCGTCAGCTCGACCGAAAGGATTTACCAGAAGGTCCTCCGCAGGGATTCGGCGAGATGTGATGTGTATTATGATCTCGGTACGACCTACATGAAACTCAAACGCTACGCGGATGCAGTCAGGGCCTTTGAGAAAAAAATGGCGTGCGACACCAGTTCCGGCTATCAGTTCGCGTCGTCGCTCAACGCCGCCATGTCGCTGATGCAGATAAAGGATTTTGACAGAGCGAAGGAGTACATAAAAAAATCTCTCCAGGTCAAACCGGACAATGTGCAGGCCTGGACGACCATGGCGCAATGCAATCTCCAGCTTGCCGGTCAGTCAAATGTCGACGAAGCGATCACCGATTATAAGAAGGTCCTGGACCTGATAGCAGATGATCCCGAAGGCAAGTACGGGGATGTCGTCAAAGAGACGTACAGAATGATCGGCGTGGAATATCTGATCCTTGCGACGAAGGAGAAGGACAAGGACCAGGCTAAAAAGCTCTACACTCAGGCATTCGATTATTTAAAGAAAGCTGTTGTGTACGATCCGAAAAATTGCCAGCTCTTGCTCTGGACAGGGCAGGCGGCGCAAAACTGCAACAACAAGGAAGATGCAAAAAAATATTACTGCAAGGTGCTCGGCCAGTGTCCGACCTCCAAGGAGGCGAAAGATGCAAAAACCGGTCTGGACGTGCTGGGAGTAACCTGCACCGAATAAGCGTCATTTCGCCGTCCGTTGAATTCGAGCCCGGATGATCTCCGGGCTTTTTTGTCGCAATTCGAATGGCTGCATTTCCATCCGGTTTTATAAAAGGAGCCGATTTTCGTGTTTATCACGTTGTTTCTAAGGGGAAACGCACGGTTTTTTCATCATGGATAAAAAAGGACTCGACTTTTTAATTTTTTTTATATACATTATTCAACTTTCCGAAAAGAATCAGTGCCCGCGGAGGCATGCTCAGATAACTGTTGAATTTATAAGCACTAATTGACAGCTGTTCACTAACTAACGGCAGGACAGAGGAACAATTTTTAACGAAAGGATCAAGACCACGGTATGGAATTAACGATCATTCTGAGTATTAGCGTTCTCGGTTTACTCTTTGCGGTTTATCTGATACGCAACGTTCTTCAAAGGGATTCCGGCACTGAGAAAATGCAGGAAATCTCGAACGCCATCAAGCAGGGGGCGGAGGCCTTTCTGCGGCGCCAGTACAGGACCATTGCCCTCCTGGCCGTGGCGCTTGCCTGTTTGATCTACATTCTCTATGCGTTTGTGAGGGAACACAACATCAATGATCCGGCCAGTGCATCTCAGCTGGCATTCTGGACAACCATGTCGTTCATTTTCGGCGCCGCCTGTTCGGTGGCGGCCGGGTATATGGGAATGTGGGTGGCGATCCGGAGCAATATCAGGACGGCGTCTGCCGCGCGTTCGGATATGAACGGGGCCCTGCAGTCAGCCCTCCGGGGGGGAGCCGTCTCGGGATTTTTTGTGGTGGCGATGAGTCTCCTCGGAGTCGCGGGGTTATTCACGCTGGTGAAGGAGCTGGGGGTGACCGGCGCTGATGACGGCGGTATCATGAAAATTCCGCTCATCATCGTCGGTTATGGATTCGGGGCGAGTTTTGTCGCTCTCTTCGCGCAGCTGGGCGGGGGTATCTACACCAAGGCTGCCGATGTGGGGGCCGACCTGGTCGGAAAAGTGGAAGCCGGAATTCCCGAGGATGATCCCCGCAATCCCGCGGTCATTGCTGATCTGGTGGGTGATAATGTGGGCGATTGTGCCGGTCGTGGCGCGGATCTGTTCGAATCCACAGCCGCAGAAAACATCGGGGCGATGATCCTTGCAGCGGGATTGTACCATGCCAATGCCGACTATTTCCGCTCCCACGGGCTCGCGTTGCTGGGTGTGATTCTTTTCCCCCTCGTTGCTCGCGCGTTCGGAATTGTCGCATCGATGATCGGCATCATGTCGGTGAAGACCAATGACAGGGAAGATCCCATGAAAGCGCTGAACCGGGGGTACTTCATCAGTGCGGTCCTGGCCATGGCCGGATTCTTTCTTGCATCGCGCTGGCTTCTCGGGCCGGATTACTATATCAACTTCTTCATCTGCGGAGTGATCGGCGTCCTCACCTCCGTGGCGTTCGTCTACATCACGCAATATTACACGGAATACACATACCGGCCCGTCAAATCGATCGCGGAGGCATCCCAGACAGGACCTGCCACAAACATCATCGCGGGATTTGCGGTGGGGATGGAGTCGACGGGGTATCCCATTCTGGTCATCAGTTCGGCGATTGTCAGCGCATACTTCCTCGGAGCCCACTCCGGCCTGCGGGATGCGGGTTTGTTCGGGACCGCAGTCGCAACGATGGGTATGCTCGCAACGGCGGCCTATATTCTTGCGATGGACACCTTCGGTCCGATAACGGATAATGCCGGCGGAATCGTGGAGATGAGTCATCAGCCCGAATCGATCAGGGAAAGGACGGATCGTCTGGATTCCGTCGGAAACACGACCAAGGCGTTGACAAAGGGTTATGCGGTCGGTTCGGCGGCGCTTGCGGCCTTTCTCCTGTTCGGAGCCTATATCGATGAGGTGCGGAACTACATGCCGTCGTTCCAGCCAATCATCAACCTGAATAAACCTGAAGTCTTCGTGGGTGCGATGCTCGGGGCGGTTCTGGTTTATCTCTTCTCCTCCCTTGCGGTAAAGGCAGTGGGGCGTGCCGCCTACTCGATCATCAACAACGTGCGCGATCAGTTTAAGAAGAATCCGGGGATCATGCAGGGAACTGCAAAGCCGGATTATGGTCAATGCGTTGATATCGCAACCCGCGCGGCGCTCGGCAAGATGGTCGTGCCGGGTTTGCTGGTTGTGGGGATGACGGTCGGGGTTGGTGTCGTTTTCAAATGGATTTATTATCTCGGCGGGGAGCAGACCAACGGGGCGAGCGGGGCGGAGGTGGTCGGTGGTTATCTCATGATCGGGACGATCACGGGCATTCTGATGGCGCTCTTTCTCAATAACGGCGGCGGGGCGTGGGACAATGCGAAAAAGTATATTGAGACCGGCCAGATGGGAGGGAAGAAGTCTGATCCGCATAAAGCGGCGGTGGTGGGGGATACCGTCGGGGATCCTTTCAAGGATACAGCAGGACCCTCCCTGCACGTGCTGATCAAGCTCTTGTCGACCATCACCCTGGTCCTGGCGCCCCTTTTCATTTGACCATCTGGGCCTGAAATTTTTTTTAAAGGGTTTCCCGTGCAGCGGGAAACCCTTTGTATTTGTGCGCCTGCTTCTCCCGTCATCCGGCTCATGATCCTCTCATGATGCCACGGGGTGGGATTGACCGGTGAGGGTGAACTATTCATTCAGGTTAATCCGGAGGGCGATCCCACAAACGGCTTCAGGAATGTGCGGACGCCGGGATCGAGTGAACGATACGGCTTCGGCACGAATTGCATTCCGGCAAGAATTTCCATAATATTTATCAAGAGAAGGTTGATCATGCAGGATTTCACAAAAATCACGAGTCAGACAACATCATTCCAACGGTGATCATCATACCCAAAACATAGAAAGAGACGAAATGGAAAAATTCAAGGAAAGCATGATGGCGCTTATCGCCGAGACATCGTCGAATTTACCCCCGGACGTTCGCCGTGCGATCGCGCATGCCATGGATATTGAAAAACCGGGAACGCAATCAGCGCTCGCACTGCAGACGATTGCGATCAACGTCGATATGGCGTGTGAGGATGTCGCGCCGATATGTCAGGATACGGGAACCCCCACATTTGAGATCAAGACACCCATTGGGGCAAATCAGATGGTGATGAAGGATTTCATACGCGAGGCGATCGTCGAATCCACAAAGCAGGGCAAACTCCGGCCGAACGCGGTTGATTCGCTCAACGGCAAGAACAGCGGGAATAATCTCGGCGAGGGGACTCCGGTGATGCATTTTGAGCAGTGGAACAACAACAACGAAATCGAAGTCCGCCTGTTGCTGAAGGGGGGCGGATGTGAAAACAAAAATATTCAGTATTCCCTGCCGTGTGAACTGCCGGGGCTGGGGCGTGCGGACCGGAACCACGATGGTATCAGGAAATGTCTCCTCCACGCCGTCTTTCAGGCGCAGGGACACGGCTGCAGCATCGGGGCGATTGGTGTCTCGGTCGGATCGGACAGGGCGGGCGGATACGCGAATGCCAAGGCTCAGCTTTTCCGTGAGCTCGATGATATCAATCCGGATCCGATCCTGGCGGAGATGGAGAGATATGTCATGGAGAATGCGAACAAGCTCGGTATCGGAACGATGGGTTTTGGCGGCAATGCGACACTGATAGGATGCAAGATCGGGTCATACCACCGGCTCCCGGCGAGTTTCTTCATAACTGTCGCCTACGACTGCTGGGCGTTCAGAAGGCTTGGTGTGGTCCTCGATGTGAAAACCGGGGGGATAAAACGGTGGCTTTACAAGGAGGACACGCCGGCGCGCACGATGGCAACAACCGCGGGGTTACCGCTCACCGGGCGTGAAATTGTTCTGACGACGCCCGTTGCCGAGGAGCAGATCCGGCAGCTCAGGGTGGGGGATGTTGTTCTCATCAACGGCGCCATGCATACCGGGCGCGATCAGCTCCATCATTACCTCCTGACTCATGATTCACCGGTTGATCTCCGGGGGGGGATGATCTACCATTGCGGCCCGGTATCGCTGAAGCGGGGTGAGAGGTGGGAGATGGTCGCCGCCGGTCCGACGACCAGCAGCCGTGAAGAGCCCTATCAGGCGGATATCATCAGGAAATTCGGCGTCCGCGGCATAATCGGAAAAGGCGGGATGGGGTTGAAAACGCTCGCCGCATTGAAGGAGAACGGGGCGGTGTATCTCAATGCCATTGGTGGTGCGGCTCAGTATTATGCCCACTGCATCACCGGGGTGACGGGTGTAGATTTTCTCGAGTTTGGCATCCCGGAAGCGATGTGGCACATCACGGTCAAGGATTTTCCGGCCATCGTGACGATGGATGCCCGGGGACGAAGTCTCCATCAGGAAGTCGAGGCGGCTTCGGCTGAGAAGCTGGCGTCGCTGGTGAAGGAAAACGCCGTTTCGTAGCCGGCCTTGATATCCACATGTCAGTGCACGCGTCCATGAGGAAACGGTCCGGACCCGGAAGGCCGGTTGAACAATCTTCACCGGCGGATCAGCGACTCTACAGGAGGATATGGAGGGTTGTCGAGCAAATCCCGTTCGGCAGGGTTGCGACCTATGGTCAGGTTGCAGATTTCAGCGGCATCCCGGGGCATGCCCGTCTGGTCGGATACGCACTTCATAATCTTCCCCGCGGGACATCTGTCCCCTGGCATCGGGTGATCAACGCCCGCGGGCAGATCTCGCTCGGTGATCTGGACGGGATGTATGAGGAGCAGAAGCGATTGCTGAAGATGGAGGGGGTGCGGTTCGTCAAGGACGTCGTGGATTTCAGGAAATACGGATGGCTTCAGTGGCCTGGTGGCCGGGGGAGAAAAGGGTAAGTGGACCAAGGGGAAGTTCCCGTCACGAATGCCGTGCGGATGCTTCGTGAGCACGGAATCTCCTTTATCCCCCATTTGTACACCTACGAGGAGCATGGTGGCACGGCGCACAGTGCGGAGGCACTGGGTGTCCCGGAACACCAGGTGGTCAAGACCCTGGTCTTCCTCACCGAACGGCGGGATCCGATTCTTGTTCTGATGCATGGTGACAGGGAGGTTTCTGCAAAAGGGCTCGCGCGTCTGATGAACGTCAAACGTACCGAGCCTTGTGATGAACGGACGGCCCACCGGATCACCGGGTATCTCTTCGGGGGAACCAGCCCGTTCGGAACGCGAACGGCGTTGCCGGTCTATGTTGAGAAGACGATATTTGATCTGGAGAGAATTTTCATCAACGGTGGCAAGAGGGGATTTCTCGTTGAAATCCGACCGGATGCAATCCGCAGGCTCCTGCAGGTGATCGAGGTGAATGTCGCCGCCATCCCGACGGGTGAGCGTGGACAACGCTTGTGAGTCTGGTCCTGATGCGTGCGGGCGGACGACGTCACGCGTTTGACACCGTTGAGTGTCCCGCAGGCAATATTGCCGCATACCATCTCCGCCCGGAACCCGAGGCTGCGATTTGTTTATCACTCAAAAATTTTATTTATTAACGATCATGTCTTCACAATGTGTTCATTTACATCTGAAAGACTCGCATGGCTGAAGTCCAAAAACCGGTAACCCCACCCGCGCCCAAGGTGGTTCCGGCCAGGAAAAAGCGTCCCCGGGAGCTTGCGGTGATAAACCAGTCGGGGTGCACGGGATGTGAGGTTTGTCTGGAGGTGTGTCCGGTTGATTGCATGTATGTTGTCGCTGGTCCGGACTTTGACGTCAATAAAAAGCTCGTCGAGATCGACCTTGATATATGTATCGGGTGCAAGCTATGTGTGAAGTATTGTCCCTGGGAGACGATCGAGATGGTAGGTTCCGATTCCGCCGGCGATACCGCGAAACAGTGGACGCTGAGGACGGTTCTCCCCGACAAGGAGTGGATGAAGGATGCGGAAGCGGAACATGGTCAGTTTTTCCCGACCGTATTTTATGGTCAGAAGCCCGGAGGGGTTTGATCTTCCGTCCCGGTGGCTGAAAAGGAGAAGGGAGTGGTCGGTAGTCTTGCCGGAAAAAAGCGATAGTTTCACGTATACACGCTGGCGTAGCTCAGCTGGTAGAGCAGCTGATTCGTAATCAGCAGGTCGACGGTTCAAATCCGCCCGCCAGCTCCATCACAAACAGGTAATATTCAGACACAATCTTTCCCGTGTATCTTCTTGTGGCAAAAAATTCCCCTGTACGCTGCTCGGGTGTTTCCATGGCGATCCGTGTGCGTGCAGGGCGAACATCCTTCTGCCGGTATGAACCTTGTAAAGGATTGTCCGGATGAGTGGGACCGGATATCTCGCCGGTGATCTTGTCTTTCGTGCACGTCTCCATTGCCGGCCGGAAGGGATTGTCGTTCCATGAACTCCGGGTCAGTTCTTGATCTCCTCATTATCGGAGCCGGACCGGCGGGATTGTCGTGCGCGATCGAGGCGCAGAAGGCCGGATTGCGATATCGTGTGGTCGATAAGGGGGGAGTTGCGCACAGCATCCAGGGGTTCCAGCGTGATATGCCTTTTTTTTCGACCCCGGAATTGCTCGAAATCGGAGGCATACCTTTTGTTGTTCCGACGGTGCGGCCCACTTCACTCGACTGTGTGAACTACTACCGGAGTGTCGTTCAGCATCACCGTCTCGAATGCACGTTTCACGAAGAAATTACGGGCCTTGTCGGCGAGAATAATCTTTTCACTGCTTCAACGCGGAAGGGGGGGGAAATCCGGGCCCGGTATGTCGTTGTTGCAACCGGGTATTATGATACGCCGAATCCCCTGGGTGTGCCGGGGGAAACCCTGCCACACGTTACACACTACTATCGCGATCCGATGCCGTACTTTGACCAGGATGTCGTGATCATCGGGGGTAAAAATTCCGCGGTCGAGGCGGCGCTTGATCTCTGGCGTCACGGCGCACGGGTTACGGTTGTTCACCGCGGTTCAGCCCTCAGCACCGGTGTGAAGTACTGGATACTCCCCGATTTTGATAATCGTGTGGCGAATGGGTCGATCGGGTTCCTGAAGGATACGCATGTACGGGAGTTCCTCCCGTCCGAGACCGTTGTGGAGGATGCAGGGGGAAAATCCTCCCGGTTGCACTCTGATTTTGTCTTCATTCTGATCGGGTACAGACCCGATGTCCGGTTTCTGGAATCGCTCGGCATCAGCATTGATCGTGAGAGTCTCGCGCCTCAGTTTGATGAAAGGAGCATGGAAACAAACGTTCCCGGAATATTTGTGGCGGGAGGACTTGTCGGGGGGAGGCAGAATAATAAAGTGTTTATTGAAAACGGGAGAGAGCACGGGAAGCTTATAGTTCTCCAGATCACCAAGAGGCTATTCGCAGGCTGATCGTCTGAACCGGATCAATACGACTGCTTGAGGGGAGACGATGGATTTTTCCCCCTGCCGGATGACGCCCAGCCGTCGACGTACCCGGGGCGGGATGCCCTGATTGCTTGATTTACGCATTCGATTTCTCTATATTAAACAGATTTATACGATTTCGAGTTGATGGAATCCTGCAATGGAGAGCTGGCAGAACGGCTATTGCACCGGTCTTGAAAACCGGCGTCCGCAAGGACTTGGGGGTTCGAATCCCTCGCTCTCCGCGTTGATAGCCGGTTGAAGGGGGAAGGATTTTGTCAACATAACAGAAACGGACCAAGCGTGAAAGACGATACCCGACAGCATATCTCTCAATTGATCCTGGATGAGCTTGCCGAGGAGATCAAATCGAATGAAATCCTGCGAAGGAAGCTGGAGATTTTTACGGACTTACCGGTTGAAAAGGTTGCGCAGGAGATCATCAAACACTTTGAATATCTGCTTTCGAGCGAGCTGAGGGATCTGATCATCCATCTGATCGAGCAGGACATGGCTACCGACCAGGTTGAGGTTTCACAGGAAGAGGAAATCACGCCCGGTCCACCCGAGGAAGCTCCCCTGGAGCAGGTATCAGAGGAAGAGCCGGCGCCGGAGGAGTCACCAGGGGAGGAAATTTCTGCACCGTCCGAAATCAGTATGCCGGAGGTTGAGGAGATTGACAGGGCGATCGAGTCGATAAAAGAAGAGCTCGCGGAACTGGATTTACCGCCCGAACCGGTTGTCCCCGCGGCCCCGCCTGAAGTTCCGCGTGAAGTGGAGGAAGACAGCGGCTCGATCATGGAACATTTTGCTGCCAAGGAACCATTTCCGACCCAGGCAGCTGATCTCAAAATCGATCCGGACGACTGGCTCTATTTCTACGGTTTTACATATGCGCCCGACAGCACAGGGAAGGGTGAGGTGAACAAGCGTATCGGTCTCAATGGTATTGACAAGGAGGCCAGTCTCCTTCTGATGGATTACGGGGACATCAGGGCATACCTTAGCCGGCTTCAAAAGGAGAACTACACCTTTGACAAAGTCGGGAAGCCGACGCTGACCACCCAGAGATCCTCGCAGATCCGCTTCGAACACGAGCGTATACTCAACATCCTCCGCGGTGAAGAGGTTGTACTGCCTTTGCCGTGCTGGTCGATCATCAAGGGGCCGGGGGAGTCACTCCGTATTATAGAGAAGAAATATGTTGAAATCCTGGGGGCTCTTATTGACGTTCATGATGCGGTCGAATGGGATG
This sequence comes from Bacteroidota bacterium, assembly GCA_033854175.1. Classification (GTDB taxonomy): domain Bacteria; phylum Bacteroidota; class Ignavibacteria; order UBA10030; family SZUA-254; genus DATKPE01. The sequence goes on along the minus strand of JAWOKN010000212.1, from coordinate 8,583 downwards.
TCGATGTCATGGCCATGGATGATTTCATCATGCAGCTTCCGGAAATCGCAGATTCTGTTCCCCTGCACCCCGTTTCCCGTTCAGGGGGCCGGCATCAGGCGCCGAAAGGGGGGAGGGACATCAGGAAGATGGAGAAGGTGATTTTCCGGGAAAAGTCACTCGCACAGGAAATCCACAATGAACTCCTTGTTCATGCGTCAAAAAATAAGATTGACTATATGGTCCGGCTCGACAGTGCCATCATGGGCGACTGGAAATCGATCCTGTCGGCGCGATACCAGATCGGGAAGGACAAGAGGCGGCTGTTCTGTCAGACCGTTACCACCCTCCAGGAGAAATACTCGGTATATCAGCTGATGTTCAAAACCGCCAATCCCGTCGCACGTTTTTCATTGATGGGATAAGTGCACATGTCGGCCGTTGATACATTTGAGTGGTACCTCGCCTCAGCGGCGAAGAACGCATCACCCGAGGTTCAGCACTACATCGCCGGGCGGAGGCAGTATCTGTTCGCCCTGCGGAGCGAAGATGAGCGGCAGAGGTTCGTGAATGATTTCATCGTGGAGATCAGCAGCATGATCTCCGCAAAAGAAAAGGTCTCCCCGCGCTGAGATCCTCCCATGGCCCCCCCGCGTGTGGGGGGGGCATGTCTATACATCCGAGTTCGAGTCAGGTCCGTGGGGGAGGGTTGAGCCGGGAGGCTGGGGGGATTTTACCCTCCGATCCCGGCAGGCGGCCAATTCTTTGGAATTTCAGTTAGATTATTGTATATTGATGTCGAATTTTCCCGGGGTCGTAGCTCAGTTTGGTTAGAGCGCCTGCCTGTCACGCAGGAAGTCGCGAGTTCGAGTCTCGTCGGCCCCGCCAAATCGTGTCTGTTGATCAGAGATTCAGGATAGCTCATGGGAGGAGGCTGGTGCCGGACCAGCATCGTAACCTGCCGGCGCAATCTTCGCACGCTGGATGACCGCAGCAGACCTCACACAGAGAAACCCCTGACACCGACTGCACAAACTGCATGATGCGATCACAGAACATACGGCTGGTGCTCATCGCCCTTCTGGTCATCGTGACATCTCTTGCCTTCTCCCCCGTGTTGAGGAATGGATTCATCAATTACGATGATCCCGGTTATGTCGCGGATAACGCCATTGTCAGATCAGGATTATCAGCGAGGACGGTTGAATGGTCGTTTACGACGAACGCACAGTCAAACTGGCACCCGCTGACATGGCTGTCTCTTGCATTTGATTGCACAATCTTCGGTCCCGAAGCCGCAGACCTTCATGCGGTCAATCTTCTTATCCACATTCTCAATGCGATTCTCCTCTTCCTGGTTTTTGAAAGAATGACGGGAAGCATGTGGCAGAGCGGTTTCGTGGCTTTTGTCTTCGCCCTCCATCCGCTCCATGTCGAATCGGTCGCATGGATATCCGAACGGAAAGACGTTTTGAGCACGCTGTTCTGGATCCTGAGCATGGGTGCATATGCGGAGTACGCTTTTTCATCAAAAAAAAGATGGTATCTCATCACGATCCTCCTTATTGGCCTCGGGCTGCTAGCAAAGCCCATGCTTGTGACGCTCCCTTTTGTACTCATCCTGCTCGATTATTGGCCGCTGAAACGTCTCCGGCTTTCAGACGGTTCGGTGGGGGATGGACGTGGTGATCGCCAATTGTCGGTGTTGCAGAGTTTCAGGGAAAAGATTCCGGTCTTCATCCTGGCGGTTGCAGCCGGAATCATAACGTATCTGGTGCAGATGCGTGCGGGAAGTGTCGCCCCCTCTGAATTACTGCCATTGGTGACGCGTGTGGAAAACGCCATCATTTCCTACCTGCGGTATATATCGAAGACTTTCGTCCCGGTGCGGCTTTCCATATTCTATCCGCATTCAGGGTCACCTGACCCCGTATGGGAGGTTGGGGGAGCTCTGATCCTGATCCTCGGTCTGACGCTGATATTCTGGCGTCTGAGAGCCGGTCACCCCTATCTAATAATTGGATGGTTGTGGTATATCGGAACATTGATTCCGGTGGTCGGATTTGTTCAGGTGGGTTTACAGTCGATGGCGGACAGATATATGTATGTTCCGATGACGGGTGTGATGATGATGGTCGCCTGGGGAGTTCCTGCATCTCTCCGGCGGGTCGATTCGGGCGGGCGGATCGTGGCGGTGGTGGCCTCGGTTTGGCTGATCGCCCTCGGTGCCGGGGCATATGTCCAGGCCGGGTACTGGAAAGACAGCATCACGCTCTTCCGGCATGCACTTGATGTTACGGAAGGGAATCACATCGCCTTGAATAACCTTGGAGCGGCTCTTGCGGACTCGGGAAAATATGATGAGGCGCTCCCGTATCTTGAGGCTGCCGAAAGAATATTACCCAACCAGAGTATGATTCACTTCAACATCGCCCGGTCGCTTGCGGCCCTGGGGAGACGTGACGAGGCGCTGAGTCATTATCGCCTGGCGCTGGGGGTAAATCCGTGGGATCCAAAACTCCACGCCCGGATGGCCGATCTCCTGGCTGAAGAAGGGAAATCAAGCGACGCTGCGGCGGAATACCGTGATGCCCTGCGGCTCGATTCCGAAAACGCGTTCTACCATGCGAAATTAGCCGGTATCTATGTCGATCTTGGTAATCTTGATGACGCCCGGAGACAGGGCGATACTGCCATGATGCTCCAGCCGAAGAATCCCGATGCCCATCGCGTTCTGGGTCTCATAGATCTGAAATCAGGTAAGACTGATGATGCGATGACGGAATTTTCAGAAGCCGTTGCGTCCGATAGTGCTGATGCCGCCTCGTATAATCTCATGGGGTTGGTGTACGAGCAGAGGGGGGAGTGGGACAGGGCATTGAGTGTGTACCGTCTGGCTGTCATGCACTCTCCTGGTGACTGGAGATCCCATTTCAACCTCGGTACCCTTCTCGGGCAGCGGAACGATTTTGTGCAGTCGGAGGTCCATCTGCGCCGCGCGGCTGAACTCAACCCCGGATCAGCAGATATCCATGCAAATCTCGGCAAGCTTTATATGGTAAAAGGAATGAACGCTGAAGCCACCCAGGAGCTCCGGGAAGCTCTGCGCCTCGATTCCGGGCAGGTGCATGCGTTGTACAATCTGGGCGTCCTTCTTTTCAGACAGGGAAAACTGGCTGAAGCCGATTCTGTGCTCGCACGGGTTGTTCATCTTGCCCCCTCGTACGCTCCGGCTGTGGCTGCCCTGAAGCAGATCCGGTCTCTGCGCAAAAGGTAATCTCAAGACTCATGTTTCCACATTCCCCAGTTGACCCACACCCTGAGGCAGGCACATGATGGCGTTGCTGATAGATTCCTCGCATAATCGGGCGTCCGGGGGGCCGGTTCGGAAGGATCACGCATCCCGGTGGATTTATTTTCTCATCCTCGTAATGATTCTCCTTGCGGTCGGTGTCGTCAGGTACAGGTTGCTGGATTTTCCGCTCGAACGGGACGAGGGTGGATTTGCGTATATCGGCAGAATGATTCTTCAGGGTGTGGCGCCGTACAGGGAAGCGTACGATTTTAAGCCGCCGGGGTTGTACCTGACATATGCTCTGGTGATGGGTCTCTTCGGTCAGACCCCCCGCGGAATTCACTTTGCATTGCTCCTCACCGACCTCTCGTCGATCGTCCTGATCTATTTCATCGCACGCAGGTATATGGACGAAACGGCCTCCCTCGCGGCTGCGCTCGTCATGGGCATTCTCTCCCTGACACCAAACGTTCTCGGTTTCGCCGCCCATGCCACTCATTTTGTCGTTTTCTGGATGCTCGCCGGGTATCTTTTGCTTTTGCGATCGCCTGGGAAACATGAACGGACGTGGCTGATCCTCTCCGGAATGGCGTTCGGTTTATCAGCGATGATGAAACAGCCGGGATTATTGTTCATTCTGTTCGGTTGCCTCCTTTTTTTCCTGCGGCAGCCTGAGGGCGGGAGGAGGCTCCTGATCGATTTCGGGGTGTTTCTCGCGGGGGTGGTGATTCCCGTTTCCGGTATGGTGGCCTGGTTGGCGATGAGCGGTGATCTGGGGAGATTCCTCTACTGGAACTTCGCATATGGATCCGAGTTCGGGACCCGCATCGGATTGTCGGATGCCCTCGTCCAGTTTACAGGCGAATTGGGCCGGGTTACAGCGCACTGGGAACTCCTCTGGCTTGCGGCACTTTTGGGGCTTGTATTTGCATTCATCCGACCGCCATTGAACCGCGGGCATCTGCATCTGGCGGGCTTGTTGATCGCATCATTTGTCGCGCTTGGTCTCGGGTTCCAGTTTCGTTCACATTATTTTGTCATGCTGTTGCCGAGTGTCAGCTTGTATTGTGGATTTGCATGTTTCAGGGCGGCGGCATTCATGACCCGCCGTCTACGTCCGGAGGTTGCAAGGGCAATCGGGTTCGGGATGATCCTCCTCGCGGTCGGATATGGCGGTCTTTATCAATGGAATTATTTTTTTCGTGATGATCCGGTATCGCTCTCGCGCCAGATCTATTTTCCGAATCCCTTTGCCGAGGCTCCTGCGATCGCCTCGTTTGTTGAGTCTCAGACGCGGCCTGGTGACCGCGTGGCCGTGCTCGGTTCAGAGCCGGAGATTCTCTTTCTTGCCGGCAGACAATCGGCAACACGATACCTTTACATGTATTTTTTCATGGAGGTTCATCCGGCAAGCCTCGAAATGCAGCGGGAGGCTGCGGCCGACATTGCCGGTTCGTCTCCTCCGGTGGTCGTCCTGGTGACCCAGCCCATCTCCTGGGGGACGAGGCCCCAGTCTGAAAGGTATATTTTTGAATGGGCAAACGCCTATCTCAAGAAAAAATATGAACTTGTCGGTATTGTGGATCAGATATCTCCGGACCGGACCGAGTACCGTTGGGAGGATGAAATGCACTCCTACGCCCGGCTGGCGGAAGCATCGGTACTCATCTTCAGGCGGAGATCATAGCGACCCCGGATTTCCCGTCTTTAACCGGAGTCATGATGGAGTCCCCGCTCTCCGGCCACAGATCAAACATGTTGCGGGAGTCCCGCCAGAGAGTTGAAGGAAGATCGTAAGATTGCATGCCGAGGAGATGATCCTACTTCGGTGAACGCGTCACTGGCTTTCTGCATCGTGGTTTCTGGTTTGCCTGGAACATCTGAAAACGGGTGTGGTCTGGTATCTCAAACGGCGGGAAACCGGCGAAATATTCCATATTTTAAGCATGGTTCACGATATTCCCGTTTGTATTCCACGGCAAATGTGTGGATGCCTCGGAGTCAGCATGCTGCAATTTAAGTTCTGTGATGCATTTACAGCGATGCTATCATCCAAACTGTTTAAATTTATTTTTGAAAAGACTTGACACTTTGTTGAAGTTTTCTTACAATTCAGCGAGTAATACACCCCAGAAGAAATGATTACTCTTCTCGCCCCAATAAAGAGTAAAAGAAATCCTTAAGGCTTTTGGAGTGTAGAATTCCAGATTCGTTCTGTTGAAGTTGAGACGAGAAATCTGTAGACATCGCGTTGAGCAAATTCTGCAGGGGTGGTATACGTAGAACGGTACTGATGGATGATACGTATTTCCCCCATCGTTGGTTGCGAAATGAGCTCTTAAGTACAAGCTCAAAGGAAGAATCGGTTATGTCGAAAGTGTCATGGAGCTATGCAGTTTGAACGTTGCTACGAAGCTCCCATTGACCATCAAGCGTTTGAACCCTGCGTGCCTTCTGAGAGATTCATCTCTTCGGCGAGGCATGCGTGCATTTCTACACCGGAATTCAAAGCATCACAATCTCATTCACTAAACCACTATACCACTAATTCACTAATCCACAATTCATAATAATCCTTTTAGGAGGATGTATGAAACACATTAAACTCGTTGTAATTTTCATGCTGGTGGCGGGGTTGATCGCGACGACCGCGTTTGCGGGTGTTGCGAAAGGCACTGCCGTCAGCAAGCCGGTTACAACCAGTCAGACTCCCATTCTCAAAGATCTATCAAAGGTCAGGGCGGAGTTTGATGCAGGATCGAAGGACCGCGTATCCAAGTCATTTGATATGTCGAAGAGGATACCGGCCCCGTCGAAGTTGGAATCGGTTATAAGTCCAAAGGTCGCACAAACGTATTCCAGCGGGATGAGCGGGACCTATCACATCCCGGGGAACTTCGCGTCGATCGGGGCTGCCGTTGCCGTTCTGAACTTTGTCGGTGTATCCGGACCGACTGTGTTTGAACTCGATGCGACAAGCTACTCCGAGCCGTTTCCGATTACGTTCGGCCCTTATGCAAAAGCAGATTCGTTCAACGTGACGATTCAACCAGGGCCAGGAGTTGCGGCGACCGTGAATTTTGTTTCCTCGCTGTTTCAGGGAAAAGGATTCGCGTTCGAAGGTGCGCAAAACATCACGATCGATGGTTTGAACACCGGCGGTTCGAGTCTCACCCTGCAATATGGTCCGACTGCGGTATTCCCGGACAGTGATGCCTTCGGCGCCACTGTCTATATCACCGGTGCATCCCAAAAAATCTCCGTGAAGAACACCTCGATCATGGGTTTTGTCAACAATGCCGTGTGGGCAGACCAGACTCAGGGTCGTTCTGCAGTGTTCATTTTTGCAGCGGATGCGGATGCCGGACCGAACTCGAATATCACATTTGACGGTTGCACGATCACGAATGCAACATATGGTATCAAGGTTCTCTCCGAAACCGGCGTTAACCCCTCTGTGGATGGCATGGTTGTCAACAACTGCCTGATCGGTGGTGCTTATGGAAATCCCGTTGCCATCGGCGCATGGTGGGTCTGGTCATCGGCTGTTACGATCAGCAACAATATTTTTGACGGTATTGAATTTCTCGACTGGTATAAGAACAACGACTATACGGAATACGATGCCGATCAAGCCTTCTTTGGTTATGATGCCCTCATGCGTAGTTTTGGCTACACGACAGGATTTTACATGGCCGGAACCGACGGACCGTTAGTTCATGATAATATCATCCGAAACGTCAGTGTGAGCGGACCGGGTGGTGAAGGTTTGAGCACGTATGCGGTTAGAGTGTACGACTATCCTGTCACCGCGGGCAATCCTGGTCTGGTTTACAACAATCGTATCTATAATATCAGCAACCCCGGCGGCCCCTTAGTGACCGGTTTCCGTGGTACCACAAATCGTTTTTACCACAACTCTATCCGGCTCACCGGACCAGCCAATGGCGCGACTGCCACGGCCATGAATAATGGCGGCGGCAATTCAAAGAATAACGCCGTTTCGATGGAAATGACTGGCGGCAGCGCTGCAAGCCGCAGGGCCATCGCATCTGGTGGAACGATTGATTACAACGCTGCGTTCTCGAGTGGTTATCAAACAAGCGTCAGCCCCGGCACACCCGGTGTCGCGGCAGGAAACGGCGTGAACGTTCATGGAACGTACGGCCCGATCAATTTCACCGCGGATCTGCATCTTGATCCTAATGGCCCATCGGCGGCAGAAAATGCCGGCGGACCGAAGGTTCTTCTTGCGTCCGATATCGACGGCGATTCCCGTGATACGACGACTGCGGGCGTACGCGATTGCGGTGCTGACGAAGTTTCCGCGGCCCTCGCCAATCAGTGGACGAACGATGTGAGTGCGGGTACGATCGTTGTTCCGGCCTCCAGTGGTGTTCCCACCGGCGGCGCCCAGACTCCGAAAATATGGGTGAAGAATAACACGATCTACGCCGTAGGCCCGTTCGGATATGAATTCAAGGTCAACGACGGCTATGATACGACAATTCAAGTCTCCCTGAATGGCTCCGAGGCAAAGGCAGTTACATTCGCAAAGACGTGGACCCCTGCGGCTGCAGGTGTTGACACACTTACTGCCACGACACAGCTTGCGGGTGATAACAACCCGAGTAACGACAGTTACTCCCGGACGCAGTCTGTTGCAAATCCCGTTCCTGTCCCATCACCGGCTGGTCTTACATACGAATGGGAATCAGGCGATGCGGGATGGACACGGACGATTGACTTCGTACGTGATAATGCATTCACAAAACTTGGCGGCCCGACATCCGGGTATGCGATGGTGACCGAATCTCCCTACGATCCCACCACGTACACGGAAGGGGCATATGCGAGCAGCCAGGGTTATTCAGGCACCTACCCTGGTCCGAACCTCGTGATATCACCCTGGTTCAATCTCACCGCATTTCCGACTGATCTTTATATCTCGTTCAAACAGAGCATCAGTGTGGAACCGGGTTGGGATGGCGCCTGGGTTGATTATACAACTGACGGCATCCAGTGGAAGCATCTTGGCAACCTGAACGATGCAGACGGTATCAACTGGTACAGTTCGGCGGTGTATGCGAACGCCCAATCGTACACAGGCAATCCTCCTGATACTGCCACCATGCTCTTGTCGCAGTACAATCTCTACGGAGCCGGAAGCGACAACCCGACGCTGCCGATTGCATTCTGGACAAGCAATGGCAATCCGGGTATTGTAGGGACAGAAACCCCGGCTGAGGGACCCAATGGCTGGATCTTCACGCAGTTGCATCTGACTGCGGCCAGATTCCCTGACATCG
>JAWOKN010000211.1:0-3099 GCA_033854175.1 Bacteroidota bacterium | reverse complement strand
GGTCAAGTTCCACCAGACCTGGATCAAACCGAACAACACTACCGTTATTGTTGTCGGCGATGTCACGATGGATGAGATCAAACCCCGGCTCGAAAAGCTGTTTAAGGACTGGAAACCGGGCGATGTTCCCGCAAAGAACCTTAAAACGGTCGAACCGGCAAAACCCGCTGTCTATATCGTCGACAGGCCCGGCTCGCAGACCTCTATTATCCTCGGCGCCCATGTCACGATCCCGAAGAATAATCCCGATGAGGTCGCTATCGAGGCGATGAATACGATCCTCGGCGGTTCCTTCGGCTCGCGCATCAATATGAATCTCCGCGAGGATAAACACTGGTCCTATGGCTCGGGGAGCGCCATCTGGCCCGCAAGGGGTCAGCGCCCGCTTTTTGCCTATGGCATCGTGCAGACCGATAAGACGAAGGAATCGATGGCCGAGCTTAATAAGGAATTGCGCGATATCCGCGCCCAGCGCCCCGTCACGGCCGATGAACTCTCGCGCACGCAGTCGAATCTTACCCTCCAGCTTCCCGGTCGGTGGGAGACGAATTATGCGGTGAGTAGTACGATTCAGGAGCTTGTCCAGTTCGGCATGCCGGAGGATTTTTATGCAACCTACGCGGAGAAGATACGCTCCCTTAACCTCGATGACATGGGTAAAATGGCGAATAAGATCGTTCAGCCCGATAATGCCATCTGGGTTGTCGTCGGCGACATGACCAAGATCAGGAAGGGATTAGAGGACCTCAACTACGGCGCGATTCATGTGATCGACTCTGACGGTGAACCGGTTACCGGAACAAAGTAAACCGACGACGCCCTGTTTTGCCGCACATCGAGAACCTTTATGCTTCTCCAGATCCCGGTTAGTATACTCTGGACTATCGACATACGGGCTGAATGAGACAGTGAAACGGAATCGTGAGAGTTTTCCTGAAGATTTCCTGTTTCATTTCACGGAATGAGCACATTCAAGTGGGCAATTTTGTGGGACGTGCGTTTGTCAAGACGCGGCGAGCATTTGCCCCGAATAGGGTTCTCACGGAAAAACAGGAAAAATTGGACCAGAAATTAACCGGGTGACCCGATGTTCATGAAAGGGTGATCACCTGCGTTCTGGGCGAAATGAAGATAGGAATGAATCCGCCACGATTTGCCTGGCCTAAAAGGCATCCTGTTGGTTTTAGGCAAGAAGATGGGTGAAGATGATGGCTGCGCATAAAAAGAGTAAAACGCCATATGGCGTTTTTACGGTCGTTATGAACCATTGCTCTCTTCATAGTTGCCGTTGATCTGCGGTTCCAATCCAACAATCCAAGGAGCGTTTCCGATGACTTCTACCAGCTTGAATTCCCATTCGGTCTGTGGCATTCTCGGACTCCTCGCCGTCACCAGCTACATCATCGGTGCCGTCCTCGACCTTCCACTGCCCGGTGGCATCTCCCTGCTGATCTTTTTCGGATTTCCGGCCTTCGGGATTGCTCAGTGGTACTTCCTCCACAGGATTTTCTCTGCCAACGGGCGTAGTGCAATCAGTGACCTTGCACTGATCTTTGCAGTCGCAGGGTTCATGCTCTTAACCGCCATGGTCTGGGCTCAAATGGCCGCTCGTCTCGGAATTGCCGATCTCCAGGCCCAGGCCTCCAGCGAAGCCGACAAAGCGAGTTTCAAGATGATTCTCAAGAGTGTGAGGTACGTGGATCTTGGCCTTGACGTGGCTTGGGATTTCTTCATCGGCACAGCCTTCGTTCTCACAGGTATCGCGATGCGCCGTGTCCAGGGTTTGGGTCTCCCCTGGGGAATCCCCCTGTCAATACTTGGTATCATCCTCATTGTACTCAACGCGTGGACCTTTCCCTGGCCGCCCAATACACGAGGCCTCTTTGACATCGGTCCATATTGCGCCGCCTTCCTGCTCGTGCTCAGCTTTCGGCTTCTGCAGTTGGGCCGTCACGTGCGCGCGGGCTGATAATGGTGAAATCCAGATGCCACTTCACCTGTTGAAAGGCCGCAAGGGCGCATAAGACGCAACATAACGACGTTGCTCGTGTCGCAAAATGGAAATCTACCCTCAATATTTTTACACACTGGATGAGATTGGTATGTTCAAAAAAATATTGCGTTGTCTTGTGACACGTTATGTGTAACTGCGGCTGGCTTATGTCAAATCAGAATCGAGGAATTCATTGAAGCTCTCAATGGTAATCAAGGCATGGATGGTGGCATCGTTCGGATTTTTAGGTCTCCTCGGGTGTTTTTCATCCCAGACGCTCAAATATGGCTTTCTCCCAGGCTCCGACTATCAATTCTTTCCACCGACAAGGCACGTAGACCTCAAGGGGAAGCCCTTCAATTTCGTTTTCTTTGATAAAAGAGCAGACAAGTCTAAATTGAAGTGTTCCGATATCATGCCTGATACCGATTCGGAATTGGAGGGGGCTCTCGGTTACCGCTATTTTACGAGCTACTTCAAAGCGATGACAGATAGTTGCCGCGGAAATATTGACTCCACAGGGCACGACACGGTCTATGTGGATTTACAACTTCTTGGACCGAGGATGTCCGGATTCATTAGCGTGACCGTCCATGGCATCGTGCAATTCGCGGTTCGTTCGAGAGATTCCCTTCGAGTCTATTGTTCAGACATGGAGGATGGTGATCCGGACTCACCCTATGGAACATTTTCATTCGCAACCCGAAAGTCGGCAATGCGAGGAATGATCGGAGCTTCGTGTCGACGGGCGATTCAACAGTACTTCGAGGATGTCGCCGGTTCCGTGCATTAAGAGATTTCCAATGAATGAAAGGATGAACATCACTGAAAGGCAATTTCTACTCACCGCCGATGCAAAAACTCTACCAGGCGCAACCCGCATACCTCGGTGTCGGGGTACTCATCCATCAAGGTGACCGATGCTACCAGAGTGCGACCGATCCACTCGTATGAGCTTCTTCCTGCTGTTTATTCCGAGTGCCTATTTCTCGTATCTGTTTCACGAATTTGGACATTGGACTGTCGGGGAGATGCTCGGCAATCGGATGGTGTACAGCATGAATTTGGTCTGGCCCCGGGACGGCCACTATCTCCGTGCGGGCGAT
>JAWOKN010000210.1:0-14378 GCA_033854175.1 Bacteroidota bacterium | reverse complement strand
GAGTTTCTGACGCCTGAGTATGATTCCATCCGCCCCCCGCTCTCTTGCCTTGTCGACCATATCGATTATATCGCCAGACTTATCGGCGCCGACCATGTCGGCCTCGGATCCGATTTTGACGGAATTTCCGTCACCCCGAAGGAGATGGACGATGTGACCTGTTTACCCAATATCACGCGTGAATTGCTCCGGAGGGGGTATAACGAGAAAGATATCAGGCTCATTCTGGGTGAAAATGTCCTGAGAGTCTTGAGGGAGAATGAGAGGAAGATATGAACAGAATATCCTCCCCCCGATCTGTAATTCATTGATTATCGACCGAAAATATTGTATTTTAGTTTGAAAATTTTACTGAAAAATGCATCATGAATGGACAAAACGAAGATCTTCAACCCCAAACACCTCCACAGCCGGCTGGTCCACCTCCACAACCACAACCACCACCAGCCTCCGACCAGCGTCCCAGGGAGACGGAAAATCCACCCCCGGCACCCCAGACCCAGACACCCGATAACCGCCCTTCCCAGAATCTCCAGCGCCAGCAGGGGCGCGAACGGAGGAACCGGCCGCCGCGCCAGCGCCCGCAACAACAGGGCCCGCGGAATGAACATCCCCACGAAGGGGCACGCGAGGTATCCGTCGTTATCCCCCTCTATAACGAGGAACAATCCTTGCGGGAACTCTATGATGCCCTGCGCTCCGCATTGGGCAGAATCGGACGTTTTGAGATCATCTTTGTCGACGACGGGAGTACCGACGGCTCGGTCCGCGTTCTCCATGAACTGCGCCACAGGGACCGGCGTGTGAAAATTATCCGCTTCCGGAGAAATTACGGGAAATCGGCAGCACTGTCTGTCGGCTTCGCCCACGCCGACGGCAATTTTGTCGTCACGATGGACGCCGACCTGCAGGATGATCCCGACGAAATCCAGAACCTCCTGCACGAGATCAAAAAGGGGTTCGATATGGTCTCCGGCTGGAAGAAAAAACGGCACGACCCGATCTCCAAAACCATTCCGTCGCGGTTCTTCAATTTTGTGACCTCGGTAATGACCGGCATCAGATTGCACGATTTTAACTGCGGCCTGAAGATCTACCGGCGCGAGGTCGTCAAGGATCTGAAAATTTACGGTGAACTCCACCGCTATATCCCGGTCCTCGCCCACTGGCTCGGCTACCGAGTCAGCGAGGTCGTCGTCCAACACCGCCCGAGAAAATACGGCAAGACCAAGTTCGGCGCGGGCCGCTTCTGGAAGGGTTTCCTCGACCTTCTGACGGTCCTCTTTACTACCCGGTACCTCCAGAGACCTCTCCACCTCTTCGGATTCTGGGGTTTGCTCTGCGTCCTGGCGGGGACTGCTATCGACCTTTATCTGGCTATCCTGAAGTTTACACAGGGGATGTCCCTCAGTAACCGCCCACTGTTTTTTGGCGGGATTCTCCTGATTATTGTCGGCGTACAGGTCATCTCCGTGGGCCTCCTGGGCGAACTTATCACGAAGACGCATCAGTCCCCCGAGAAGGAGTATTCCATCAAGGAATTCTGGAAGTGACCCTCCGCCCGGCGGGCCTTTCCCCCGGTGCGCCCATAAACGAGGAACCTTTATCGCAATGAACCTTACCGTCAAGCAATTGAAATATGATTGCAGGGCCTTCCGCGGCGACGTTCCCTGCCAGCCCCATAAACAGTATGGCGTCCACTGCGTCGATGATCTCGGGCGCGATTGTACCTACTATGACCCGGTCTCGAGGAAGATCCTGATCATTAAACTCGGCGCACTCGGCGATGTCATCCGTACAACCCCACTCCTCCGGAAACTCCGCTCGGTCGAACCCCATGCCCAGATCTGGTGGCTGACGAATACACCCGAGATCGTCCCCCCGAGGAGTGTCGATATGATTCTTCCCTTTTCCCCGCAGAGCATGGTCACACTCCTTGCGACGGAGTTCGATTTCATCTATAGCCTCGATAAGGATAAGGAGGCGGCAGCCCTCTGCTCCCAGCTCCGGGGCCGCTCGAAACGGGGGTATTCATGGAAGAACGGCAAATGTGTCCCCCTCGACAAGGCCGCAGAACATAAATACCTCACCGGCGTCTTCGACGACGTCAGCAAACAGAACACCCGGTCGTACCAGGATGAGATTTTTGAGATCTGCGGGTTCCAGTTCGGCGGCGAGGAGTATATGATGCCCGATATCCATGACTATCCCTGGGAGATCCCCGGGAAGGGGAAAATTGTCGGCCTCAATACAGGATGCGGCGGACGGTGGACCTCCCGCCTCTGGCCCGAAAAGTACTGGATCACACTCGCCAAACAACTGAAAAAAGCGGGCCACCGGCCCCTCCTTCTCGGCGGGGAACAGGAGCATCTGAAGAATAAACGCATCGCCCGCCTGAGCGGCGCCCACTATCCCGGCCATTTCCCCCTCACGCTGTTTATGAGCGAGGTGAACCAGTGCGACCTCGTCGTTACTGCCGTCACGATGGCCATGCATATCGCCATAGGCCTCAGGAAGAATCTCGTCCTCTTTAATAATATCTTCAATAAGCACGAGTTTGAACTCTACGGGAGGGGCGAAATCCTTGAACCGGATTTCACGTGTACCTGCTTCTATTCCCCTACGTGCCCCAACAACTGCATGCAGTACCTCACCACTGATAGCGTCATGAATGCCTGCCTGCGGTGGTTGACACCGTAGAAGGGACCAGTTGCCCCGAATGAAAAAAGCGAGTGAACCGAAGTCAAAACAACAGCCCGTTCCCCTGGGGCGACTGAACTCTTGGCACGTCACCGCCATCCTTACCCTCCTGGTCGCCTTCTTCTTCCGCGATATCCTCCTCCAGAAGGCGTTTTTCTGGGAGGACTTCATGTATCAGTATTATGCGTTCAGGAATTTTGCCGCCGTCTCTCTCGCCCACGGCTCACTCCCCTTGTGGAATCCCTATACCTATAACGGGATGCCCTTCCAGGCGGATATCCAGACAGCCCTGTTCTATATCCCGAACCTCCTCCTGACACTTTTTGTCAGCGGGGACAAACTCTATTTTCTCTGGGTCGAGGTGCTGATTATCGCACACTATGTCGTGGCAGGCTTCGGCTTGTATCTTTTCATGCGCGAACTCGGACTTGAGCGTCCCTATGCCCTTTTTGCAGGCGTCGCGTTTGCCTTCTCCGGCTTTATGATCGTCCAGGTGATCCATGAGACCTTTGTCTGCCAGGTGGCCTGGTCACCGCTCCTCCTGCTTTTTTTCCGGCGGACGCTTCGTAAGAAATCCCCCTTCTGGATGATTGTCACGGGCCTCGTTTTGGGACATGCCATACTTGCCGGTTCACCCCAGTTTACACTTTATATCCTTCTTCTCCTCCTCGGATATTTTCTCTTTGAGGCATGGCCGGTCTTCCGCACATCGGGATTTGCCCCGTTTGCTCTTGCCGCCACCCTGGCCGCAGGCGTCATCGTCATTGCATTCGGCCTGACCGCCCTCCAGCTTCTTCCAACACAGGAAATGGGGACGCTTTCGCAACGGGCCGAGATCAGCTTCGACAAATCGTCCGAGGGTTCGCTGCAGTTTCAGCAGATCATTACACTTCTTGTTCCGAAATATTTCGGTTCAAGCGGTGCCCAGGGCTCAACATTCTGGCTCGGCACGAATTACTGGGAGTACTGGGAAACATGCATCTACCTCGGGCTTGTCCCCTTCATAACGCTCTGCGCCGCGCTCTTTCTCCTCCGGAGGGAACGCTATGTGGCCTTCTTCGCCGGCGTCATGCTGTTCGGACTTCTCTACAGCCTCGGGAACAATTTTATCTTTCATTCACTCTTTTTCCACCTCGTGCCGGGTTTCGACAAGTTCCGCGTTCCCGGAAGGATGTCCTATTATGTCACTCTCGGCGCTTCCGTCCTGTCAGGTTTCGGGCTCCGCTATCTCATGACCTCCGGGGGTTCTGAGAAAAAAATCATGAGGTTCCTCCTCTCGATGATCGCCTGTGGCCTCCTTGTCTGGATCATCGGCCAGGCAGGCCTCTTCCAGCCCGCCGGTGATGAACGCGCCTACGGCCAGATTCATCCGATGGTCACAACGGCCGTCTCGACATCCCTCGTCCTTCTTCTTGTCGCCTGCGGCCTTTTTATCGCCTTCCGGAAAAAAATGATATCCGCCGCGACTCTGGTCGTGCTGATCCTCGTTTTCCATTTTGTCGACATGAATATGTTCGGGTTTGACCAGAATAACGGCCCCACAAACCCCGAGGATTACTATTCCCGCGGGAGCGATATCGTCACCCTGATCAGGGAGGAGGGGAAGACGGAATTATTCCGTTTTAATTCCCGCTCGGGCGGGGCGATGCTGATCGACCGCAACCAGGGGATGATCGACCGCATTTTTACGTGCGAAGGATATACTCCGCTTGCACTTCAGCGTAACTATCCCGTGGGCCGGTTCTGCTATGACCTCCTGAACGCAAAGTACAGGGTCGGTATCGATACCATTCACCAGACGATGGGCCTTCGGAAGTCGGAGAGCTACTTCCCGAGGGCGTTTCTCGTGAACCAGGCCCGCATTCTTCCTGATGAAAAATCCGAAACCGCCTATATGGAAGGCGAGTCTTTCAGACCCGCCGGCGAGGTGCTCCTGGAGGAAGATCCGCACTTTGCAGTTCCCCCCGCCGATTCGCTCGCTCCGGGCCGCGCCACGATAACCTCGTATGATCTCAATGAGATCAGGATCGATGCCTCAACCCGCAGGAACGCCTATCTCGTGGTGAGCGAAATTTATTACCCGGGCTGGCATGCCGATGTCGACGGCACGGACCGGAAGATCTACCGCGCCGATTACTGCCTCCGCGCAATCCCCCTCGAGGCCGGCGAACATCACATCGACCTTCGGTTCGAACCCGCGAGTTTCCGACGCGGTGCCGCCATTACAGGCGTCACACTGATCCTGGCCCTCGCCGGTGGCTGGTTCTCCTACCGGCGGGAACACCGGCCGCCCCCACCGCAACCCTCGTCCTGACTTATTCTCCCGTCGGATGGCCTTCCGGTTCCGATATATTTTCCTTTGCTTTGTTTTTCTTCTCTCCGACTGCCTCGCACAGTCGTGGTCTCCGCCACAACGGGTGGAGAATCTCCCCCCTGTATCGTTTTCGTTCCGTCTGACAGGCACCGATGTGTCGACAGGTGAGGGCGCCGCCGAGTGGGTTTTCACGAATACCGCAGATACCGCCGTCACGTTTGTCTACCGGCTCGTGAGTAATAACAGCGATACACTCACGGGCTATCTGTCACTCGGGGGGAAGCAACGGGAATTTTCCGGCTGGCTGATCCGCGGTGACCGTTTCGTTGTTGTGGAGGGGAAACATGTTTCCGTTCCATAAGCTCGGATATCAGGAAAATTCCCCGGTGGAGCCGGGCGCCCCCCTGATTCTTCTCCTCTACGCGGCTTTTCTCCTACTTGCCATCGCGGGGTTGATGTTCCCGGATTCCGGCCTGTGGGGCGTCCATATGCTGGCGTTTCTGCCGCTTCCGCTCCGGTTCGGCTTCCTCCTTGTCTCGCTTCTCCTTAGTGTCCCGCTTTTCTCCCGGTTCTACGTTCCAAAAATCTCGGGTTGGCTTTTTCCACCCGGCACGATGACTTCCGGCCGCTTTGTCATGATCGTCCTTTGCGGCGTAACGGCCGGCGTGCTCTTCTACCTCTGGCGGATATCGATCGATATGTACGGGGACGCGAAATCCCTGCTTCTTATCCTCGCGGGGAAGAAATTCACGCTTATGGACATTCTCCGGTTCGATGATTTTGAGCCTCTGACGAGATACCTTCATCAGAAGATCTCGGCTCTGACAGGACTCGATCAGAAACTTGTCTACCAGATCGCCAGCTCTGCCTGCGGAGCTGCATTTGTCATCGCCTTCCTCTGGTTTGTTATGTCGACCGAAGGTTCGCCTGTGTGGCGGTTTTTTGTCTTTGTCACCGGCGCCATCTGCGCCCCCACCCAGATGTTCTTCGGCTATGTCGAGGACTATACGCTTGTCTACCTTGCCCTGGTCCTTTTCTCCATCCTCGCATGGAAATATTTTGAGGGGAAAAATACTCTTCCCTGGATCGCACTGGTGTTCCTGGTTGGCCTGAAACTGCATATCCAGATGGTCCTTTGTACCCCTGCCCTGGTCTATCTCCTTCTGTATCATCTCGGCCGGAAAAGAGCCGGGCTCAGGAAATGGTGCCGGACACAGGTCGTGTATGCCGGTGTTGCACTGAGCCTTGTCGCCATGGCGCTGGTCTATTTCTTTCTGTTTCATGCCGCACAATTCGAGACGGGGGATAATGCCGAAAAAGTGAGGAAAATATTTCTTCCGCTTGTCAACTACCTTAATCCCCCGCACGCCTACTCGCTTTTTTCCCCCGCTCATCTGAACGATGTCCTGCAGGAGCTGCTTCTCACCCTCGCCCCGGGCGTCCTTATGGTGTTGATCATTTCCCTCGTCCACCGGAGGGAGCTTGTCCGGCCGGCACCCCGGCTTCTGTTTTTTCTCCTGGCAGGTTTGTATTTTCTCCTTTTTGAACTGACCGTCGATCCGCTCCTTACCCCGATGCGCGATTGGGACATGCTTTCACTGGGCGCCGTCCCGGTGATGTTCATCGCTTTTGATATCTCAGTATCCATGTTCGCGAAGGTTCCCCGGTTGTCCACCGGAGTTGTCGGTGCGGCGCTGGGTCTGGCACTCCTTCCCGCATCATTTTTCCTCGTGAACGCTCAACCCGATCCCGCCTCCGCCCGCCTGAGGAGCCTCGGTGTGTGGGGATTTAACTCTTATTACGCGGGGTCCGCCTATATGATCAATATCGGCTGCGCACTGATCCCCGATCCATCCAGGGAAATCGGGGAACGGAGGGAGATTATCCGCCGCCTGGAACCATCGGCCTCACACCCGGATGATCAGCTTGGATTTCTCTACCATAAACTCGCGGTTGCCCTCCAGACGGCAGGAGATTATCATCGCGCAATTGCGTATTATAGGAAGGCGCTCGACGAGGATCCCTTTAATGCCTCGGCTGTGAGGGGGATCGCCGTATCGCTTCTCCTGACGGGCCGGTACCAGGAGGCTGCGAGGGAAATTGCGAGACTGAACGAGGGGATCAATTCGTCGGATATCGGGGACTTTAATTCACTGCGGATCGCGGAACTGGCGCACCACTGCTCCTGGCTCGCGTATCAGCATGCCGATACAACCGTCATCCGCGCGATCCTCGAACGTGCACAATCGACTTTTTTGCGTTGACGCTCTGTACACTGAAATGCGGATTCTCTCTTAAACGATCATTGCGTCTGGCATGAATATCGTCATCATCGGTACGGCGTACCCCCTGCGGGGCGGGATCGCCCATTTCAACGCCCTCCTGGCCGAACACCTCGCCGTGCGCCATTTTGTCGAGACGATCACCTTCAAACGTCAGTACCCGCGCATCTTTTTCCCGGGCAAATCCCAGGAAGAACAGGGCGCGATAGAGAATGTGAGACCCGCACCGCAGCTTGTCGATTCCGTCAATCCCTTCAACTGGGGGGCCGTCGGCAGGCTTGTCAAACGGAAACAACCCGACCTGGTTATTTTTAAATACTGGCTGCCGTTCTTTGGCCCCTGCTTCGGAACGATCGCCTCGGTCGTGAAACAGAATCCCCGGAGCAAGGTGCTCTATATCTGCGATAATGTCATTCCCCACGAGCGCCGTCCCGGCGATCTGCTCTTGACACGTTATGCCTTCAAACGCGCGGATTATTTTATCGTCCAGTCCCGGGCGGTCGAAAAGGAGCTCCTGAGGTATTTCCCCGGCGCGGAATACCGGAGGGTGCCGCACCCCGTGTATGAAAATTTTGGCGCACCGGTTCCGAAGACCCTTGCACGTGAACGCCTGCAGATACGTTCAAAAAGGGTTATCCTCTATTTCGGGTATGTCCGGGCCTATAAGGGGCTCCTTCACCTTATCGATGCCATGAAATCCCTCCGCGACCATTTCGGCTCTCATGAGGATGAGATCCTCCTGCTGGCCGTCGGCGAGTTCTATGACGATGAAAAAAAATACCGGGACCGTGTGACAGGCCTCGGTCTCGAACGCAGTGTCCGCTTCGTCCCCGATTATGTCCCCAATAGCCAGGTCGCGGAGTATTTCAGCGCGGCAGATATCGTGGTTCTTCCGTATCTTTCCGCCACACAGAGCGGGATCGCACAGATCGCCTATAATTTCGACAAACCGCTGATCGTGACAAATGTGGGCGGACTGGCCGAGATCGTGGCCGATAACAAAACAGGCTATGTCGTACCTCCCGGGGATGCGGAGGAGATTGCCCGCGCCGTCATCAGGTTTTATGCCGAAGAGAAGGAACTCGAGTTCGCCGCAGCCGTGGAGAAGGAGAAAAAGATTTATTCCTGGGATCATTTTGTCCGCTCCATCGAGGAACTGGTGGTGGGGAATGTGTCTCCTGGCGCCGGTGGTACCCGTAACGGCTGATTGATAGAGAGAGATTTATTCATAACAATCGGAAAAGTATGAAAATAGCAATTGTCTTTGGAACCAGACCGGAAGCAATCAAGATGGCCCCGATCGTCAAGGAGGCCGAACGGCGCAACCTCGATCATGTCGTTATCGTCACCGCCCAGCACCGCGAGATGCTCGACCAGAAACTCGACGTTTTTCATATCAAACCGAAGTATGATCTGAATATCATGAGGCCCGACCAGGATCTTTTCCATGTCACAAGCTCGGTCGTGAACCATATAAAACCTGTTCTTGTCGAATCGCAACCAGACGTGCTCCTTGTCCAGGGGGATACGACGACGACGTTTGTCGCAAGTCTCGCCGCCTATTACCTGAAGATCCCGGTCGGTCACGTCGAAGCGGGCCTCCGCACCTGGAACAAGTACAATCCCTTCCCGGAGGAGATCAACCGCCAGCTGACGACCCGCCTGACCGATTTTCATTTTGCTCCCACACCGTGGGCTAAAAACAACCTCCTGCGTGAGGGGATAGCGGAGGATAAGATTTTTGTCACCGGAAATACGGTCATCGATGCCCTCCTGATGATCGTCGATCCCTCGTACAGGTTCACCGACGAACCGCTTCGTTCGATCGATTTTTCGAAACGCAAGGTTCTGCTTCTGACGTCGCACCGGAGGGAAAATTTCGGGGAACCGATGCGCGGCATCTTCTCCGCCTGCCGGCATCTTGTCGAAAAGAATCCCGAGACCGAACTCATCTACCCCGTCCACCCCAACCCGAATGTCCAGAAGGTGGCCAGGGAGGTCCTTGCGGGCGTTCCCCGCATCCATCTCGTCACCCCGATGGAATACCCCCCGTTCGTTCAGCTGATGAATAAGTCGTATCTGGTCCTGACCGATTCCGGCGGTGTCCAGGAGGAGGCCCCGACCCTCGGCAAACCTGTCCTGGTCCTCCGCACCACGACCGAACGCCCCGAGGCCGTCGAGGCGGGTACCGCAAAGCTTGTCGGGATCGATAAGGAAACGATCATCCGCGAAGCGCAAGCCTTGATTTCCGATCCCGCCGCATATAAGGATATGGCAACAAAAGCCAACCCCTACGGCGACGGTAAATCAGCTCCCCGGATTGTGGATATTCTTCTTTCACACCTCCCCGGAAGAACATGAATGCGCTTCAACCCCCGGTCTATTGCATTATCCTGAACCGCAACGGGAGGGAGCTCCTCGCCGAGACGCTTCTCTCGGTCAGTGCCATGAACTATCCCTCGATGAAGCTTATTGTCGTCGATAACGGTTCCGACGACGGAAGCCAGGCATTGGTCCGGGAACGATTTCCCTTGGTTGAACTTCTCGAGAATGGCTCAAATCTCGGTTTCGGGGGAGGGAATAATGTCGGCATGCAGCACGCCCTCGACGCAGGCGCCGAGTGGCTGATATTGCTGAATAACGATATCGCCGTCGATCCCCTCATGCTCGATGAACTGATGAAGATCGCAATGGGTGATCCGGCAATCGGCGCGCTCTCCCCGAAGATTTATTACTTCACCGAACCGGAAAAGCTCTGGTACGCCGGCGGGAATATCAATTTCTGGACGGGGATCATTTCCCACCGGGGTCTGCGGGAGCGCGATACGGGCCGCTATGACATCTCGGGGGATACCGAATATATTACGGGGTGCGCGTTTCTCGTGCGGGGATCGGTCCTGAGATCGATTGGACTCTTCGATAAGGTCTACCATCCGATCTATACCGAGGACGCCGATCTCTCCGTGAGGATTCTCCGCGCCGGTTACCGCCTCATTTATGTCCCCCGGGCCCGGCTGTGGCATAAGGTCTCCGCATTCAGCGGCGGCGGCCTCACTCCGTATAAAACCGCACTGAAGGTGGAACATAATCTTGTCTTCTTTAAACGCTACGCCCGCCCTTATCACTGGCTCACGATACCCTGGTGCGTCGGCGCTGTGACACTCGTGTTTGTTCTGAAGGAGCTGGTGAAGGGACATTTTTCCATCCTTACCGCACTCTTCAAGGGGTTCGGATCGGCCGTGAAACGGGTTTTCTCCTCCTAGCTTCCCCTGCCCCTATTTGGTTATCCTCGCCATTTTTCCTATCTTCTGAAGGTTTTTTTTGAAAAATTATACTTTTCCCCATGGCGTTTTCCATTGAATCCCGGCATCTTAACGGCCTCCTTGTCCTCCGCGCCGATATGCATAACGACGACCGGGGTCACTTCATGGAGGTTTTCCGGGCTGATCAGTTTTCATCGCTCGGGCTGCCGGTTTCATTCCTCCAGGATAATCAGTCGCGCTCGAAAAAAGGGGTCCTGCGCGGGCTCCACTTTCAGTGGGATCCGCCCCAGGGAAAACTTGTCCGTGTATGCCTCGGATCCGCCTTCCTCGGCATTGTCGATCTCCGGAAAAATTCCCCCTCATTCGGACAGTGGTTCGCCCGGGAAATTTCCGCCGATTCGGGCGTCATGGTCTGGGTCCCGCCCGGTTTTGCCAACGGCTTCTGCGCAGTGTCGGATCTGGCCGATATCCAGTACAAATGCACCTCGGTCTATAACCCGGCCGCCGAAGGGAATATACGGTGGGACGATCCCCAGATCGGTATTCCATGGCCCGTCAGAAAACCGGTCCTTTCCCCGAAGGACGCTCAGGCCCCCTCGCTCCACGATTGGCTCCGGCGGCCTGAGTCGGATCTGTTTGCCTACGAACCATCAGCCGGCTGACAGATGCCCGAACCGATGAAGGTCGATGTCCTCATTGTCGGCGCCGGCGTGGTCGGCCTCGCCTGCGCCTATGAGTTTTCCCAGAACGGCTATGCAACCGTCCTCGTGGAACAGCATTCCGGCTTCGGCCAGGAGACGAGCAGCCGCAACAGCGAGGTCATTCATTCGGGCATCTATTATCCCACCGGCTCGCTGAAGGCGAAATTATGCCTCCGGGGGAACCGGACCACATACAAGGACTGCGAACGGTTCGGTGTCTGGCATAAGGCCTGCGGGAAACTGATCGTCTCGGTCGTCCCCGATGAGGAGGCCGACCTCAACGCGCTCTACGAGCGCGCAAAGGCGAACGGCCTGAGCGGAATGACGATGATGACCCAGCAGCAGGCCCGCAACTTTGAACCGTATATCCGCTGCACTGCCGCCCTCTACCTGTCGACAACCGGCATCCTCGATTCCCACGGTATGATGAACGCCTATGCTCACCAGACCGCTGATGCCGGCGGTACGATCGTCTATGGCACCACGTTCCTCGGCGCGGAAAAATCGGGCGACGGGTTCCGCGCCCTCCTGCGCGAACGGGACGGGAACGAACTTGAGGTTGAAACCGGCTGCATCGTGAACTCGGCCGGCCTCCATGCCGTGGATGTGGCCCGGTCGTGCGGCCTGAATACCGACGAGGCGGGCTACCGCTATTACTTCAACCGCGGCCACTATTACCGGGTCTCGATGTCCAAAAGCGCCCTTGTCTCCCATCTGGTTTATCCCGTTCCGCCGAAGGACCAGACGACCCTGGGTATCCATATCACGATCGATAAGGGGGGACAGGTAAAACTTGGACCCGATAACGAATATATGGATCCCGGGTTTTCCCCCGACCAGTGGTACCGGTTTGATGAGAGGAAAAAGGAATCCTTCTTTCAGGCCGTCTCAAGATATTTTCCGCCCCTGACACGGGATGACCTTATGCCCGACCAGATCGGCGTCCGCCCGAAACCTCAGGCGCCCGGCGCCCCCGCGCAGGACTTTATTATCGTGAATGAGAAAACGAGGGGCTTCCCTGGCTTGATCAATCTGATCGGCATCGAATCACCCGGACTGACCTGCGCACGCGAAATTGCAAGGATGGTCCTGGATCTGGTGTGAGGCTTCACTGACTTTTATGAAGAAAATACTTTAACGTCTATCAATGAGGAATCAACTATGGCAACAGTAGTCACTGGAGGTGCCGGGTTTATCGGGTCGCATATCGTGAACGACCTTCTTGCAGCCGGTGAACAGGTGATCGCGCTCGACGACCTGAGCGGCGGATTCAAGGAAAACGTGAATCCCAAGGCTGTGTTCATCGAAGGGAGCATCACTGACGTCCCGCTCATCGACTCGATATTTAAAAAGTACAGTGTCGAATATGTCTTTCACCTCGCAGCCTACGCTGCGGAAGGGTTATCCCATTTTATCAAACGCTTCAACTATGAGAACAACCTTATCGGGAGCGTCAATCTCATCAACGCATCGGTCAATCATGACGTCAAGTGCTTTGTCTTTACATCCTCGATCGCCGTCTACGGGCCTGGCCAGCTGCCGATGCGCGAAGAGATGATCCCTACGCCGGAGGATTCCTACGGGATTGCCAAGTTTGCCGTCGAACAGGAGTTGAAAGCCTCCCATCATATGTTCGGACTCCCGTATATCATCTTCCGCCCTCATAACGTCTATGGCGAGTACCAGAATATCGGCGACAAATACCGCAACGTCGTCGGCATTTTTATGAACCAGATTATGCAGGGAAAACAACTCACCGTTTTCGGCGACGGCACCCAGACCAGGGCCTTCAGCTATATCCGCGATATCTCCCCCGTGATGGCAAATGCGATCCGCATGCCGAAGGCGTATAACCAGGTCTTCAATATCGGCGCAGATGATGTCTTTTCCGTGAATGAACTCGCCACGCGCGTCTGCGAGGAGTTCGGCGTTAAACCGGATATCCTCCACCTGGATGCACGGAAAGAGGTCATGCACGCATACTCGGATCATTCCAAGGTCAGACACTATTTTGGCGAGTCTCGCCCTACACCCCTCAAGGAGGGGATCCACAAAATGGCCGCTTGGGCGAAGAAGGTGGGGGCGAGAAAGAGCAAGAAGTTCGGCAATATCGAGATCAGGAAAAACCTGCCGCCGAGCTGGACGGAGTAGCCACATCCTTTTTTTGGTTCAACGATAGCATGGAATTCGGAAGACATATCGGCAAGGGTCTCTGGGCGTTCGCGGATAAGGCGTTACCCGCAGTCTACGGGATTGGATTTATCTTCCTCGTCGTCCGGGCACTCCCGGAACGCGAGTATGGCGCCTTTGTCATCGTTCAGACGATATTTACCGTCGTCAGCACGATGGCCGTTGCCCTGGCCCTCCAGCCCCTGACGAAATATGCCGCCGAGAAAAAGGAGAACGGGCCCTATATTGTCGCAGCCCTCACGATGACCGCCGCCTTTTTTGTCCTCGGAGTCCTCATCTTCGTTGCCGGCAAAAGACTGATCATCCCGTATCTCGACCCTGACCCGCATTCGCTCCTCTTGCTTCTCTTTAATTATCTTCCGCTGACCTTTTTTACCGCCTGGTACAGGATATTCTCGATCAGCTTCCTCCAGGCTTCGTACGACGTGAGGAAGATTTTCTGGATCGATGCCGCCTATTTCCTGGGAACCCTTGTCCTTGTCTATTGGCTGAGCAAAATGCATTTGTTCAATACAGCGGAGGATCTGCTGAGAATTAATATTATTTCACAGGCCGCATCGTCGTTCCTGGCGCTTCTGTTTACCGCGAAAACGATGTCGGGCCGGCTCAGATTTGAAAAGGGGGTCTTCGGGGAGATGTTCCGCTTTGGAAAATTTACATTCGGAACGAACTCGATCTATACCGTTCTGACACAGATGGATGTGTTTTTCGTCTCCTCCTTCGTTGGGCTCGGAGGCGTTGCTGTCTATAATGCCACGAAAATCATCACCCGGATTTTCGACATGTCCAGCCAGGTCCTCCAGATGTTTCTTATCCCGTTCTCCTCGAAAAATTATGCCCTCGGGGAGAAGGAAAAATTGCTCGTCACGATTGAGAAGGCGATTTGTTTTTCTTCTCTTCTCCTTCTTCCCGTCCTTCTGGTGTCGCT
>JAWOKN010000209.1:0-5516 GCA_033854175.1 Bacteroidota bacterium | reverse complement strand
GAATTCTTCTGGCATGCCTTTTGCGGAAATGAAACTTGTTTTTCACCGATCTCTATTCACCCGGTTTCTCTTTAATGCAGACATAGTTCAGCGATTCAGCTTGGCCACGGCCAAACCGTACAACGGTTCCGTGCTCGGGTACAACAATCAACATGGTTATGAAACAGATCATCTACTGCATCTTCACAATTTTCATCATCGCACTCTGCGGATGCACATCCGCACCGACGACGAAAGAAAATCCCGTCGAAGTCGTGCGTTCCGGGAGCAAGACCATCCAGCTCGAAGCTCAGTCAGATACGTACATTCTCCGCCAGGGAGATCAGATTCAGCTCTCTGTGTGGGGATACCCCGAGTTCAATTCAAGCGGAATTGTGCGGGAAAACGGCATGTTTACCGTCCCACTGGTTGGAGACGTTCTTGCGATCGGCTCGACGAAAGAACAGTTCATCCAACGCCTCCAGAAGAAACTTGAGGAATATATTCAGGGAGAGATCAAGCTGAGCGTCACCGTACTCAGTACTACCATGCAGAAGGTCTCGGTGCTGGGAACGGTAAACCATCAGGATAATTATCCCGTAACATCGGACATGACACTGCTCGCCGTGCTCACGATTGCCGGAGGAACGACAACGGATTCGGATCTGCGCCATATAAAGATCCTCCGCGGGGGGCTCAATCTTCCCCCCATCGAGGTGGATCTCGCCTCCTTCATTGAAAACGGGAATCTCGACGCAATACCCATTATCCGGCCCGGAGATACCGTTTACGTCCCGAAAAAAGAAAATGTCGTCAGGGATCTATCGGACTTTGTGCGGGATGCAATTTTTATTTTCAGCTTTTTCCGTGTGTTCAACTGATGAAAATTCACCTGACCCCATATCACAGACTGTTGACCCGGATATTCTTCGTGCTGATTGTCGGCTGCATCGCAACCGGCAGCCTGATTTCCCAGACACTCCGGTATATATCACCGAACACCATCCAGTACACCCCGCACACAAATTTCCCGGGGGCGCGGGCAGCGGGATTTGCCGATGCATTCGTCTCGGACGCATACGACGTCACCTGCATGTACTGGAATCCGGCCGCCCTTGCATACCTCAGGCAAATGTCGGTTATCGCGACCTACAGCCAGGAAAGGATTATCCGCGGGATGGAGGAGGATATAACGTTCCCGCTCCGGGTCATGGAGGGTGAAGGACTTTCCGCCGGATTATCCGCCAACAATGTCGGATACTTCGGGACACAGTCGAAAACGCCTTTCCGGGCTCTTCAGTACGCCGGAACAATCGCCTATGCCAAGGAAATCATACCGGCATTATCTGTCGGAGCATCCGCCCTGCTCCAGTACGGCCAATCGGATGTCTCCAAACTCTGGACCGCCGCGGGATCTATCGGGGTCTTTTACGCCCCTGATCAGCAGTTGAGCTACGGCGCTTCCTTCTCGGGGATCGGATCCGGAATGCTGTATGAGACCTCCGATCATATCACCACGACATTGGTCACCCAAAATTTACCACATATCCTGAGTATGGGTGCCAGTGTGCGTTTTCCCGAAAATCCGAATGAGACAGTCCTGATCATCTCAGCTGCCAACTCGAAACTCTTCGGTGAAAGCGGCATCCGCTACAACGGCGGTGCGGAGCTCTGGCTCGTCAAATTTTTAGCATTACGGGGAGGATATATTGTACACCCCAACCTCTCCGCGGCGAGATTCGGCATGGGTCTGCGATTTCCCGGAGTCGAGTTCGATTCCGCAATTTCGCCAAGCAAGTCGACGGATCAGGCGGTGCATTTTTCATTCGCGGTTGATCTGTAGTCACACATGCGAGGATACGACAACAATATTGTGCTCTGACGTCATCAGGAATGAACCACATACAGCGAAAAACGTGCAACATGAGGGAACCAGAGTGAGTTATGCCTGACAACGAAATTCCATACGCCCCAATCGGTTCACCGAACAAATCCGAACCGAGCCCGATCATGCAGAATATTCTTCAGACGATTGAAAAAATCGCCGCGAGTGACCTCGGCGTGCTCATCGTCGGTGAGCACGGGACCGAAAAGGATTGGCTGGCCCGCATCATTCACAATATGAGCGGCCGCGCCGATCATAAATTTGTGCAGCTCGATTGTTCGTCACCCACCCCGGAACTGCTTGAACGGGAAATCTTCGGCTATGAGGAATTAACCCTCACCGGAAATGAAATTAACACCGGCATACTCGAACAGGCCGCGGGCGGCTCAGTCTTTTTCGACCATTTTTCGATGCTGCCTCTCTCCCTTCAGGCGAAAATAGCCCGCTTCCTCGCCCACAAATTCTTCCGCAGACTTGGAGGGGTCGAGGAGATCGGCATCAATATCCGGGTGATCGCTTCCTCCGCAAAAAATCCCTCCGAGGAAACCGGGATGATGTCATTTGGCCACGAATACTCTCCGCGGATGTGGCCGGTGATTATCAACCTCCCCCCTCTTCGGGAGCGTCGCGATGATATCATCTGCCTGATTCAGAGGTTTATCCTGGAGTCGAGTCAGCGGAATCACCGCCATCCGCCCGGGATGTCGCATGCGGCTCTCGATGCCTGCCTGGCCTACAACTGGCCGGGAAATGCCCTGGAGCTGCAAAGTACAATTGATGTGGCGGTATCAATGTGCCACGAATCCCTCATCCAGAGGGAACATCTCCCCAATTATATACAGGAATATTCGGAGCAATATCAAAAAGTTGTGATGCAGGAGACATTCAATCCATAATTTTTAGGCTATACTCCCCTTGTGCCGCAAGGGGAGGGAACGTTCAATCTTCTTCCCGATGAGCAGATCCAAGGGCGGGTACGATCCATCTGAAGGAAACGGGCGCCAAAATCAGGACAATGCCCTTAATTTTTCAAAAGACGTAAAGCACAGCAACGTGCATGAATTTCGGCCATGGCCATTCGCATCAGATGTCAAATGAAGGTGCATAGAATATGATACTCCAACTCATCGCATTTTTCCTCATCCCCCTGACACTGTCATTGGGGATTACACCGGTTGTGATTCAACTGGCCAAGCGGGCAGGTGCACTGGATCAACCGAACGAGCGGAAAGTTCATACGCATCCCATCCCCCGGTTCGGCGGAGTAGCGATTTATATAAGTTTCTTCCTGACATTTTTCATTTCCATCTTGCCCCATTTTTCCGTGCCGCTCTCCTCCGTCATTCATCCGCACACGGGAATTATGCTCGTCATCTCATTGACCCTGGTCCTCATCATCGGGATATGGGACGATGTACGCTCCGTCCCGCCCGGAAAGAAGTTCCTCGGCCAATTTCTTGCGGCGACCATCGTCTACTTTGCCGGTTTTCATATATCGGCCATTACGCATCCCCTGAACATTCACCTGCTGAAATTAGGGTGGTTCGATTATCCGGCGACGGTTTTATGGATTGTCGGGATAACAAACGCCTTCAATCTGATCGACGGTCTGGATGGTCTCGCATCGGGTGTTGCGATCATCGTTTCCCTGACGATCTCGTGTATCTCCTTCCTCAAAGGGGATATGGAGACGGGATTAATGGCGCTGTTCCTTGCGGGCGCACTCCTGGGATTCCTCCGCTACAATTTTAAAAACGCGAAAATATTTCTCGGAGATTCCGGCAGCCTGTTTATCGGATTTTTACTGGCAATATTATCCATGCAAAGTTCGACCAAGGGCTCCACGGCGTTTTCACTCCTCGTACCTGTTCTTACGCTCGGACTGCCCATCATGGATACCCTCCTTTCCATGGTGAGGAGATTCCTGAAATCCGTACTCCCCGAAAATAAGGAATCGATGCCCTTTCTCAATAAGCTGTTCAAGATGTTCCTTCCTGATCGGGGACACATTCATCACCAGCTCATCGATCGGGGTTTATCACACCGCCGTGTTGTGTTTCTTCTGTATATCGTATCGTGCATCTTTGGCATCAGCGCCCTTGCCGTCACCATCACAAACGACCTGCGCGCATCAGCAATCATCCTGGCCATCGGGGTTGCGACGTTCATCGGCATCAGGCAACTGCGATACAGGGAGATGGCCGTTCTACGCAACGGCATTCTGCTGCCACTGTATGAACTTCCGCTGATGAACAGCACGCTGTTCAAGGGTTTTGTGGATCTGGCCTTCATCGTCGGTGCGTATCTCCTGGCATCCCTGCTTACGCTGAGGCAATCCGGCGGACTGCAATTTGACACCGATCTCATCAATCGTCTCACAATCCTCTGCGGTACACAAATGCTCATCTTCCCGCTGGGCGGATTATACAGGGGGACCATACGCCAGCTGGGCGTGGGGGATTTTCTGAAGTATTTCAAGATCATCACCCTCTCCACGTTCATATCGTGGATTGCCCTCATCTTGTTCATCGGCACCAAGCATGGAGTGGATTTTGCAGCTCTCATTCTCGATTATTACTTCCTCCTATCCTTTGTTCTGGGGTCGCGGATTTCCTACCACGTCCTCCAGTACATATCCAAACGTGAAGAGAAAAACGGGAAAAAGAAAGTTCTCATCTATGGCACAGGATCCTCCGGATCACTCGTCCTTCAGCATTTACTGAACGATCCCAGTATGGGTCTCGACCCGATCGGATTTCTCGACGATGATCCGGAAATGGAAGGAAAATTCCTCAACGGATATCCCGTTTTTGGAGGGCACTGGAAACTCCCGCGCCTGATAAAGAAATCGCGCGTTCAGCAGATTATTATTTCGGACGGTGCCGTGAAACCGGTCGTTTTCAAGAGACTTCTGGATCTTTCACGTATTCATGGTATTCTCATCCACCATTTTGATTTTCGTCTGGAGGGAATACATTCCGTCCACCAGACCCCTGCATCACATCAGGAAAAGCTTATTTTTGTCAATAAATAACCCCTCCCCTCGGACCGGGGCATATCCTCCTCGCCCCATGGGCCGAAATTGTGTTTCACATCACCTTTTCGGGGAGATACCCGTCACATTATTCTCACCCTTGTGATCCAGAGCATTGCTCTGATTGATTCAGATACCACCCATCGTTATTTTTATGCAATGAAATTGAACAATGCCGCGAGAAACAGGGATGAAAACAAGCTGGCGGCAATAGATCTCGCCGCCTAGTTTTGGTCGCAAAATACTAGGACATGTGTTCATTTCACTTCCGTACGCAGTAATATTTTAATCCCTTTTTATCTATCCCCACAAAAGGGATAGGCAGCTCTGAGGATGCGCTTGGTGCGGTAGGTAACCCGGGAACCAGAATACAATATTCTGGTGAAAAATATTTCCAAAATCGAAAAGGAACCGGCGCGATGACGAAGCGAATCCTCGTACTTCTCTCAATAATCTCCTTCGCAATGACAGGATATGGGCAATCCACCTACTGGAACACGGCGCATTATGCAAACTGGGATTTTGGATCGGGCGGCAGTGCGGGCCTGATTCCCTACTCAAGATTGCCCTGGCAGTATATCTCCCATATGATACTTTTTGCCGGTGGTACCGGTGGAA
>JAWOKN010000208.1:0-5232 GCA_033854175.1 Bacteroidota bacterium | reverse complement strand
AAACCGTCCGGATGGTCTTCCCGAAACGGGGTTATCAAGCTTCGGGGAGTCCGCAGTACGATATTCACCTATGACAGCAAAAAAAGGAGTTGATCCAATGAAAAACAGATATCCTTTCCTGGTGTTTATAATTCTTGCCGCACTTTTATTCTCGCGCCCGATCTCCGCCCAGGATCATCGGAAGCTCACGCTTGAGAACATGGGCGATTCCACATTATCCGCAGGTTTTAGTACACCGCGAGTCTGGTGGCTGGCCGACAACACCGCCATTTTGTATGATACCCGGATTCCGGACTCCGTAAGAACGCTCGAGCATCTTGATCCGTCAAGCGGAGCCCGCACGCAATTTCTCGACAAAAACAAAGCCAGGGAGAGCTTTACGAGCCTCTTCCCCGAAGGCAAGGCCCCGCGATTTTCACCCGTTCCCAATCAGATCGCGACCACCGGCAAATACGGCTGCTACCTTATCCGCGGGGACATATATTTGCTCGACATCCCTCACGCCACATTTTCACGGGTGACCGATACAAGGGAGGATGAAAGGTCGGTCAATTTTTCTCCCGACGGGAGCAAGCTTGCGTTCGTTCGCGGCCACGATCTCTACATCTACGATATCAGGGAGAAGAAGGAACTCCGGCTCACCTCGGACGGGAATGATTCCTTGCTCAACGGGACACTTTCATGGGTCTACGGGGAAGAGATATTCGGCCGATCGGATGGCGGATACCGCTGGTCGCCCGATTCCAAATGGATTGGATTCCTCCAGACCGATGAATCGGGGGTGAGCGTCCAGCATTACGTGGATGAATCTCCCTGGACACCCACGGTGACGACTCAGCGGTATCCAAAAGTCGGGGAGAAAAATCCGCGGGTTCGCATCGGAATGATTGAAATCGGTACGGACAAAACCACCTGGGCGAAGATCGACGCCGGTTCCTATGAATACATCATCCGCATCGACTGGCTCCCGGACAGCCGGAGTCTCTGTGTCCGGACCATGAACAGACTGCAAACCGAACTCGATTTTTATCTTGTGGATAATTCGTCCGGGACCGCAAAACAGATCTTAAAGGACACCGATGAAGGATGGGTGAATATATCGGACGACCTGTATTTCCTGAACGACCGGAGGCATCTCATCCTCGCATCCGAACGGGATGGATATGACCACCTCTACCGGTTCACCATGGACGGCCGGCTGGTCAACAAGATCACAACGGGTGACTGGTCGATACGCTCATCCGGTGGCGGGGCCTTCTGGGTCCAAAAAGGGGTTACGGGAATTGACGAGAAAAACGGATGGATCTATTTTACGGCTCTCGAGAAATCGCCGCTCGAAAAGCACCTCTATCGCATCGGGATCGACGGCAAGGGGATGAAAAGGCTGACGGATGCCGAAGGGACGCATGCGATCACCATGAGCCCCGACGCCAGGTATTATTTTGACCGATATTCCAACATCTCCACTCCTCCGTCGCTTACCCTGTACAGATCGGATGGTTCCAGAATCACAACTCTTGCCGAAGCCAGCCCTGCAGGATTCAAAACGTTCGACATACAGTACGCCGAACTTCTGCACGTTCCCGCCAGGGACGGTTTCCAGCTTCCCGTATCGATCACGAAACCAAAAGATTTCGACGCCACAAAAAAATATCCCGTCATCGTCTACGTCTATGGTGGTCCCTCGGCCCCGCTGGTGGCGGACGCGTTTCAACGCAGCTCGGTATGGGATAATGTATTGTTGAATAACGGCTATATCTGCATGACGATCGACAACCGGGCCGCGACTGCAATCAGCAAAAAGCTGGAGAATCTCATTCTCAAGAGAACCCCCGGCGAGGTGGAACTCAACGACCTTGTCGACGGTGTGCGATGGATGAAGCAGCAACCATACGTCGATTCGAACAGGATCGGCATATGGGGATGGAGCGGCGGCGGAACGAACACGGTCCTGGCGATGTCCCGTTCGACGGAGTTCAAGGCTGGCATAGCGGGGGGAACGGTAACGGATTTTCGATTTTATGATACAAAATGGGGTGAGGCTCTCATGAAAACGGAAAAGGAAAACAGCGAAGGCTATGAACAAAATTCCCTCCTGAGATATGCCAAGGACCTTCACGGCAAGCTCCTTTTCATCCACGGGACACACGACGATAACGTTCATATACAGAATATCTGGCGGTTTATTGACGAACTCATCAAAGCCGATAAACTCTTCGAGTTAATGGTCTACCCGATGCGAGGCCATGGCGTGGGTGACAGAGCCGGGGAAAGACATCTCCACCACCTCATGCTTGACTTCTGGAAGCGGAATTTATAGCGGAGATCGTAAGAAATATGCGATGCCTGTGGTGATCACTTCACCCTCGACAGACACCGGCCGAAAGGCCGGTGTTGTATTTTCAGATAACCGGCAACCCCCGGGGCAATCGACACTCAATTTTCTTCAGTGTGAAGAGGAGGGGATGAATTTGAAAGGATGGATATCGTCCGGCTATTTTCGTCCGCAGGTCCGCCGGCAGAGGTGAAAAAAAACACCGATATGGTTTCCCGGGGAGTGGGCGCTACTGGGATCGAACCAGTGACCTTACGCGTGTGAGGCGTACGCTCTGAACCAGCTGAGCTAAGCGCCCTAAAAAATTCGTCGGTGTTTCTGCCTGTCTAAACCTGCCGATGGATACCTCTCGAATGATTTTTCAACACGTCATTCCGCCAACACCACAAAAGAAAACCCCCTTCCCCCCTCGTTCCGGTACGTCCTCTGGTGGTGCAATCTGGGAAAGGGAAATCCTACACCATCAATTTTGCCGTATTGAATAAATTCAATCGCGTTTCAATATACAAAACATGGCAAAGGGAATCAAGTTGGAATCGAGGGATTTTCAAGAATCTGGGGGAGACGGCATCCATTACTCAACAATCGAGGCTGGCATTAACAAAAAAAGCCCCGGTTTTGGGACCGGGGCTTTTCATATTCCGGTCTGGGGGACCGGACTATACATTATTCTTACCAACCATTGTATGTAATAGACGTTTTACCGGTATCATCCGATGTACAAGTCGCGACCCACGCCGTATTCACGGACGAGGTTCCGACGATCTGGCACGAATTCGAAGAGACCGTTCCGAGGGTATAGGTACCATTCGCGTCAGTTATCATCTTGACAGGTATATAATAATTTGTATATGCATTACCGCCTCCGCCCATTGTCGTCGGACGGATCTTAAACTGGTATGCATTCGCCGAGATATTCACAAGGCTTGACGTGACGCCGTCTTTATTCGCCTGCGTGCTATGCGCGCTGAACTGCGAAATACCGACCGCGATTGCTATACCAACGATAATTACGCCAAGGATGATGAGAAGAAGTTGCTGTTGACCCATAATTGTTCCTTTCTAGTTGTGAAGATATACTTGTTTTATGTTTCTTTTCATTCCGCTGTACTGAGATATATACAATTGATATGCCAAGCCGTCCATTTGATATACGGTTGTTTAGCAACAGGAAAAGGCTGCAAATTTGAGGATATCGAGAGGGGATGATTCCCGACCTGTAATATTTTTCGTCCGGAGGAAAATTATTCCGAAAGGAGCTCCATGCGGATCTGGCGGGCGAAGGGACAAGTGGAAAAGCCATCAGGCCAATAAAGAAACGATCTGTCGTTCCTTACCCGGATGATTATGTACGGATATCCTGAGCGCTTTCAAATGGGATAAAAACCCCATAAAATGGTGGTTACGGCGAGGTGACCGTGCGCATCCGATGCGTCGCGCTGAATAAGCTGAGCTCAGCGCCCGTCAAGAATTCACCCGTTTCGGTCTGTCAAAGTTACGTCGTCTTCAAAGGGGATGAGGCTCACAACCAGTCAAAAATACAAACACCTCCGGAGTCATCAGGCATCGGTCGGGGAGAAGATTATATAAGAAACCCCGGTCATTCAGGCCGGGGTTCCGATTCAAGCAACCGGAAGCGTTTCACTTTATCAAAACCATCCGCTTGATATCCGTAAAGGACCCAGCTGTTAATCTGTAGGTGTAGATCCCGCTCGGCAAGTTGATGGAATTGAAGGTGACAGATTTATACCCGGCATCCTGATTTTCGTCAACCAATGTCGCCACTTCCTGGCCAAGGATATTGTATACGGATAATTTCACCACCGCCGGACCTGGCAGGGCATACTCTATTGTCGTTGTCGGGTTGAAGGGATTCGGATAATTCTGGCTCAGAGAAAATTCCCCCGGTACCGGAGGGTTATTCCCGTCCGGTGGCAAGGGGGGTTGTTCCGATGTTGGCCGAATATGTATCTGCGACGCACCCGTTGAAGATGACGAACCTAAGACCAATTTCCCCGCACCGGTCACTTTCACCCAGTAACCGTTACCCGGTTGAATAGATGTCGCCACCTGGTATCCGTTTCCGTAGCCGAAGAACTGCGACGTGACCATCCCTCCCGGAATACTCATCACGGATGAAACCGGAATCGCCGAACTGACCGAACCAATGAGGTTCCAGCCGTCGAGGACATTAACAGTATCGACAGTATTCAACAATCCTGTGATCGGAGCAGTCTGGTTTCCGCTGAACCGTATCCAATACCCGACACCGTTCTGGAGCGTCGGAGATACAAGATACGAGCCCTGGTACGAGAATGCGTCGGAGACGGCCGTCGGGAAGAGAGCCGTTTTTGTAAAATCGCCCGGTATGAAGGCCAGAGATACAAGGTTCCAGCCTGTACTCAGGGAAAAGGATTGCGTCACGGGGAATGCTGCCGTTGCTTCGGCTGATGGCGGGCTCTGGTTCCCGTGGACATCGACCGCGATAATGCGGTAATGATAGGCCAGGCCTTGAGAAGTCGCCGTGTCATCATAGCCTGTGGAATAGGAGGTTCCAATTTTGTCTCCGGGTGCCGGTAGAAACCCATCTGATGTCGACCGGTAGACGTCATACTGACCGACATCCGGATCGGTGGGAGGGTTCCATGTCAGGTGCGCCATCGGACCCGCTTCCGGTGTCGCAATGAGACCTGCAGGAGTAATGGGTGGGATATTATCGACCGAATAGCCGCTGTCGGTATTTGAAACATAGAAAACATTCAGATCTGTTGTCTGGGCGACGACAATAAATCTGAACCATGGTATTCCCGCTGGTGATGAATCCGCGAGTGTGGGAACGACCGTTTGATAACTGGGTTGCTGGAATGCAGGGACGGTTGTGACGTAGTCATATCCAA
>JAWOKN010000207.1:0-3060 GCA_033854175.1 Bacteroidota bacterium | reverse complement strand
GGCAGTTTGACTGGGGCGGTCGCCTCCCAAAGAGTAACGGAGGCGCCCAAAGGTTCCCTCAGGCAGAATGGAAACCTGCCACAGAGTGTAAAGGCATAAGGGAGCTTGACTGCAAGACCAACGCGTCGAGCAGATACGAAAGTAGGGCTTAGTGATCCCACGGTACCGAGTGGAAGGGCCGTGGCTTACCGGATAAAAGCTACCCCGGGGATAACAGGCTGGTGAAGTCCAAGAGTTCACATCGACGACTTCGCTCGGCACCTCGATGTCGGCTCATCGCATCCTGGGGCTGGACAAGGTCCCAAGGGTCGGGCTGTTCGCCCGTTAAAGCGGTACGCGAGCTGGGTTCAGACCGTCAACAATGGCGGCGCTGGGGAGCGATCCTCAGCTGAAAACCGACTCATAACGGGGAAACCCTTCGAACGAAGGGTAATCCCGTGGGAAGGTCGAGATGCGAGAAACCACCCTGGCATACATTGCCGGTTTTTTGGACGGTGATGGAAGCATCATGTTGCAACTTAAACCACGTGCTGATTATGCTTACGGATTTCAGATCAAGGCTACTCTGGCGTTCTACCAAAAAAGGAGCCATCGCTCCATCCTGGAATGGTTGCAGGAGCGTTTACAGGCAGGCGCGATCAGAGACCGGAATGATGGAATCAGCGAGTATGATATCGAAGGTTTGGAACCAGTGAGAAATGCACTGGAATTGATCGGACCGCACGTGATCCTCAAGAGAGAACAAGTTGAACAGGCGCTTTCATTAATCAAAGAAATCATCGATTCGCCGGTGCCATCTCCCCAGAAGTTTCTGGAGTGGTGTGCCAAAGTGGAGTTCTTTCAAGCCCTAAACTACAGCAAAAAACGCAAGCATACGCAAGAAAGTGTGCGGAGATTTT
Organism: Bacteroidota bacterium; assembly: GCA_033854175.1. Taxonomy (GTDB): domain Bacteria; phylum Bacteroidota; class Ignavibacteria; order UBA10030; family SZUA-254; genus DATKPE01. Next base: position 2,161 of record JAWOKN010000207.1, on the reverse strand, counting down.
TGAGTAGCAAGGGTTATCTTGACCCCCGTAACGACTGAGTGTACGAACAGAACTCTCGACGGCGTTCCTGTTTTGATAAAAAACAAATTTATGAACGTCGTAATACGTCGGTGCCTCGAAAGAGGCAGTGGTATAGTCTGTCTTCAAAGTAATTTGAAGATGCGTGAGACAGGTCGGTCTCTATCCGCTGTGGGCGCAAGGGATTTGAAGGGAGCTGCCTCTAGTACGAGAGGACCGAGGTGGACAGACCTCTGGTGTGTCAGTTGTCGCGCCAGCGGCATTGCTGAGTAGCTATGTCTGGCAGAGATAACCGCTGAAAGCATCTAAGTGGGAAACTCGCCCTAAGATAAGATCCCTGTATTCCGTATGGAGTAAGACCGCAGATAGACTATCTGCTTAATAGGCGGTATGTGTAAGCACAGTAATGTGTTGAGCTAAACCGTACTAATGGTCGAGGGCTGATCTGCGTGGTGCGGAGAACTTAATACTGTTCATTCAGAAAATCATAACTGTCGGTACAACATGGAAATAAGTCTCTTTGGTGATTTGAGCGGCGAGGGTACACCCGGTCCCATCCCGAACCCGGAAGTTAAGCTCGTCAGCGCCGATGGTACTTGGTGGGTAACTGCCTGGGAGAGTAGGTCATTGCCAAAAGGACTTTTCTATTTAAAGAGTCTCCCTGTCAGGGGAGATTTTATTTTGCATTGATATTGATGCTTCTTTCCGGCTGCGCGATAATATCACCATGGCGTAAAACCTCCTGGAATGCAAGAGGTCTGACCATCATCGGCGATGAACCCCTGCGGTAATTACAAGCGTTTCTTTCTCAACAAGAAAATGTCTCGAGCGGCCAAGCCATGAAATCCAGATTTCAGATCATTGTTCTCTTGCCTGTGCTGGTCATTTTGCTTCCTGCCTGCAGCCGGCTCCGCAGCTATCCTGTACTGATTTCTTCAACCACCACTTCTGCTTTATCAATAACGCCAGCAGAAACACGCACTCTCAACTTCGCGGACCGCCAGAAGACAATATCCGCATATAGATTTACCCGGGAAGTTTTATATTCCACACTGATAAAAACCAAAACCATTTCGCCTACGCCATCCGTCGATCCGGACGATCAGAAAAACTCGACAGCCAAGGCGGCGACAGAAACGGCTGAAATACATCAAATTTCGGCTTTCCCCAATCACTGTGACACACACTATGCCGATTCTATAATCTCTCCGGATGGGAGATGGATCGCGCAGGATTGTCGTATGGATCGTAAGCTGCTGGTGAACAATCGCGATGGCAATAAGATTTGGCAAATAACGTACGAAGAGGCCAGGAAGCTGTACGAAGGCCCGGATGTCTGTTTGGAAGTCACACTCATGCCTATTTTTCACTGGTCACTGGATAACCGCTACATCTTTTTTTTCATTCTTCCCTATTGCGGCGAACCCATTCCGGATTATGAGATCTACGGCGTTGATTTTGGAATTGAACAAGGCACCCTTTATCGGCTGGATACGGTAAATGGCATGTATGGGAGCTACGTCGATTACGGGGATTATTTTTCGTTTTCACCGACCGGGAGAAGATTGGTCTACACCTGGGCGACGGGATCATTAAATGTGGAAAAACCCTATGCCGTTGTTCGAGTGCGAGATCTGAAAACCGAATCGGAAACCGAGTTTCGACTCGAAACGTACATTGCAGCCGCCCCTGTCGCATGGTCTGAGGACGGGAAAAAATTTGTCTTTGCCGCTGTTCAGAGCCAACCGCGTTCAGAGCAGTTCGGATTTCCTTATTTTTATGACTACACATTGTATCTGGCAGATCTTGAAGCGCATCAGCTCACGAAACTATATACCTATGTAAAATCCGATTCTACGATCACCTCGATTGATTGGGGCGCCGACAATGTGCTTGCCATCCATTTGTATTCCTATGGACCAAATAAACATCCTCCGGAAGAAGCCGATCAGTACTTTCGTTTGGATTTACGGCAATTTGTAGATTTCTCGCCCTCTCCAACACCTTAGTTAAGGATAAAATTATCTTCACTAAGTAGTCAGTCGAATGTACTTTAACAATCGTGATAGACTCAAGGGATGGCCAAACCTCGAGATTATCATCTCAGCGAAACCGACCTGGTCGCCATCGAAACGGCGATCCG
>JAWOKN010000206.1:0-4812 GCA_033854175.1 Bacteroidota bacterium | reverse complement strand
AGACTGATCCGCCGCATTCTCCGCCCCGTCGCCTGGGGTGAATTCGACCGCCTCAGCCCGCTCCCGGCCGGCCGCAGGGTCGAGGAGGTTTTCCGTAAAATCGGCTTCCCCCGGCTCGAACCCGATTTCCGAATCCCGGTGAAGGTCGGTATGACCCGGCGCGCCGAACAGCTCCTGATCGATAACGGCTGGGATGAACGGAAACGCCTGATTGTCCTCAACCCGGCGGGTCTGTGGCCCACCAGAAACTGGCCGCTTGAAAATTATATCCGCCTGGCCAGCTGCTGGCTGAGCCTGGAACCGGTCCACTTTCTCTTTCTCGGCACGGACCGGATTGCACCGGCAGCCGGGGCCGTCTGCCGGGAATTTCCCGACGATGCAATCAACCTCGTCGGGAAAACATCCCTCGACGAGGCATTTGCCGTCCTCCAGTTCGCCGACGGTGTTGTGACCGAGGATTCCGGTTTGATGCATATGGCCTGGATTTCGGGAATCCCGACTGTGGCTATCTTCGGATCGACAAACCACCTCTGGTCCGCTCCGGATGCCCCGCACTGCAAATCGTTCCATTCGGGCGACCTTCCCTGCGGGGATTGTATGAAACCGGAGTGCGAGTTTAACGATATCCATTGCATGACACGCGTCTCACCCGGCCTCGTCATCGAAAGCATGCAGGATCTCTTTGCCCGGAAATCCGTTTCCGTGAGGGAACAATGAAACGCATCGCCATCCTTGTCCCCGGGACCATAAGCAAAGACCAGTCATCGACCTATATCGCGTCGCATGTCGGTCTGGTGAAACGCCTTTCGGAACGTTTCGAAATTGTTGTCTACTCCTCCATCAAGGGTGACGGCGATACTCTGCCATTCAGATGCGGAAATGCGGTCGTCAGATTTATCCCCGCACGGTTTGACGAGAATTTCTTCCGGCAGTACATGGCCTTTCTGAGAGCGTTCCGCCGCGACCATGAGCGCAAACCGTTCTCCGTTGTCCATGGATTCCGCGCTCTCCCGGCCGGATTGTGCGCCGTCATGCTCGGCAGGAAATGGAATATTCCGAGCGTGGTCAGCCTCCAGGGGGGAGAAGCCGCCGCACTTTCCGGCATAGGGTACGGCAATATGAGGAAACAACCCTTGCGCTCGCTGACACTCTGGACGTCCCGCCGGGCTACGTATTTGACCGCCCTGACCAGGTTCCAGATGGAGAGGTTGAGGGATTATGGCCTCTTGCGGGATGATGCCCGCATTATCCCGTACGGTGCGACGAATAATTTTTATTACCTGCCCCGGGATAAACGGTTGTCCTCCGGTGTCCATTTTTTGCACGTCGGCCAGCTGAGCCCGGTCAAGGACCAGATGACGCTGCTCCGCGCGTTCAAAATCATCGCTTCCCGCATCGATTGCAGGCTCCGCATCGTGGGCGATGATCTGATGAACCGCCGGATCCAGAGGTTTGCGACCGATCTCGCTCTCGATCATGTGGTGGAGTTTGCAGGGTTCGTCCGGCATGACAAATTGTATGAACATTACCGCTGGGCCCATTGCCTCCTCCATTCTTCCCGGTATGAAGGCCAGGGTGTCGTTGTCGCCGAAGCCGCCGCCTCGGGAATTCCAGCATGCGGTACACTGGTGGGCCTGATCGCCGATCTCGCTCCCCGGGCCGCCATCGGCGTCCCGGTGGGCGATTATACGGCACTCGCCGATGCCGCCTGCTCGCTTGTCGGGGATGATTCCCGCTACCAGACGGTCCGCCAGAATGCGTATACATGGGCGGTGTCCCACAGGCTCGGCTCCTGCGCGGATCAGTTCACACGCATCTACGAAGGGAAGGCTTCAAACGGGATGGACGTGGAGCTGTACCATGATTAATCCGCCGGCTTCTGGTTGAAGGTCATGATCGTTCTCTATTATCCCCGGAATACACCCCCCCGCATGGGACGACTGCCGATGTCACTCCTCGCCCTTGGTTCCGTCCTTGCGGGAAAATACCGCTATGCCGTTGTCGACGGGAATGTCGAACGGCATCCCCTGCCCCTGGTTCGTGAACTGTGCGGAAGGGACGATTCTCCATCACTCCTTGCCGTGTCCGTTATGCCCGGAACACAGATGATCAATGCCATCCGGGACTGCAGGATCATCCGGGGGGAGTTTCCCCGCCTCCCCATCCTCTGGGGCGGGTATTTTCCCTCGATGCATACCGACGCCGTCCTGAATTCAGCCTGCGTCGACTATGTCATCCGGGGCCAGGCCGAACAGGCCCTTCCGGAGTTTATTGAATTCCTCCGGGGCGACCGGGCCGTCACCGATGTCCATAACCTTTCATATAAAAACGGCTTTACATTCCAGCATACTTCACAGTACCCGCTCTTCGACCCGAACCTTCGGCCGATGTTCCCCTATGATAAGGTCCGGATGGATGCGTATGCCATTCCGACATTCGTCGGCCGCCGGACTTTTTGCCACGAGTCGAGCGTCGGCTGCCCCCATAAATGCAACTTCTGCGGCGTGGTCGACGTCTTTAACAGCCGCTGGAAGGCCGAGGAACCAGCGCGTACCGCCTCGATTGTCCGCCTCCTGAAGCATGACTATGGTATGGACGGGATTGAATTCCATGACAGCGATTTTTTTGTCTCCGAAAAGCGCGTCGCCGCACTTTCCGAGTGTATCGCCGGTGCCGGCGTCCGGTGGTGGGCCGAGGGCCGGATCGATACGCTTCTCCGCTATGATCGTGCGTCGTGGGAGCTTATGCGCCGGAGCGGCCTTGCGATGATTTTCTTCGGAGCCGAGTCGGGCCTCGACGAGACGCTGAAACTTATGGACAAGGGGGGCGTCACGGCCGAGAAGACCAGGGAAATCGCCGCACTCTGCGCAAGATATGACGTGACGCCGGAATTTTCGTTTGTCATGGGAGCAAATCCCTCCAGAACCCGCGAGGATATCGACGCCACCATCGACCTCGTCTACCAGCTCCAGCGCATCAACCCCAGGTCACGCATGCACCCCTTTATCTATACACCGGTTCCCTTCGGGACTATCTATGAACAGGCCGGCGAGGGCGGATTGCACCTCCCGGGTTCGCTCGACGACTGGGCGAAACATGAATGGGCCGAGTATTCCCTCCGCCGGAACCCCCATACTCCCTGGCTTACCCGCAGCAACTATAACCGTATCGTGAATTTCAGGGCGGTCCACCAGTCGTATTATCCGAAGATGAACGACCGATCGGTTTCCCGGTGGAAACGCTTCGCCCTGAGATTGTTCAGTTCCTGGCGCCACAGGTTCCGCGTCTTTGCCGGCGCCTATGAAGTGCGGCTCCTCCTCTGGCTTCTCCTGCGTTCATCATCTCCCAATGAGGGGTTCTGAATGAAGAAGATTATCGTCCTCTATAACCCGGCCGCTCCCTACCATACGCTTCCTCTTCAGTATCTGGCACTGGCATCCCAGATCGATACCGATCGGTATGATATCCGTATCGTCGACGCCCGTGTCGAACCGAACGCCGCCACAGCTCATTCGAAGGTTCTTGAACTTCTCCCCGGCGCCGCCTGCGTCGGTGTTTCGGTCATCACGGGAACCCCCATCAAGGACGCCGTGTGTCTTTCATCCCTGGTCAGGCATCGCGCACCGGGCGTTCCGGTCATATGGGGGGGCTGGCATCCCTCGATATTCCCCGAACAGTGCCTCCGGGAAGGGTATGCGGATTTCTGCGTCGTCGGCCAGGGGGAACTTACGTTCCGCGATCTCCTCTCCGCCATCGAATCGCGATCCGGCTTCGATACCGTCCCGGGCCTTGCCCGGCTCGAAAACGGGGAGTTTCATCTTAATCCCGGCAGGAAATTCACCGATATCAATACTTTCCCGCCGTATGATTATGACCTCATTCCACTGGAGACGTATTTCAGGCTGAAGGGGAGGAGACAGCTCGATTTTTATTCCTCCCAGGGGTGCCCCTACCGCTGCGGTTTCTGCGCGGATCCCTATGTCTATAACCGCCGCTGGTCGGGCCTGAAAAGCCGGAGGATGCTCAATGACGTCCTCGAGACCGCCCGCCGCTACCATATCGACGACGTCGTCTTTCAGGATGAGAACTTTTTCGCCAACCAGAGGCGTGTCATCGAGTTTTGTTCCGGCATGCGTGAATCGGACGGGAGATTCACCTGGAGTGCCACTTCGAGGGCCGACCAGATCGCACCCCTCGATGAGGGGCTCCTGAAGGAAATTCACCGCGCAAACCTCCGCAAGGTCGTCGTCGGCGCGGAGTCTGGTTCCCAGGATATGCTCGACATGATGAAAAAAGATACACTCGCAGAGGAGGCGATTGTCTCCGCTCAGAAACTCTCCCATGCCGGAATTGGCGCCGATTTTAATTTCATCGTCGGCCTTCCCGAAGAGCCTTTTGAGGAGACACTCAAAACCCTCGACACGATCAGGGAAATCAAACGGATCAACCGGTCGTTCGAGTTTAATATCTTTTTCTTTACCCCCTACCCGGGCACCGAACTCTTCAGCTATATGGTCGGCAGGGGTTACCGTGTGCCGCAGTCGCTTACCGGGTGGAGCGACATCGGTTTTCTTTCGTATTCGGGCGAGTGGGTGAACCGCTCTACCCGCAGGTTTGTCGAGAACTTCAAGTTCTATCTGAAGCTTTCCACCCGGGGGAAAATGTTCCGCCCGGTTCAGTATCTCGCCGCCGCGCGCAGCAGACATGATTTTTATCACCTGCCGCTCGAGAAGACTTTCGCCTCCTTCGTCCTTTCGACGATCCTCCACAGGGAGAATTGGTGATATGCACCGCCTACGAGAGTTGCCAAGA
>JAWOKN010000205.1:0-22111 GCA_033854175.1 Bacteroidota bacterium | reverse complement strand
AGAGCTATGACCCGACGTGTGATTAAATCCACACATCAATCAGAATTATCTTGTATTCCTCCTGCATTGTAATAGATTGGAGTTGATTTCGATCGGAAGGTCGTCGGACATTCCGCCCGATGCACCGCTACCGCTGTAAAATCCATTAGGACACGGGAGAAAATCATAAAGAACAACAACGTAGGAGAAACCAGCTATGAACAAACAATTTTTCCCATACGTCCGGCTCACGCTTTTCACGCTGATTGCAATGTCCGCAGCGATCGCACTTATTTCCGGCTGCGCAAAAGACCAACAAGATCCCGTTTCCAGTCCCGGCGCCTTTTGGCCATCGAATCCATCAACAGGCAATGGAGCGCCAAGCGGTCCTCATTACAATCTGAATATCATCGGTGTCCCGAAGGACAAAACAGCAGATATGACGAACTCCGATGGTCGTACGATATTTGTTCCGCTCGACGGTACCACGAAGATTCTCCTCGGACCCGGCGATTATCAGGTCCTTGACGCCAACGGAACCGACGGATTCGCAGCATTCCAATTGCCGAATCCTGATTCAGCGAACAGCGGCACGACAGCATATTCCGTGTTCGCGAGGGCCCTCGGCAAACTGGGGGGGACAGCCTTCAGCACGACATGCGCATCGGATTCCCTTGGAACCCTTTACTGCTCAACAGACACGGCCGTGTTTGTCAGATCGAAAGGGAAGAACTCTTTTACAAATGTCAGCAAACAACTGCTTTACATCTATGCGGTGATCAATGGCACACCCACCCGCATTCCCCTCTTTGATTCGAGTCTGCAAGATTATTACTGGGGGTACACGAATACAGGATTGAAACTCCTTCAGTTACGATTCTATCAAATTCCGACAACGGTACAATAAGCGAAATAAACGAGAATGATCTGTCGCAACGGGGCGAATACACTGTCCGCCCCGTTGCTCATTTTTGATCCGGACATTAAACCCCTGAACCGTGATAGTTGGATCACCTCACCGACAAACCGAACATTTTATCACGACATTCGGTTGTCGTCCATTCCCAGTACGACAGGCCCAATCCTTCAGCCGGGCGGCCTGCCTGTACCACTGAGTTACAGAAATACAACGCTTTCATGCTGATGCTGCAGCGACAAAAACAACAGGAGATAATCACGAAGATGCCTCGTGATAAGAAAGTTCTTCTTGATTTGCTCATGGCCGTTTGCACCAAGCTTTTCGCCATACGAGGGATTCTGCAAAAGCTGCTTGAGGGCGAGAGCAGTCCCCTCAATTGTGTGCGTCAATAGTCCTGAATACCGGTGAGCAATTTGAAGTGGTATTCCCCCAACCGCGCTCGCGATGACTGGTTTCCTTTTCCATAACGCTTCAGCCACAGTAAGTCCGAATCCTTCCCGCAAAGACTTTTGCAACACAACCGTCGAGGCCCGCTGCAGGGCATTAATCTCAATGTCACTTCCGGGTGGGAGCAGAAGGAGAAAAATATCCGGATCGTTTGCGGCAATTTCCTGAACCTCCGAGAGGACCTTTGCCCCTTCCGGATCGTCCGTTGCCCCTCCGCCGGCAAGAACAAGCTGGCAATCAATGTATTTCCGGACTTTCCGGAAGACCTGGATCACACCCTTCGGATCTTTTAGGTAGTCGAACCGGGATATCTGAGTGACAATCTGCCGATGCGGATCGATCTTAAACTTTTCAAGGACGGAATCGATGGTTTTTTGATCCAGGTCTTTGTTTTTATCACTCAAGGGATCAATTGAAGGCGCAATAAGAACCTGGGGGATTTTTAACTCCCTGGCAAAGGCCGGCGCTGAAAAAATACTGACATCATACTTTTCAATATAATTCTTCAAAAAATCCCATGCCGTCGGATCAGGCCGGGAGAAATCGATGTGACACCGCCATATCCATTTATGCCCGATGTCCGGTTTGCGATCCACCAGACCGATCGGCTGGGGATCATGAATGAACATGATATCACCCCGCAAATCCATCTCCCGCGCATTCGTCTCATTGGTAGCCACAAAAAGATCCAGATCCTCCCGCGAGAGACTGATTTTCTGGCCATGAAGGGCATTATGAATCTTTTTGGTGACCTCGAAAAACTTCTCTCCCCCCTTAATAACATCCCAACAGGCATTGATACCAAGTTCCTTCAGAAGCGGAACCACCCGGAAAAGAATCTCGGCAACCCCCCCGCCGACCGCCGTTGAATTAATGTGCTGGACCACCACTCCGGAAATTTTTTTCGCAAAGAGTTCAAGTTCGTGAATACTCTCTTTACCGACAATCGAATCATATTCATGGATAGACGGCATTCTATTCACCCTCCAATCGCACGCGGATGAATCTCATGATGTTCTTCCTGAGATTGTCAATTGTCAGGGCATACGGATCAAGACGCCTGAAGGCCGCAGCCAGACGATCATCCCTCAACGAATGCTCAATCCAGTAACCGAACTCCGAGGGTGGATTGAATAATCTCGCCTCAAAGATATGGTAATAGATGGAGTAATTTGAAACCTTCTGGAGACAATCGAGGAATTCCCGCAAGTCCCTTGCAACATATTCAGTCGGGAACACAAACGTTTGCGCCGCCATAAAATGAAATTCCTCTCCTGCCGGGACCACGCGCAGCGATGATTCGGGATCCGACGTAACGGTATTCTCCAGTATTTCAACCAATTTCACCTGTATATCCTGCAACGAGGAGAATGCCCTGAGGTCGATACCGGCTATCTCCTCCCCGAGGACATCATTCTGCAGAACATTCGTCACCCAGTAGGCGTAATCATTCGGCGGTTCCGGCGAGAGGAATTCGTGCTGATCGAGGTAATGATGGGTATGATAATATATCGAGGATAACGGAAGTTCCTTGATCCCGGCCAGCAAACCTGATATGTTTCTGGCTCTCCGTCCCAGAAGGTACGTCAGATTCTGACGAGTATGAAAGTGAAAAGGCTTTTCGGGTATCAGATTCATGCCCCACCTTTTGTCGTATTCCGCAACTTCAGAATCCTTTGCAAAGCCTGCCTCACTTCGGATGGATCTTCCAGAAAATAAGCTGCATGGGCAACAAGCTTGGGTCCAACGCGTATGGTAATTGCCCTTGTGCGCAGAAGCCTGAATGCATCCTCATCAGTCGTGTCATCACCCATGTACAGGACGACCGATCCCCGGCGGACACCGCACGTTTGCAGGATCCTCCGGACAGCAAAACCTTTATTCCAGCGGATACGTGGGCGGACATCAAACACTTTTTTCCCCGGCGTAATTTTAATATCACGTTTGAATGATTGAAAAGTATCCTCGACAATTTTTTCCACCCTTGGAATTTCGGATCTTCTGACCTCACGATAATGCACGCTGAACGTCACGCCCTTGTGTTCGACGAATATTCCGCGGATACCCCTGAATCGGCTTCCCAGAAGTCTCCGGAACAGCGAGAGGCGGGCCCTGTAGCGGTCCGCCTCCGGGTGCTTCCAGTACTCACCATTGAGAGATAGCTCAAGGCCGTGATTGGCACCATAGAGAATCCCCCGAATTCCGACAAGACGCCTGATATCGGCGAGCGAGCGTCCCGTGACAATACCAACGAAAGTCTTCGGCATCCCCGATAACCGGCGTATCAGGGAACGAACCGCAGGTGAGAGCAGTGCCAGGGAAGGCCGCCTCCTGATGGGAACGAGCGTCCCATCATAATCCAGAAAGATATAGAGACCATCCGCTTCCGCCAGCCTTTTCCGAATTTTCGCCCAGCAATTGTCACCAAACAGATGGGTTTGGGTCATGCAACTTCCTGCGGTGACGGAATTTTCACACGGATTCTGCAGAGCGTCGAAATAAGGTTGCCGGCCCACCGGTAAATGTTATGCTCCTTGAGCTGCGCACGCATCCTCCTCATCCGGTCGCTGCGTTCGGTATCAGGCATCGTCACAGCCCGGTAGATTGCATCGGCCATCTCTTCAATATCATAAGGATTTACGACAAGTGCGTCCTGTAATTCGCGGACCGCTCCGGTAAACTGGCTGAGGATGAGAACCCCATCCTCGTCATCCCGGGATGCGACAAATTCCTTCGCAACAAGGTTCATACCATCATGAAGTGAAGTTACCATGCAAAAACGCGAGGCCTTGTAGAGAAGGTTGATGGTCACATGATTATGGTGCGCCTCAAAATAGACGATCGGTGTCCATTTTGCCGTCTGCAACCTCCAGTTTATGTCGCTTGCTGCCGCCTCGATCTCGGCAAGAAGATCATGATAACGCTTGATGTGCGTCCTGCTTGGCGCTCCAAGCTCAACAAAGGTCACCCGCTCCTTAAACTCCGGGTATTTATAAAAGAACCGCTCGATCGCCTTGTACCGTTCAGCAATCCCTTTTGTATAATCGATCCGGTCAATACCGACACCAAGAAATTCAATGGACTTTCCAAGCTCCTGTACGGTTTTCCGCACCAGGCTTGCCTTTGCCGCCTCCCCCTTTCCCTCAGGCTCATGAAGGGCCGGAAATGCGACACTGATGGGAAAAGGTTTGACCGACGTACGGTGATCATTGCGGGTTATGGAAAACTCTTCCCAGTCGATTTTTGATTCAAGGAACCTGTCCACGGTCTCAAGAAAATTATTGCAATGATACTGAATCTGAAAACCTACCAAATCGGCTGAAAGTAAGCCAATGAGGATTTCCCTCTTCCATGGACAGATACCGAACGATTCGGGATTGGGCCAAGGAATATGCCAAAATATAGCCACCCGGGCATCGGGGCGTTTCGATTTGATCAAATACGGAAGGAGCGCGAAATGATAATCCTGAATCAGTACCGTTGGTTCATCTTCACCCCGGATTTCATCAAGCACCGCATCAGCAAATTTTTGATTGACCGATTGATAGTCACTCCAATCATCGGGACGAAAGATGGGTCTGGTGTGAGTTATGTGACAGAGCGGCCATATTCCTTCATTGGAAAACCCATAATAATACCCTTCCTCCTCAGCTTTTGTAAGCCAGACGCGCTTCAGAGTGTAACACGGTTCCTCCGGAGGTACCCTCAGTTTGCCGTCCCGATCGGAGTTCTCCACATCTGCATTGCCGCTCCCATGGGCGATCCATACACCTCCGGAAGCACGCATCACGGGATCCAGAGCTGTCACCAGCCCGCCGGCCGGAACGATGCAGGAGGTTTCCCCGCCCTTTCTCTGATGCATATATGGCTCGCGGTTCGAGATGATATAGAGATTCCTGCTTCCCAACTCCTGCCTGATTGTTTCCCGGAGGCGCTGGGAGGTCCATGTCGATTCCGATTCCACACGCAGCCTGGCCTCAGCCTCGGCTGAGGCGCGGGCAAGAGCAAGATTTTTTGTCAGCAGTGTAACCTCCCTTGCCAGCGGTCCAAGGATATCCCCCCGGGGCATGTTCATCGGTTGCCTGTCTTTCCCCAGCCGGATTCCCTGCAACCAACTTGCAATCTGTGCGATCGGTCCGGTGATGCTCCCGCGCATGACAATGACTGTCGTCAGGATTATCAGGAGGGACAACATCAACAATTGGACGAGGCTGTTTCTCCAGATTTCAGAGATTCTGTCGTCGATATACGATGCGTCAGTCCCCAGTAAAAGCCTTCCGATAAACTCCTCCCCCCGATAGATTGGCAGGGCAAATATAAAATACCGCGCCCCCGCAAGGTATTCGTAACCGGAGACATCACTCCGACCGGCCCGGGATTTCAGAATATATTTTGACTGAATCTGACGGGACGAATCGTTCCACCCATCCCCGTCGGTAAATGCCTCCTGATGGTCATAGACCGCAATGCTGATTGACGGATCGCGTGTGGTGTACTGCTCCACATATGTTCGTAATCGTTCCCGGGATCCCGCTTCCAGATAATCGGCGACGGCGGCTTCCATCCCCGCGGCAATGCCCGACATCCGACGATTCAACTCACCGGTCAGATGCTGTTCCTCGTGTTTTACCTGAATATAGGTAAAGATGGCTGTGATCAGGATTGCACATCCAAGCAGCGAGAGTATCAAACGAAAGGTAATTTTCATATTCCGCTCCAGAAGTTATCCGGACGATCATCTATTGCAGCGCACATCGACAATCCTTGTCCTGTCGTATCAGCATTCTCCACCTTTATCCCCTTAAAGCAGAATTCGCGAGCTTAGTTTTAAATGAACAAAACCACATCCCCATCCCCTCAGAGATTGGGCAGGAGGTCAATTAAACAATTGATTTGACAGAAATGATGATATGGAGATATTTTCTCCACAAAAATAATATACAAATCTCATACGCGAGCCTCAACGGATTTTTACGGGAAATGACCTTTTATCACATTAAAAAATTTTCACTTTGTTTGTGCTTCAAACGCTCTGTTTCCTGCTTATATCAAAGAATTCAGTGCGATGTACGCTCTATGCTCCTCTTTTCAAACCCATATCCCCGGAAACTCTGGCAGGAAACGATATTTCACAGCTTCAGGCAGGTCTCGGGTGCGTTAAAATTGCTTACCCGAAGGAGATCTATCCCTTTCTCGTCCCCTCAGTCCGGAATTAAACCCAACATCCGTTAAATATCTTAACATTCAGACATGAATCGAAGATTTACGGATCAACATAACTCGTATCTCATCGACTGTGGGATAGTGGGCGGGGGCTAGACAGCGGGAAATTACAACCCAAGACGGAATGTGCCTAAATCATCAATAATAAACGAGTTAGCGTGATCCGCTAACTCCATCAATCATTAAAGCAGAAATCTCTGTTGTGATTCACCTCCCGGATGCCTTCCCACGGGACCTCCGCGTGAAATTTTCAAATTTTTCCCGTCATTTTGCCCCAAAGGATTCCGAAATACTCATGAAAAGCTGTCCGGAACTTTAACATGGATTCTTCATTTGGATAATAAAACCTGTCGGTTATCTCCCGGGTTTTTACGAGATAGTCGGTCGGAGCCGGTATTGGATGCATCCCTAACTTGTTGAAAAACCCCAGCGCCCGTACGACATGTGCCGCCGAGGTAACAAGAATACTGCCATCAGACCCTACAATATGCTGGATCATCCGGGCCTGATTTTGGGTATCCGTGGATTCCCGCTCGAGAACAATACTCTGATCGCTCACTCCGAGATCCTTAGCCATGGCAGCCATCGCGTCCGCGTCGCATATCTGGCCACTATATTCCCCTCCCGACAACAAAAGTTTTGCCTGCGGATAAATCCTCAGCAGGCGAATACCCTCCACCAGACGAACCGTCGATACACGCGTCCCCTGGAGACTGAGCGGAACTTCCGGACTGGTGGTATGCCCCCCGCTTAAGACGATAATCCATTTTATATCCGGGTATTTTTCAATAAGGGCGACCGGTGTATATTCACACAGAGACGGATAACGGTATTCAAGCGGACGAAGCAATAAAGACGGAACGAGCTCGAAACTTATGGCAACATAATAGATTACGGCAATAATGATGATGACCCTTCCAACAATCTGCTTGTCCGAGAACGTCAGAATGGCAACTCCGATAATCAATAACCCGAGTATAACCGTGAGCGGAAGGAGTAAAACGGTAAAAAGAGATTTCAATGACATCATGCACTCTTTGAAGAATGTGAATGGAAGACCCTGCTACATTGTCCCGTCATCACGAGCCTGAAATGCTGATTTTTCACATAAAAGTTAACGAAATTTTCATTGCAATCAAGTCACCGGACCCAGAAAATCAGGTCCATCAGACCCCACAGGCCGGTACATCACCGGAGGGAAGCCGCCGGCGGGCATTTTCCCGAGGTAGGATTTTGTCGAAAAAATTACCCCACGGAATTCCCTCCTCAGGCAGGCATAATGCCATAGTTCTCCCGTGCCAGATTGAGTACTTTGAGAATAATTAAGAAAATTTAATGAAATTTTAATATTTCATCCATTGATAGCGCAGTAAATGTTTGTTACATTAAATATCATATAATTATATGGTTTACGGTATTTAATACCAGAGATACCAAGCGCGAAGAGCCGAAAGTAATGTCTGTTATTCATACCAAGCGAGAGGGTCGCTTGTATCTCTTTTCATTTTTCAGGAGTAATACCGTTCTTCTCACCCAACTCAGAACGATCTCATTATTCTCATCCAAATGAAATACAAGGATGTAACGTCCGGTCCGGAGCATGAACGTTCGAATACCGCCTCATTCTTTGATTTTCACGGACTACAACCCCCGCGGCGGTGCAGAACGAGCGGTTGGATCAATGGAAGACGGTCGATCGTTCGCACCATCATACATCATCCCGGTGTATCATGACAGGATCCAACTTACCAACCGCACTCGTCGTAGGCGAAATCGGCCTCGTCCGGAGCCTGGGTGAGGCTGGTATCCCACTCTACGTTGGTTCTCACTACGACGACAATGTCGCACTCTACTCCAAATACTGCCGGCGGCGTGTCCGATTCTCACACACAACGTCGGAGAGCTTTGCGAAGGAACTGGTGGAGTTTGGAAAAACCCAGAAACAGAAGATGATCTTCTTCAGCGACGACGATCGCGCAGTCCTGACATTTTCCCGCTACCGGTCTCAACTTTCGGAATATTACCAGTTCAACCTCCCCGATCAGGACATCGTGGAAGGGGTACTCGACAAGCGCCTCTTCGCAGAGATGACGCGCCGCCTGGGAATTCCCGTCCCCCAAACCTTCACACCACGATCGATGGATGAACTCACCGACTGTGCCGACAAAATCACCTATCCATGCGTCATTAAACCGGCAAACAAGGATTACTGGTGGAACCCAAAATTTCTCGAAATCGTCGGGCCCTATCGGAAAGCCATCAAATGCGATACCAGGGATGAACTCATATCCTATTATAAAAAAGTCGCGCAGATTAACGATCAGGTCATCATCCAGGAATATATCGCCGGGAATGATACCGACCTTTTCAGCGCGAATTTGTACTTCGACAGGCAGCAGAATCTGCTGGCCTATTTCATCGGTCACAAACTCAGGATCTATCCGATTCATGCCGGTGTTGCAACATACGTGGAAACCGTTCAGTTTGAGGACATGCGGGATCTGGCGGTTGATGTGGCCCGGAAAATGAACATTGTGGGGCATTTTAATGTTCAGTTCAAACGCGATCCGGACACCAAAGCAATGAAAATCATCGAAATTCACACCCGGAACAGCCTCTGGTGTTATCTGTCGACCGGAGCGGGGCTGAACATCTCCGCCATCGCCTACTATGACATCATTGGAATGAAGTGTCCGCTGGAAAACCACTACCGTACCGGGGTCAGGTGGCTCGATATTTCAAGGGATCTCAAAGCATTGCACGGTTACCACCGCCTCGGAGAATTATCATACGGCTCCTGGTTAAAATCCCTCCGGGGGGATATCGTTCACCATATCTGGTCAGCCAAAGACCCGTTACCGACTATAAAGGATGCTTATTTTGTCATGCGGCGACGGCTCCAGAGAAACATCACGGACGGTGCCGCACCCCCGCTCTGAGGATTACACAGCCAAATAACACAGTAGAAAGACACTCGTCCCCAATGGAGACAGAAGAACAGAAAAAAAAGGTCACAACCTTCTTTGATGAAAGCAAGGATTGGCAGGGTGGATTGTACCATACCGAAGATACCTATTTTGCACGCGTCATCCGGCGACGAAAATTATACGCATTCGAGATGCTCAGAAAGCTCCCCGATCTTCAACCCGGTAAAGCCCTTGACGTCGGTTTTGGATCGGGAGTCTACATCGAAGAGCTTCTAAAAATGGGATTCGAGTGCAGTGGAACCGACATTGCCCCCGAGATGATTGAAACCATCAAAAAACGGCTCAATGGGAACGCGTCCGCGGGAAAGGTCCACCTCCTCATCGGTGACGTTGAACATCTCCCGTTCAAGGACGCCGAATTTGATCTGGTTCTCTGCATCGGTGTTCTCGGATATCTCCTCAGCGATGAAAAAGCCCTAAGGGAACTAAAACGCGTAGTCAGACCGGGCGGTTATCTTCTCATCAATCTGACAAACACGTACTCCCTGAGCGATATCGACTACGTCTGGAGGAAGAAATTGCGATCACTCCTCCGGGGGAACTCAAATGCCGCACCCGAGGATGACCACCCCGACTATGCCGTACCGAGCCCGTGGATGATGAAAAACAGGAAATTTCATTTCAAATCGTATAATGTGTGGAAATACCGGCGTCTGGTCGAAAATCCGAATTTTACCTGCGTCGATGCGATGACCTATGGGTTTGAGTTCAGGCTGCTGAGACGGATAAAAGTTGTACCCGAGAGAATATTATTCGCCGCCGAGCTTTTTCTTGAGAAGTTCTTCAGAAAATTCACCGTTCCGTATTTCAGTTATTCCGGCTGGGTTTACACCGGAATATTTAAGCGATTATCCTGACCCTTCACTCCCGCTTTGAGCCACGCGTGAAATCCACCATCAGGGTGCCATCGTCATCTCCCTGTCGCGGTCTGCCGGAATCATCAACAACTCCCTCCCCCAATCATTCAATCACTCGGTGAAGATCCTCTTTGTACTTCCGTACGTTCCTATCCCTGCAAATTTTGGCGGTGCGCTCAGGGTCTACCATCTCCTGCGGCTTGCAGCCCAACGAAACGACATAAGCGTCATCAGTTACGGCACACCCGACCAGGAAAAGGAATTGCGTGAACACCTTGGCCCCCGTCTCAGGGAGGTGACCATTGTTCCATTTACCCACTGGCCGGTCCGATACAGGAGGCTTGCACAAGCTCACTCATTGATCTCGAGACACAGCGTGCTGTTCAACCTCGCCCAGAGCGGAATCATGAGGGAAACACTCAAAAACAGGGTGCAAAAACAGCCCTATGATATTATCCAGACAGAATTCGCCCACATGGGATCCTATGCACTGGAAACGGAGGCAGTCAGGCTGCTCGATGCACATAATGTGGAATACGACAACTACCGGAGGATGTGGGTCAACAGCAGATCACCCCTCCGGGGCCTTCATTACCGTTCGGAATACAAAAAATTCCACCGCGAGGAAATCGGAGCCATATTGAACCAGGATGCCCTGATTGTTACATCGATGCGCGACAAGCAAATCCTTGACCGTGATGTCCCGGAGAGAGTAAAATATGTGGTGCCCAACGGTGTCGATGCAAAATACTTCTCGCCGGGCGATCTACCCCCGGAACCGTTTTCCCTCGTTTTTACCGGCGTGATGTCGTATCTCCCGAACTACGACGGAATGCTTCATTTCCTGGATAACATATTCCCATTAATCCAAAAACAAATCCCTGAAGCGAAACTATACATCGTTGGCAGCGGCCCTCCAAAAGCCCTGCAGGCACGGGCGTCCGATCATGTCGTCGTCACAGGTTTTGTCGATGATGTCCGGCCCTATGTCTGGCGCTCCAGCGTGTATGTTGTCCCTCTGCGCATGGGGGGAGGAACCAGGCTGAAAGTTCTTGAATCGATGTCAATGAAGAAACCGATCGTCTCGACCGCCGTCGGATCCGAGGGAATCGACGTGCGGAACGGTGAGTCAATCCTCCTTGCCGACGATCCTGCGGAATTTGCGGATGCAGTGGTCCGGCTTTTACGCGATCAGCCTCTAAGGTTCAGGATGATTCAGAATGGTTACGAGCTGGTACGGTCCAGATACGAATGGTCGGTCATCGGTCAGGAACTTGAAAAAATCTACGGAACGATTGTCTCATCACAAGAGCACAGCACCTGATTATCGGTTCAGCTCCGGATCACAACCGAAATATTCTCTGCCCCTCCGGTGGATAGCCCTCTTACCGCGTTCCCTTTTTTACAATACCAATGACATTGGGTATGGGCCAGGCAAACTCACTCGTCTCATCCAGGCTGAAACCTGCCTCTAATCTCCCCGACTTCTCTATCTCAGTCCCCTCAGCGGAAAAATAGAGTGATGCCTCAGGCCCCCCCTCGAGATACATGGTCGTGGATATTCCGATCGGGAGTCCGAGAAGAATATCGATGAAATCATGCACGGAATAGGGTGATCGCGTGAAGAGAAAGAGAATGTTTCCGGATGTATCGCTCCCCAGGGCGACCATGCTCCACGTCTTCGCCTGCTGGCTCCATGTGTTTTTCCCCTGGCAACTGATCATCCTGATATTCTGGATGATGGTATTGTACTTACCCTTCATCTCGTCAAAATTCTGACACTCCCGGTCAAGGAGCTGTACCTCGGGGATCCCCCTTGAGAGAGGATTAAACAGGAGGAATGCCTTATAACTGTTGAATTTACCATTATTGACATGTGAAAAATTCTTCATATATCCCACGTTGACAAAGCCGTCCGCCTGAAACATCCCGGCATTGACTGCCACAGCAAGATGATGTTTCCTGCACCATTCCCTCGCCGTCATGGGTCGTGTCTTTTGTTCGGATGCGCAGAGAAGTTTGAAGGTGTAATATGCCGGATCGATCTTGACGACGGTGATCTTCGAATCGCCGTCCGCGGACTTACGGGGTGAATCAAATTCTGCCATGGAAAGTCCATCGCCAAATTTCTTCCAGGGCGCCGATTGGCCATTGGCCATATCCGGCAGGCATGTCCAGAGAATGAATAAAATGACCACCTGGGATAACGTATTCAAATAGCTGTCTATTCTATGATATAATGTCATGTCCATCACGGATACCGGAAAAACCGGCTTAACAAATTTGAGTAAACTGAAGGTAAGAAGTGGATCAGAATATATCAAACCTGAATCATGAACGGATAATCTGATGGGGACACAGTGATCGGCTGATGTCCCCCTCTGAACAAAATTCTCCCCGAATCCCGCTATTGCTGTCCCACCAGGGCGTTTTTTATAAATCCGACGATTGCCAGCACAACAATGCCGCCGAGAAAGCCACCGGCAACGTCTCCAACAACGTTATTCCCGATGGTTGTCGCGTTACGGAGAAGCTGACCGGCGACACATCCACCGACAATTCCGGCGAGACAGTTACCAACCGTGGTGAGACTCAGATTCCTGAACATCAAGCCACCGAGACTCCCACCGACGGCTCCAAATATGAGCTGAACGAATAAATCCATGATGGTCCCCCTATCTTCCGCCCCGATATACTGATTCGGACCGGGTGCGGGGCCGACACTCGGCCTTAAGAGAAAGGTAGACCACTTTCCGGTCATAATCAAATCCCCTGTTGTAGAACTCACGTTCTACGGCGCGGTCCGTAACGTCATGTTAATGAAGAGCTTACCCCAAGGGTGCAGACCGGACTCGGATAATCTTTTGGGCGGGACATTGAACACTTTCAAATAGCCTCGGGGAATCTTCGCCAAAAAAGATGGCTGCCGGAAACAAACAGTACGCTTTCCCCTCGGTATCCGCAATCTTTGCAGCGACCGTGCCCGTACACGTGTACGGGCACGGTGAAGAGATGTCATAATATTTATTTTGTACGCAGAAACTCGATCCGGCGATTCTTCTGCTTCCCTTCTGGCGTTGTATTGGGTGCGATCGGCTTATCTGGCCCGAATCCCTTCGTCGTGATCCTGCTCGCGGCAATCCCCTTGTTGACCAGCCATGCCTTGACTGCTTCCGCGCGTCCCTTAGAAAGCCTCATGTTCATCGCATGCTTTCCGGTGTTGTCGGTATGGCCCTGAATTTCAACCTGAATCTCCGGATGCCGGTCGAGGGTGTTGTATGCCTGCATCAGGATATCTTCGGACTCAGGACTGATCTGCGCGCTTCCGCTCTTGAAGACAATCCCCTCAAGCACGATCGGCACACCGACCTGAGCCTTGAGCTCCTGCTGCTTCTTCGGCACGTCATCGGTGGGATCCAAAGGATTTGTTCCGTTGGCGATTTCCTGACCGTCATTTACGCCGCCGCCATCAGTGTCCGCCTTCAGCGGATCGGTGTGATATTTCAGCACCTCATCGCCATCAGTCAAACCGTCACCATCGGTGTCCCGGTTCAGCGGATCGGTGTGATATTTAAGGACCTCATCGCCATCCGACAGCCCATCACCATCCGTATCGACTTTCAACGGATCGGTATGATACTTCAGAACTTCATCCCCGTCAGACAGGCCATCGCCGTCGGTATCGAATTTATTCGGATCAGTATGGTATTTCATGATTTCGTCGTAATCCGACAAACCGTCGCCGTCACTGTCAACCTTCAGCGGATTGGTATGGTATTTATTGACCTCATCGCCATCCGATAATCCATCACCATCGGTGTCGCGGTTGTTCGGATCGGTTCCGAGCTGTTTTTCCTCCTTATTCGTCAGCCCGTCGCCGTCGTTATCGGCGTTTCCGCCCCCGGTGACAAAGATCAAGCCGACACCAGCCGAATACCACGCATCCGTCGGCGTCCCCTCCTTGTAATAATTCAGGTTATCAGTGAAGGAATAATTCACACCCCCGCTGATATCAACGAGAAAAAAATCGGCGAGCGCAAACTCAAACCCGAGACCGGCAGGAACGTAACCGGTATATCCGCTATCCACCACTGATTTTGGCGAGATCGAAACGGGAAGCCGCATGACCTTGTAATGCATTCCTCCGATCCCGGCATAGAGATAGGGATTCCAGCTGTCATTTTCGAGAAGATTTACCATAAGCCGCAAATCAGCCGGAATGATTTCCGTCCTGTAATAGTGGCCTACAAAATCGAGTCCCGCAAGCGACCCGTATCCACCCCCCAGTTCGATCTGGAACAAGGAGCCCAGTTCAAATCTCACCAATCCACGGCCTATGTACGAGCCCTTGAGACCGTTACTCTCCCAGAATTCAGTCGCAGGCAACGCACCGTTCCCCTGCAAACCAAACTTTATCCCATAGTCGTGAATCTGTGCATGAATTTTTCCCGGAGTGAAAAGTGCGAGGATTACTACTATGGAGATGATCAGGATGGTAACCTGTTTCATGGTTGGATCCTTTCAGTATGTTATCAATATAGGCAAGCTGCCTTTTCCTGGTGAATGTGCCCGAATAAACAGTGCTATATCTAGCCTCCGGCACAATTTTACCGAATTAAACAGGCAATGTCAAAATTCCACATTAAGTGGCATTTAGGAACGAATAAATGGGGAAATTCTTCCCATTCGGGACCCCGCGCAGCCCCCCTTTCAGGGTCCAAGGTTTTGCGCCATCGAAATGCGTGAAATACCCCACCCCCCGCAAACGCGTGATTGCCACCCAAACAACCACTCGCTATATTGGTAATGAAGATGCTTCTATATCATAGGAGTTGTTCTGATGAAGTATATCGTTCTTTTCCTTGCGTGTGCATGTCTTATATCCTTCACGCCCCCCCAAGATTTGCACGCCCAGACTGCGGAGCCAGTCGCAAAATTCCTCAAACCTGACGGCACGCTGAATGTCCCACCCCACTTTTCCGGCAGCCTCGACCCGGCAGGCTGGAAGATATCGCTTGGACCTCATGGTGAACCCCGGTTTATGCCCCAGGCCCAAACAACCATCTCGGGAATTGCGGATACTTCGTGGGATAGTCGTTTCAGTTTTCACGGAATAAGCGGACAGGTCTACGCCATTGCCGTCATGGGAACCGATATTTATGTCGGAGGAAATTTTATCTCGGCGGGGGTTTCCGGTGCCAGCTACATTGCCAAATGGAATGGTTCCAGCTGGTCGCCCCTCGGATCCGGCGTCGATAATACAGTTTTGGCCATGGCAGTGATCGGTACTGACCTTTATGTCGGGGGCTGGTTCTATAATGCCGGCACCTCGCCGGCAAATCACATCGCGAAGTGGGACGGGCACAACTGGACCGCGCTCGGTCTCGGCATGAACGAGTGGTATGTCAATTCGCTGGCCGTGATTGGAACCGATCTATACGCCGGCGGAAATTTTGAGCAGGCCGGCGGCATAAGTGCCAACAGGGTGGCGAAATGGGACGGGAGCACATGGTCCGCGCTCGGATCCGGCCTGAATTCCAACGTCAACGCACTTACAGTCATCGGAACGAATCTCTATGCAGGGGGACTTTTCGATTCGGCAGGCGGCGTGTCGGCGAATTTCATAGCCGAATGGAATGGAAACAGCTGGTCTGCCCTGGGCGCGGGGACTAGCGGTTGGGTCTATGCTCTGGCATCGGTCGGCACGGATCTCTACGCAGGAGGATCATTCGCGAGCGCAGGCGGTGTCACCGTCAATAATGTTGCCAAATGGGACGGCAGTTCCTGGTCCGCACTCGGACTCGGTGTCGGGGGTGGTGCGATTTTTACGGAGGTAAATGCCCTGGCCACAAATGGTACTGATCTGTATGTGGGTGGATCATTTACCTTGATCGGAGTTCTGAATGTCAACAATGTCGCAAAGTGGAACGGAAGCTGGTCGTTGCTTGGAACAGGAACGAGTAATGTGGTTTACAGCCTGGCGGCTGTAGACTCAGGCGTTCTGGCAGGCGGGTATTTCGCGACAGCGGGAGGAATGAATGTCAGCAGCATCGGAAAATGGAGCGGCACAAGCTGGTCTCCCCTGTATGACGGATCTTCAGGCCTTGGCTTAAATTACCAGGTCGTGGCAATGGCCTCGTCTGGTTCAGACCTGTATGTCAGCGGCTCGTTCGTGACCACAGACAATGCGACTGTCAATGACGTGCTGAAATGGGACGGGAACAGCTGGTCGACGCTCGGTTCGGGGATGAATGCGGATGTTTATGCCCTCGCCGTCATGGGCGGCTATCTGTATGCAGGAGGATATTTTGACACCGCAGGCGGAGTTCCTGCAAGTTATATGGCAAGATGGGACGGGACCAGCTGGTCTCCCGTAGGAACCGGAACAAACGGGCCGGTTAATGCCCTGACAACCGACGGAACGAATCTCTACGCGGGGGGATCCTTTTTTACCGCCGGGGGTAACCCGGCCTCGTATATAGCACAGTGGAACGGGAGCAGCTGGTCAGCGCTCGGAACCGGTGTGAACAATTTGGTAAACACACTCACAGTCATGGGTACGGATTTATATGCGGGGGGAGATTTCACCATTGCAGGCGGTATAACCGTCAATTACATTGCAAAGTGGGACGGAAGCACCTGGTCAGCATTGGGTTCAGGGGTAAGCGGAGCGAATCTTTCCGCTGTCTTTGCCCTCGCAGCGCGCGGTCCGGATTTATATGTCGGCGGCGTATTTGACACAGCCGGAGGGATCAGGTCGCAGGGTATTGCCAAATGGGATGGCAGCGGCTGGTCCACAGTCGGAACCGGGATTGGCGGCACCTATCCCATCGTAACAGCACTTGCCGCTACCGGAACTGATCTCTACGCGGCGGGGTACTTCACCACCGCAGGAGCGGTGAGTGTCAACCATCTGGCGAAATGGGACGGAAGCGCTTGGTCGGCACTCGGCTCAGGAACAAATGGCAACGTTTATGTCCTCCATCCGACACGGGGCGATCTCTATGTCGGCGGATATTTTTCAATGGCAGGAGGTAAGCCAGCGTCCTGTTTTTCACGGTGGAGAATAGCCAACACGCCACCCTGGGTGTGGGCAAATAATCTGGGAGCCACACCGGGTGATCTCGCCACAGCACTCGCAACGGACGATTCGGGTAATGTCTATACCACGGGATACTTCATCGGCTCCGTCAACCTTGGCAACGGATCGATGCCATCTGCCGGAGGAGCTGATATCTACATCGCAAAGTACGATCCCGCCGGAAACCTGGTCTGGGCCACGACCGGAGGAGGGACGGGGGATGAGGTGGCGTACGGGATTGCGGTTGATCATACCGGCAATGTCTATATCACGGGATATTTCAACAGCAATCCCATAACATTCGATACGGTCTCGGTCGCAAAGCCGAGCACCGACTATGATATGTTTCTCGTCAAATACAACGCTGCGGGACGTGCCATCTGGGCGAGGGTTGCAGGCGGCACGCTCGACGAGTATGGACAGTCCGTTGCCGTCGACGGAGGGGGTAATGTCTATATCGTGGGCCAGTTTACAAGCTCATCGCTCCAGATCGGCTCGACACCGGCACTGACAAATGCCGGTTCATTTGATGTCTACATCGCCAAATATAATTCCGCCGGAACGGCACTTTGGTCAAGTCAGATAGGTGGACCGGGGGTCGAGGAGGCCTACAAGGTAATCTCCGATTCATCAGGAAACGTCTATTGCACGGGATATTTCACCAGCAGCTCCCTGACGATCGGATCCACCCCTGCCCTGACAAACAACGGACACGAAGACATGTTCGTGGCAAAGTTCAATACAAACGGAACCGCGCTCTGGTCGCAAAGCGCAGGTGGTGATCAGCGGGATGAGGGGAGATGTATTGCCGTCGATGGTTCGGGCAACGTCTATGTTGGCGGAGATTTTGAAAGCTCGACAATTACGTTCGGGAGTACAACTGTAGGCGATCCCTTATACATCCAGAGCTTCCTGAGAACATTCCTCGTAAAATATTCACCACAGGGATCACCCCTGTGGGCGATTCAACCAGGCGCAGAGAACGCCGCTGTACCGACGGCAATGACAATAGACAAATCAGGCAGTTCTACGCTGGCGGGATATTACACCAGCCCTTCCCTGCCGGTCGGCAGGTTTACACTCTGGAATACGAATCCCGGACAGTATGATGTCTTTATCGCCAAACACGACTCCCTCGGCCAGTCTCTCTGGGTTAAGTCGATCGACGGCGGAAGGTCGAATGAGTCACCGAGCGATATCGAGGCCGATCGGGCGGGGAATATTCTCGTGGTCGGGGAATATACCGATACATCGCTCCGGTTTGATACGCACGACATCTCAAGCGGCGGAAGTACATTCGATGGTTTTCTTGCAAAAATAGGGCCGGTATCAGGATCGACTCCTGCCGAGCAAACAGTATCAGTCACCCAGGGCTGGAATCTTGTCTCTTTACCCGCGATACCCGTAAATGATTCCGTTCAGGTCCTTTTCCCGGGTGCATCAAGCGGAGCATTTGCATACACCTCCGGTGGATATCAGATCCGCCTTGTCATGGATCCGGGCAGCGGATACTGGCTCAAATATCGATCATCAGGTTCTGTGAACATCGATGGCACAGCGATCCTGTTGGATACCATCCAGGTGACAACCGGATGGAATCTCATCGGCGCGATCTCCCAGCCGATCCCCGTATCATCGATAACAAGCATACCGCCCGGTATGGTGACAAGCAATATCTTCGGGTATACTAACGGTTATGTCAAGGAGGATTCCATCGATCCGGGGAATGGATATTGGATCAAGGTCAGCGGAAACGGACAGCTGATTCTGTCAGCGGGGCCGACAACGTCGGCAAATCACATCAGGATTGTCCCTACTTCCGAATTACCGCCATCTCCTCCCGCGTCAGGGATTTCCGACAACCCCATGATACCGGATCACTTTGCGCTCGACCAGAATTATCCCAATCCGTTCAATCCGAGCACCGTTCTGCGCTATCAACTCCCTGTCGAGAGCAGGGTAACGATAACAATTTACAATGTCGTCGGACAAAAAATTGCAACACTGGTGGATGGAGTGGAAAAGCCCGGTTTCAAATCGGTGGAATGGAATGCGAGCAGATGGGGAAGTGGCGTATACTTCTGCCGGTTCCGGGCTTCATATTTTACACAGACGCGCAAACTTGTACTCATGAAATAAACCCCGCCTGCATAAAAATGCCCGGGGCCGCCATCGGGATTAGCATTTGAGACCAGGGATTCGACGGAAAGGCCCCTCGTTTATTCACCTCATCCGCCCGGGAACACCTTCGAGGCATGGTGGACTTCGGTAAATATTCGTATATTGATTGAATGAACAGATGAAAAAATCCCTCTTCACATATCTCCTGCTGCTGGTATTCCTCTCTACACAGACCGATAATGTCTGGGCGGCCGTACGCTGTTACTCGAGACAGGGTGAAACAACAAAAACACATGCCTCGATCTGTACAGAGTGCTGCCACAGGAGGGTTGAACCGGTATCGTGCCCGTTACAGACCGAAAGAGGATACAAAGAGCAGACAACCTGCCCGCTGCGTGCAGAGGTTGCGAAAACCCTCGAAGCATATGAAAAGACAGAGCCGTTAACTCACGGGGATACGTTTGCTGCCCCCGCACCTGCGACACCTTCCCCGGATAAATTTCAGCCTCAGAAGCATTTTCAACGGGTCGCCATCCTCGAGTCTCCCCCGGATCTTTTTATCCTGCAAGGTAATCTCAGGATTTAGATCGTCCCCTTCCTCGCTTCGTCCACAAACGGGTTGCATCGAATTTCAGGCCCGTTAATCGCAAATTATCAGCTTCGCGGTTCCGTTATCACGAGAGTTGCGGTGAAGGAATTTCTTGTCTACCCATCTCCGGCTGCTTTCGGCGGGATGACGGTTTGTCCCCCCCGCGAAAATGACCTAATTTTTGGAAAGGGATCTATATGTTAAAGCATCTGTCGGCCAACAGCGCCATCGTTCTCGCGTTTGTCGTGGCCTTAGAAATTGTCATCATGATCAGCCCCTTCGCCGCATTTTTTTATTCGGTGTTCAATCCGGTCCTGCTCGTGCTGAACCAATCGCCGGTAACCCGCTGGCTCACCGCCTTTTTTCTGCCCCATATGATTGTACCGCCTGATGATTTCCTGATGGGAATCCGGCTTGCGGGATCCTGGTTTTTTATCCTGGGTCTCGCAATTTTCCTCGCCTGCGCGTTCCAGGTATATCTTGGGAAGCTGCTGAAGAAAGGTCCATCGGTACGGGGATTGTACAGAATTATCCGACACCCGCAATATGCCGGGCTCGCCCTGGCCGCACTGGGACTCGCCATCATGTGGCCGAGATTTCTGACACTCGTCCTTCTCGGCGTCATGCTGTTCCTCTATTACATTCTTGCCCGGGACGAGGAAAGACGCATGCTTGATCGGTTCGGCCAGACCTACAAGGATTATCTGGAACGGACAGGCATGTTCCTGCCGCAGCCGGTCAAAAAAACTCCAACTCCCGTCCGGGCTGTCGCGCCCGCACCCGTGCGAATAGCCCGGGGAGCCGCTCTCCTCATCGTACTCATCGCCTTTCTGACCGGCTGTGGATTCATCCTGAGGATCTACACCGTCCATGCACTCCCATTGCAACGGATTGGCAGCACCGACGTGCTGGCAATTGCACCCGATGACCGGGAACAGGCTACGGAATTACTGCCCGCGGTGCTCGCCGACTCCACCGTCAGCCTGAAGCTGCGGGACGCGGGGATGGATTCAGCCGGGCACCGGATCCTCGCATATTTTATTCCGGTCGATTATGTCATGCAGGGCATGATTGCCAATACCGGCGATGAGTGGAAATTATTCGAACATCATAAGACACTCGGAATGATCACCGATTACATCCTCCACCCCGTTGCACATCTATCCGGCGGGCATTCACACCACATGATGGAAGGCATGAAACATGGTCCTGAAATGTACGCCCTCCCCATGATGAAACGCCGGGTGATTTTTATCGACGTTACGGATCCATATGGCGGACTCCGCTCACCCGATGATGATTTCGGTATCGACGTGATCCGCACCCCCCGGTTTTTCGTTGACGTGCATCTTCATACCGCTGAAATCATGCAGGTGAGGGATACACCCGCAGGAAGCGGCTGGGGGACAGTACCAACACCGATGTTTTAATCCCCCGCCCGGAGAAGAAAATCCCATTTCCGGGGGATGATCACTGGTCACCGGCTCAATATCATTCGCACCTCGCAGCATATTGAGCCGGTACTATTTCAAATCCCCGTATGCCCGCAGTAAAAGGCGCTGACACAGGCCATGAGGCTTCAGGAAGTTGACAATCCCTTCTATTCTTTATAACTTACCGCGGTGCATGTTGTCGTGAATCAAAACATCCCGACAATCTGCCTTCACCGTATCAAATAACTCCAACTCCATCAATTAATCCAGGAGCCCGTCCCATGGACCGATCCTCCGCTGTACGCCGGCTGTTCTTTTTCCAATCCCAGGTGCTGATGTTGTTCGGGATAACCTGTTTCCTTGTTTCGCAAACCCTTCCGCCTCCTCCCGAGACACCGAAGAAACCGGTCATTGATGTCTATTATGGAGACACGGTGCGCGACGATTACCGCTGGCTGGAGGATTTCAGCGACCC
>JAWOKN010000204.1:0-3775 GCA_033854175.1 Bacteroidota bacterium | reverse complement strand
GTTCAGGCACCTCAGGAGCGATTCGTCCCGACCGGTAAGAATCCCGAACCGGTCCGGCAGCCCGTAAAGACACAGGACCAGCCACCCGCGCCGCCGGTCAGAACACAAGAACCGGAGCGGCCCGCACCGGACCAGAAACAGCAGGTTGAGCCGCCGGGAAGGGTTTCCGAGCCTGTGCGGCCGCCCCAGCCGGGGACAAAGGAGCCGCCGGCACCCGCCGTAAGGACACCCGAACCGGTACGTGAGCAAAGGCCTGCTCCCGCCCCGCCTGCGTACAACTTCAACAACATCAACAAGGCGCAGGAATACCACAGGAACGTATGGGAACAGGAACAGCCGAGGGTACAGCCGCAGCCCGCTCCGGCACCCGGGCAGCAGCCCCAGCGTCAGCAGCCTGTCAGCCGGCCCGCACCGGGGAAAAAGAAGTGACTGATCCCCCTGTCCTGCAGGGTCGAAGGCGATGAGGAAAACTTGATCAGGAAGGTGAAAACCTCCGATGCGGGCGACATCTGCCGGATATACAATCACTACATCCTGAACACGCGGATCACATTCGAGGAAACTCCGTTACGAGTCAAGGATATGGTATCGCGCATCAGGGAAACCACCAAGAGATATCCCTGGCTGGTCTGTGAACAAGGGGGCAAGGTCATCGGGTACACCCATGCCACAAGATGGAAAGACCGTTCGGCCTATCGGTATTCGGCCGAGGCGGGAATTTATCTCGATCCCGGATATACGGGGCAGGGGATCGGGTCTGCGCTTGCGGAGCGGCTCATCG
This sequence comes from Bacteroidota bacterium, assembly GCA_033854175.1. Taxonomy (GTDB): domain Bacteria; phylum Bacteroidota; class Ignavibacteria; order UBA10030; family SZUA-254; genus DATKPE01. Next base: position 2,994 of record JAWOKN010000204.1, on the reverse strand, counting down.
GGGAACTGGGGAAAAAGTCCTTCCACAGCATCATCTGCGGGATAGCGTTACCGAACCGGGCGAGTATCGCGCTCTGCGAAAAATTCGGCTTTACGAAGGTTGCGCGATTCCGGGAGGTGGGCTATAAATTCGGCCAATGGATTGATGTCGGTTACTGGGAGTTCATGCTGAAACCACCGCCCCGCCGCCGGTACCACCCACCCGTCCAGCGGTGACGCCGTTCATTATTTATTCCCCCGGTCGTTATAGAGCGATACGATCCGCGTCTTTCTCGAGGCGATTTCCTCCTTGACCTTCTGATAGATTGCACGGCGGATTTCCTTCGAGAAATCGAACAGCTTGGATTTTCTCAGGTCATCGAAGCTCGACCGCCGGAGATAAACCTCAAAAAAACCATTTGTGCGGGCAGGATCCCTGATCAGGGCAATCTCGACGAGTGAGGCTTCGAAATGGTGGGTGGCATAGATCTGTTTCAGTGTTATCATGGTTCTGGACCCGGCCGGATCGGGACGATAGATCGTCATATGATTCAGGCTGACGACCGGTTTAATCTTCTCAAACTGCTCCTTCTGCCAGAAGATGATGTCCGTGGCCCCGTGCAGGATGTCGCGCGGGAAATACTCAAGGTGCGTGAAAAGTCCCGGTTCATCCCCGACCAGGGAGGGTGTTTCCCTGAGAAGCTTATCGAATTCCCGTGCACGGACAAGGGGGTAGGACTGGTCGTCGTACTCACCCATCGATGCGTTTCCCCCTGACAGATAGGAGCGTGCATCGCCGAGAATCAGCTCCTTCATCAGTGAAAGTGCGCGCTCGCGGTAATCGGGGTCATCCCAGCGGATCTCCTTGCGGAAGCGTTTCATTTCAGCAGCCGAGAGTTTCACCATACAATGTCCGGGGGAACATTTCCCGAGGGCCTGGATATCCTCGTCGTCGAGTGTGAGGCTGTTCAGGTCACCCGGGGCGGGTGGCGTGCTGAAACGCCCGATTTCCGGCACATCGGCGAGCGTCTTGAACGATTCGATATTGAGGTAGGCATCGGTGGCGAAATCCACGGGGACGGGGATATAGACCGCGCCAACCACCGCGATTTCGGCAGGATTACCGCTTGAAAGCTCCTTCGTTATCACCGCGCCGCCGGCTGCGGCATCGATTTCAGACCGGGAGAAGCCGAACGGAGCGACCAGTGTATCGAACGAGGCAATCCCATGTTGCGACAAGCATGGGGCAGCGCTCAGGACGAGTGCAAGTGAAAGATGAAGAGATTTCAGGATCACACTCCGGGGGATTTGTTTCATGAGGGTATTCAGCCTGGAGCGCGCCATTCAGATTCCCATGTTCGCCAGTTCCGAGCTGATGTAGTTGATATCCTCAATGAGCCGCGGATGCGATTCCTCGAAACCCTTCACCGATTCGGCCAGACCCTTGAGGGAGAGGCTGAGAAGCTTCGGATTTTTATCTTTCCTCGTGGCTTCATGGGTTGAGCGGTCGATAAAGCCGGCGATACTTTCGGCATGGTCGGGCGAGGCGCGGGAGAGCCTGCTGATCTCGGATTCAAGACGCGAGAGCAGGCTGAGCAATTCCGTCCTGGTTTCCCTGGTCATCGACTTCGAAGTCCGGATCCTCGTCCTGATTTTTTTCATGGTTTCGCTGATCATGATTTCATCTCCTCGATACAAGCCCCCTTGTGTGCTTTCGGGGGCACGCGTGTGCCCGGGCCCGATCCGGGGGCATGGTCACTCTTTCCTTTCCTTGTTATAATAAAACGAAAGAGCGCCTGAAGGACATTTTTTCACCTGTTCAACAATCCTCTCCGAATCCGCACCATAGGGATCAACCCATTTCCTCACGGCCGGTTTAAACACATCGGGTAACTGGGTGAAGCACAGAGTACTGTGTCTGCACAAATGCGGCTTCCAGACAACGGTGATCTCCTCATTCGGATATTTGACTTCCTTCTCCATGGCCACCTTTCTGAGGTAAAAAAACCTGATCTTCCCCTCCGCCTGATGCCCGTACATGAACGGAAGGAGGAGGAAGAGCGCACATATGTTTCATGAAGTTATAAATCCGGCGGGCTTTTATTTAGCCAGGCCGATCTGTTTCATATACGTCTGGTTATCCCAGAAGAGCGATTCTTCATCCATCACGCCATTTTTCCAGTGACCGACGGTGCACATCGGCATTTTAAACGCTTTGCCTGTCGGCTTGATGAACTTCCCGTTTCCTATGGGCATCGGTTTGGTGAACGTCCCCTCAAAAACACCCGTCACGCAGGTCCACTCGCCGTTCGCGTCGCCAAAGCGGATCGGATGCTGTTTGATCCTGGTATCTGGGGCATAGACAAAGAGGGCCTTGAGATCCTCGATATGCCTGTCGAGGCCCGTTGTAAAATGCCCGTCGGGCCAGTTGACCTTGACATCCTGCGAATGACTCTCATGGAGTCTGATCCATTCCTGGTTGCTGAAGACGGTATAGTCCAGGGTATCAAATGTCGCGAGGTTCTTCTCAAGTGTCATCTGTCCGTCGGCGATCGCCTTCATCTGTGCTTCCAGCCGGGCGATCTTATCCTCCTGCTCCTTATTACTGCATCCCATCGACAAAAAGATCGCAAGGCCGATGATTGACAGAAGAGGAACACTCCACGGTTTCCGGCCAATATGTTTCATAACTGAACCCTTTCCTTAAAATTGAATATAACGTGTAAATTCGCCTTACCGCATCACAGAAGCGATCATGATCCATGGCTGCCGGGTGACACCCGTAATGAGGCTAGTTTTTTGAACAAATCCAATTCCTCGTCAGTCAGATGATCCGGAATCCGTATGACGATCCTCACAAAAAGATTGCCAAATTCATTCCTCCTGCCGTAAAGGGGCATACCGAGCCCCCTGAGCCGGAGGACGGCGCCGCTTTGGGTCCCCTTCGGGACATCCATGTAGACATCCCCCTTCAGGGTTTTGACGCGGGTTTTTCCGCCCAGGACGGCGGTATAGA
>JAWOKN010000203.1:0-13550 GCA_033854175.1 Bacteroidota bacterium | reverse complement strand
GCATTTCGGACACGTGACAGACACATCCACCCTCACACGGACGGATCAGCGGCACAAAGAACATCCATTCCCCCGAATTGAGAGTTTGGTCAATTCTTTCTACCTTTACATGAGTGGCCTGTAATCCAGTAACAATCTTCGAAGGAGCACACATGAAACCACACCAGATATTCTGCATCATTGCATTGATCCTTCTCCCCTCCATTATGCTTGCAGGTGAAATCTACGGTACCGTTCGTGAGGGCGGGAAGGCTGTAGCAAAGGGAATAAAAATCGAGGTCGTGACGCCCGTCAAGGCCTACACCGCTCAGACAGACGCCTACGGATCATATCGTCTCTATGTTGTTGAAAAGGGCAAATGCACGTTCAAGGTCTACTACAAGAACCAGGAGCCGACCTTCGTGATCTACTCATACGATAAATCCACACGGTACGACATGAGTCTCGAGAGCAAGAATGGAAAATACTCCCTCCGGAGGAAATAGCCATGGACGAAACCGGCGACACCAAACCGAAGAAAAAGGACAAGTGGGAGATTGCGCAGGTCATCCTTGAGCCTGTCGGGGGGTTACTGACGGCTCTTGCGGTGGCATTTCTGGGATTCTACGGATCGCGGATCGTGACGCAGCAGCAGCAGTTCGATTCCAACTTCCGTCTCTACAGCGAACTGATGAGCAAGCGTGAAGAATCCGAGAGTTCACTGCGGAAGGACATGTTCAAATCGATCATCGACGCTTTTTTGAAGCCCGGCATGAACTCACCGCTTGACGCGCAGCTCCTCAATCTGGAACTCCTCGCCTACAATTTCCACGAATCGCTCGATCTGAAGCCGCTCTTCCTCCATCTCGAAAAAACGATCCTTGCGATAAAAAACCCCACGGAGAGGGCGGCCCAGCTTGACCGGCTGGAGCAGCTGGCGCGTGAGGTGACGCGGAAGCAGGTGTTGAGTCTGGAAGAGGACGGGGCAAAATTCGACCGGCAGATCGATCTGGACAGTCTCAAAAGAAACCCCGGAGGCATCGAGCTGGATGACGACAGCATGACGGTTGACGGCATCAAGCGCCTCTTCCGGGTTGTCGCGCTCGAGGCGGACCAGAGGACGAAGAACATCAAGGTACGGCTCGAGGTGCGGAGGCTTTCCGACTCGCTGGACGAGACTGACCAGCCGAACATCGTCGAGTTCTGGACGAGTTACTATGATTTCCCGATGATCGACAACACGCGGCTCTCGCACGACCAGCGCTGTGCGATCGTGATGACCGATTTCGATGAACAGAGTGCGGACATCAGTGTCGTCGACTTCCCCGGATCGCATGCAAGCCTGAGGGAAAAGCCATATTTCGACGAGATCATCGAAGACCTCCGGAAGGCGAACAAATAGCGGGTGATTCCGGAGTACCTGGCAGACAGAGACCGAACACCGGCTCAAGGGGCCGGTGTCCGCGCATCGCCGCGGAAACGAGCCATAAAACCATCGTCCCTTAAAATCCACCAAAAACAGGGCTCTTCCCGGACGATATTCACCACATTACCCTCCCAGGGGGCTTCAGCCCAAAAGCCGGATGAATTATTGAAAAATATTAATTAGGATAATCTTGCCCGGCTTTGTATACTGAAAATAAGCGGGCAATCGTTCTTCCCATCCACTGGCACTGGTTCGTAACTACACATCATGGCTGACAAAACCGCCCACATACTGTTCGATGACGTTTCCGAGTCGGGAAAACCGATTGAAACGTGGTACATATCGTACGCGCTTCTGGGTGCGACCGTTGCGGGTTTGATACCGATACTTCTACCGCTTTCGGTCATCGGGCGGGGAACGATTGCCGATGTCGGATATGTCATGGCTGCGTTCAATCTCGGAGGATTAATCTCTCCGGTATGGGGCCGGATTGCGGACAGGCGTCTGCTTTACCGGGAGCTCCTGGCAGGCGGGTTACTTGTTACAGCCCTGACACTTGCAATATTTCCGTGGGCATCGTCATTATGGTCGTGGGTCATGCTGGCGTTCCTCCAGGGAACCGGTGCCGGGTCGGCTGCAACCGTCGCGAACCTATTCATCGTCGAGCTCCATCCCGAGCGGGAATGGGACAAGCGGATCGGCTGGCTGCAGAGTTTTTACGGAGGGGGGCAGGTTTTCGGGCTTATACTGGCAGGAGTCCTGTCAAGAATATCGATGCATGCCGGTCTTTATTCGACCGCGGTGATAACGGCGCTGGCGATCATCCCGGCATGGTTCATGACGCCGATATTTCCGCGACTGCAGATCCAGCGGCCCATACTCCGGCAGCCGGTCCAATCGGAGATACACATCGGATCCCCGCAGCGGCTCTACATGCTGATATCGCCGCGGAAGATATGGCGGGGGCTCCACGCACCATTCGCGTTATTCATATCGGCATGGCTGATCACGTTCATGGGGGCTGCCGCATTCTTCTCGCTCTATCCCGTTCTGATGAATTCGGCCTACGGGGTCGATCCGGTCGTCGCCTCGGTCGGATTCGCGGTGGCAGCGGCTCTGGGTCTGGCGCTCTATCCTGCTGCGGGCATATGGTCTGAAAAATTCGGCTCCATACAGATCCTTCAGATCGGCTTCGGGGTACGGATACTCGCGTTCACGGGGTTGATCACCATAGGATCCGGGCATGTGGGGAGTCACGCCGCCCTGTTCTCCTTCCTTTTCATCGTGCTCGCGTGGTCATTGCTCAGCGTTGCGGGGACAGCGGTAACAAGCGAGCTCTCGAAATCGAATGAAGGAGAGGGTCTGGGGGTCTTCAACGCCGCGACAGCCGTTGCCGGCGTCCTCGGGGCGGTCATCGGGGGATGGCTTGCCGGGGAATACGGATACGATGCCATACCGATTTTTGCACTCATATCCATTACAGGCGGCCTTGCGATCGTATCGCTCCTTCAGAAATTTCGCCAGTAAGAAAACGAGTTTACTTTTCCTCAATCAATCACAGCTCTGCGTCCATGAAATCCATCGCGATCGTACCGGGTACGAACACGATCCGTGTGGTCGACCGTCCCGAGCCCCGATTAAGCGGCGACGATGAGATCAAGGTAAAGGTCCTGCAGGTGGGGATATGCGGCACCGACCGGGAAGAAGCGGCGGGCGGGCGGTCGCTTGCGCCGGCCGGCAAAAGCGAACTCGTCATCGGTCATGAAATGATCGGGCAGGTGCTTGAGACGGGGCCGGCCGTCACGCGCGTAAAACCGGGTGATTTTGCCGTATTCACTGTCCGGCGGGGGTGTGAAAAATGTCTCCCGTGCAGGATGAACCGGTCGGACATGTGTACAACGGGAGAATTCACCGAGCGCGGGATATGGGGTGAGGACGGGTACCAGGCGGAGATCGTGATTGACAAGGAGCAATACGCTGTCCGGATACCCCCGCATATTGCAGAAACCGGGGTCCTCACGGAGCCCATGTCGATCGTGGAGAAGGCGATCGCGGAGGCCATATCCGTGCAGACCGTGCGTCTTCCCGACGCGCTTTCGATGCCCAACTGGCTCTTCGGACGGAGGTGTCTTGTAGCAGGTTTGGGCCCGGTCGGGTTACTGGGGGCGCTTGCGCTCGAGCTGCGGGGAGCCAAAGTGTACGGGCTTGACATCGTCGATGAACAATCCTCGCGGCCGGCCTGGCTGCGGGCGATCGGAGGAACATACATCGACGGACGCAAGGTATCGGCGGACAAAATAAACGGTACCACGGGTCCGATGGAATTCATCCTCGAAGCCGCCGGAATATCAAAACTCGACTTTGACCTAATGGACTCTCTCGCAACAAACGGCATTTATGCACTGACCGGCATACCGGGGGGAAACCGGCCGATTGAAATATCCGGAAGCGAGGTCATGCGGAAGCTCGTCTTAAGGAACCAGCTCATATTCGGAAGCGTCAACGCCGCAAGGGACCACTTTCAGATGGCGGTGAACGATCTGGCCATCGCCGCTGCAACCCACGGAACGCTGGTGGGGCAGCTCATCACCCACCGGCATCCGTACGAAGAATTCCTGTCAGCATTCAGGAACCATCCGGCGGATGAGATCAAGACCGTCATTGAATGGTCGAAAGGCGTGATATGACAGGACCCGACACACAGGCCCCGGGTGGGCCGGGGATACCGGCCAGGTGGACATCGAGTGCGAAAACGGGGATCGGGACCGCATTAAACCTCAGGAGCCGCGTCTGGTTCACGCTGAGCCACGGCATTCTCAACGAAATCTACTATCCCGAGGTGGATCAGGCCTGTACGAGAGACCTGGGGCTGCTGGTGACTGACGGGAAGGAGTTCTTTTCCGAAGAAAAACGGGACACGAAAACGGAGGTACAAACCCAATCACCGGGAGTGCCCGCATACCATCTGAGCAACACCTGTTCGCGCGGGATGTACCGGATTGAGAAGGACATCATCGCAGATCCGGACCACCATGCGGTGGTACAGCGCATCAGGTTTATTCCCCTCAGGGGATCGATCGACGACTATCATCTCTATGCGCTCCTTGCGCCCCATCTTGGAAACCGCGGAGGGGGAAACAGCGCATGGACGGGAAATGAGAAGAACCGGGACATGCTCTTTGCAGAGCGGGACGGCATCTGTCTGGCATTCGCCTGTTCACGCCCCTGGAAAAAAATGTCCGTGGGATACGTCGGCTCATCCGACGGGTGGCAGGATGTCAGGAACAACAAAGAGATGACATGGGAATACACACGTGCGGAAGAGGGGAACGTCGCATTAATCGGTGAAATCGATCTCGGTCGATCGGGGGGAACATGTGTCCTCTCGGTCGGTTTCGGGCCGACGCCCGTCCGGGCAGCTCAGGAAGCCGCGGCGGGCGCAAGGACCGATTTTGAGACCCTCCTTGCAAAGTACAGAAACGAGTGGCAGGTATGGCTCAACCGACTGCCGCCGGTTCCCCGGAACAGTGCAGACCCGAAAGACATCTACCTGGAGAGCGTATCTGTGCTGCGCGCCTCGGAGTCAAAGCTCCACCGGGGAGGGATCATCGCAAGCCTTTCCATACCGTGGGGATTTGCGAAAGGGGATGACGATTTGGGCGGGTACCACCTCGTCTGGACGAGAGATCTTGCAGAGGCGGCGGGTGCGCTGCTGGCCGCGGGGGCGCATGAAGATGTCAGGAGGGTCATCGACTATCTGGTATCGACGCAGCTGCCGGACGGCCACTGGCCGCAGAACATGTGGATCAGCGGATCACCCTACTGGGGGGGGATTCAGATGGATGAAACCGCGTTCCCGATACTCCTGATCGACCTTGCGTGCCGCAAAGGATTATTGAAACAGGGCGAAACGGGACGTTTCTGGAACAGTGTGGAAAAGGCCTCCAGGTATCTGGTTATGAACGGGCCGGTGACGCAGCAGGACCGGTGGGAAGAGGACCCGGGTTACTCCGTGTTCACGCTGGCGGTAGAGATCGCGGGACTGCTGGCTGCGGCAGATCTTGCGGAGGCGAACAATGAAAGCCGGTATGCCCAATACCTTCGTGAGACGGCGGATGTATGGAATTCCAACATCGAGAAGTGGACCTACGTAACGGGAACCGATCTCGCGCAACGGTTCGATGTTGACGGGTATTACGTCAGGATCGCGCCGCCCGACATAGCCGATGCATCCTCCCCGAAGAACGGTTATGTTCCGATCAAGAACAGGCCTCCGGGGGAGAGCGTGGAACCCGCGTCGAGGATCATCAGTCCGGACGCTCTGGCCCTGGTACGGTTCGGGCTGCGGTCGGCGGATGATCCGCGCATCCTGAACACCATAAAAGTCATCGATGGACTCCTGAGCGTGAAAACGCCGGGGGGGCAACTTTGGCACCGGTACAACGACGACGGATATGGCGAACATCAAGACGGTTCACCCTTTGACGGCACGGGGATCGGCCGTGCGTGGCCGCTTTTGGCCGGAGAGCGGGCGCATTACGAACTGGCTGGCAGGCACCGGAAAGAGGCGGCGGCATTATTACTGGCGATGCGGAAATTTTCCACCGACGGGGGGATGATACCGGAACAGATATGGGATACGGGGGACATACCGGGGCGTGAACTATTCTTCGGCAGACCGAGCGGATCCGCGATGCCGCTTGTCTGGGCGCATGCGGAATACATCAAGCTGGTCCGGTCGCTGCACGACAACCACGTCTTCGACACACCCCCGCAGACGGTCGAGCGTTACATCAACCGGAAGACAGAACCCGAGTATGCGTTATGGAGATTCAACCACAAATGCAATGCCCTCCCGACCGGTAAAATCCTGCGGATCGAAGTTCTCGCCTCCGCCCTCGTACACTGGAGTCCGGACAACTGGGCGAAGGCCAGTGACATCCAGACAACCGAAACCGGCTTCGGTTTTCACACAGCGGAGCTTCCGACAGACACGCTACCTGCGGGAACAACCATCTCCTTCACATTTTTCTGGGATGAAGCGCAGAAATGGGAGGGAAAAGATTACACGATCCGGGTATCGGAACAATGACGACGATCCGGGTTGAGGGTTTCAGTCATCCACCGGTGTACTTAGAAACGCCCCTCGTCTGGCGGGGGGCATAACCGAGCCCTCCCCGCGGAGTGCCTGCCAGAGAACGCGGTTCAGATCCTGGCAGGGAACATTATCAGCGCGGGTGAGATCGAACCTTTCAGACTCCTTCATCAGGTTATTCATAGCGACATTCCTCTCCCCGAGATTAATTGCCGCCGGTCGTGCATGATAGGGGGAAGTATCCGGGATACTGTCGAAGCAGCGCCACATGGGAACCGCCGCCGCGTCGTACTGGCTCATCGGAGGAAGACCGAGGATCAGTTCCATCGTCCTGAGCATCGAGGAGGAGGAATACATCGTATGGTCCACGGCATGGCGCCGGACATAGCCGCCCGCGACGTAGGCGGTGCTCCGGTGGGCATCGACATGATCGGGCCCGTCCTGGGCGTCGTCCTCGAGAACAAAGACCGCGCTTGTTTTCCAGACCGGGCTAAGGGAAAGATGTTCGAGGAACCTCCCCAGGGCGAGGTCATTATCGGCGACCGCGGCAAGGGGAGTAAAGGCGCCTCTGGCGAGGCCGCTTGTATGGTCATTCGGAAAGTAGACAATATTCATCGCAGGAAGAGACCCTGCGGCGACGAGGGAGTCAAAATCGTGTTCCCAGATCCTCTCCCGGGTTGTATCATGAATCTTCAGATCCCACCCGGGGTAATCGCGGCAGGTATACCCGGCAAGGGTTTTGGGATGAGGGACGCCATCGTCGGCAAATTCCCCGTAATTCCTGAACGTGACATGATGGGTGTGGCAATTATCCCAGATGAAGCCATTCCGGGGCAGACTGATTGAGCGGTTTGCGATATAATCATACTCGCCCCCGCGGCCGCCGTACTGAGTCGGCCATGTCTTTTCGATATAATCGTTTGCGTAAGCGGCCATACTCCAGTTATGCCCGTCGGCGCTGACCTCACCATCGACATAGAAATTATCAAGAAGGACAAACTCCCTGACAATGGCGTGTTCATTCGGGGTCACCCGTTCCGGGAAAAGGCAGAGCGACGTATCGCCGTTTCCGCGGGGATCGTCACCCAGCACCTGGTCATAGGTCCGGTTCTCCTTGACAACATAAAAGACATGTTGGATTGCCGAGGAGCCGCCGGGAAGCGTCGGAACAGGATCCGGCGGTGCAGCGGCAGACGAACCGGCGAGTGAATACGGAGAATTATGATACACGGCTTCAGAATAGATCCCGAGCTGGCGGGCATCGGGCGGAGGAATGATGCTGACCGATCCGCGGAGAAGTCGTGCAATATACTGCGGGTTTCCCCCCTTCGGGGACCGTTTCATCGGATTCGGCCCGAGAGGATTGGGAAACGAGGTAAACCCCTTACCATTCGCAACCCACACCTGATCCCGTACGACACGGACGCAGGTCGGATACCAGCCGGTGGGGATAAATCCCTTTGAAGAGGAATGACCCGGGTGCTCGACATCAAAGACGGCAAGGCAGTTATTGTCGGCGTTCGCGACATAGAGAATGTGGTCATTCTGACCTAGTGCGATGCTGTTCGAGGTGCTCCCCTCCAGGGAACCCGGATACATCGCGGCATCGAGCGTTTCCAGGACCTCACACCGCGCCGCATCGATGACGGAGACGGAGTTATCCTGGGAATTCGCCACAAAAAGGTACTTTCCGTCGCGTGTCAGGCAGAGATCGTTCGGGTGATTACCCGCCGGGATGCGGGTTGTAATCCAGTCCCTCCGCGTATCAAAGACGATGACATGATCGCCCCCCCAGCACGAGATATAGAGTTCCCCGCCGGAGGGTGAAAGGATGCACGTATAGGCTTCGGCATCAAGCACCTGCCGGAAAAGAACCCTTTTCGTCCGGAGATCGACGGCATAGAGGGAATTATTCTCCTTCGTGACGACATAGAGGCGGTTGCGGGATTCATCGAGAGCGAGACCTGTCGGGGAAATTCTTTCAGGCCAGGGGTCACCGAGGGAAATACTGTCATAAAGCTTCAGGCGATTCCCGCCGGCAGCATAGATCATGACAGCATTGCGGTTCCCTTCCGAGGCATAGAGATAGCGGTTGTCCCGGGTGAACTGGAGGCCGAGCCATGACTGGGGGATGGCGACGCTATCGAGTATCCGGAGGGAACCGGCATCGATCAGCTCGATCGACTGGTCCCCCTCGCCGTTATTCGTCACGGCAACGCGGGTGCCGTCATGGCTCACTGCCAGGTTCAGGGGAAAATCCCCGACCTGGACCGACCGTCCCACGGGAGTCAGGTGCCAGCCATTCGGAAGGTTAATCCTGTCATGTTCAACCACCTGAAGTGACTGGGCCTGGCAGTCGGTCCCGATAATCCATATCGGGAATGAAAACCAAATCAAACTCCGGAGGGCACTATTCATATGAATACCATTGTACAGTATACAAAAATTGGTTTGAAAATGTTCAATATTGAGAGGGAGAGGGATAAGAAAAACATCACCATCCTGATGTTGTCCGGAGGCGATAGATGCAAAATATCATAACGAAACATACCAACTTGCGGGTACGATCATTGTACTTCTTCTGGAGGGAGCCGATCCATGGAATTCGGTTAGGTTATTAAACAAACGACCAAAGTAACGTGGAAGGGGAAAAACAGCGATTTTACGCTTGTTCACGTGATACCCGAGCCAATATTTTTAAACGTGCTTCAACATCATTGAACTCATCCGTTACCGTATGACGCGGATTTGAGTTTGTATCTCATCACTCCGTTCTTTTCCATACCGTCAACTCTCCCGATTGCATTGTGAGGCGGCATTTCCTTGGGCGGAGACCTTTAACAAGGAAGGCAGCAGGATAAGACAATCCCTATCACGTTCAATCATGGGTCAGGTGGGACGAACACGAAGAATAACCCCTATCTGCCAGAGTTCTTCCCGTGCCATCCGAAAAGCAAGAGGCTCTGAAGACATACACATTCAGATCGCCCGTACTCTCGGATAGGGAGTCGAACAGGAGGGCACAAGCAAATCGAGTGGAACACCCCGGCGATTGCATCCGGAATGTATTTTTCGAGGCAGGATGCCGGCGGTGTTGTTGAACAGATGCCCGGCGCATGAGTGCAGCAGCATGAGGGGATGTATGTGTGTACTCCTCTTCCACGGGAAAGACTGTCCAACCCCGGCTTGAACAATCTGAAAGCACCTCAGCAATCAGGCTCATTGAGATGTCCATGGCGGATCGGTGTTTTTTTTGTGATGTACTCCATTGCCCGAATCTATCGATAAAGGATCGAATAATTCATAAAAAGGATTTCTTCATGAACGGAGGAGAAGATCTCTTATGATACATGCACCAGGCTGTAGAGGAACAGTTTTTTGTCTTATGTCACTTGTCCTTTCGATTTCGCCGGCCTACTCTCAGTGGGTTCCAACGAATGGACCTTATGGCGGCAGGATTCAGTCGTTTGCGATCGGTCCTGACGGATCGGGGGGTGAGAACATGTATGTGCTGACGTATTCCGGCGGGGTTTTTCATTCTACCGACCATGGCACAAACTGGAGGAGAGTTAACGTCGGGCTCTCGCCCCTTGGTGACACCAGGGCTATTGCAGTTTGTCCGAATGGGACCGGAGGGACTGATCTTTTGGTGGGCCAGGGGGGGAACATCTATCGTTCGACAAACAACGGCGCGAGTTGGAGTGCGATCGGCAGCGGTACGCTGACAGCGTTAGTTGCCGCCTCGAACGGAGAAGGGGGGACAAATATTTTCGCCTGCGTGTGGTACGGCGGAATTATCCGGTCGACAGATGACGGCACGAGCTGGTCTGCCGTTAACAATGGACTCACCACCTATCAACAAAATACGATGATCATCGCTCCCAACGGACCATTCGATACAATCCTCTTTGCAGGTGCCGCGGGAAGTGTTTTTCGTTCCTACAACAATGGCGACACCTGGACTGCGCTGACAGCAGGACTACTCTATGCCAACGTTTACACTCTGGCATTTAAACCTGGTTCGTCGGAAGATCTTTTTGCGGGTACTGATCGTGGCGTCTTTCATATAACGAAAGATGACTCAAGCTGGACGCAGGTGAACAGCGGGCTTCTCGACACGAACGTTTTTGCTCTCGCAGTCGATCATGGCGGTTCCGGGGATCTCTATGCCGGTACGCAGGAAGGGGTGTTTCGTTCTACAGACAACGGCACAAGCTGGGCTATCACCGGTTTGGCGAACACTGATGTCAGGGCTCTCATCATCGATCCCGGCCGGCTGGGATATCTTTTCGCCGGCACATCCGGCAACGGCGTGCTGGTCTCCACCGATGATGGATCAGACTGGAATAGTGTGAATAACGGACTGAACGGCATCGGTGTCAGGGCCTTTGCTGCTATCCCTCTCCCGGGCGGGACGGGTCTTTTTATTGCGACTGACGGCCAGGGGATCCTCTTTTCTGACGATAATGGCAACAGTTGGACCCCTAAAAATGAAGGGCTGAACAGTGGTTCCATGAATGCGTTTTGCGTCAGCACCAACGGATCAGGAGGGATGAATCTTTTTGCAGGAGGCGATGGCGTCTATCTCTCCACCAACACCGGCACGAGCTGGACGGCTGTGAGCAACGGCTTACCGACAAGCGGGGTGACTGGGTTGGCCGCTGTTCCCGACGGGTCGGGTGGTATGAATATTTTTGCTGCTACCTATCCAGGTATTTATCGATCCACGAACGACGGTGCAAGCTGGGATGTTTTATCATCAGGCACCTATTTGAGGTCGCTGGCGACTGGTCCCAACGGTGCAGGCGGTACGAATATTTACGGGACCACGTTGTGGGGTCATGGACTTCTGATGTCCACGAACAACGGCGAGAGTTGGTTCACCACATTGGGATTCACAACGGCCTTGAGCGTCGCTGCCGGCCCAAGCGGTACGGGCGGGTCCAATCTCTTCGCCGGGACTGACGGCGCCGGAATCTTTCTCTCGACTGATTATGGTTGGAACTGGAGGCCGGTGGGTGGTGATTCAGGGACTACGGCATTGGCCTTTGCGGGTACGAGTGTTTTTGCGGGGAATATCAGCGGGGTCTATGTTTCCACGAATACTGGCACAAACTGGATCCGCGTGAGCACAGGGCTACCCGATATTGCTGTCCCGGCATTCACAGTTTGCGGTAACAACATGTTCACAACCACCTATCAGGGAGGATTATGGAGGCGGCCCCTCGCGGAGATGTTGCCGGGTGGTTCCGTCGGTGGCATGGTCTTTGACGACCGGAATGGTGATTGTAGTTTCGACAGCGGAGATGTTGTCGTCGAAGGCTGGAAGGTTTATCTGAAAAATTCCGCGGGGACGTATTTTGATTCGACCCTGACAGACACGAGCGGGGCATACCATTTTGAAGTCCCGTCAAGTGATGGCTACATCATTTCCGAATACTCGGATCCGGCATGGATTCAAACGCTGCCTGGCGGTACGGGGACGTATTCGGTCATGATCTCGATCGGAGATATCCTTGCCGGGAAGGACTTCGGAAACACCCATGGTTACAGCTATGTCGGCCTGCCCGGTGGTGACTGGTCAAATCCCGCAAACTGGAGCGGTGGACATCCACCGGATTCAACCTCATCTGTTATAATCCCCGGTGAGGTAACGCTCACAGTCGACTCCCTCCCTTCCGATAGTATACGGGCGCTCCGGATAGAAAGCGGAAGCACGTTGATCTTCTCGCCAACGGCGGGGGACCTGCAGATCGGTGGCCAAGTGGAGATTGACAGCGGCGGGAATCTCACGTTTTCATCGGCTGCGACCGGGATCGGTAAATCCGTATCGCCGAATCCGTCAGATGTGACGACGGGTGGAATGATATGTTATAACGACTGGAAAAATTTTGGGACGTTAACTGCCGGAGCCTCGAAAATAACCTTCTCCGGCTCACGGGTAAAGTCTATCGTCGGCAACTCCGCCGGCAACATCTTTCATCAGTTGGAAATCAACGGTGGCACCACGGGCGTGCTCGGCGCCATCGCTGCCGATGACAAACTGATCGTACACACGACGATTGCACTTGGAGTGGCCGACACGGTGATTATCGACTCGGATGATCCCGCAGCGATCCAGGACTCCGGACTCATCACCGGTGGAACGGTAAAACGGAGGATCCGGCAGGGGGAGCTGGGCAGGTACCGTTTCGAAAGCCCATATTCTTTTTTGAGATTTCATGGGACCGGAACTTATCCTTCGTCTGTTTCCATATCAACCTTTCCCGGTAAGGTACCTCCCAATGCAGGGTTAGAATGGCAGGTGGTAGGAGGTGCCGTCGACACGATAAATCACGTCATCCGGGCAGATTCAGTCACAAATTTTTCGAGATGGGTTTTAGGTATCCCGCGGGTTTACCGGGTAACGGGTGTATCGGCGCGTGAGGGTGAGTATAAATCCGATCCGCATGGAATAAAGGGATTGCCGGCTGCGAATCAGCCTTTTTCTGATCTTCCCGGAGCAACCGGCGAAGCGGTGGTTCATCGCGAATACAACATCGAACCGGAGGGGGGTGATGGATTCCTTGCAGAAGTCCAGCTCACCTACGAATCCGCGGAAGTCCCGGCGGGAACGGCTCAATCATCGCTCCGACTCCTGAGAGGACCATTCTACACCGACACGCTCTACTCGGGATGGAACATGGTATCTCTTCCCCTGATGCCAAAAAATTGTTCGAAAGACATTCTGTTTCCAACGGCTTCTTCACCTGCGTTTTCCTTTGCAGGCACATATACGATCGAGTCAGAATTGCGATATGGCACTGGTTACTGGCTGAGATATCCCGAGACGCAGCCTGTTACGCTCCAGGGCGACTACTGTATGCAGACAAACCGGACTGCCAGTGAGGGCTGGAATATGATCGGAGGCCTGAGTTTCCAGGTTCCGAGGATGAATATTACCACACTGCCGCCCGGTTTGATCTCGAGTTCTCTCTTTGGTTACGATGGCGGTTACAGGGTCGTGAGTGAGGTCAAACCACTGTATGCGTACTGGTTAAAGTTGAAGGC
>JAWOKN010000202.1:0-10899 GCA_033854175.1 Bacteroidota bacterium | reverse complement strand
GGCGGGAAGCAGAACATGTACGGCGGGCGCTGGCGGCGGCCGAAACCGAAGCCGGACAGGGAGAGCGTGCAGAGGAATACGAACGCCGGGGGAAACTCATCCTCGGAAACATTCATCTGCTGAAGGGCGGAATGACGGCAGCCGATGTGCCCGACATCTACGGCGATGGTACCAAGGTCAGGATCACGCTCAACCCGAAAACCTCGCTTGCTCAAAATGCGGAACGATACTTCCAGTTAGCCAAGCAGACGCGGACAAAACTCTCCGAGGCGGCGAAGCGGCTCCGTGTGCTCCGGCACCGGGAAACCGCGCTCGGGGAACTTCTGGAACAACTCCGGAACACCTCGTCGGGGGAAGAATTAGAGAGCATCCTACGCACCCATCGGAAGGAATTCAAAGCCATGAACATCAGTCGCGGAGGCAGGGAGGAGGAATTACCTCCTTTTCGCATTTTTAAAGTCCGGGGCGATCTCGATGTATGGGTCGGAAAAAACAGTGCAAACAACGATCTCCTGACAATGAGGTACGCCAAGCCGCACGACCTCTGGTTTCACGCACGGGGGGCAAGCGGTTCGCACACCGTCCTCAAGGTCAAGAAGAACGAAATCGTGCCAAAAGAAGCGATCCGGCAGGCAGCCGCAATTGCGGCATATTACAGTAAAATGAGAAATTCCAGCAGTGTGCCTGTCGCCTACTGTGAGCGGAAATACGTCCGAAAACCGCGCGGGGCGGCGCCCGGGACAGTCATTCTTGAGCGGGAGGAACTGATCTTCATTCAGCCGGGTTTACCTTGAAAAAAGAAAGAATTCTTCGTATACTCATGAACCTTTGCCTTCCAGGGCATTGTTGACTCATGTAACCTCAGAACCATTCAATAATACCAGAGGATATTCTATGAAGTACCTTGTGCCTATAGCGCTCTGCGCCCTTCTCATGTTCTCCGCTGGTTATCCGCAGACAGACACAACTCAGCTTCCGGGGAAGGATGTAACATTTCCGATCGACAGTTCACGACTCAAAAAATTAGAAATCTCCTTCTCGGGCGGGACCTCCGATCCCTATCTGCCGGAGGATTTTCACGACAACTGGAAAAAGGGGTGGAACGCCGGTATGGGAGTCGGGTTATCATTTGCCCCCGGACAAATCGGCTACGGCTCCGTACTCTTCAACGTGAATGTCAACAGATTCGCATTCGACTACGTCAAGTACCGCGCATCGCTGACTCAAAAATATATCACCACGAGCCGGAACCCGTCGTGGATGGTTGACGCGATGCTTCATTTCCGGGGAACATTCACCCCGCTCCCATATGTTCAACCCTACTTTCTCGTCGGGATCGGATATCTTCACTACTCACAGGGGGACATCACCGTGACGGGGCCGACGCCGCTGACCATCGCGGGAGAATCAAACTCGACCTTCGCATGGGATGCCGGTGTGGGGCTCACCATCCCTGTCGTAGCGGGTGTCAGCATCTTCGGAGAAGCAAAGTCGCTCATCGGCATAGCAACGTTTACGAGGCAATATTTCCCCATCTCGGGCGGCATCCGTTACCAGTTTGTCTACTGAGGCAGGCAGAGGAAGAACGCGAATCTTCACTGATGAACAAGAAACCGGGCAGCATCACACTCTATCAAAAGCCAACCTGTACCACGTGCCGGACGGTCTTCCGGATCTTAAAGGACGCGGGAGTGGATTTCGAAGCGGTAAACTACTACATCGATCCGATCCCCAAGGAAAAATTACGGGAACTCCTCAGGAAGATGGGAATGAAACCGCGGGAGCTCTTACGGACGAAGGAAGCGATCTACAAGGAACTGAAGCTTGCGGACAAAAAAGTGAATGACGAGGAAATCCTCGATCTCATGGTAGAGCATCCCGATCTCATTCAGCGTCCCATTCTCGAAAAAGGATCGCGGGCGATCCTCGCACGACCGGCCGAACGTCTCAAGGAAATCCTCTGAAACATGCAACTTCTCTTCCTCCGCCACGGTGACGCGCTTGAGGGGCCGGATGACGCCTCACGGGCCCTTTCCCCTGTCGGGAGTGAGCAGGCAAAAATCGCCGCAGCCGTCCTTCATTCACTCCTCCTCATCCCCGAACTGATACTCACCAGTCCGCTTCTCCGGGCGGTCCAGACGGGTCGGATCGTGGCAGATCTGGTGGGTGTAAAGGATATCACAACGACCGAATATCTGACCTCGGGTGCTGACCAGAGGCAGATATTTCACCAACTCAATGATTTCCGGAGGGAGCGGTTACTGCTCATCGGGCACGAGCCCCATCTGAGCACCACGATTTCGCTTCTTGTGACAGGAAACCGCGCATCCCGCATCGAGATGCGGAAAGGGAGCCTGGCCTTCTGTGAAACTGAAACCCCTGTCGGCCCATCGGCGGGTGTTCTCCGCTGGCTCCTTCCGCCGGAAGTGAGCACGCGATTATCGCGCTAAAAAATCACCAGAGAACGGACAGAATTTCACGAAAAAGTTCTCATCCTGACGGCCGTACACCAGGATCAGACACGATCAACCTTGATCGTATTCGTCGGGTGTCCTTCAAAAAGCGGGATACCGGCCAGCATGACGAGCATTTCCCCCGGTTTGACATAACCCTCCGCAAGCAACTGCTCGCGGATCCTGCGGAACGTCTTGTCGGTATCCTTCTTCAGGTCTTCGACGATCAAGCCTCTGATACCCCAGATCAGATTCAGTCTGCGCATTATTTTCTCCCTGTCGGTCACGGCGATAATCCGTGAAGGCGGCCGGTACTTCGCGACATGAATGGCGGTTGCCCCAGAATGCGTGAGGGCGACGATAGCGGTGGCGCCCACATTGCCTGCAAGTGCGCAGGCTGACTTGCTCAACGGATCATACTCATGTGTCGAGGGGAGGGCGTTGGGATCAAACCGTCGCCGGAGCACCAGTTGATCCTCCGTCTTTCTGATGATCCGTTCCATAACCTGGACAGTCTGGATGGGATATTTCCCGACGGAAGTCTCTCCGCTCAGCATGACCGCATCGGCGCCGTCGATGACGGCATTCGCGACATCGCTTGCCTCGGCGCGGGTCGGCAGCGGATTTTCGATCATCGACTCAAGCATCTGGGTGGCAATAATGACCGGTTTACCGACTTCATTACATTTGCGGACGATCATCTTCTGCAAGAGTGGGACATCCTCCGTATGAAGCTCGACCCCCAGGTCACCGCGGGCGACCATCACGGCATCGGTTTCCCTGATGATCGCGTCAATTTCATTAACGGCCTCCCCCTTTTCAATCTTCGCGATAATGGGGATTTTCCTGCCATGAGGACCGTTTTCGATAATATAATCGCGCAGATGAGCCACATCGTGGGCACGGCGGACGAACGAAAGCGCGACATAGTCGACATCATGATCGAAGGCAAACTGAAGATCCTCCTTATCCTTCTCCGTCAGGGAAGGGACAGAAACGGTGACACCCGGCAGATTGATCCCCTTATGGGGAGTCAGGTATCCGCCGACCGCGACCCGGAGTTCGACGGTACCCTTGCGGACCATTTCCACTCGGAGTTCAATCTTCCCGTCATCAAGGAGGACGCGGTCACCCTTGCGGACATCATGGGGGAGATGTTTATAGGTTGTTGAGAGCATCTTTTCATCGCCCGGAACATCCTTTGTTGTTATCAGAACGCGCGCGCCCTGTCTCAGAGTGACGCCGGGAGATTTCAGGTTCCCGATCCGGATCTTGGGACCCTGGAGATCCTGGATCACGGTCACCGGCTCACCGGTAGTCCGGGCGGCCCTGTATAACCGCTGGAGGGCCTTGAGGTGCTCGGGGTGCGTACCATGGGAAAAATTCATCCGGGCGACATTCATGCCGGCTTTGATCATGGAGCGCATAGCCGCGGTGGAATCACACGCGGGACCGAGAGTGCAGACGATCTTCGTTCGTGCAAATATTCGCTTGGACAAATTCATATCAGACCTCCGGCTGATCATTTTTCACGGCAGCTGCGAGCTTCACCAGACCGGGCAGAACCTCGCCGGCCTTACCCTCAATGAACTCATCTGCTCGGGGGCTCAGGTCGGTCCGCTCGATATTAATTTCCACAACAAAGGCGCCGGCCCGTTGAGCGACAAGGGGTATTGAGGCAGCAGGGTAGACCACGGCGGATGTCCCGACGGCAAAAAACAGATCCGAGTGTTCGGCGGCGGAAACACTTTCGTTCCAGGCGTCGGCCGGAAGAAGTTCGCCGAACCAGACAACGTCGGGACGTATGAGACCGTTGCACTTCGAACAATGCGGAACACCCTTCCCCTGAGGAAGGAGCTCATGGGGGTACATTGTACCGCATTCAATGCAATAGTTGCGGGTGATATTACCATGAAGCTCGTGGACACGAGTACTCCCTGCGCGGTGGTGGAGATTATCGATATTCTGTGTAATCACGGTAACCTTATCGAAAACCCTTTCCATCTGAGCGATGGCATAATGGCCGGGGTGGGGCTGGATTTCCGAAATGAGCTGTTTGCGGTGAACGTACCAATCCCAGACAAGGTCAGGGTTGCGGATAAAGGCATCAAAGTTCGCAAGTTCCTCCGGCTTGAATTTCTTCCAGATGCCATCCTCGCCGCGGAAGGTCGGGACGCCGCTCTCGGCTGACATCCCCGCACCGGTAAAAACCACGACATCACGTGCGGCAGCAAGTTTAGAACGGAGGTGGCGGGAGAAGAGATTTTCGGTGGCAATCATCGGGGTGAAAGAATCAAATGGTCCCAGTGGGAAGCGGTGATTTCCTGCCAATCCATCGTCATCTCGACATAACCGCCATTGAGCCAGAGGGGTGTCTGATCGCTGTAATGCGGATGATAGGGTTGACCTGATTCCCCTGAGGTATTGACGACAAAAGCCTCCTCGGGGCGGGACAGATCGACGATAAAGCGCATCGAGGGACCGACAGAAACGGCATAGGGGGAGGAGAACCTGAATTCTGTTTTATCGATGCAGGTACCGCCGCCGCCTATGGGAAAGGGACCGATATCGAAAACCTTATCGAGCGGTTTCCGGTTCCCGAAGGGATGATGAAACGTCACAGTATGCATACTCCCCCATTGCCACGTTTTCATATCCGGTCCAAGCACAGCTCCGAGTGTCTGGACAGCCTCCGACAGACTTTTTTTCAGAATATCATTTCGTGTTTCCCGTTCCGGTGTGGAGACATCATCCCACCAGGATGAGCTATCGGACGCGAGAAGCTGTGCAGTCACGCGGTAGGGAATCGCGTTTAAAAATGAAAAATACTCAAACGCCAGCGGCCCCATCTCATCTTCATAGGTATTATGCATCAGCTTCACAAAAAAGGTATTCATGATCGTCGTGGCGATATCCGATGCAGTAAACTTGTAATCCCAGTTCCGGAGATAGGTCAGTGCGCCCCTGAGCATCGGATCATCCACCTTAACGCTGTCATAGATATGAAGGAGCAAAAGGGCGACATCCTTCGCATAGGGTGAATAGACATCCTGCTGGTACTGTTTAAAATCATCGGTTGTAAACTTCCCGGCAGACGAGAGAAGTTCCCGGATCCGTTCGGCGCGGGAAGGCGGTTCCCAGAGTGTGGAAAGATAGTAGGGATACGACTGGCTGGCCAGTTTCTGATTTGCGCAGACGATAAATCCTTCACCGGGATTGACTGCATGGGGGAGCTGGTCAAAGGGGACGAACCCGTTCCACTCGGCGTCTCCGGTCCAACCGGGGAGAGGCAGCATGGCATTCTGTTTACCGCGGACAGGGACACGGCCGGCTGTCCAGAAGGCAATCGTACCCTGGTCATCGGCATAGACAACCGACTGGGCTGGCACCGTAAGATCGCGCAATGCGGCAGAAAATTCATCCTTATCTTTTGCGATATCCATCCGGTAAAAGCCATAGACCTCATCGCTGGATTCAAAGCCGGTCCACCGCATGGTGATGACCTCCTGTGGGGGGGTAGGGTTCACCTTCTTCACCAGCATCGGGTGGACATCATTCAGTACAGGGCCATGAATCGTCGAGCGGACGTCCAGGGTAACACTATCGCGCGAGCGGATATAGATTCTTTCGGTCCGTTCCTGGAACGGCAGGCTCGATTTCTGGTAGAGATAATGATCGGCATGGAGGGAATCAATTTTTTCGATATAGAAGTCGGCATCATCGATCATTGCCGCAGTAAGGCCCCACGCGACATGATCGTTATGGCCGATAACGACAAGCGGAAGGCCGGGAATAGTGACGCCGGAAACATTCCACCCCGGTGCAGACAGGTGCATTTCGTACCATCGAGAGGGTACGGGCATACCGAGATGAGGATCATTGGCAAGGATCGGTTTACCGGTCAGGGACCGGGAGGAATCAACGGCCCATCCATTACTTCCGCCTGAGGGAGCCTCAAGCCCGAAAAGGTCGCAATACAGGCGCCCTGCTTTAAGAAGCGGTTCGATGCCGGTCAGAGATTTTTTAAGCTGGAAAAGCGGGGCGGTAAGGGGGAGAGAGTCGGGATAACCGGGTATAATTTCCAGCAGCTTCTCCAGCGGCACCCTGGTGGCGATATCGCCATAGGCAAGATCGGTCCACCAGGCAAGGCAGAGTTCCCAGGCCATCAGGCGGCTAATGAGGAGGCTATGTTCAACGCTCCACGGTTCCGGGCGGTAATTCAGCATATCAAATTCGACCGGAAATTTGCCGGTATTCCCGTTGATATAGGCATTCACGCCTGCGGCATAATCCTCGAGAAGCGCCCGTGATTCCGGGTGAAGGTGATCAACCAATTGTCGAGCGATCCCCGGAAAATTCAATGTCCGGATCAGTTTATCGACCGGGAGTGCAGAGTCGCCAAAAATTTCCGCAAGTCTCCCCTGGCCTGCGCGGCGCATCAGATCCATCTGCCAGAGGCGGTCCTGGGCCTGGACGAAGCCTGTGGCCATCATCAGATCGTGCTGATCGCGGGCATTGATATGTGGGATACCGTAGGGATCGCGGTACACGTCGACGCGGTCATGGAGGCCATCGATGCGGAGCTCGCCGGTAGTAACCGGATAGGACTTTGTCACAAGGTAATGGAAGAAAAAGAATGCGGCGATTGCGCAGGCAACAAGAGAAACGCAGATCCCGATCAGGATCTTGAGGGGTTTGGATAATCGGTTCAAAGGGCGAATGATATTGAAAATCGACAAATAAAAATCCCGTCCTGGTTCAGCGGGACGGGATAATATACGCCTTCGGCCTTTTTAATCCAAAACGTCAGAACCTATAGGATATCGTACCGAGAACAGTATTCGTCGTGATATCCTCATTCACGATTGAGGACTGGACGCCATTGACGGGATAATTATAATTGCTGATATAATTCTTCATCATCCCGTGAGCATACCCCAGCTCGATAATCATGGAATTCTGCAGCGCGAAACTGATGCCGCCGGTGATATATTTCTGGGCATAGTCGGACGGATCGCCGTTGTAGGGTGACGGGAGATAGGCGAAACCGGCACGCACCTGGAAGACCCCGGGCACAAGTTCATACTCTGCGCCGACATGGAGATTGGCGGTCGGCTGGAACTCGGATTTAATCGTCGTGTTATAATCCATCACGCCGGCGGGGGCATTACGGAACTCCATCTGAGTCCAGTCGGTATACTCCACCTCTCCGGTCAGCATCAGGTTCTGGATGGCATAGGAGGCTCCGAGGGAGAACACAAACGGAGTTGTGGCGTCGTAGTCATCCTTTCCGTCGATCTGGTACTGGAAGCTATTCCCGATCTGGGAGACGCTGTCAAACTGGCTTGTTGCGCGCTGTGAATAAGTTTCATGGACGGAAATCCACGAGGGAGTTTTTATCGCGATACCGATCCTGCTGTTCGGGGCATATTTATAGAGAAGGCCGAACTTCGCATAGAATCCGGCGATATCGTCCGAAACCGTTTCATGAAGCGACAACGAAGTAAAGTCAAACGGTATCGTGCTCCAGAGCTGGTTAAAATCGTCTTCAAAATAATCCCGGTTATAGGAATAGGAACCGGCGAGGACGTTGAGGCTCAGACCGAGAAAAACATTCGGACCGGCTTCGACTGCAGCACCGATGGAGTAGTTATTAAGGCCGCCCCCTTCGATCACGGTACCGGACTGGGTGACATTATTCTTAATCTTGCTATCCCACACACCCGTCAGCGTGTCGATATTGGCCAGGTAGAGCTGATAGGCAAGGTTGGTGGAAAGGTCGGCGGGGTATGACTGTCCGTCGGGAGCCCAGCTCTGGATGATGCTGCTCCTGGGATTAAAACCCTGGAACTGCAATCCGGTCGTAAAATCGGCCTGCCGGTTATATCCGAGGGCGATGACAAAGCTCCCCTGGACGGTCGGCACGGAATAGACAAGGCCGATGCTGTTGATGTTCGTGGAATTATCCGAGAACGACTGTCCGGAATTATAGAGGGTACCGGTATTTCCGAAATTCAGCTGGGACATGCCGAAATTAAATTCATTCATCTTCAGCTGTCCGAGACCGGCGGGATTCCAGTAGAGTGCGGAAAAATCGTTCGCAACGCCGGTATAACTCAGGCCAAGTCCGAGCGCACGGGCACCGACGCCGACGCCGGGAGTGGAAAGCCGGAGAACATCTTCAGGATACTGACCCATTGCCGGGATTGTGATCAGCAAGACAAGCGCAGATATGAATATAGCAGTGCGATTAAGCGTTTTCATAGTTATTGTCTCAGGTTATTGAATCAAAAATTACCGCCGGCCGCCACCGCGCGAACCACCGCCGCCGCCGCCACCATGTGAGCCACCACCTCCACCGCCACCGCGATAACCGCCACCACCTCCGCCGCGATAACCACCACCGCCCGAGCGCGGTGCGGAATAGGTGCCACGACCGCCGGAGGGAGCGTTACGGTAACCAGGGGATTTCCCCTGAGAAGGAGCGGGGCGGGAATAACCATACCGCGAGGCTCCTCTGTTACCGGTTACCGATGGTGCAGCACGCCGTGTAGCTGCGGGAGGAACATAGCGGCGTGGTGCAGTGCTCTGACGGGTGACGCCCGTACGTGGAGACGACGTTGCTGGTGCCCGGTTCACGCCTGTTGCAGCGCGACCACCCTGCACAGAACCGACGGGAAGATTATAGCCGGCCCTGTCAGCTCTTGATGTTGCATTAACGGGAGCGACATCTCTGCTCGATCCGATTGCGCGGGTTGACATCAAGCCCCGTGTGGAACCAAATCCCCTGCCTGTGCCATAATAATAATTCCCGTTGTGGTAATATCCATGGTAGCCGTAGTACGGGTAATACCCCGAATAGCCGTAAAAGTTATAGGGATACGGATACTGGGGATAATATCCATACCAATACGGGCTATAATAGAACCACGGATCGTAGAAGCTAAATGCAAAGGCGGGCCAATAGTAACCCGGATAATAATAATCAAAACCGATCATCGACCGGTGATGCCAATCGTCCCATTCATTGCCACAGCAGGAATTATCGGCATAGTTCGAATCACCGACCGAAGTAGTATCGTTGTCGTACCCCTCCTGAGCATACTGGTAGTCCCCATCACCGCGTGTGGAAACCTGTGTATAGCAACCGGAGAGTCCGAGGAAAGCAGCAACGATGATCCCGAGAAAGAGAATACCTGTTAATTTTGCCTTCATAAGAACCTCAACTTTTTTAATCATACCCAAAGAACACGGTACAATATTAATGCCAAAATGCAATCAAATATCTGAAAGAATTTAAGTATATATTCATCAGAAAACAAGGATCGGCGGGAGTATTGCAGAAATGAGAAGGAAATTGTTGGTTAGAAAAGACAAAGGCCGCTGAAGTGTCGGATTTTATATACAGTTAGATCGGGTTGACAAAATCGATAGAAAAGACACGATTTCCGACAGAGACATCCTGTTGATTCCGGAGGAGATCCTTCAGGAACAGCTTCAGTGTAACGCCTTTCCAGGCTGAAACGGCTATTCCGGTATTCAGGTAGCCGCGTCCTCTGCCGCGGGCGTTATGATTGCTGTCATTCCATCCCAGGCTATATTCAGCGAGGACGGAGGCAAAGGGACCGACGGTTTTCTCGATGCCGGCGTAGAGATTCGGGTTATAGTCACCGTCGGCATTTTCGAAACTATAGCTGATTCCCCCGTGGAGGCTCAAATAACCGTAGGCCTGATAATTCTTACTCACGGCAAGATAGACGCCGGGGGATTTAATCGTATAGCGGCTTGCGCCGCTCAGGTAAGTTTCCTTCCCCTGTGAATCGAAACCGAGTGCAAGAGCCGGAAAGATATACGACTCATCGAATATGCGGATTTTGACAGCCAGGCCGGGGAGGGGATTCCAATCGGTATGATCCGTGCCGATCAAACCTGTTGCGCCGTAAGAAATCCCGAGCATCAGCCTGTCAAAAAGGCCGGCTGACAATCCGAAAAGGATTCCCCCCTGCTGATAAAATTCCATATCGAGGGCAGCCGTACCGTGGAGGAGAATACCGGCGGTAGGCTGGTCGATCACATAGCGTGATTCGATTGTCGCATTATTTCCCGCAGTACCCTGGCAAAAGTGTTTTTCGTGAAAGAAAAGGGAGAGAATGAGAAGTGACGGAACAACCCTGAAGACGATTGAATGGAACATAGTCCTTACCGTGTTGTAAAATTCAACATGAAAATACGGAATTCGGGGATGAGACTCAAACTACGCCATATGCGGCATTGCATCTTTCTCGAAAAGAATCTACATTAGAGAAGAAAGATTTGCGACGTCAATCAATTGTTGTGTCACTGTACACCATGTTCTTCGGAAAAGATTTATGAGCACACGACCCTCCACCATTGCCGAACTTAAAAAATCCAACTACACAGTTCGGTCCGTCAAAGATGAAATCCG
>JAWOKN010000201.1:0-3172 GCA_033854175.1 Bacteroidota bacterium | reverse complement strand
GCTTTGACATATGCCGGGTTGCCGGTCACGGCAGCCACGTCGGCGACACCGGAATAGAGGTACATAGCGCGCACCGCATGGCCGGTAATTTTTGTCTGTTCGGTCACCGGCAGGGTATCCTGCCAGTACGGGGGAGTGAACCAGGTCTTGCCGTACGGGTAGTAATGGTGGCCGCGCTGCTGGAGGTACCAGTCGGCAAGCTTCAGATAACGGTCGTTCCCGGTGAGGTGATAGAGTTTCATAAGGGCAAGCTCGATCTCCTCATGGCCGCTGAACCACTTCCGGTTCTGCAATCGGAACGTCGAATCGATATGATCGGCGAGTTTTATGGCAACATCGAGAAGCTTGCGTTTTCCCGTGGCGTTATAATAGGCAACGGCGGCTTCGATCAGGTGGCCGGCGCAGTAGTCCTCATGTTTTTCAAGCTCGGTCCAGCGCTTCGTGATATCACCTAGTTCATAGTAGGTATCGAGATAACCGTCGGGCATCTGGGCCGCCGCGATAATATTGATCCAGCGGTCGGCGGTCGCTTCGAGGGACGAATCGCGACGGGCCTTGATCGAATAGGCCATAGCTTCAAGGGCCTTATAGACATCGCTGTCGTCGTAGTAGATCCCCTCAAATTTCTCCCCCTTATGGCGTGCGACCTTCTCGAAGTTCCGGATGCGGGGGGTTTTGACCTCTGTCTGGTCGATGCAGGCGGGAAGCGAAACTGCGCCCACCTTGTCGATCTTCGATTTCCAGAAGGTATCGGTGATCTGGACCCGTGAAAAACTCACAGGCTGGTATCGATTGATCGCATGCTGTGCGCGGGCAGGCAGAAGTGTGACGAGGGTGGCAAAAAGAACCGGAAGAATTCTTTTCATGTTTTCTGGCTCCGAGTAGTTTCCAAACCGGCCGGCAATCCCCCGGTGGGGGGGGAGGAACTATCACTATCCAAACTTTCCGAAGGACGACAATCCGGCCAGTCACAATGTACCAAGACGACTGGTCATCGGCAAATGGACGGCCAAGGAGCCCTTTCTGCATATGGTCAGACTGAATCCGGGCGATTATTCAGGCTCGGACGGCGCATTACTTTGCCAGGATGATCTTCGTCTCGCTCCTGAACGTCCGGAGGGGGTCAGCGACACTCACGGCAACCATACGGCAGATATAGGCGCCGGAAGATAACGACGAAGCGTTCCACCGGACCTGTTTGAAGCCTGGACTTTCGACATCATCCCGCAGGACCCCGACAACCTGGCCGAGGAGGTTAAACACCTTGAGGGACACCCTGCTTTCCACCGGGAGGTTATATCCGATCGTCGTGACGGGATTAAACGGATTCGGATATGCCTGGTGAAGGGCAAAAAGGACCGGGTTCTCCGGAGAACCGCCCGACAGCGGTTCAGGCGAAGGAGGCGGCAGTTCACTAGTCGGTACGATACGGATACGTGCGGCCGGATTCACGGGTGGAAGCGAGCTCAGGATAATCGTGCCGGCCGAATCGGCCTTCATCCAATAGCCCGATCCCGGAACGATTGTATCGGTAGCCAGATAGCCGTTATGATATGAGAAGAAGCGGCTTGTGATCATACCAGGGGGATCGCTCGTGATATTGGCGACTGCGACCGGAGCCGAGACCGAGCCGATCATATTCCATCCCGCGCGGACGCTGATCGAAAGGTTATCGATCGGTGTGCCTGTAACGGGGACAGACTGGGGCCCGTTGAACCGCACCCAGTATCCAAGCCCGGTTTGGAGCGTGTCATAGAGGAGATAATCATCCTGGTACCAGTACGCCTTCGAAGCCGCGCCGGGGAAAAGGTCGACAAGCAGGGTGCTTGCCGGGAGGAGCGGGAGTGAGATAATATTCCAGTTCTGTTCGATGTTCAACGTCGCGAAATCCTCCGTTTGCGGCCTTGCCATTTCGGCGAGTGTGGCGATCATGACCTGGACACCCCGCCGTATTTTTCCCAGGGAGAGTTTATCATAGGTATCATTCACGGTATGGTAGTAGGCATCCGCTCCGCCCCAGATTTCATTCGCGGTCGCCTCGGCGAACTCGACCGCGTCATAGCCGGCGCGTGTGAAGGGAACGTGGTCGCTCCCCCCTGCATTATCGACAACCCTGACGAGTGTTGCCCCGATGCCATAGCGCTGGTTATAGACCAGCGTGGAATCAAGGAGTGGGACATAATTCTGGTAACAATCGACGACCATGCGTGTAGTATCCCCTCCCACCGGAAAGCCGAGCATATCCCCGTTCACGACGCCGAGGATCGTTCTGCCTTCAGATTTGGCCTTGGTGGCATAGTGAGAACTTCCGAGGAGGCCGAGTTCCTCGCCTGCGACTGCGAGGAAGCGTACAGTCGACCGTAAATGCGATGACCGGCAGACCCGTGCGGCTTCAAGGACTGCGGCGGTTCCCGTCGCATTATCGTTTGCCCCCGGTGCGCTGACATAAGGATTTCCGCTGTAGGAATCGTAATGCCCGACGATAATGCATTCCCGGTCGGGTGTCATCGTACCGGGGAGTGTGGCCACGACATTGCGCGACAGATGAAAGAGGGAGCGGGGAAAACCATCCGAGAGGTTGGACCACGTCAATCCGCCGTTCGTAGAACGGATAGCGGTCAAGCTGGTTCCGCAGGCTATCAAATGGAGTGAATCCAGGGCGCTGATGCTGAGGAGCTGCGCAAAATTGGCGTCGGTGGATGAAACTGTGCTCCAGCTGATGCCGGCATCGGTCGTGCCGTAGACCTTGCCGACCGCATCGACAAACCAGCCCCGAATGCTGTCGATAAAAACAACCCCGTAGGCTGGCGAGCCCACACCGGGTGGGAGGGGCAGTTGTGACCAGACCGATCCCCCGTTGGTTGTCCTGAGGAGCAAAGGGCCGACGCCGACGATCCATCCGCAGCGCGGGTTCGGAAAGTCGACATGGCGCAGGTAAGCGGTCGAACCGCCGGGGGGAGTTTGTGGGGACCAGGAGAGACCTCCGTCGGTTGATCTGATAATCACCCCGTTCATACCGACAGCCCATGCGTTCAGAGAATCGACGACTGACAGACCCCGGAGGCGGGATGACGTACCGGACGGATAGGACTGCCAGCTCGTGCCGCCGTTTGTGGTACGGAGCGCCGTCCCCAGTTCGCCCACGGCAATTCCGTGGTTTTCATCGGAAAAG
>JAWOKN010000200.1:0-7169 GCA_033854175.1 Bacteroidota bacterium | reverse complement strand
GGGGGAATCAGCGGGAGATAAAATCGCCGTTTGCCAGGCTCCAGTCGAGACCGAAAAATCCGCAGAAAAGCACACCCTCATCCCCTCGTGTCAGGACATCTGTCGACAGGAGCGTGCAATCGGGCAGACCGAGGCCGGGTGTCAGGTACGGCATCCGGTTACTGACCCTCATACCATCGATCCCGGTGCCTGAGACAGCTGCGACCGATGTGGCAGGGTCATGGGGGAGCGGACGGACAAAGAGGCAGCAGAGATTGGCGCCCGAAAACCTCTTCTTCCCTATCGTGACATAATTTTTCATGACCTGGACGGGGCTTGCTGACAACAATCCATCCCATGCAGAGTTTGTCGTCCGGTTCCCGTAGAGAACGACATTCCTCCCCTCACGTTTCATGCCATTAAACATATCATCCGAGACGACATCAATGGAGCCATTCCCCTGGTACCAGAGTTTTTCGGCATCATAGCGGGCCTTATTGAAGGCCCACTGATTTTCCCCGGGTGAACCGTGTGTACCGAAGACAAAGATCACCCGGTTGCGGAAAACCTCCTTGAACGTTCCATAACGGAGAGGATTCTTCCCGGCCGGTGAGGAGGGATTACTTTTTTCCCATCTCCCCCCGGCCCTGTCAAACCAGGCCTGCTCCTCGTGGGCCTGCGGGAGAAACTTCACCTGCTGGCTGTCGAGCACGACCGTTAGTGAATCGCCTGCGGGGAGGATGGAAAGATCAATTGCGAGCCGTGTGACATTCGTGGTAGTTCCGGTGAACACATGGCGACCCGGATCGAAGCGGATGCGGACCGAACTCATCTCCAGTTGTCTCTCCTGGGCTGCGACAGTCAGCCAGTAGTCGCGTGAGGAGACGCCGGGATTCGAGGTACAGAACGCGATATCGCGGACCTGGTTCTCATCGGGTCTGATGTGGCGTGCAAAAAAGTCGAACATCGGGGGCCAGTCGACGCAATCGGCACCCGGTTCGGGGGATTTATCCCACCAATGTCCCGCGCCTGGTTCCTCGTGGAAGACAAAATCGTACTCACCCTTCCGGAGGCTATCGGCCATTGAGCGGGCCTCACTGACCGGGACATTATCATCATCGCTCCCGTGGAGGATATAGACGCCCAGTTGATGAAAATTACCAATATGGAGGAAGGTTTCGCTCGGAGTGGTGGCGCGGCGGACCATCCGGCGGACGGCGGTCGTATCGGCAATATCCAGGCCGCGGTAGCGGTAGGTCCAGAAGCTGATCCAACCGGCGCTGGGGCCCAGGGCGGCAAAGAGGCCGGGGTAGAGCGATCCGATGTGCCAGACGCCGTGTCCCCCCATCGAATGGCCGGTGAGGTAGATCCGGTGTTCATCGACGGGAAATTTCTTTTTAACGATATCGAGCACTTCAAGCGCGTCCAGTCTCCCCCACTCCTCCCAGTTAAACCCGTATGGGCGGCGGTTCGTCGGAGCGACGATATAACCCCACGTTTTCGGGAGATAGGAGGCAGACTGATTGAGAGCCTCGACCCCCGCCCCGTGGAGTGAGAAAAAGAGAGCCTGAAGGTTCCCGGCAGAGGTATCCCGGGAAGGGTTGACGGCATAATATTGAACGCTCCCGTCGACGTTGCTCAAAAATGTCTCCTTATGATTCTGGTCCGCACCGACGACGCGTAAGGGGAGAGTGGTGGTATCAAGAGTCGTGACGGGATTGCGGGACACAAGGGAGATGCGGACACGTGCGGTTCCCGGGGAATCCTCGCGCGATGCGACGAGTCGAAAAGGAACCTTCCGCACCGACATCGGCTGGATGACGGGGAGATCGGTTTTCGTGCTTTTTCCATCATCGACGGAAGCAATGATACTGAGACGCGAAAGCGGCCGCAGGGAAGCATTGATGACCACAATGGCGGCCCAGGCATCTGCCGGTTGACCGAGAAGCAGGTCGGGTGTGGTGACATCGCGCGGATTCAGAACGACGGGTTTCGCGCTCGGGAAGGCGGACACCTTCAGCACGCCGCGCGAGCAACGGAAGAGGAGTTCATTATCCCCTTTCCTGAGCGTGACAGGAAGAAGGGAATAGTCGAAATGCGGTTCCCACGATTCCCAGGCATCCTTCAGCCCGTAGGGATTCCCCGACCGTGGTTCGCCGTTCACGTAGACCATCTCATCCCCCATGGCCGCAAGAATTCTCACAGACTGGCGGTCAGAATGCATCCTGGCATAGACATAGCAGCCGTTGAGGAGGGTATCATCGAACCATCCATCGGGTTTGGCTGTAATCTCCTGCCAGCGGGAATCCTTCCCGCCATAAAACGTCACATGCTCGCCGGCCTCCGGTCCCCTCCAGGATCCCGTTGCGAGCCGGGCCTCGACGGGGTTTGGAGTCAGGATCGTTTCGGCATACCGGGGAGGGTAAGGGAGGGCGAGAGCCCTGAGAACGCGGATTGTATCGGCAGATTGGGAAGAACCTTCCGACAGACAAAGAAGGCACGCAGCCAGAACACCCGCGCATGATGATCGCATCATCACCGCACCCCGGCGGCAGTTACAGAACTGATGTTACCGGGAAGCGTCTTCGGCATCGCACATCGCGCGCACTTTTTTCCCCGATACCGGCCCCCCGATCAGCGGGCTGATCACGCACAAATCGAGCCCGCCCGCCGCAAGGGGTACAAAGCCGATGATGACAAGAATGATACCGTTCCCCTCGAGCTGGGTATAACCCCATATGATCAAAACCAATCCGACAATGATGCGCATCATGCGCCCCGCGGAGCTGTTGATGAAGCGGGCGAAGGAAGAGCGTGCAAACCTCGTGGCCAGATCCATAATTCCCCCAAAATAATTATGAGTAGATGATGAAGAACCGCATTACAACCTTATCACCGGTCATGAGCCGGTGCATAAACCGTCACTCGATGACAATCTCATCGGTAAAAATCCAGGCTCTGCCGCCCGCCCCTTCATGCCATGGCGGCGGGGTGCCGAGATTCCCGGCGGTGATCCTGACAGCGGAGACCTTCTGAGGATCGAACCCCGCCGGAAACTGCCTCACGGCAAGCGTATCCGACCTGGTTGCGGCAAGAGTCTTATTATCCTTTTCATAGACGGTTTTAAAATTCACGCCGTCGGCGGACACCTCATACTTCAGGTAGGCCGGGGCGAAGATCCAGCTATCCTGATCCTGGAGAAACCGTGTAGTGATCGAGGAGATCTTCCGTGGCGCGACGAGTTCGATCGTGGCGACAAGATCGACCTGTTGAAAGCCGACCCAGCGGCTCCGGTAATTTTCCGGATCTCCCATCGCTCCGTCGGTCAGGGCGAACTCCCCCCCGCCGGTATAGCGGGGGGAGTTGGGGAATTTATACGCAACGGATTTCGCATAGACGCGCTGGAAATCGTCCCTGACGGTAAAACTGTTCAGGTGGCCGGCCAGAAAGGACTTCGCCTTGACCGTAGCGGTACGGTCGAGGGAGAACGGCCCCTGGTAGAGAGTCGACTGTTCGTCGGGTTCACTGCCGTCGGTCGTATAGCGGACGGCGGCATGTTCCGGGACGCTGATTTCGACCGTGACGGGCTTGTCGGAGATATTCTTTTCAAGGTGAAGCACCGGTTTGGGAGCCAGGCGTGCGGGGAACGGAAACTGGGCTGTAACGGCCTCGAGCGCCCCCTCGTCGCCGCCCGGATAGTTCATGATCTGTTCGAGAAGGGCGTTATAGTTCGAGTGGAAATCGTCCAGAAACTCCAATGTCCTTTCAGGCTGGTAGGAGATGCGGGTAGGAAGGCTCCCCGCTGCGAGCAGGAGTGAGGGTGCATTGGCGATCTGGTCATGGCGGTTGACCTCATCCTTGACCATCTCGACGATTCTGGGGAGGCGGCCCATAAACCCCTTCATCCCCTCCAGAAGACCGTTTCGTTCAGGATGCGAAATGCTCACACGGACCTCGATTTTCCTGTCGGCGGGTAGGAACGGGATGAAAATCCGCGTCTCGAGATTCCCGGCGTCATAGGACCAGCTGCCGGAGCTGGCGTCACCGTGCATCCGGTACTTTTTCCCGTCGACAACGACCTGGGATGGCGGATAGGTATTCGGCAGGCGGACCTCGAAGCGCCGTTTCTCGGGCATACCCGGGTACGATCCTTCGCGGGGCGAAATAATGATCAGTCGTGAACTGTCACCGGATGATTGCTGTGACACCCTTGTAAAGGCATACTGGTGGTTCTTATAGCCGGAGGTCGATCCGTCGTCCTCATAGACGCGGGTTTCGCCGTTCCCGCCGGGGATACAGGAAAGAATGAGCGTGTCGATCTCGCGCTGGAGATTGGAGACCTTCGGATACATCGGGATGATTGAACCGGCCTTTGCATAGACGGGGATTTCGTTCAGGGAAAAGGTCCGTTCGACCACGGTATCCCCTTTCAGCATCGTACCGGTAAACCATTCAAACCAGTTCCCCCTCGGGAGCCAGATCTTCTTCTTCACGAGGCCCGTCGCGGCGGAGGATTTTTCCGCCACAGGAGAAACAAGGAGGTCGTCGCCGAACATATACTCTCCCCTGAAATCGTAGGCCGCCTTGATTTCCGGATAATCGTAATACATGGGATGGCAGATGGAAATTCCCGTATCGAAAGCCTTCCGGGCGGCGGTATAGATATAGGGTGCGAGGGCATAGCGGAGGTGGAATGCATCGCGCATAAGGTTGAACTGGCTGGTATACTTCCAGATGCGCCTTTCAATCTCGCTCGATTTGGTCGAATGGGTTCTGAGGATCGGGCTGAAGACGCCCCACTGGATCCACCGCAGGTAGAGTTCGGGGTCCGGATCCTGGCCGAGGTGACCGCCGATATCATGGCTCCAGTAGCCGTAACCGACATTAGCGGCCGTTGCGGTAAAATAGGGTTGATACGACAGAGCTTCCCAGGTGCTCCAGGAATCCCCTGAGAACCCGATCTGGTAGCGGTGGTTTCCGAGGCCGCCCCACCTGTGGAAAAGGAGCGGGCGTTTCTGGCCCTGGCGTTCCATGTCGGTGAAAAAGGCATAATTCAGCCACCAGGTATTGCTGAGGCCCTTAACGACTTTATTCTCGAGCCAGGCCTGCCAGTCGAGCCAGAAGAAATCGATCCCCTCTTTTTCGAGCGGATGGAGGATGACGTCGAAGTAGGTGTTGGTCCATTTTTTATTCTCGATCTGGAACGGGATATATTTGCGGCCCGAGGTATCGAAGCCAAATTCCCGGGCGAAGGCCGGATATTTCTCCTCCATCGGAGCGATGCCTGATGCGGGGTGTAGGTTGAGGGCGGTCTTCAGGTGTTCATCCTTTGTCCAGGAAAGAAAGCGCGGGGGGTCGGGGAAGAGAGTTTTATTCCAGGTATAGCCGGTCCAGCCGACCGACTGACCGAAGGGGTCGCGTTTTGTGCCATGGACGCTGAGGCCGTAGGTTTCATGCCAGTCCATATCGATAATGAGGACATCGATCGGCACGTCATACTGCCTCATATCGGCAATGAGCCGGCGCAATTCCGCATCGGAGTAGGTCCAGTAGCGGGACCACCAGTAACCGAATGCGAAGCGGGGGGGAAGGGGTATTTTCCCCGCGACCTGGGTATAATCGTAGAGGGCCTTCTTATACTGGTGACCGTAGCCGAAGAAATACCAATCCTGCCGGTCGCCCGGGGGGCGGGGCGTGACCCAGTTCCAGTCGGATCGGTCGAAAAGTGGGCGTTCGGAATCGTTGATAAACGTCCAGCCGCTGCGGGACAGGAGGCCCGGTTCAAGCTGGACGTCCTTTTCACCGTCGGTGCCGTCGAGTGTGCGGGTGGTTCCCTTGAGATTAGCGGTATCGACCATGCCAGGGGTCCAGGCCTGGCTCAGTCCGCCGGAGACAAACCGGACAGTGAGGTTATCCGGTGTAAAGCGGCCGGTATTTTTCTTATACCGGAGGACAAGATTGTCGGTGCTGATCGTGAGGAAATCGTCGGTCTCGTTAAGGGAAATTTCCGGAACCGGCATATTGCGGTTGATGACAAGGAGTGAGGCGCGGTCTTCGAACGTGGTGTCGCGGCTCCACTCCATGCGGATCATCTGTGGGGTCAGGACGGTGAATCTGACATCACCGCGCTGGATGACGGCCTTTGGATTTGCGACCGGATTTTGTGACTGGGCATTCATCATGATGATCATTGTGCAAAAGGACAACCATCCGATTTTGAGCAAGAAATGCTTCATGTACGTACTTCCCTCCTGCCAGTGAGTAAAGGAATCGGAATTTTGTATCAGGAAAGTAAAGAAATTGTCCATCCATGTCAAACCGGCACCGGGAGTAAAGGCGAGAGAATCCGGTGAAGGGGCGTCTCAGGGCCGGAGCTGTTTTTTCCATCTCCGCAAGGCCTTTTTCACCTCTTTCGGGGAGGTTGAGCCTGCCGATTTCTTCATCGCAAGCGAGGCCCTGAGGTGGAGGATTCTCCAGAGGGATTTGTCAAACAGTACAGAATGGCGCCTGAAGGCGGAAAGGGGGAGTTCGCGGAGGAAGAGATTTTTCGACATGCATTCCAGCACGATTTTACCGACCAGGGCATGAGCCCTTCTGAACGGCATCCCTTTGCGGACGAGATAGTCGGCAAGTTCGGTTGCAAGGAGGTAATCCGATTCACCCTCGAACCGCGCGGGGTTAAACTTCACCGTCGGGAACATCGCCGAGAAGACATTGAGGGAGTCGAGGAGGGTATCTGCGGCATCGAAGAGGGGCTCCTTATCCTCCTGCATATCCCGGTTATAGGTCATGGGGAGGCCTTTCATGACGGTAAGGAGCGCGATGAGGTCGCCGTAGACCCTGCCTGATTTCCCCCGGACGAGCTCGGCGATGTCGGGATTTTTCTTCTGGGGCATAATGCTGCTCCCGGTGGTAAAGGCGTCGCCGATCTCGGCAAATCCCCATTCCTCGGAGCTCCAGAGGATCAGGTCTTCCGCAAACCTGCTCAGATGCGTCATCGTGAGAGCGCAGTTGGCAACAAATTCGATCAGGACATCGCGGTCGGCGACCGCATCCATACTATTGGTGATGATTCCTTTGAACTTCAGCTCGCGGGCGACCATCGTGCGGTCGATCTCAAACGACGTACCGGCAAGGGCGCCCGCGCCCAGGGGGGAGCGGTTGATGCGTTTCAGGCAGTCGGTAAACCG
>JAWOKN010000199.1:0-16185 GCA_033854175.1 Bacteroidota bacterium | reverse complement strand
GCCAGCCTGCCATTGCGGCGATGGGAGTGAGTGGTACAAACCTTGAAAGCGGGTATATACCGGGACTACTCGGTTTTTCCGGAGGATTAATGACCGTCGATGATTCCTGCACAACCGGATGGAACCTTCTCTCGCTCCCGGTGGGGGTCATCGATTCATCCACGAGCGCGATTTTTCCAGAAGCAATCTCCCAGGCCTTTGCCTACAGCGGCGGTTACATACCGGAAAACGCGCTCCGCAACGGCCCCGGGTACTGGCTGAAGTTCGGCGTCTCCGGGATGTTCGCGCTTATCGGGACGCCGGTATCGCAGGAGTCTGTAAGTGTGGCAGCCGGTTGGAACATGATCGGGCCACCCTCGGCTCCTGTCGCTGTGTCGGATATAATTCCGGTGGGCACGACGGTGATATCGAACTACTTCGGATATCAATCGGCATATCTGATTGATGACACACTGACGCCGGGGATGGGGTACTGGGTAAAAGTCAGCCAGGCTGGCAAGCTCTTCCTCGGGAGCGGACCGGTTACTGCACCGGCGAAAAACCCGGCACCGGTTGCCACCTCGGCAAGAGGGGGATCAGATCATCCGCTCCCCATGGCAAAAAACCAGGAGGGCATCGGGTATTTGAGTTTTAAAGATGCGTCTGGAAGAGAAAGTATCCTTTATTATTCCACATCCCGGACCGATCTGAAGGCTGGAATGTATGAACTCCCCCCGCCGGCGCCACCCCCGGTGATGGATGTTCGGTATGCGACAGGGCGCATGCTGGAAGTAGGGGAAGCGGGGACAGTGCGGGAGATACCCATTCTCGTTTCGACGGCTGCCTATCCGGTCAAAGTTGCATGGAATCCGGGGAAACCGGCTGACCCGGCATCACTGGTAGTCAACGGCAGGCAGATCAGCATGACGGGTGACAGAGAGGTCACGGTAGAAAATGAAAATTCCCGGATCGCATTGAGGATAGCGGGGGACAATGCCGGCGGATTGCCGGAGAGGTTCGCGCTTCATCAGAACTATCCGAATCCCTTCAATCCGACGACGACAATACGGTACGACCTCCCGAGGGATGCGCATGTTGTGCTCAGGATCTACGACATTCTGGGTGAAGAAGTCAGGACACTCGTCGACGGAATTGAACCGGCGGGATACAGGTCGATCGAGTGGAACTCGGGGAACGACGGTGGAAAACACGTGGCAAGCGGGGTATACTTTTACCGGATCGAAGCAAACACCGTCGGGAGGGGCTCGGGCACCTACACCAAGGTTATGAAAATGATGATCATCCAATGATTTCAGCACGGGGGTCCTCAATCTTCAGTCCGGATGTCCTCCAGACCCCTGGGGGGCGGACCCCCGAAACGCACAAGATAGTCAAAGACAATTTACGCATCAAACACTCCGAAGGACGACGTATGACGAACGACCAGACCGAACGACAAACCGATGCCATCACAGGGAGCAGCCTTCGTATCCGCCTGATCCGTGCGATCTTTTCAGCAGTCACCCTTCTGATCATGGCAGGTTCCTCCCCGCTGGCAGACGGGCAACAGGGAGCACCGCTCGGCAAATATCTGAAACCTGACGGAACGCTCAACATCCCGAAAGGATATTCAGGCACCATCAATCCAGCGGGATGGAGGCTCGTGAGTCCAGCAGGCAGGGCCCCGCGTTTTACCCCAGTTTCGGGCCCGGCCGATATCGCATGGGATGATAGATTCTGTCTTGTAAAACCAGACGGGAACGTCAGTGCGATCGCGGTCAGCGGCACTGATGTGTACATCGGGGGAGATTTCCCGTACATCGGGGGGGACACGGCAAACTTCATCATCAAATGGAACGGCAGGAGCTGGTCCACGCTCGGAACCGGGATTGGAGGAGGCGTCAAGGCAATCGCTGTCAGTGGAACGGATGTCTATGTCGGAGGGTATTTCATCAAGGCCGGCGGAGTTCCGGCAAACAACATCGCCAAATGGGATGGAAGCAGCTGGTCCGCGCTCGGATCCGGGATGAGCGATGGTGTCCTCACGATCGGCATCAGTGGATCGACCGTCTACGCCGGGGGCAACTTCCTCTTCGCGGGTGATTCACTCGTCGACTACATCGCGCAATGGGATGGCACAAAATGGTCTTCCATGGGGTCGGGTATGGATGGTGAAGTGATGTCGATCGTCACCACAGACAGCACGGTCTATGCGGGGGGATTTTTCATCTATGCCGGCGGGGATTCGGTGCATTATGCCGCGATGTGGAACGGCAGCTCGTGGTTGCCTCTCTATCTGGGATTCAACGGTCCCGTCTACTCTCTTGCCCTCAATCAGACCGGTCTCTATGCAGGAGGGTTATTCACCGCATACCGGCGCAAGATACTAGCGGGAATCCTCGTCAACCAATCCGCCCCCCACGTGGCCAGATTCACGGGCGGCTGGTCCGCACTCGGCACGGGAACGAACAATGTCGTCTATTCGGTTGCAATACAGGACACCGATCTATACATCGGAGGGGCATTCGATACCGCCGGCGGGGTAAGGGCCAACGGTGTGGCAGAATGGAACGGCAGTAGTTGGCAGGGATTAGATTCGGGGATGGGTGGATCATTTCCCGATGTGTACGTGCTTGGGATCAGCGGTACTGATCTCTATGCGGGCGGATCATTCACCATGGCGGGGCAGGACAGTGCCGTGTACATTGCGAAGTACAATGGAAACGTCTGGGCTCCTCTCGGATTCGGGTTGAACGGCCCCGTAAGGGCCCTTGCTGCGATCGGAGCCGATCTCTACGCCGGGGGTGTTTTTACGACTGCCGGGGGAGTCATTGTAAACCATATCGCCAGGTGGGATGGCAGCAGCTGGACTCCTCTCGGATCGGGCATGAACAATGTGGTTCTGGCCATGGCTGTCAATGGCACCACTCTCTATGCAGGCGGTGCATTTACAACTGCAGGCGGGACAAGCGCAAATTACATCGCCAAATGGGATGGGAGCAGCTGGTCGGCGCTGGGAACAGGGATGAACAACGAGGTAACCGCCCTTGCGGCGAGCGGGACCGATCTATATGCGGCAGGGCCGTTTAAAACCGCCGGAGGGGGACCGGCGAACCAGATTGCGAGGTGGGATGGAGTCGCGTGGTCGGCCCTCGGCTCGGGGTTCGGACAGAGCGGGCTTGCGCAGTCACTTGCAGCGGTTCCAAATTCCAGGGGCGGGACGGACGTCTACGCCGGGGGTCAATTTGACACAGCCGGCGGAGTCATTGCGCACAACATTGCCAAATGGGACGGAGGCCACTGGTCGGCGCTGGGATCGGGGGCAAATTCGAATGTCGGGGCGCTTTTGATTGACACGAGCAGTCCCGGACGACAGGCACTCTATGCGGGAGGACTTTTTTTCTTTATGGACAGTATTGTCGTCAACCACATTGCAAAATGGGATGACAGTACGTGGAGTGCGCTTGGGACGGGCATGCCTTCGTACACAGTTGCGGGTCTCACCCGAAATCGGAATGACGTCTATGCGGTGGGTCTGTTTGACACTGCGGGAGGGTTCTATGCACCCAATATCGCACGCTGGGACGGGGGCATCTGGCAGCCGTTGGGTTCAGGTTTGGATAATATCGAGTATGCCGTTACGGTTTGCGGAGACGGTCTTTATGCCGGGGGATATTCAATCCATGCCGGAGGAGGACAGCCCTCCCTTTACATCGCCCGCTGGAAGCTCCCCCCTCCGCCGATTCCCCTGGATTGTGGTCATCAACCGGGGTGGAACCTCATATCGGCGCCCGTGGTACCATCAAATGATTCCGTCAGTGCGCTGTTTCCCGATGCGACGACAAGTGCATTTGACTATACATCCGGCGGTTACCAGGTCAGTCCGACCTTAGCCCAGGGTACGGGCTACTGGTTAAGATTTCCCTCATCGAGCACCGACACCATAACCGGGGAACCCATCCTCCAGGACACCCTTCCGGTACTCCAGGGCTGGAACCTTGTGGGATCAATCTCCAACGCAGTTGCAGTAACTGCGATCACAAGCGTACCGCCGGGGATGGTGACCAGCAATTTCTTTGCCTACAACGGCGGATACACCATCGCAGACTCCATACATCCCGGCAGCGGTTACTGGGTCAAGGTCAGCGGAAGCGGTCAATTGGTACTGTCGTCATCGGGATCCGCCCCGGCGCAGAGGATCAGAATTGTTCAAACTGCAGACGCCCCGCCGTCTCCCCCCAACGATGGCATGACCTCGGGCGCTGACAGGAGAAAACCGGCCCGGTATGCGCTCCACCAGAACTACCCGAACCCGTTCAATCCCACGACAACGATACGGTACGACCTCCCTGTTGAAGCTCACGTCACATTAAAAATCTACGACGTTCTCGGGGAGGAAGTTCAGACCCTGGTGAACGGGACAGAGGCGGCCGGATACAAATCCGTCGAATGGAATTCAACGAACAAGGGAGGGATGGCACTTCCAAGCGGTGTATATTTTTACCGGCTCGAAGCCACGGGCGCCGGCAGACCAGGAACAACCTTCACGCAGATCCGGAAATCGCTCCTCATCAAATGAGTGAAATCCGGCCGGAGCCGGGCTACACATGATTTCTGAGCATCAGCTCTTTGGGATGGGGATTCAGATACAGCTGATCCCGGACATACGGAACATCATAGATCCGGACATAATGCCGGATGAGCGTGAGGGGAACGACAAGGGGGACAAAACCGCGGGCAAAGTCATCGACGACCTGCAGGATATTTTCCCTCTCCGGGGCGGTGAGGCGATCGCGGAGAAATCCCAGGATATGGTGAAGGACGTTGACATTTTTCTTCGGTGTTGAACGCACCGAAAGGGCCTCCATAAAAAATCTGCAGTACTCATCCCGGAGATCGGCCGGGGAACGGCTGCCGGCGGTACCGACCAGTTTCCCAAGAAGGTGGTAATGTTTCGGGCTATGGGCCAGGAGGAGATATTTATGCGCGGCATGGAATGGCACAAGATCGCCGCCCCGGAATCCCGCGGCGGCAAGCCGCTGCAGCCTGTAATAGGCAAAGACCCGGACGATAAAATTCTCACGGATACCCGGATCGTTCAGTCTCCCCTCCTCTTCGACCGGAACGAGCGGAAGGTGGGACATCAACGCGGATGCAAACAATCCCCTTCCTTTTTTGGCGGGAACCCCGGCGGCTGTATAGACGCGGACCCGTTCCATGCCGCAGCTCGGCGAATCGGATTTACAAATGAAACCCGAGAGATGCAGATCCTCAAGCTGCCGCACGCGCTGTCCGGAGAAGCGGACCATTGTATCGGTCCAGTCGGTACCCGATTTTGTCCCGACCATGCGGGGCGACTCAGGAGAGCCCGCGAGGCGGACAGACTCCCGGGGGACACCCATACCGACCTCAAGTTCAGGGCAGACACGCACCCATTCAAAATAGCCGCCGAGGATATCCGTAAGATAGCGGTCCTTCTTGTGGCCCCCGTCGAAGCGGACCATCTCGCCCAGCAGGCAGCTGCTGATGCCGACGCGGAGCGGGAACTCTTTTCCTGTCACCATGTGGAACTCCTGTTCCTCCGGGACGATGTCAGTTTTTCAGAAACTCGCCGACGGCGCTGTTGAAATCATCCGGGTTTTCCATGTTCGCGATATGACCGGCGCCCTTGAGGGCAACCCGTTTCAGACCGGGGATGCTCTTTTCGAGCGTATCAGCGATTGCAGAGATATCGGGCACATCCCTCTCCCCGACAATGAGCAATGTCGGTGCCTTGATATCATGCAACCGTTGAATTGCCGGGGGTTTGATGCCACGTTCGACGATCGGGTTATTGAGCCAGCAGTGGGCATTGTCGCTGACAATCTGCCGGATTTTGTCCCGGCACAACGCATTTTCCATGGCAGGGATCATATAGGGATCCTTCATCCAGAGACGGGCGGCGCTTTCGGTCCCGGAATCTCTCGCTGAAATAATCATGGCCCAGATCCTGGCATCCACATCGGCGGACTCCTGATAGCCGCCGAGGCCCGGCCCCGACAGAATCAGCCGGTCGACCATTTCGGGATGGACGAGTGTAAAGTCGATGGCGATGACACCCCCCAGCGACAGGCCGACAAGTGCGGCTTTTTTTATCTTCAGATGATTCAGAAGCGTAAAAAGATCATCCACATTCGCGTAGGGCTTTTCCGGCAGTGAAGACTTCCCGTATCCGCGGACATCATACCGGATAATCTGAAATGTTTGCCTGAATGCGTCCATCTGGGGATCCCACATCCGCCGGTCCATCTGGCCGCCGTGGATAAAGACCAGGGGAGGCCCGTGGCCTATCGTCTCATAATAGAGCACCCCGTTTTCGACAGGCAGTTCGGCGCTTTGGAATTGGTCCTGCGAGGCGGCGGGAGAAAAAAGCACGATTGCAAGAGCGAAACTCGACAGAACGACTAACGGTCTCATAGGTGATCCTTTCGGGAAAAATGTGAAAAATTACGGCAAATCTTTCACGTGTGTGAATGAAGGCAGATTTTTACGAGCAAATTGACGGCCACCCAGCCCCCTATACATCTCCAGGGCAACAACCCGCTCGCGCGCATGGTCGACGATCGGCGCGGGATAATCGGTGCCGATACGGCAACCTGCCTTCTGCTGGACCGGCGGGGGCATGAGCCATGGCTCATGAACAAATTTCTCCGGAACACGGCG
Source organism: Bacteroidota bacterium (assembly GCA_033854175.1). GTDB lineage: Bacteria > Bacteroidota > Ignavibacteria > UBA10030 > SZUA-254 > DATKPE01. The sequence goes on along the minus strand of JAWOKN010000199.1, from coordinate 9,504 downwards.
GATCTCCGGCAGATACGATGTGATATACTCCCCGTGCGGATCAAATTTCCTCGACTGTGAGACGGGATTGAACATACGGAACCAGGGCTGGGCATCGTTACCGGAGCCGGCGCACCACTGCCAGCCGCCGTTATTGAGTGCGACATCGCCGTCGGCGAGGTGCTGCATAAAATACTCCTCACCCTTTCTCCAATCGACATGAAGGTCCTTGATGAGGAAACTGGCTACAATCATCCGCGTCCGGTTATGCATCCACCCTTCCGCACGAAGCTGCCGCATTGCGGCGTCGACGATCGGATATCCGGTCATACCGGCGCACCAGGCATCAAAATACCGTTTATCGGAGGGCCAGAGAATCTGATCGTACGCGGTTTTGAATGACCCGCTTGTGACGCGCGGAAAATTCGCAAGGATCTGGTAATAGAATTCCCGCCATATGAGCTCGTCCAGGAATCTGGCAGGGCCCTGTGTCTGCAATCCACGGCTGCCGGCGGAGCGTCCCATGAGTTTATGGTACACGGTCCGGACACCCGCAGATCCTGTCGACAGGTGGTGGGACAGCCTGGACGTCCCCTCCAGTGCGGGGAAATCCCTTTTCTCGTGATACGCCATGACCCTCCCGCTGAGAAAAGATTCCAGCTCATTCAACGCCGCCGATTCGCCGCCCGGAGGGAATGCATGGAGAGCGGCTCCGGGTAACATATTCACCACGTCCGGGATCGGATCCGACGGAAGCCCTGGAGTAACAATCCTTCTGATCTTTGGCAAGGAGGGCGGGATGGTATGTTCAAAATCTCTCCACGCCCTTCTGAAGGCGGTATAGACCGTATAGGGTGAGGAACGACCCTGAAGGATGCGTTCTCCGTCGAGAAGGAGATGGTCATGAAACTCCCTCCAGAGTTTACCCCTGGATTCGACCGAGGACCGGATTTTTTCATCCCGGAGCCGGAGATCGGGGGAAAATTCCCCCGTGAGATAAACACCCGAGGCAGAGGTATCATCGAGAAGAGCATGGAGAACGGCGGACGGATCACCGTTCCGGATGACAAGATTGCCGCCGAGATATTTCAACGACGATCTCAGATCGGCCAGACCATCCAGAACGACCTTCTTTTTCGCCGGTGAGGAAGCATGGAACCCCTTATCGATAATAAAGAGGGGAACGACCTTCCGGGCATCCTGCAGAGCCGCGTACAACGCCAGGTGATCGTCGATGCGGAGTTCCCGTCTGATCCAGACAATCAGGCAATCCATCGTACCGATATGGACATCTGCCGGGTTCATACTTCAGAAGGGGGGGCGGTTATATGTTTCTTCGGTCCTGGTTTAAGCCGGAATTTGTCACGGACAAAGGCCACAGCATCATGCGCGGAAGTGGAAATATAATCGCACTGGAGATCCTTCGGTGCATAATCGCCTGTGTAGAACCCCCCGACTATAAACATCCCCTTGTGGGCATGAACCAGTCTGCCGGTAGAGCGGACCTTATCGGTGAAATTCCCTGAGGATTTATGAAGCGTCGAGGAAAGGCAGACCAGATCGGGTTCCATGATTTTGACAAAGGAATTCAGCGTATCAAAGGGGGTATTCGCCCCGAGATACTGGACGGACCACCCCTCGCTTTCGAGCGTATAGGCAAGAATGCGCAGTCCGATTTCATGATAATCGCCCTCGGCGCAGGCGCAGGCAGCCGAAAGGCCGTTGGACGATTTACGGTGGAGATCGGCGCTCACGCGGAGGAGGGCTTCCATGACGGCACCCGAGGCGAGGTGTTCCTGGTTAACTTCGAGCGTGCCCGTCGCCCACAATTCGCCGATGCGGATCATTGCGGGGCGGATCACTTCATCGCCGATGGTTGCAAAGGAAATCCGGTTTTTGCACAGGTATGACAAGAGATCCGCCACCCCGCTCCTATCCTGCTGGAGCGCTTCATGGAGAAACAGATCGGATATCTTCCTGTAATTTGCAGTATGGATGTTGAATTCAAGCGTCTCGAACAGTTTCCGGGATTTGGGCGGCGAGAGCGAGCCCGTCATCGGGTAGCCGGACTCCTCGGAAAAGCGGACAACGTCCTTCAGAAGAAACTTCCTGTGGCCGCCGACCGTTTTAACGCAGGTGATCGTCCCCTCGTCGGCCCATCGCTTGATGGTCGTTTCGGTGACATTAAAAAGCGCGGCGATTTCACGCGTCGAGAAGAGTGCTGGCATAGTCCGGGGTATTCATTTAATTCGATATGTTCGTTTTATACGATTTAATATACGCACGAGACGCCGGATTGTCAAGTGATATTTTTTCCATAAGGACATCCTCCCGGGCACAAGCCCGCCGGAGGAGGGGAGGGGGGGATAAGATTCTGCAGCCCGGAATGCAAATCAGAAGGGGGGGACGACGTATGGTGCCGGGTCTTGGAAATCAGGATCAAAATTCCGAAATTTCGCCATGGAAACTCTTCAGCCGATGTACAACGTGCTCCGCAGGCACGTCAAACAGCACATCTCCCTCACCAACGAGGAATTCGCCCACTCCGCCTCCTTTTTTGTCCCGAAAAAACTCAAAAAAGGGACCTTTCTCCTCGAAGCCGGGGAAATCTGCAGGCACCTGACATTTGTCGCGAAGGGATTCCTCCGCTCCTACACGATCGATGCAAAAGGCGAAGAGCACATCGTCCAGTTTGCGTTCGAGGGATGGTGGATAAGCGATTTGTACAGCTATCTGACCTCCCAGGTCTCGACATATTACATTGACGCGCTGGAAGATTCCGACCTTTTGCTGATCGAGGCGGGATCCTACGACAGGCTCTGCTCGACGATCCCCAAATACGAACGCTATTTCCGGATACTCCTTCAGAACAACTACATCGCCTCGCACCGCAGAATACTTGCTGCGATCAGTCTCACGGCCGAGGAGCAGTACCGACAGCTCCTTGAAACGTGCCCCTCGATCGAGCAGCGGGTTGCCCAGCGGCACATAGCGTCGTATCTCGGCATAACGCCGGAAGCACTGAGCCGCATACGGCACCGGATTTCCAGAAAAAAATCTTGATCCTGATCAATTCCACTTCTTAATCCCGGTCAATGGCCGGGGGTGGAATCCTTTGTATCTTGATGGTGGAAGATTAAAGCAAACCATAATCAGGATAAGGAAAGGAAACAGCAATGACAACGTGGAAAATCGACCCGGTACATTCCGAGATCACGTTCAAGGTAAAGCACATGGTTATCGCCACCGTAACGGGCCGATTCCGGCAGTTTGAGGGGACAATTCTTTCGGAAAAGCCGGATTTCACGGGTGCCGGGATTCAGTTTGAGGCGGACGTGAACAGCATCAGCACCAACAATGAACAGCGGGACGGCCATCTGAAATCCCCCGATTTCTTCGATGCAGCCAGTTATCCAAAGCTCACATTTGCATCAACGTCGTTTGTACGTAATAACGACGGAAAGTACAAGCTCACCGGGGAGATGACCATGCGCGGTGTAAGGCGTGAAGTCACGCTCGATGTCGTTTACGGCGGCACCGTCAGGGGATTTGACGGTGATATTGCGGCATTCGAAATAACGGGAAAGCTCAACCGGCAGGACTTCGGTCTCCGGTGGAACGCGCTGACGGAAACCGGCGGTGTTGTGGTGAGCGACGAAGTAAAGCTCGACATCGTCGTTGAACTCAAGAAGGCCGCCGTCGAAGAACCTATTGCAGCCTGAGCGGTCTAGGGAGTTATCAATTCCTTATATATCCTCGCCTTAAGCCTTCTTTTCATCAGAAGGACAAGGTAGAGGATATAGAGGGAAACCGCACAAAAGAGAAGGAGGACATTCCAGAGGACGAAATGGAGAAGATTCACGCCAGGATCCTCCCCCGAAAATTAAGCCTGTCCCCGAGCCCGTGTTGCACCTCATATCGCGAAAGTCGCATCAACAAACCCCTCATTCTATAACATCCATTGACACCGGTACACCGCACTGTTTGTCTCAAATGTTACTTGAAACCACGAGCTTAAGTTACTGAGATATGGTCAGGGATGCAAACAGAAAGTGAAAACAGTGTGCGCTGGGTCACCTGTTTTCATTTTTCACTTGACAAACCCGGATAGTTGACTTTTTTGCTGAACACATCTAACTTTAGCTGCCATGGCATACTCGAGGATCATTTTCCCTTTACTCCTTTTCATCTGTTACACGCTGAATTCAGAGCCTGCGCAGCAGGCGAACTCCGTGAGTGTGAAATTCACCGTCATAACGCACGCGGCACCGAAAGACTCGACCGTGCGGATAACGGGGAATCAGCCGGAGATTCAGAGCTGGTGGCCGACGGGAACAAAGCTGGATAAAATAAACGATTCGGTCTGGAGCATCACATTTCAATTCAAGCCCGGAACAACCATTGAATACAAATTCAATCTCGGATCATGGGAAACGGAGGCGTTGAACCGGGACAGTTCGGTTCCTCAAAACTCCGTCATGGTGGTCCGGGGGGATACCGATCTGGTTGTTCACATCGACGCATGGAAAAACTCACGTATCATCAGGGCTCCCGGAAAAATCACCGGAACGGTGAAATACTTCCGGGGGATGAAGGGGAAGGGGATCAAACCGCGTGATGTGATCGTCTGGCTCCCGCCGTCATACGGTACCGACGCCGGCAAACGCTATCCGGTCCTCTACATGCAGGACGGACAGAACCTCTTCGATCCGGCAACCTCCTTTACGGGTGTGGACTGGCAGCTGGACGAGGCTGCCGACAGCCTCATGAGAGCCGGTAGAATAGAGGACATCATCATCGTGGGGATCTACAACACATCCGACAGGACCAGGGAATACAGCAACACAAAACTCGGGAGGGCATACATGAACTTTGTCGTCGGCAAGCTGAAGCCCTTCATTGAAAAAAAGTTCAGGGTACTCAAGGGGCGGGACAATGCGGCAGTGGGCGGCTCGTCGATGGGGGGGCTCATCTCGCTGATGCTCGTATGGAACTATCCCAGGATATTTTCGAAAGCGGCATGTCTCTCGCCTGCATTCCACATCGAAAAGATCAATTACGTCTCGGAGATCAGAAAATACGACGGGCCCAGATTACCACTCAGGATCTATGCGGATGTCGGGACAAAAGACCTCGATTCCGTCCTGGAGCCGGGGACAAGGGAAATGGTTGATCTCCTGAAGGAGAAAATCGTCGACCCTGAAAGGAACCTCGAACTCTACATCGCCGAGAACGCAGCCCACAACGAATCCGCCTGGGCCGGGCGGAACTGGCGATATCTGGAATTTTTCTTCGGCAAGAAATAACTGAGCGGATCGGTCAGCATCCGGTCACGCCGGCCGACCGGGCCATCCCCCCCCCACCACCACCGCCCTTAAAACCGCTGGTGTTCCGTGCGGGCGATAATCTCGTCCTGGAGGGTTTTACTCAGATCGTTGAAATAGTCGCTATATCCGGCCACGCGGACGATAAGATCCCGGTATTGATCGGGGTGGTCTTGAGCGTCGCGGAGCATCTGAGCGGTTACGACATTGAACTGTATATGGTGGCCTCCGAGTATGAAATAGGAGCGGATCAGGTGGGTAAGATTATCGATCCCCTTATCGCCGGCAAGGAGCGAGGGAGAAAATTTCTGATTCAGCAATGTACCCCCTGTCCGTTGATGATCCATCTTACCGGCTGATTTCAGAACAGCGGTAGGCCCCTTCCTGTCGGCCCCCTGGACGGGCGAGATACCCTCGGAGAGCGGTGTCCAGGCCTTACGTCCGTCCGGCGTCGCGCCGACGACCGAACCAAAATAAATGTGGCATGTTGTGGGAAGAAGGTTGATACGGTACAGGCCGCCTTTTGTATTCGGCCGGCCGTCGATCTCCCTGAAATACGATTCAAAGACCCTGACCATAAGATCGTCGGCATAGTCATCGTCATTCCCATACTTCGGGGTCTTATTCAGGAGCAACAGGCGGGTATGTTCATGCCCCTCGAAGTCCTTTGAAAGAGCCTGTCCGAGCTCATTCATTGTCAGCTTCCTGGAATCGAAGAGATTATACCTGAGAGAGGAAAGGCAGTCGGTCATCGTCCCGAGGCCGACGCCCTGGATATAGCTCGTATTATACCGGGCGCCCCCGGCATTATAATCCCTGGCATTTTCGACACAGTCATCGATCAGGACAGAGAGGAAGGGTACAGGCATTTCCCGGGCAAAGATCTGTTCGATCGCGTCATTGCCGTGAAGCTTGATCCCGACGAAATGATGGAGTTGTTTCTCATAGGCATCCATCAGCTCATCAAACGACGTGAAATTTTCCGCAGGGCCCGTATCGATGCCGATCCTTTTGCCGGTACGGGGGTCGGTGCCATGATGGAGGGTGATTTCGAGGACCTTCGGCAGATTGAAATATCCGGTAAGTATATAGCTCTCCTTGCCAAAGGCGCCCGTCTCGACGCAGCCCGATGTACCGCCATTCCGGGCATCCTCGAGGGACTTCCCCTGGCGGAGCAATTCCTGGACGACGGCATCGGCGTTAAAGACCGACGGCTGGCCCCACCCCTTGCGGATAATCCGGGCGGCCCGTTTCACAAATTCGTCGGGATTTTTCGCGCTCACCTGGATATTAGCGCTCGGCTGGACCAGGCGCATTTCATCGATCACTTCGAGGATCAGGTAGGTAACCTCATTCACGCCGTCGCTACCGTCGGGGCGGAGCCCGCCGCTGTTGATATTGGCAAAATCGGTGTAGGTCCCGCTTTCGGCCGCGGTCACTCCGACCTTGGGAGGAGCGGGCTGGTTATTGAACTTGATCCAGAAACACTGCAGAAGGAGGCGCGCCTGTTCCCTGGAAAGCGTGCCTTCCACGATATCGCGCCGGTAAAAAGGATAGAGATGCTGATCGAGCCGGCCGGGGTTAAACGCGTCCCAGGGATTCAGTTCGGTGATGACACCGAGATGGACGAACCAGTAGGCCTGCAATGCCTCCCAGAAACTCTCCGGTGCATAGGCGGGAACGCGCCGGCAGATTTTCTGCATGTTTTCCAGTTCCTCTTTCCTGATCGGATCGCGTTCAGACTGCAGGAGTTTTCCCAGGGCATCAGCATGGCGGTTGGCGAGCAGGATGACGGCTTCGATCGATGTGGCCATGGCGTTCAACTCTTCGCTCTTCGCAGCAGAATCAGGATCGTGCCTGTTGCGGAGTGACCGCACGCGGGATTCAATTTCGGATTTTACCTCAAGGAGGCCCTTACGGTAGATCTTATCGCCCATGACGGTATGGCCGGGTGCGCGTTGTTCCATGAACTCGGTAAAAATCCCCGCATCGTAGCACGCCTTCCATTCATCCGTCATCGTATCGAAAATCTTCTCCCGGGTGGTCCTCCCCTTCCAGAACGGAATAACGCTCTCCCCATACACGCGCCGCATCTCGTCATCGACCTTAAAAGACACCTTTTCCCGGCTGTTGAGGATATCCAGGTCGGCCAGGCTATGGCAGCAGAGTTCCGGATAGGTATAGGTGGCTTTGGGTGAGGGACCGCGTTCACCGACGATCAGTTCGCCGTCGTTGATGCAGACCGACTTCTTCTCCATGATATATTTCAGGGTCAGCGCCCTGCGCATGGGCGGGGAGACATCGGTGAACCTCTGTGCAGCCTCCGTGGCGAGGACTGCCCGTTCAGGCGAAAGGTACGGGACGGCGTTCAGGCTCTGTTCACGTAACCTATGTATCCTATCCGTCACAAATCATCCTCCCGAGGAAACTGTGGCGACGTGGTCCCGTGCGATCGACATCAGGAGCTCAAGTTTTTCAGGGCGCGGGGGGCTGACCGCTTTCATCGTATACTCCATACCGAGCCGGTGATATTTCTCCACGCCCGATTCATGATACGGCAGGAGATGGAGTTCACGGACGCCGCCGATCCGGGCGACAAAAACCCCAATGGCGCGGATACTGATCTCGTTGTCGTTGATACCGGGAATAACCGGGACGCGGATGATGATATCCTTCTTCCACTTCGCGAGGAGGCGGAGATTTGCCAGTATGCGCTGGTTGGAGACCCCTGTATACTGCCTGTGGAGGTCATCGTCGAGGGTTTTGATATCGTACAGGAACAGATCGGTATTTTCGGCGACCCGTTCAAGAATTGCCGGGGAAGTATAGCCGGTGGTATCGACGGTTGTATGTATCCCCTCGCGTTTACACGTCTCAAGGAGTGAGCAGAGAAAAACATGCTGAAGGAGGGGTTCACCGCCCGAAAACGATGCACCACCGCCGGATTGCCGGTAGAAAACGACATCCTTTTTAATTTCCTCCATTACGTCTTCCGTCGTCACCTCCCGTCCGAAAATGACGCGTCCATCGGCCACGCACAAGTCGATGCAATCGCCGCACTTCAGGCACTTTTCGCGGACAGTAGTATAGGTCCCATCATCCTTAAGGACCGCGTGGTTCCTGCATGTCGCATAGCACACACCGCAACGGATGCAGCGTTCGGGGCGAAGGGCCAGATCTTTTTCCGTCGAAATGGACTCCGGGTTATGGCACCACGGGCAGTGCAGGGGACACCCTTTCAGAAAGACCGTCGTACGTATACCCGGCCCGTCATTAACCGAATAACGCTGGATATTGAAAATAACACCGGTAATAGTATAATCTCCTCGACAGTATAATTTATCACTCTCGCCAGAAAGGAGCAAGCAATAAATACGGTACCCTTGCAGGCCATCTCCTTCCCTTATCCTGGTGAAAATGACCCGATTATATAAATTTCAGGCATCCTTGACCGGCGGATCCGGAAGAACAAGAATGGAGTGGCAACGGCCCAAGATTCGGCCCCCCCTCAGGGGGGGAGGGGGGACGAAAGCCGTCCTCACAGATGGAAGGTGGTATATCCGAACGTCAATTGTCGGAAGGCGACCGGGGAGATAAAGGCCGGGACCGGGTGTTACAAGATCTTATAAACGCGATAGACAATCTTGGTCCCCATCGGTTGATAGACACCCACGGCAACTATTTTATTCAGCCAGGCATATTGAGGAGCACGTGTTTCAAACGTCGGCAGAATCCGTGCAAACAGGATCCCGCCCGGTCCTGTATAGGCGATTCCGCCCCATGTCATAGAGATCTTCTGGCCGTCATCCGTCTGCAGGACAGCCCGCATGTTGAGGAGGCTAGAACTGTCAGGTCGTGAAACGATCCCCTCGCCGCTCGGTGCGACAATCGTACCCTTCAGGCCCGGCCCTTCGAACGTCCCATCGGCGACCGGGACAATCGCCGGTCCCCCGCCGGGTGATCCGGGATTGTTCGCGGGTCCCCGTTCAAAGACGAGGGTCATGAGCAACTCCGAGTGAAGCTGGCCGTCAGTGGCAGCACCCGCAGGTGACTGGATCTGGTCTGGACTTGTTGCAGCGCCGATACCGCCCTGGGTTGTAATACCCGGCGTGCTGCTTCCCCCGATGAGCATAAGAATTGCCACCGCGCTGATAACAATCGTTGTACCGATCGTGCTGAACCATCCTCGTTTCATAAAGGT
>JAWOKN010000198.1:0-26003 GCA_033854175.1 Bacteroidota bacterium | reverse complement strand
CCCCGCGCATGAGCGGATATCTCTCGAAGGAAAACGAACGAAAGGTGGAAGGCACGCCGTATCTCATCCACGAGCAGCTCGGATCGGGAAACATCATCCTCTTCACCGACGACCCCAATTTCCGGCTCTTCTGGGACGGCCTGAACAAACTCTTTCTCAACAGCGTCTTGCTCATGCCGAGCATCCGGAATGTGACGCTGACATCCGAGGGGAGATGAATCTGAATACCATTGAACTCCTTCACCAAGGGAAAGCATAACCATGGAAACGTCATCGATCAAACGCACCATCAGGGCACCGCGGGGCACCGAACGAATCTGCAAAGGCTGGATACAGGAAGCCGCGTTGCGGATGCTGATGAACAATCTGGACGCGGAGGTGGCCGAAAAACCGCAGGAGCTGATCGTGTACGGCGGGGCCGGTAAGGCGGCCCGGAACTGGGAATGTTTCGATGCGATCGTCAAAAGCCTGAAGGCCCTTGAAAACGATGAAACCCTTTTGATCCAGTCGGGGAAACCGGTGGGCATATTCAGGACATACACGGATGCACCCCGTGTATTGATCTCGAACGCGATGCTCGTGCCGAAATGGGCGACATGGGATGAATTCCGGCGGCTCGACGCGCTCGGGCTGACCATGTACGGGCAGATGACGGCAGGAAGCTGGATCTACATCGGCACGCAGGGAATACTGCAGGGAACCTATGAAACCTTCGCGGCTGTGGCGCAGAAATACTTCAACGGAAGCCTCGCCGGAAGGCTCCTCGTCACGGCCGGTCTCGGAGGGATGGGAGGAGCGCAGCCGCTTGCGGCCACGATGAACGGAGCCGCCTGTCTGGCGGTGGAGGTGGACCGATCGAGGATAGAAAAGCGTCTTGCGACGAAGTACGTCGATGAAATGGCTGAATCGCTCGACGACGCACTGGCAATTCTGCAGACGGCCAAAGAACTGAAAGAACCCAAATCGGTCGCACTCCTTGGCAACGCCGCCGAGGTACTCCCCGAGCTCCTGGCGAGGAAGATCCGCATCGATATCCTGACCGACCAGACATCGGCGCACGACACCCTCAACGGCTACGTCCCCGCGCACATATCATACGAAGAAGCATTAAAGCTCCGGACATCCAATCCCCGTGAATACATCCGGCGCGCTCAGGAATCGATCGTCGAGCATGTCAAGGCGATGCTCGGATTGCAGAAGCAGGGAGCGATAACATTCGATTACGGGAACAACATAAGGGGAGAAGCGCTCGCGAAGGGTTTACAGAACGCATTCGACATACCCGGATTCGTGCCCGAATACATCAGGCCGCTCTTCTGTGACGGGAAGGGGCCGTTCCGGTGGGCGGCATTAAGCGGTGACCCGGAAGACATCTACCGGACCGACCGGGCCGTAGTGGAAACCTTCCCCGAGAACAAGCCCCTTATCCGCTGGATTGAAAAAGCCGGGCGGCAGGTAAAATTCCAGGGATTGCCGGCGCGGATATGCTGGCTCGGGTACGGCGAACGGGCGAAGATGGGAAAAATATTCAACCAGCTCGTCGCAAAGAGGGAAATCAAGGCCCCCATTGTCATCGGGCGGGACCATCTGGACTGCGGGTCTGTGGCATCGCCCAACCGCGAAACGGAAAAAATGAAAGACGGAAGCGACGCCATAGCCGACTGGCCGATTCTCAATGCGATGCTGAATTCTGTTGGCGGGGCAAGCTGGGTCAGTGTGCATCATGGCGGGGGCGTGGGGATCGGGATGTCGATCCATGCGGGGATGGTCGTTGTGGCCGACGGAACGCCTGAAGCCGAACGCCGGCTCGAACGGGTATTAACCTACGACCCCGGACTCGGCATCGCCAGGCATGCCGATGCAGGATATGACCAGGCGATTCAGAACGCAAAAAAATCGGGAATAAAAGTTCCAATGATGAAATAGACGAGTATGACGCCGGAGAGAACACCGCAGAAAATGAAACCGACAAAGGACCGAGCCGGGGCAGCATGCATCAGGACCATCATCACCGTCGCCCTCATCGCAGTCCTGGCCGCGTGCGCATCTGCGCAGACAAACCCCCACTTCAACGTGAACCTCCAGCTCGATTACACCGCGCTCAAAGGCACGCTTGATCTCCTCGGTGACGAACCAGTCAGCACGCAGATGCTCGCTGGTCTGAGGGGGAACAGGATAGCGGCCTCGACCACCGGTTTCATAGCCAACCGAGATTCCGTCGTGGATCTCCTCCAGAGTTATCTCGATTCGCTGAAGTTCCACCAGATCATCAAGGACGACCTGTACCATCTGGAAGCCGCTCGCCGGGACATGGCGGCGATGAAGGACCTCTACCTTGAGATGGAGCGGACAAATTTCAACCGGAGGGTAGTCGCCACGGTGGAGCAGATATTCCCTGAGGATGTCGGCGTTTCGGTCATCATACCGGTCTACGTAGTAGCCCTCGGGCATGACAACGTCGATGCATTCGTCCGGCGGATTGTCTGGCACGGCGACACGCCGGAGTACGTGGGTGAGCGTGAGGGCGAGCTGACGATCGTGATCAACCTCGCCCACGCCGTCCGTTACGGATCGACGCTTCAGGAACGGTATCTATCGCTTCTCGGGGTAGTTGCTCATGAGGTCTTTCACGCCGCATTCGGAAACTACAAGGACCACTCCCCGTTCTGGAGGCAATACGAGGACACGCACCGCAGGCCGATTGACGCGCTGGTCGACATCACGCAAAACGAAGGAATCGCCTATTATCTCTCGATCGATCAGCGGGGGCACGGGTACGTTCCGCCCGACTGGTACACACGGGCGAGGGACATCTTCGCACTCTACAACCGCAACGCCCATGAACTCCTCTCGCCCGTAGTGACGCGCGAGCGGGCGGGTGAGCTCATCCGGTCGGCGAACCTCAGCGGGTTTGAAGGAAGTTACGGTGCGCAATGCGGAATGTTCATGGCGCGTGAAATCGACATACGGATGGGCCGGCAGGCGCTCATCGGAACACTATCCGGGGGGCCTGAGGACATGTATCAAAAATACGAGACGCTCGCCAAAACGGATAATACGCTCCCTTCATTCTCGCCCGAAATTCTCCAGGCATTGGATCTGAAGTAAAACCCCCTGAAATTCACGAATTTTGAGAGTTTCCACCCCAAAGTGTGAAAATCCGTCAATAGGAGTGGACTTCAGTAAAAAAATTTGTATATTTGCAACCGAGATAAGTCCAAGAGAAACAAGTAATTTCGGTCACTGTTTTAAGTGATACAATAAGTCTCAGAACAAACTTGAAGGCTCTCTATGGAGCTCAAATTTTTTCAGAGTGACGAAGAACGATTAAAGCTGGGGGCGCAGGGGACCTACCCTGAATATCTCATTGAGCGGACAAAAGACGGCACTGAAACCAAGCATCCGGTGAACGAAACGCTGACGCGGCCCTGGATACAGCATTACTTCATCCTTCAACTATTGCGTCAACCGGGGTCACAGGACGACATCATCACGCGTGATCTCAACGTTCTGGACATCTTCAAGACAACCATACCTCTTGTCGAGAACTCGTTTGCAGAAAGCGCATTGAACTCGTGGCAGATGTTCCTCGGCAGCGCATTCCGGGATGCGGACGTTCCGTGGTACAGCGGGATCAGGAAGCTCCTTTCGGTCGAGCGGTTTTACACGGCGATCGAGCAATTGGAGCTTGAGATACCGATATCCAACGGGGAGCACTCGTACCAGTTTCAGACTCATCAGCGGGAGCTACACAAAATTCCCAGGATTCCGGTAAAATTCTTCTTCGCGCTGACGGGGAACGAGCGGGAGATCCTGATCGGGATACTCCGGAACGCGATCAAGAACAATCCGCACAACACCGATCTTGCACTCCTCACCTACTGTTTTTTCAAGGCATGGGGACGGACTCGGGACTTTCTCGATCTGATGCGGCAGGAGAACCGGACCGATCTTGAGGAATGGTTCTACTGGGTAGAGATGGACATGACAAGTCTCGGAGCGCTCAAGCGGGACAGCGGGGATTTCACGGCAGCATTTTTCATCTACGACCGTTGTAGCTTTTCCGCGCCCGAGTACAAGGAAATCGCCGACTGGTTCCTCAAGGAAAGCGAATTCAAGCTGGCGTATCACTTCTACTACAGGGCGAAACAATTTGAAACGGCGCTCGAGCTGATCCAGAACATCAGTGTCAAGGAATTCGGCGATCTGACGGGTCTCCGGCGGTTATCCAGGGGTGAACGGGCGCCGGAGCAGCCCATGGACACGCAGAAGATCACCTCGATCTATCAGGAAGAGATCGAGACACTGAAGGGATTCGTCCGGATACGGACGGCGGAGACCTACAAGCAGATCAGCGTCAAGGCGCGTCAGCACTTCGACCGGGAAACGGTGGAGACAAAGTACGCGTTTGGAGAACTCTCCGAGGATGAATACCACCGATTGATCCGGCAAATCCAGGAACGGAAGCAATGACAGACAAGTTTTCGATGAAACTGGGGATGGAACGGTGCACGGTGTGCAACCACCGGTGGATCGACTACGAAGGAATCCGCGGGACATGTTTCATGTGCGGCAACACGGTTATTTCCGAATGCGTCTCACTGCGGGAAATCCGCGAGGCCATCATGAGCCTCCGGAAGGAGGACAAGAAATACCTCGACACGCACGCAAAGCGCACGGTCATCCTGAAACAGCTCTACCGTGAAATTGCAGAACTCTACATCAAGCGTGCGCAGGAAATATACTCGAAGGTCAAGGATTACTACACCAAAGGAGACCTTTCGGACAAGGTCATCGACCAGCTCATCGTAGCCTTCCGTCTCTTTTCCGAGCTCGGGATTCACCGTTCGGCTGCGGCGGTGGCCTACATGGCGGCGATGGGATATGCCCAGCGGGGGATGGAGAAGGAAATCCGCACGCTGGACGACATGAACGACCTTGTGGCGGCGCGCCAGTGGTTCATGCGGCTCGGGACCAAGGAATGGGAAGCGGCGGTAAACTTGCACATCGGGGAAAAGGCGATGGCAGCGATCAGTTCCGACGCGAACGTGTTGCAGCTGATGGGGCAGGTATCGATCTGGCATTTTTACAAAGCCCGGGATTATTATTTCGAGCAGCATCAGGAAAGCATGGTCGACCGGATCCAGTTCGACATCGAGCGGGCGACGCAGCTGTTGACGACCTACACGCAGGAAGTATCGCAGATCGAGGCCGCGAAAATCGCCGCCCAATCCACCATCCAGCACAGTGAAAACGTGCGGAAGGGGCTTGAAGCGATGGGGCAATCGGTCCAGTACGGTCTTACGGCACTCGGCGAGCACATTGAAAACTGCGGAGGAAGCCTGAGCCGTGCGATCCAGGCATCGAGTGCAGCGCTGAGCGGCAACATCACGCAGGCAATGTACAGTGTCGCGGGATCATCCCGGTTGAGGGGACGATCGCTCGACAGGCGGATGTCGGAGGTCGGGCAGCTCATCACGACGACCGCGAAGGAAGTCCCGGACGAATTCTTCCAGCCGGTCAAGGAACTGGGGGCGAAATTCGCGCTCGGTGCGATCGGAAGCACGCTGACACATGAAATCACGAGCGACCCGTCGGTATTAAAGCTCACCGAGAGCGTCGAGCCGGAGGCAAAAAAGTCGGAAGAAGGCTTAAAGCACCTGGGCGAGCCCTCCATCACGCTCACCGGGACGCTCCTCGACACATTCGTCTCAAAAGGAATCAGCAAAGTCATCGAACAGATGCACGAGGAAGCGAAGAACAAGCCCTCCGAGTCATAGGCAGATCCTCCCGGGGCAGGCCAGGATTCACGCGACCATGACACAACGACGGGACAACGCGCTCCGCGGGAAGAAAAGGGGAGAAGTCCCGTCCACGGCCTTCCGTCAGATCACAATCAGGAAAGTCAGACGAAGCGACGGGAAGAATTTTCTTTCGCTCATCGATGCGCTTGCGGATTTCGAGAAGCTCAGGCGCCCTTCGCGCGCCGCACGGCAGCGCCTCATCGGGGACGCCTTCGGTGCCCGGCGTCGGTTCGACGCCTATCTCGCGCTTCTGCGGGGCAGACCCGTCGGATACGCGATCGTCTTTGAAACATACTCATCCTTCCTCGCCCGGCCGACCTTGTATCTCGAAGACATCTTCATCCTCCCTGAATTCCGGAAACTCGGCATAGGCCGTCTGGTATTCGATTACTGTCTGGCGGAAGCAAGGCGGAGAAAGTGCGGGAGATTCGAATGGGTTGTACTCGACTGGAACAAAAACGCCATCCGTTTTTACGAGCGCCGGCATGCCACACCGATGAAAGAGTGGCTACTCTACCGGATCGTCCTCTGAGACCCTTGTCTGGTTGAGAAAGGGCGGGATTTTCACTATCTTGTCCGCACAATTTACGCGATGAACAAGACGCGGGGCATGTGAAACTCGTCCTCATCAACATCAAACAGCTTGTTACCGTAACGGCTGACGGCCAGGCGGTAAAAACCGGCGCCTCGATGCGTGATCTCCGTGTCATCGAGAACGCCGCCGTCATGGTTGAGGGGGACACCATACGCTGGATCGGCAAAATGGAAGACCTCTCGATGGGAAGCCTCGGAGGCGAAACCGACGTCCTAGACTGCATGGAGCGGGTAGTACTTCCAGGTTTTGTCGATGCCCACACGCACGCACTCTTTGCTGGCAACCGGGCCAACGAATTCGGGCGGCGCTGTGCCGGAGCAACCTATGAAGAGATCGCATCAGAAGGAGGCGGCATACTCTCGACCGTCCGGGCTGTCCGGGAAGCGACAAAAAAAGATCTGAAAAAGCAGACGCGCCGGTATCTGGGCAACATGCTCAGGCACGGCACGACGACGGTTGAAATCAAAAGCGGATACGGACTCTCCCCCGAAAGCGAGCTCAGGATGATCGAGGCCATTCATGAACTGCGGGAGGAGGAAGTCCTGACGATAGTCCCGACGCTGCTCGGGGCGCATGCGATACCGCCTGAGCACAAGGACAACCGTGAGGAATACATACAGGAAATCCTCGAAAAAATGATCCCCTACATCGGTTCGAAGAAACTTGCGATCTTTTGTGATGCATTTTGCGACAGCGGATTTTTCACGGCAGCCGAGAGCAAGGCGATACTCGTCCGGGGAAAGCAATTCGGGCTGGTGCCGAAAATCCACGCCGATGAACTCGCCTCAGGCGGCGGTTCCGAGCTTGCGGCGGAGGTCGGGGCAATTTCCGCGGATCATCTCGAGCACATCAGCCAGCGTGCGATCGGAATGCTCAAAGACTCGGGTACGGTGGCGGTACTCCTTCCGGGTGTATCCTTCTACCTGAACCACGCCTATGCTCCGGCGCGGGCGCTGATCGACGCAGGAGTGCCCGTGGCGATCGCCTCGGATTTCAATCCGGGGAGCTGCATGTCGTACGACATGCCGCTGATGATGACCATAGCCTGCACCCACATGCATCTTTCACCGGAAGAAGCCATTACCGCCACGACGCTCAATGCGGCGGCCGCGTTGGGACTCTCGCGCGAGATCGGAAGCATCGAAGTGGGGAAAAAGGCCGATCTCATACTTCTCAACATCCCCGAATACAGCTACCTGGCATATCATTTCGGGGAACTTCACGTGGAGAAGGTCATCAAAAACGGCGTCATCCTCGAACTCTGACGAACCCATACTGAACAATTCCATCCTATGACGAGCAAAACTGCGGTAAAAAAAATTGTCGAATGCGTCCCGAACTTCAGCGAGGGGCGGAACCAGATCATCGTCTCCGCAATCGCGGAGCAGATCAAAAAAGTCCGCGGGGTGACACTCCTCAGTGTCGAGCCGGACAAGGACTACAACCGCTCAGTGGTGACATTTGTCGGCGACCCGGAATCGGTCGTCGAGGGGGCATACCGGGCCACATCGGTGGCAGCCGAGCTCATCGACATGCGGGAACACAAGGGAGAGCATCCGCGGATCGGTGCGACCGATGTGGTGCCTTTCGTCCCGGTCAGCGGCGTAACGATGGCGGAATGCGTCGAACTTGCGAACAGATATGGAAAGCGGGTCGGAGAGCAGCTCGGGATCCCGATCTATCTCTATGAAGAAGCAGCGCGGACGCCGGAGCGGAAAAACCTTGCCACCGTGAGGAAGGGTGAATACGAAGGTCTTGCGCAAAAGCTGGAAGACCCAGCATGGAAGCCCGACTACGGCCCAGTACTCTTCAACGCAAAGTCGGGCGCAACGGTGACCGGGGCGCGGGAATTCCTCATCGCGTACAACGTCAATCTGGCGACAAACAGGAAAGAGGTCGCGCATGAGATCGCGCTGAGGATCAGGGAAAGCGGCAGGACGATCAAGGAACCCGGCGGAAAGACCGTCAAGTCACCCGGATCGCTGAAAGCCGTCAAGGCGATGGGGGTCATCCTGGAGCGGTTGAACATCGCGCAGGTATCGATCAACCTCACAAGTTTTCACATCACACCACCGCACATCGCATTCGAAGAAGTTCGGAAAGAAGCAAAGACGCTGGGGGTTGACGTCACCGGGAGCGAGGTAGTGGGGCTCATACCGAAGGAAGCGCTGTTGCTCGCGGGCAAATATTATCTCGGAACACAATCGAAAACATCTGACGAAGCGGCGCTCATCGACAAGGCCGTCGCATCGCTCGGACTGAGCCAGATCGATCCGTTCAAGCCAGAAAAGAAAATCATTGAATACATGATCTAATCCAAGAAGGACAAACGTTCGTATGCTCACGACAAAACCGCTCGCAACATTTCTTGATGAACTCGCATCGGCGTCGCCGGCGCCGGGAGGGGGAAGTGTCGCCGCCCTCGCCGGATCACTCGGGGCGTCGCTCGCCGCAATGGTCTGCCGGCTGACCATCGGGAAGAAGAAGTATCTCGACGTCGAGGAAACCATGAACACAACGCTCCTGCAGCTCGAGGAGCACCGGAAGGCGTTCACACAGCTGGTCGACCGCGACACGGAGGCATTCAACAAGGTCATGGAAGCCTACGGGCTTCCGAAGGAGACCGAAGATCAGCAGGCGCTCCGCAGCGCGGCCATCCAGGAAGCCACCAAGGAAGCCGCGCTCGTCCCGCTGGAGGTCATGAAACGGGTGATCGACACCCTGGCGCTCGTCAAGACCGTTGCCGAACGCGGGAACGTCAACTCCGCGAGCGATGCCGGTGTCAGTGCGCTCATGCTCAACGCCGCATGTGAAAGTGCGGGACTGAACGTCATGATCAATCTCAAGAGCATCACCGACACGGAATTCACCGGCTGGCGGGCGGAAGAGATGAAATCCCTCTCGAGGACAAGCCACTCGCAGGCGGATGATATTTTAACCACCGTAAGGAGAAAAATCGAACACCGGTAAATCACCGGTGTGGGAGGAGAGAAAGGGCAAGAATGACAATCGCTGCAGTTTCCGTACGGAGCCTGCGCGGACCGAGGTAGACCGGGAGAAAGCCCGTGTCGAGGCATTCCGTAATTTCCCCATCATCCAGGCCCCCTTCCGGGCCGACAATGACGAGCACATCGGATGAATCCCCGAAGCGAGGAAACTCCACAGCGGAGTTCGTCAGAACCTGCTCATGTGCGACAAGTTTATGCGTGGCCCCTGTTTCCCGGTTTAACACATCACCAAGCGTCATCACATCGCTGACAACGGGAAGGAATGAGCGCCCCGATTGTTTCATTGCGGCGAGGGCAAGTTTCTGCCAGCGGCCTGATTTCGCATGTTGGGGAATCGTGCGTCCGGTGCGCAGGGGGATAATTTTCCGGACGCCCAATTCGGTCGTTTTTTCGACAAGAAAGTCAAACTTCGCATAATTCTTCAGCAATCCCACTGCAAGCGTCACCCTGACGGGGGATTCCCCGTGCTGTTCGAACTTCGTAAGGACAGATCCGCGGGCTGACCGGTGTTTCACGCTCTCGATGCGGGCGTCAAACGCATTTCCCGATCCGTCGACAATACGGATAAGGTCGCCCTCTTTCTTCCGCATCACATGAACGAGGTGGGCATATTCCTCCCCGTCGATGGAAAACGACGACGATGAAATCTTCTCAGGCGGACAATAAAAATAATCCATACGATTGATCCCCCGGGAACCTCAGAGCGAGTTTCCCAGATCAAAAATCCACTGACCGCGGCGGACCTCGTTGAGGGCATATTCGGTCCGCAGGATAAAACTATACGGAAGAAGAAAGTGCAATCCAACCCCATAGCCCTTAATCAGCCGGTTCAGGGCGAAAGGTTCGGGGCGGAACCAGACCATACCGGCGTCGCCAAAGAGTGCGGCGACAATACCGAACCGCCACACGCTGAACTGTTCGGGTAGGTTACCGACCCTGAAGTAGACGGGTGGAAGGATCGGTTTATGCAGCTCGACAGTCGCCCCGACCAGTTCCTCGCCCTCGTAGATATCCTTAAAATGGCCCCGGATCCTGTTCCCGTACCCGAAATAGGTATGATCATAGGGAGGAACGCGGCCGGCGGCGGCCAGATTCCCGTAGACCCTGCCTGCGACGACGAACGATCCGGTGAGAGGAACAAATTTTTTCGCATCGAACCCGTAGCGCACATAATCGAGATCACGGGAAGGGAGGCCGGATTTCGTCACATTAAGGGTAAAATAGGTCCCGTTGGAGGGGTACTCGCCCAGATCCCGGGTATCGTAGGCATAGCCCAGGGACACGACGGGGTACTTATCGCGGCCATCGGGGGAGATCGTTCTCCCCGGTGCATTCTGTGACACCTCGATAAACTGGTAACCGCCGGATATCCAGAGCGTATGTTCGATCCCGAGGCGTTTACCCAATGTAAGGCCGGCCGAGGCATGGCGTTCATCGTAATTGCTCCCGCCGGCCTCGGTAATGAGGCTTTTATTCTGGACAATGCCGAGGGACACATTAGCCTGGAGGAACTCCGTACCTTCGGCATTCAGGAAGGGATTCTGGTACGAGAGGGATATGGCGGGGTCATACCCGAGAATAACCGCGGCATAAAGTTTTTCGTTCCGTCCGAGGAAATTGGAATGAAGAATACCGGCGCCGAAAAAAACCTTACTCCAGTCCCTGTCGCGCAAACCCAGAATCGGGAACGGAAAAATATACCACCGTTCGCTGACATTCACCTGGAGGGTTGCAAAACCCGGCGTAGTCGGTACGACCTCGATATCGACCCTATTAAAGAGCCTCAGGCTATAGACGCGGTTCTGATCATACTCGAGCAGGCTTTTCGTGATACGGGAGCCTGGTTTCAGGCTCATCTCCCTCCGGACGACAAAATCCTTCGTATGTTCATTCCCCGTAACGACGATGGTATCGACAGTCCAGAGGGAATCGACAAGTTCGCCGGGAGAGAGCGGAACGGCTGCAGAATCGGGCACCTGGGAAGCGGCCTGAAGAGAAACAGCAAAAACTGTGACAAGGAGAATGAGGGTATGAATCCGAAGCCGGTGGAACGACTCATCCCATGTGGGAGAACAAACTTTCCATAGAGAAAAACGCTGGTTCATAATATATTAAGCTGGCGGAGGGCATGTTCAGCCGCAGCCTGTTCTGCATCCTTCTTATTTTTTCCCAGGCCGGTTCCCTGGGGAGTATTGCCGATCCAGACCTCGACGGTAAAGGTCCGGTCATGGTCGGGGCCCTCCTCATTGACCGTGAGATAGCGTGGGGAGCCAAAACCGCCCGCCTGGGCATACTCCAGGAGGCGGCTCTTAAAGTTATCATCATCCATCGTCAGGATACCGCACTCCATGGCACGGTGGATCGAACGTTCGACGAACTTCCGGGCATACGAGAGGCCGCCGTCGAGATAGATAGCGCCGACGACCGCTTCATAGGCATCGGCCAGGATAGTCTCCATCCCCTTGGAGCTGACCTGGGAGGTGCTGGGGCTCATGAGAAGGTAATCGCCGAGGTGAATCTCCTTTGCATAAAGGCCCAGGGCCTTGCGGTTCACGAGTCGGGAGCGGACCTTTGTCAGCTCCCCTTCCGAGGCAAGGAGGTGATGGCGGTAGAGATATTCCGCGGCGGCAAGGCTCAGGACAGCATCGCCCAAAAATTCCATCCGTTCATTTGAAAGGATATGCTCATTGCCGGGAATCTGCAGATACGAACGGTGGGAGAGCGCTTCGGTAAACAGGCGGGGATTATTGATTTTATACTGGATCGCCGTTTCGAGGCTGGAGAAATCGACAGTGGACGGCCACTCCGCTGGTCTGAGAATCCTCACGACCCGGCCGAACCAATGAACCAACCGTACACCAAGGGACATTCGTGCTCACATCAGTTTTCTGTAAATTTCTTAAACAGGAGCGATGCATTATGCCCGCCGAAACCAAAGGTATTGCTCAGAGCGAACGTGACCTTTTTGGAGACCGGTTTATTGGGCACATAATTCAGATCGCATTCCGGATCCGGAAACTCATAATTAATCGTCGGTGTAATCATGTCATTCTGGAGCGTCAGGACAGTAACGATCGCTTCGACGGCACCCGCAGCGCCCAGGAGATGTCCGGTCATCGACTTTGTGGAGCTGATGTGGAGTTTATAGGCATGATCACCGAAAACAGATTTAATTGCCTCGGTCTCCGATTTATCATTGAACGGGGTAGACGTCCCGTGGGCATTGATATAATCGACATCCTGAGGATTGACGCCCCCGTCCTGGAGGCAAAGGCGCATCGAGCGGCTGGCGCCCTCTCCGCCCGGGGCCGGGGCAGTAATATGGTACGCATCGCCGGTCAGGCCGATACCGATTATCTCGCCATGGATGCTGGCGCCGCGTTTCCGGGCATGCTCGAGATCCTCGAGGATAAGCATACCCGCGCCCTCGCCCATCACAAACCCGTCGCGCTGCTGATCAAAGGGGCGGCTGGCCTTCTCGGGAGCGTCGTTGCGGGTCGAGAGGGCCTTCATGGCATTGAATCCCCCGACGCCCATCGGCGTAATAGCCGCCTCCGATCCGCCGGTAAAGATGACATCGGCATCCCCGCGCTGGATATGGATAAACGCGTCCGCGATCGCATGGGAGGAAGTGGCACAGGCGGAGGTGGTGGCATAATTGGGACCTTTCGCCTGAAAGCGGATGGAAATATAGCCCGCGGCGATATCGGCGATCATCATCGGGACGAAAAACGGGCTGATACGGTGCGGACCGCCCGCCTCATACATCGCCTGCATCTGTCTGTGCCAGGTCCACATCCCGCCGATTCCTGAACCGTAGATAACGCCGATGCGCTCCTTATCCTCCTTCCCGAGATCAAGCGTGGAATCCTTCACCGCCATCTCGGCGCAGGCCATCGCGTACTGGGTAAAAAGGTCCATACGGTTGGCGGCCTTACGGTCCATAAAATTGAGAGGATCGAAACCCTTCACCTCGCAGGCAATTTTTGTGTCGTATTTCGATACATCGAAGGAAGTAATCGGCCCGCCTCCGCTTTTACCCGCCAGCGAGTTCTCCCACAACTCTTTGACGTTAAGACCAATCGGCGTTATCGCACCCATGCCGGTAATGACAACGCGTCTCCGGGTATGATTATTGACACTCATTCATCTTCCTGTGGTTATAAAGAGAACATTACGATACTTTGGCATTCAGGTACTTGATCGCATCACCGACGGTGGAAATTTTCTCGGCATCCTCGTCAGGTATCTGCAGGTTGAACGCTTTTTCAAACTCCATAACGAGTTCGACGGTGTCGAGAGAATCGGCGCCGAGGTCATTGGTAAACGAGGCTTCCGGGGTAACCTGGGATGCCTCAACACCAAGTTTGTTCATGATGATTTCCCGTACTTTCCCTTCCACATCTGCCATAGGAATTCTCCTTATATTTGTGAAATGATTGACATGATTTCGTACTTCAAACTCTTTCCTCATCCCATAAACATCCCGCCGTCGATACTGACGACCTGGCCGGTGATATAGCTCGCCTCATCGGAGGCCAGAAACAGCACGACGCCTGCGATATCCTCGGCGGTCCCCATGCGTTGCAGGGGGATGGATTTCATAAAAGCCGTCCTGACCTCCTCGCTGAGGTTATCGGTCATGGCGGTCCTGATAAACCCGGGAGCCACGGCATTGCAGGTAACCTGGCGGGAAGCAAGCTCGCGCGCCACCGATCTGGTCAAGGCGATGAGGCCACCCTTTGAGGCGGAATAATTCGCCTGGCCGGCGTTCCCGATAATTCCGACCACCGAAGCCACGTTCACGATCCTGCCATAGCGCTGTTTCATCATCACGCGGCTGACCGCCTTGGTCAGAAGAAACGGCCCTTTGAGATTGACATCCAGAACCAGATCCCAGTCCTGCTCGGCCATACGGATCAGGAGATTATCGCGTGTGATGCCGGCATTATTCACGAGGATATCGATTCTGGGGAACGTCTCCTGAACCTTGGCGACCATCGCCTCGACCTCCGCTGCATCGGCGACATTACACTTCAGGGCGAGGGACTTTCTCCCTGCAGCCTCGACCTCGGCGGCGGTCTCTTGGATGCCCGCAGAATCGGTATCAACGACGACGACATGAGCGCCCGAGGCTGCAAACTGCAGGGCGATCGTTTTTCCAATACCCCGGGCCCCGCCGGTGACAAGGGCTACCTTATCATTAAGAAGTGGCATGATGGCTTTTCTCCAAGATTTTCTGAAGATCCCCGAATTTATCAACGCCCGTTGCAGCGACGCGGTCATCGACACGTCTGACCAGGCCCTGCAGAACCTTTCCCGGTCCGATTTCGACAAACCTGGTGGCGCCGTCACTGATCATATTCCGGACACTCTCTTCCCATCTGACCGGGCTGGTAAGCTGCAGTTCCAGTAATGTACGAATTTCTTCCCCTTTTTGCACTGGCCGGGCGGTGACATTGGCATAGACAGGCACGCGGGCATCCCGGATGGCTGTTTTCTGCAATGCTTCCCGCAAACCCTGCCGGGCGCTTTCCATCAGGGGAGAATGAAACGCCCCGCTCACGGTAAGTTCCTTGACCATTTTTGCGCCGGCCGCTTTGGCAAGATCCATTGCGTGCCGGACACCGGGGACCGAACCGCTTATGGCGATCTGACCCGGGGAATTAAAATTCGCGCACTGGACGATTCCGGCACTGGAAGCCCGGGAGCAGAGGGATTCGACGACAGCGGGATCAAGGCCGATAATGGCGGCCATCGTCCCTTTGTGTTTCTCGCCGGCCTGCTGCATCAGTTCACCGCGGAGCCGGACAAGGCGGAGAGCGTCGGCAAAGTCGAGGGCGCCTGCCACGACCAGAGCAGAGTACTCGCCGAGAGAATGACCTGCGGTAAGATGGACGTCGTCAGAGCCGAGGAGTTGTGCGAGGATCACGCTATGAAGAAAAATCGCCGGTTGTGTATTCGCCGTCTGCCGGAGAGACTCCTCCGGGCCATTGAAGCAGATCCTGCTCAGGTCCACGCCGAGGAGCGAGTCGGCATCCTCAAAATACTTACGTGCATCGGGAACATTATCGTAGAGATCCTTTCCCATGCCGACATACTGGGAACCCTGACCGGGGAAGATATAGGCGGTTCGCGGCATGATTCAGCTGACGGGATTGACCTGTGGAATACTCCAACGAACCAGGACTGCGCCCCATGTATACCCCGCACCGAAGCTTGCAAGAATAAGGTTATGACCCGGTTTCAGCTTACCCGAGAGCCACCACTCGGAAAGGCAGAGAGGAATCGTGGCTGCGGTAGTATTGCCGTACCGGTCGATATTGATCATCACCTTTGACGGGTCGAGGCCCATCCGGTCGCGGCAGGCGTCGATAATCCGGAGATTGGCCTGATGGGGAACGAGAAAATCGATCTCCTGGCCGGTGAGATTATTCGCCTTCATAATCTCCTCGGAGACATCGGCCATACCGACAACGGCCACCTTAAAGACGGCCTTGCCGTCCTGGTAGAGGGTATGCATATTCTCGTCGACGGTTTTATGAGTCGGGGGATTAAGGCTTCCGCCCCCCTTCATATAGAGGAATGGTGCGCCGGCGCCGTCGCAATAAAGGCGGTGGTCGATGATTCCGAGGGAATCGTCGCTGCTCGGTTCAAGAAGGACGGCAGCGCCGGCATCGCCGAAGAGGATGCAGGTATTGCGGTCGCGGTAATCCGTGATGGAGCTCATCTTATCCGCGCCGACGATCACAACCTTTTTATACATGCCCGACTCGATAAACTGGGCACCGGTGACAAGGGCAAAGAGGAAGCCCGAGCAGGCGGCAGACAGGTCGAACCCCCAGGCTTTCCTGGCCCCGATATTCTGCTGGATCAGGCAGGCGGTGGAGGGGAAAAACATATCGGGTGTAACGGTTGCGACGATAAGAATTTCGATCTCATCGGCGCTCATCCCGCGGTTTTTCAAAAGAACCTCGACGGCCTTTGAGCCGAGGTCGGATGTGGCCCCCTGATCGAGGATCCTCCGTTCCCGGATACCCGTGCGGCTACGGATCCAGTCGTCCGTGGTATCGACCATCTTCTCGAGGTCGGAATTGCTGAGAACCCTATCCGGGACATAATGACCGACGCCGGTAATCGTGCAGCGGATCTTCGGTGTTGTCATGCGGTCACCGTCAGGGATTCTCTGATACTCTGGTTAATATTTTTCAGAACCATTTCTTCAGCTTTGAATATCATATTTTTGATAGCTATTGATGTGGATTTTCCGTGACCGATGATGGAGATGCCGTTCACGCCCAGGAGGGGGACGCCGCCGTACTCCTGGTAGTCAAAATCCTGGAGGATTTTTTTCAATGTCCCGTACATCATCCCGATCCAGAGTTTCCTCGCAAGGTTGTTCGAAGCGTAGTCACGGAATTTCCACTTCAGAAAATCGAGGACACTCTCGGCGAATTTCAGCACGACATTGCCGACAAAGCCGTCGCAGACGACGACATCGGCCTTCCCACGGAGAATATCGCCCCCCTCGACATTTCCGATAAAGTTCAGTCTGCTTTCCGAAAGAAGTTTATGGGATTCCCATGTAAGGACATTCCCCTTCGAAGTCTCCTCGCCGATACTGAGGAGACCGACCGTAGGCCGTTCGAGCCGAAGCATCTTCTGCGAATAGCTGCTCCCCATAATGGCGAACTCGAGAAGGTTCTGGGGTTTGCAGTCGACATTCGCGCCCGCATCGAGGAGAAGGCAGACACCCTTCGCGGTGGGGATAAAGGTACCGATAGTAGGGCGGCTGACCCCCTCGAGGCGGCCGAGGATCAGAGTCGAGGCGGACATGACGGCGCCGGTATGTCCGGCGCTCACAAACGCATCGGCGCGCCCCTCCTTCTGGGCAAGAATGCCGACTGCGATCGATGAATCCCTCTTCTGTTTCACTGCGGCCATAGCGTCATCGTGCATGTCGATGACCTGCGGGGCATGAAGAATGTCATAGGAAAGATTCTGATGGTCGAGAGTCGAGAGCGACTGGCGGATCCGGTCATCGGGTCCGACGAGGATAATGTGGAAGCGGTTATCCGATTCCCGGAGGGCCTGAAGGGCGCCTGCGACGACATTGGCGGGTGCAAAATCCCCGCCCATAGCGTCGACCGCGATACGAATATGTGCTTGCTTTTTTTCCATGCGGTATCGCAGGGAATCAAAGGTCAACGTTCACGCAAGGAAGAACGCGATAACAACCGGGTACACGCAGGAAGATCTTATGATTCTTTCGGGATAACAATTGAACGCCCGTTATAGTAACCACAATTTGGGCATGCACGATGAAGGAGTTTTTGTTCGTGGCAATTCGGGCATTCGGCAATCGAAGGTCTCGCAGCTTTATAATGCGTCCGTCGCTTCGCACCGCGCGATTTTGAATGTCGTCGTTTAGGATTTGGCATGGGGTCTCATTCCTGTAGTTGATGAATCAATGATCGATAAAGCCTTTTAAAGTATCCCACCGCGGATCCACGGTGTTCGGTTCGCATGAGCACGAGCCTGAATTCAGATTCTTCCCACAGTGCGGGCAGAGGCCCTTACATTCCTCGCGGCACAACAATTTCAGCGGGATCGAAAAAAGAACCATCTGCCGGATATCCTCTGCCGGATCGATATAGACCGTATCGGGGGTAATCACCTGGACTTCTTCCTCGGAGTATTTGGCAACCGATTCCTGATCGTAGAGATAGACCATCGAATATTCGGCGTTCAATTTCTGCTGAAATTCATCGAGGCAGCGGTCGCACTCAAACTGTCCCGAAGTCGTGATATCCGCCTTAAACAAGATCTGATGAACCTCTTTATCCAGGTGTATATGGATCACGACCGGGGAGCTGAAATTCCCGTTCAGACCGACTGCGGATGGATCTGCAGAGAAATCGTATTCATGGATCCCGTTGGAGAGACCTGAAATCCGTATCCTTAAGCTGCCTTTATCTAATCTATCTTGAGACACCGGGTCCTCTCGATCCTTCGGAAAACAATCAAATCTCTCCAATTTTACAGAAAAACCGCTATAATATATAGAATTATGGCACGATAGTCAAGGCAAAAACGGGTACGGTTCGCTCCAGGGAGACAGACCTAACAATATGTCATGAACCTGGCCTGTCATAATAGACAAGAGATGGAGGGCATGATATTACAGACCGAGTTTATGAAAGAGGTGATTCAATTTCCCCTTCCAGCCGAGGCCATAGCCATAGCGGCCCGCGGTACCTCTCCCCTCATGGAGGATGAAATCGGCGACGGGAAAATCAAGCAGGCCGAGGCCGCGATGTGCGGCCTCACGCATATTTTCAAGGCAGGGGGCGCCGTGGTGTCGGAACGGGGGAAGAGAAAGATAATGACTCCGGCGGATAAGCATACAGATGGGTCTGATATAGGGAATAGCGCCCGGATGTTCGGGAACATCAAAGCCCCGTTTATCCATATAAATCCTCTTCCCGACGGCATAATTGCCGGGAGACTCCGAGGCAAGGCCGATCATCTGCTCAACGAAGCCGGCTTTACGGACCGAACAATCGGAATCAAGGAAAAGGACGAAAGGGGTCATAACGGAACGGGCAGCCAGATCCATGGCGGGGCCGTGGTGGATATTGGAAGAATTAAAGAGTGTATGAACGAGCTGGTCGGTATCGGCGGACAGCGACGCGATCACCCCGCGGCTATCGTCTTGGGAACCGTTATCGACGATCAGCAACGGAAGGCCCGGGTAAAATTTCCGCAGGGACCTGAACGCTTCCGCGACAAGGCCGGGTGTCTGATAATTAATAATAACCGCTGTGCAGGATTCGGCAAGCACCATACTACTCAATCCGCGCGGGTCGAAGCAAGGAAAACCGGTTCAGCGAAACCGAACAAACCGTTCAATCAGGATATAACGGGCTGTTCAAGTTTCTGGAGAAAATCCCGCTCGACGTGCCCGACGGTCTCGGTCAGGGCGTCGATAAATTTCTGAAAATCCTCCTTATAGAGGAACACCTTATGTTTCTCGTATTTTTCCTCTGATATCCTTCTGCTCTCGGTAATCACGATATAAAAATCCTTTTCCGACCTGGTCGCCTTCACATCAAAGAAATACGTCCTTTTCCCCGCTCTCACACGTTTCGAGAAAAGATTGTCGTTTGTTGATTCTATCTGGTCCATCAAATTCTTTCCTTTCGGTGCAATAATTAAGAATATATTGGCTCCCTCCCCACCATTCCCTACAGCCGGAATATTCTTCCCCCTGGCGATCGATCATCTCCGAATCACCGCCACTTTCCCTTTCGCAACACTTGTTCCATCCTGTGAATATGCCACAATAAGATACACACCTGTCGGGACAAGAGTGCCCTTGCGATCCTTCCCGTCCCAGTAGGCAATGCGTCCCCCGGGTGTAGCAACCTCGCGGACGAGGCCGCCGTCGATCCTGAGGATTTTCAATGTTGATCCCGCGGTAAGTCCGTCAACAAGGAGTTCCGTTCTTGCGGGAAGGTAATACGGATTCGGTGAAATGGACAGTTCCCCCAGCGATTCGGTGGGAGTCACGGCTGCTGTTGAGAGAGCCGAGAGACCGTTCTCGGTTCCGAAAAAGACAGTGCCGGTATGGTTATCGATGGCGACGGAGGCGACATCGTCGCTCAGGAGCTTGCCGTCGGTATTTTCCACCGTATAATGGCTCAGGATATCCGTTCCGTCGGGTGAAATCTCAAAAACGCCGTTTTTCGTCGCGATCCATTTATTATTCAATGCATCGGGGACAATCGCCTGGATGACCTGATCCCTCAGGGGGTGATAGATTGCGACATCGGCGTGAGGATTCGATGGATCAA
The DNA here is from genome assembly GCA_033854175.1 of Bacteroidota bacterium. GTDB lineage: Bacteria > Bacteroidota > Ignavibacteria > UBA10030 > SZUA-254 > DATKPE01. The sequence goes on along the minus strand of JAWOKN010000198.1, from coordinate 5,740 downwards.
AAATTATAGAAAGCCCCTGATCCGTGCCGATCCACAGGGCATCATCCTGGTCGACGGCGACGGACCAGACTTCAGTGCTCGTGATGCCGTCATCGGTTGTCAGGAACCCCCAGCCGCCGGAAGTACCGGGGAGGCTGATCTGATCGTTATAAAAGTAAAAACCGATGGCGCGGTTCGGGGTAAAGGATTCGAAGCGGCTAAAATTGGCGAACCACTTCGTGCCATTCTGGTCAATGGCGATATTGGTGACAATATTCTGGGGGCTCCGCATATTACATCCCGGGCCGCACGTGAGGACATACCTGAGAGAGGAATCGGGCATAAAGACGACCAGGCTTGTATCGGGGGGAGGAGTCCGGACCGAAAGCCAGGCTGAGCCGTCGGGGGATGTTGCGACACCGCCGACGACGACAAAATGCGAGCGAGCCGGAGGCGGTGCGGGAGTATCCACAGCTGGGGGGAGCCCGTTGGTAGCGTCGAGAATTCTCACCAGCCGCCCCTGGTCGTCGACCAGGGCGATCCCCCTGCCGGCATTCGACACCCATTTGCAATTATGTGCGCCGACGGAAACCTGATAATAGTTATTACCGGCATCCAGCCGCGGATCGGAATCATGGGAATAGAGCCTCCAGTTGGCGCCGTCAAAACTCATAAACCCCGCACCGTTGCTAATACCGGTACCCGACCAGAGGACGCCGCGGTTATCGACCGCGATACCGATAAAGCTATTGGAGGGAGGGCCCGGGGGGATGACGAAGGAAGGGGGCTGAAAATTATTCATGACGCCCAAAGACTGAGTGCCGGCGAGCCAACCGCCGCTTCTTGCCAAGCGGGTCAGCGGAGTTCCGAAGCCAGAGACAACGTCAAGCTGGTTTGTGGAGGGGCTGAAGGCATAGAGGTTATCCGCTGTCATAAAGGCAAGAAGGGGGACGCTTGCATTCGTGCACCAGGGGCAAACGCCCACTGAGCGGGCGGACATATCGATGACAAAGAGACCCGCGGTTGCGGGGATGGCATCCCATGTCGACCCGTTCAACCGGACAAGGCCGGCCGAAGTGGCTGCATACAACGTATCTGCGAGCACGGCGAGGGCGGTGACATAATTGGTCGGCAAACCCTTGGCAAAATTAAACACCTGCCAGGACTGGGGGACTGAAGGATTGACATTCGACACCGGAGTCGTAGCAATGCCGGAGCGTGTTGCGACCCACATATTTCCGTGATAAAAAGTAAAATCGAGAGCATTACCGGTGATCTGGACCGAATCGGGTCCGAAGCGGAAATAGGTATCGCCGAACTGCATCTTCGATATGGAAAGCATACTCACGCCGAGATCCGACAGTATGACCAATGAATCCCCGTAGACGCGGAGCGCATTGATACGTTTCTGGGGATTTTGAATCTGAAAGATATCCGTAACATACTGCCACTCGCCCGTTGAAGGGTTATACCGGTGAACGACACCGTTGGAAGCGCCGAACCAGACATCACCGGAGCCGTCGATAGCGACGGCAGTGAGATCGATAGAATGGAGCCCTTCTGCGGTAGCAAACTCACGAAACGCACCTGTTGACATCGTGTAGGAAAACGCGCCGCCGCTTGTGGCAGCCCAGATCGTCGTGGAATCGGACGCGAGGTCGGTAACAGACCTCTTTGCGGTATACGTTTTCCACTGGCCCTCGAGGGCGACAAGAGTCGAAAGAGGAAGAAGCGACAGAACCATCAGCATCACAATCCGGGAGGCAGTCATTGCACCCTATCAGCCCTCTTTTTTACGTGGAGAAAGTTTTTTCTGAAGATCCGCTGCTTCAATCGCCGAAAGCGCGGCATCCCACCCCTTATTCCCGCCCTTCGTACCGGCGCGTTCGATCGCCTGTTCCAGAGTATCGGTCGTCAGGACGCCGAAAATCACCGGAATGCGGGAGGCAAGAGCGACGCGGGAGATCCCCGTCGCGACCGCGGTGGAAATATACTCAAAGTGGGGGGTCTCGCCGCGGATAACGCACCCCAGGCAGAGAACGGCATCATACTTCCCTGAAGAAGCTGCGGTCTGGGCGACCTGGGGAATTTCGAAAGCGCCGGGGCAATAGACGACATCGATCTTACCGGCATTGGCGCCGTGGCGCGTCAGGCAATCGAGGGCACTCTCCTGGAGCCGTTTCGTGATAAAATCGTTAAACCGGCTCACGACCAGAGCAAACCGGTATGGCGCTGCATCCAAGTGACCTTCAATGATATTGGGCATCTTCGTATCCTGGTAGAAATATTTGTCTGAACAGAGACCGCTCAGTTGAACAAGCGTCTGCGCATCGCATCGACAGCAGAGGTAGGAATGGTCACAGATCCCAGCAGCTGATCGTCATTTTTCAGACCGCCGTGGAAGTCGGATCCTCCGCACTCGAGGAGATAATACTGATTGACAATACCCCTGTAGTACTGGCTCAATTCCGGGGTGTGGCTTGGGTGGACGACCTCGATCCCGTCGAGACCGGTATCGATGAGGTGAGTAATAAAATCCTCATCGACGCTGGTACCGGGGTGGGCGAGGAACGACAAACCGCCTGCCTGGCGTATAAGTTCGATGGTTTCCTCGGGGGAGAAGCCGTCCTTCTTTTCGAAGGCGGGGCGACCGTCGCCGAGGTACTTATGGAAGGCCTGGGAATAGGATGAAGCATGCCCCTCGTTCACCATGGCATTGGCGACATGGGGGCGGCCGATCGAGTCGCCGGTGGCGTTTGCGAACACCGACTCAAGTTTCAGCGGAATATTCAGTTTATGCAGTTTATTCACGATACGTTCGACCCGTAGTTTCCGTTTCTCGCGGAACACCGCCAGAGCATCGAGGAGGATCTTATTCGAACAATCGACAAAATAGCCAAGGATATGGATCTCACCATTCTGATAGGAAGCGCTCAATTCGACACCCGGGACGATTTCGATCGCAAGGCTCCGGGCATCGAGGAGGGCCAGATCCAGAGCGCCTACGCTGTCATGGTCGGTGATACTGACAACAGACAGGCCTGCGTCCCTCGCTTTTACAAGAAGCTCGCGGGGTGTCAGGGCTCCGTCTGAATGTACCGTATGTAAATGCAGATCTGCTCTACCGTCCACACTACCCTCCCGGGGTTCAAGATCAGTGCTCTTCTTGAGAGAGACCCCCGTGAAAATCACTCAGGTATAAAGGCTTTTAAATTTTTCGTAATCGTTAATGATCAGCTTGTTACCCTGGAGTTCAAGATGATTCTTCTTAATGAACATATGAACCACGCGGGAGATCGTCTCACGGGAGGTACCTGCCATATTGGCCAGATCCTGCTGGAGGGGAAGCTCATCGATTTCCACACGACCTTTCCGGATCGTGCCGATATCATCGGCGAGTTGGAGGATGACATTGGCGACACGACCCGCAGCATCCTTGAGAGAAAGGCTTTTGATCTGCGCGTCCGCCTTGCGGAGGCGCATCGTAAGCTCCTTGAGAAGGGCGATAGCGACGGCGGGGACAGTCTGGAGAACATTCAGAAAATCCCGCCGGTGGATCATAAAGAGTTCCGCCTTCGTAATCGCCACAACGCTCGCAGAGCGTGACAGGCCATCGAGTATTGACATTTCACCGAAGAAATCGTTCTCGCCCAAGATCGAGAGGATCACTTCTCTGCCATCATCATCTGTTCTGACAATCTTTACTTTACCGGAAATAATGACAAACAGGGCGGCACCGGTCTCCTCCTCGAGGAGGATGATGCTTGTTTTCTTATACTTCTTGCGTACGCCGACACGAACAATTTTCGCGAGCTCACTTGCCTCAATCTCACTAAAAATCGGCACATTGCGGATAAACTCCATCGCTTCTCCCAAATCCGAAGACAACGGTGCCTGGGGATTGCTCGGTAAATTCATGATACGCCCGTTTCGTTTTTAAATGGTCAATTTGTCAAATAATATAGCTTCGACGTGGCTGAAAGTCAAGTGATACAACGGGAAAATCACGCCTTACCGGGTAAAGAGAAAGTAGGCCAGTCCGAGAAGATTTACCTGACATATCACCAGAGAAATACCCGCAAGCGTATCATAGTGGTGAATGCGTGACAAATCGGCAGTATTGCCGGTGTTGGTATAATCGATGTTCAAGTTATCGGCCTTAATTTTCCAGTATGCAGAGCCCGCGCCCGCGACGACCGCCAGAGCCGCGGTAACATAGACGGGGAGAAGATTTTGCGATGAGTTCTGCGAAAGATAGGCAGGCTGAAGGTAACTGATTGAGCCGAGAGTCGGGGCAAGTGTCAGCAGAGTATCCCCTCTGACGCACGACAGGAGATCCTGGAACCCCGGTTTTGAAACCAGGAGGCAGCGTGTCGAATCCTCCAGCGGAACTTCAAGAGGAGTCTCACCGAGAACCCGGCCGTTCTCCCGGACCGAAGCGCCAAAGGGGCGTGATGCCACCCGGACGAGGCGCTGGAACCGGACATGTTTTTCGATCAGCTGGCCTTCAGTGAACCGGAGGGTATCGATCACGGGAAAGTATTCCCACTGAAGCGGATCGAGGGGAACAGAACGGAGCAGATGCTGACCAACCGGCACAGCGGCAGAATCGATGGGAGTCAGGCCGAGAAAAGCCGTATCGAGATAGATGCGGAACGGGCGTACATCCGATATCACGGTCAGGAAAGCATGTGGGGGCGCCCGGTGTGCAGACGAATCGCCGTCGGTCTGAAAACCACCGGCACCTGCGCGGGTGATAAGATGACAGCAGAGGAGCAGGATAAAAATCCGGAACGACGTCATCACCTTCCGCCCCCCCGGAAAGCCGAAACCGTGTGGGTATCGTCGAGGACGACAAGGAAGCCATTCCAGGCAAGAGGAGTCCCGCGGGCCCTCCCCTGCAGATCGCCGCTCCACACTATCGAACCGCTGGAACCCGACAGCGCGTAAATTTTCTTGTCACCGCATCCGACATACACCACCGTATCCGACACCATCGGGGTGGTGCTCACGATACTTTTGAGGGAGGATTTCCAGATCACAGAACCGTCAAGCATATCGAGGCAAAAGACATCCCCGCCGGACGTCCCTGCATAGACACGACCGCGGGCGACGGCCTGTGATCCAAAAATGCGGGAACCGAGCGGCTGCTGCCAGACCAGGTCACCGGAATCGAGTCCGAAGGCATAAAAGGAGCTGTCGAGTGAACCCACAAGCACCTTTCGATCCGCGACAGACGGAGAAGCGACAATACTTCCGCGGGTAGCCGCGGACCAGCGCAAGGTACCCGAAGCGGCATTCACCGCATAAAGTTTATGATCGTCGCATCCGAAGACGACAGTGCTGTCATCGCCCGCGGGAGAAGAGCGGATGACGGCGGGTTGCGAGACTTCCGGAGCCCTGAATGTCCAGAGGAGAAGGCCTGAGGAAGTATTCACGCAGATCAGGCGGCCGTCATAGGTAGTGGCATAGAGCCGGTCCTGGATCAGGAGGGGCGAGGTTTCAATATCGCCGGCGTTCAATTTCCAGCGCATTGTGGCGGTATTCAGTGTATAGGCGAAAAGGCCTGCGGGATCGCGGCTCATCGCAACATACATCGTATCATTCTGGAGGACTGGAGTACCGAAAGCCGACGCACCGAGGCGGTGTGAGGAAAGTTCATGGCCGTCGGTGGCATTGACAATCCGTATTTCACCCTGGAGGTTCTGGATAAAGAGCATGCTGTCGGCAAGAGCGCCGGAATAGGGGCTGAAGCCCGAAG
>JAWOKN010000197.1:0-4726 GCA_033854175.1 Bacteroidota bacterium | reverse complement strand
CCTTCGCCTCTGAGCAGAACCCCAGTCATTGCTCTGAATGAACGGGCATCTTTTGTACTCTTTCTAGCACTTTGTAGTTCATTTTTCTCTTTTTCAGAAAGTTTGATACCTGCTTTTCTACCCATAGTAATCCCCTATGGGATTATATTATTACATTACTTATATGACTTTGCTTAGATTTGTCTTTCAACATCAAACTCACGTTTCAAAGAAACGTAAGTATAAAGAAGGGGTTGAAAAACGAGGTTAAATCAAAATTATCAAGCGTTTTTTGGAATCCTGCCACAAAGCATCTCTTTTGTATTTCTTTGAGACTCCGATAACATGATTAAAAGACAGAAAAGGTTTGAACGTCTATTAGATCATCTTATATACGCCTCCCCATACGTATATAGAATCAATAAGTTGATAAAGTTGTATACATGAGACTAATGAAGGTACAACTCCCTTGGGTCGCACGAACTTGAAATATAAAAATAAAAGATAAATATATTTAGAACTGTCCGATCTTGCTAATTTGTTCACTATAAACCTAATCGTGGTGGTACCCTTATTACGGAATCTTCCTGTTGCCAAAGTTCACGTTTACGCTCTCACCTGCTTTCAGGTTTATTGGTACGGTAACGGGAGTGGTTGGCACCCAACCGTCCTTTGCCTTTGATGCATCAATCATCTCAAATACCTGATATATTCCCGGATTCACATCCATAAACGCGTAGTTGCCATTAGCATCTGTGATCTCTTCCCTGTTAACAGGAGTATTGGTAAGTGTATCAACTCCTACCAATCTTATACTCCAGCCTGGTAGACCTTCCTCCCCCATGTCTCTCTTTCCGTTACGGTTTTTGTCATTGAATTTCATTCCATAAATATTTCCGAGCGTTATTGTCCCAGTCGGTGAAGGCTTGATGTTATCTGGATTACCGCCAAATGCGCGCACACGGTCGGCTATCCCATTCATGTAGTGTTGGAACACCGGAGACCAGTGACTTGTCACCGGGATCGCTTCCTGAATCCAGCGCAGAACAGATAACTCCCGCTCTTCCCGCTCGAGCAGCACTTCCTTCGTTTTCACCGGGATGGTGAGCTGAAAGGCTCCCAAGACGCGCCGCCATTCGATCTCTGATGGTTCCACCGCTGCCGCTGCATGGCGACGCGCCATGATCTGCAGTGACGTAGGTGGTGGCGAGGGCAGCTCACCGAAGGCATTAGTCACTTGTCGCACGACAATATTAAAGACCTGGCCTTTTTGCACCGTTGCAGGTACATTAACGGACAATAGACCGGTGTAGTTGATGCCTGAACCGGATGGAATCGGAACATAGGTGATACCGCCTGTGCTGCATTGGAGCGTATGATCATCAACACGCGCCAGCCGATGCGATGTGTACATCCTAGCAGCCATCGCGAGAATATCAGCGACGTTGACAGCGGGCAAATAGATCTGTGCTGAACTGCCGCTCGGTATGTTACCCCAGTCGATCATCAACTCATCAGGCGTCTGATCTGCGGGCAGTCCTGATGGCGTCGGTCGGATTTCAAATGTGCTCAACGCTTGCGCAGAGCCAATATCGCTCCACGCGAGATTGCGTTGCGCGAGCTTGTCCCAATTCGATGGATCCTTGCCGATTGGAATAGCCACCGGATCGAATGCAATCTCCACGATCAGACATTGATGCAGATTGCGCAGGATTGCCTGCTGTACCGGTACGGGCCGGAAATCTGGGTTGGGGTCATTCGGATTGAATGGACCATCCTGATTTGGCGGCACCTGGATTGGAAGAACGTTGTTGAACGGCTGATTAATATCGAGCCAACAGCCAAAGTACATATCGACCTCTGTACCGCTTGTGGCAGGGAACTGCTGGATGTTGTAATCATCGATCTGGTTGTCCATGCCTTTCACTGTCGAGTCAATGCGTCCATTGGCAAAGCACGGAATTGTGACATAGTCGCTTCCCTGAATACCGGCGAGCGGAATCGGTTGGTTACTGGGATTGCTCGTGGCGCGTCGGTACTGCACACCTGGCGGATAATCGAAAGCCCCAGATGTGGTTTGGGCATTGAATAGGCGAAAGAAGACTCGTACATTGGTGGCGCCGATCAGGCCAATATAGTGCACCTTGGCGAGAGCAAAATTAAAGACCCTGTGGCCAAATGGAAATGAACCGTCTGTGGGGTAAACGAACAGTTTGGTTGATTCGTCGGTCGGGAGGCTATTGAATGACTGCCCGCCAGCAGTACCCTTTCCATCTGTGAGGGCTTTCATCACCTGCTGAATGAACCCAGGAGCCGCTGAGGCATCTGCCCCCATTGTCACACCAAACTTGGTTTCCCCCGCCCTGACGACAAATACGCGCAGGTCGATGCTCAGCCACGCAGGATCTCCGTGCAGAATGAATGGATCGGGCTGTTTGATCAGTTCGATCTGCGCGAAGGCAGAGACCCCCCTAACCATCACGTTCAGCGTGAGAAACTCGGTATCTGTAGCGAAATTAAAAGCGGTGTCATCCGGGAAATCAATGTCGTAGTAGAAGGTAAAGCGCTGGATTTCGGTTCCGTAGTCACCATTGTCTGACGTGTTGCCGGTACAATTAATCGTCATGCCTGCCGTCGGCGACACCACAGGCAAGATAAAACTAGGTCCTGTGACCCCCAGTTCGGCTGCTGTGAATCCATCGACGACGACCCGGAAGGCGTCCGGGACGGGTAACCCACCGGGTGTATTGCGCGGTTGCGCGCGCCGCGCGTCAATCTCGTCCTGGCCCAGCGTACTGCGATTAATGATGAATTCGCATTTTTTCTCTGGAACGATGGCAGTCCAGATCTCCTGAATACCCGTCCGAGTATCTGTCCAGAGCGGGTAGAATCCCCGAGTGCTGGCATCAAGGCCAAAGTAATCGCCAATGAATGTCAAATCGGGAGAAGTGCGCCAGCTTTTACTAACACTATCATACCAATGAGCCCAGGGAGCGTCGACTGTCGGATCCCACGGTTGATCGGTGGCAGTAAAGTGGTTGAACGAAGTCCCGCCATCAAACGACTGGGCTATGATCACATCAATGAGTGGAGTAGTCGGCTTGGGCCCGAATTCGTAGAATGCGCATCCGATAACGCCGTTTGGATCGGCGATGATCTGGGGAAAGAAGTGGTGGAAATTGGCCGGAAGCGCACCCGTCAGCAGTGGCTGCCCCGAGGGACCGGTGATCCAACTGGCGCCACCGTTGTTAGAAAGAGCGTAATAGATACGAGACACACCCTGTCTCATATCGGCCCACGCTACCGTCACCGTTTGGTCAAAGACACAGGCGGTAGGTATGGTGAGCACGCGAAAGTTTCCCCCCGGAAATACCTTCCAGCCATGAATCAGAGGCAACGATGATGCGCCAATCGTGGCGACTCCGGTGGCCGGAGATGGCACTGGATGGAAGCTATCGCCGCCGTCCGTGGACACAATCATTTTGATCTCGTTTCCGCTGATCCAAACGATGTAGATATCGCCGTTCGCGGCGACATTAATTTCAGGTGAGAAGGAATCGTTGACAAGGACAGTTCCTGCAGGAGTGACTCCGGTACCTGCGCCGACCCACGTGGAGCCGTGGTCCTTAGTACGGGCGAAACGCATATCCGATCCATCGTCCCACACGGCGTACACACGGCCATGGAAGGGGCTGGCGGGATTGCCATCTCCAGCCGCCCATTGTTTATCGTCGCCAACGCTGGTATGGATGCGATTCGGTGCGCTCCAGGTTTTTCCACCGTCGATGGACTTATAGATCTCAATGCCGATGGTATCGAAGGTTGGGGGATTCTTGCCGGAAAGGCCCACCAAAAAAACATTTCCGGCATCGTCCCATGCTAGGGCCGGATCCGTGAGAAGGGTAAAGCTGGGCATTGCAAGAGCCGCGGAATCATGCCACGAGAGGCCGCCATCATAGGAATATGCTGTTGCCAGGGTGAAGTCATAGTTGTGGAAATCTTTGAACTTCTTTGACCCGGCCACGATCTGCATAGGATTGTTCGGGTTTATGACTATGTTGCTCTCGCTCCTCGCATTGTTCAAGTTCGAGTCGTGGGTAACCTGGATATTCGACATGGTCACCTCTCCTTATCCTTCACACAAGATTGATTCTTCAAGTAAGGGATCAACACGCAGACCACGATCAACGCGAACCACTACTAAGTTTTCACTCGGCTGCAAAATAGGTACCGTCGAGACGCCGCGCTGAACTACAGTTCCACTGAAGATCAGGCTGGACGAGTAGATCAGTTTCTCGAGAGCACTACTGTAATCGCTTGCTTTCTTTTTAATCATAATATTATCTCCCTCCAGAGCTAATTAGTGTTTTTTGCTTATAAACGTCTAACCAGTTCAAATCCGCATAGCGTGCATATCTATTTTGGATTTGCTTTTCAATTTTTTCCATCTGTTATCCCTCTATTTCTCTAAAGTCTTTTATCCACCACTCAACAGAAAACACAAGAAATCTTTAAATGGCTGATAATTTCCTCTCCACTAAAGATACGAAACCCCTGCATTCTCTTACAGGAGATATATTTTATATTTACCTAACACAGTATATAAAATTTGTTGTTTTTGGGGTGATGTTGAAATTTGAGTATGTTTTACTACATATATGAACAAAGAATTTCCCAAGCATCATCGTAACTCTCGAATTTAGCGTTTGCAAATTTAAAAGGCGATTGATTCCCAAGTTGCTCTTGT
>JAWOKN010000196.1:0-9839 GCA_033854175.1 Bacteroidota bacterium | reverse complement strand
ATATTCGTCGATCGGGAGGGGGAGGTCCAGTGTTATGTTAAGCGGTTACCCAAAAGGGCGGGGATTGATGAGGTGAGGGAGCACCAATCCCGGGTGCTCATGGTAGCCCCTACTCGCGTTTGACCCTTGTGGATCCTTGCCGTATATTGATCTTGTCGTGAATGATTCGTGATGCAACAATTGACCATTGTCGTCTGATTCATGCCCGTAACCAATGGGCGTCATCCCTTGAAGACAGGGTGAGAGTATCAAAAATGTGAGATCAATGAACAGTACGTTCTTCACCACCAATCGTGTCAGGGGCAGGCTTGTCAATAAGTCTTGTTTCGTCGGTGTGATGATGCTGCTTTTGACGATCCGGCCTTTGGCGGGCGTGAAAGTTGTTCCGCCGGCACAAGGGGTCTATCATGGCGTCTTCGCGTTCGGACCCCGCGAAGACAGGGTTACGACAAGCACGGTTCGGATGTTCGAGAATCTTGTCGGGAAACCTGTCGCGTGGGCGTATTTTTCGAATAACTGGTTCACCGGCATCAGGTTCCCGCTTTCTGCTGTGCGTGCGATTTCCCGGACCGGGGCAGTTCCGTTCATCAGAATGATGGCCCGGAGCAGTTTTGACCTCCCCGATACTGTCTATACACTTCAGAAAATTATCGACGGCAAGTTTGACCTCCCCCTTATCCGCTGGGCTGTGGCTGCACGACGTACCGGGATTCCCCTTATGGTTGAATTTGGCGGCGAGATGAATGGCAACTGGTTTCCCTGGAGCGGGGTCTATAACGGCGGCGATACAACCACCGGATACGGGGATCCCGCGCTACCCGATGGTCCCGAACGTTTTCGCGATGCCTATCGCCATATTATCGATCTCTTCCGGAACCAGGGGGCCGATAATATTACCTGGGTCTTCCATGCGAATTACTCGAGCACCCCCGAGGAGAGGTGGAATTCCATGGCCGCCTACTATCCGGGCGATGACTATATCGACTGGATCGGCGAGAGCGCCTACGGGGCTCAGATGCAGGGTGATTCGTGGGATCTTCTTACCGATGTTCTCGATGAGTCATATCCGGAACTCGCAGCCGTCTCACCCTCAAAACCGCTCGCACTATTGGAATTCGGCGTGATCGACGACGGTATCCCTGGCCATAAGGCGGCATGGATCAGGGAGGGACTGGATTCAATACGGGGCGGGGAATATCCCCGGATCCGGGGGATCAGTTATTGGGAATCGGAGTTCATCGCCGATAACGGCACCGTTTCGAATATGCTCCTCAATTCTTCCCCCGATGTGCTCCAGTCGTACCGGTCGGCGATCGCCGACCCTTATTTTGTCTCGAGAGCCGAGCTCAATCCCCCGGCCTTGATTGCTGCCGGTTCCGGCGGCGAGCGGAAACCCCGGGATTTTGCCCTCTACCAGAATTTTCCGAATCCTTTTAATCCCGTAACGACGATTTCGTTCGCACTCCCCGTGCAATCGGTTGTAACGATCCGGATCTATAATGCACTCGGACAACTGGTTGCAACACCCGCGGATAATGTGGTTATGGATCTTGGCTTGCGAACCATTGATTTTGACGGGTGGGGTTTTCCCTCGGCGGTGTATTTTTACCGGTTGAATGCGTCAGGCATAGCCAACCCGTCGCAAACTTTTACGCAAGTGAAAAAAATGTTGCTTCTCAAGTAAGCTCATGGATTTCATGACTTTAACTGTGCTCTCCTTTATCCAGGCGTGGTGAAGCTCTCCTGCGTTTGACATTGAATGGAACTCTCTATATCTTTCACAAGTATAATTAGTAGGCGCTTTCTATCATGGTTAGTCTGTTCATTCTGCTCGCCTGAAACATGTTGTTCCCTGAGATCCCTAATCCACCCTTCTCAAGGTATCTGGCGTAAAGGATGAGTGAAGTCCCGCCTACGGGTCCCCACGTGCCTCGTTGCCCTCCCCAGCGAAGTACAGCCTGTAGACGGGATTCTTGTTTCCGGTTGGTGGGAGGGTGCTATCCAATGATGGATTGAATCCTGAACTGCAGAGGGCGGACGGTGATTACGGGGATCAGAAGCTCGTACGTTAACCCCTGTATTTTTTGAGCATGTCGATGATCTGCCTGAATGCCTTCCGGTCCCTCTCAATTTGATCCCTGTCGAACTCTGCGATGATGTTTTTACACGCCTCCTCCAGCTCCGAAGGTGTGCAGACGTGTATTTTGTGAACCTCCATCGATGAGAGTCCTGCGGTAAGCCGCTCAAGCCGCTTTTTTGTCTGCCGGAATCCGGCTTCCTCAAATACCCCCCGATCGAAACATCTCAGGATGACAGTCGAAAGCGTGATGCCGATTTCTTCCCCTCTCCTGTTCCTTGTATCAAGTGCAACCACATCAATCTGATAATTTGCCTGCGAATCCACGATGACAATGTCCTTCACGTTCTGAAGGGCGCTTTTCAGGTAGTTCATGATGTCACCCCGCATCACTCCGTCCGCGGATACGCTCAGCGTCACACTTTTTGAAAATTTCCGCTCTGTTTCATTTTGCGCTATCAGTGCGACAGGAAGGTAAAGCACTGCTGCCAGGATGATGAAATATTTTTTCATGGTTCCTCCTTCGTGACGTATGTGATCCGGCGGACCAGTTATCCGGATTCACCGGACTGGTAAATTGTCAAACCTGATGTCATCGAGGTAAAATATCGCCCCCCGGGGATTGACTTCCCAGCTCGATCGCCAGCAGAACCCCCCGATGATGTGCTTGAGATTGCAGTCCTTGAGATCCATCGAGTATTCTCCCCACTTCTCTGTGAGACTGGCAAAAAAGCCCTTTGGCGTCGTCTGGCTGTCTCCATAAGGCTCGTTGAGTCCCGCAAACCTGAATTCAATGATGCAAGGGCGATCCGACCTTGCCCAGAACACAAGCCTGGTGTAGGCGGAGAGATCATATCCCTCTCCCGCCCAGGCGGCAATCCTTCCCCAGTTTTCAGCAGGCTGCTGCCAGTAGACACCACCCCATCTGCAGGGGGGATTCTCGGGGCATTCATTGGGGCCCTTTCCCTGCGCGAGATAGATAATCTTTATGCACGTTTTCCCGGAGTGCGGTTTGCGTCTGTATGCTTCATCGATGCTGATGTCACCACAGTCACCCATGTACCCTGTGGGCCTGTAATGGTTGTCAGGGGATTTTGCGTCCCGGTATATGTAGAACGGTTTTGCCCCTCCGGTATCCGGTTTCAGGGCTGGTTGCCCTTGTATCGTATCCTGACCATTTTTGATGACGCTCTTCGATCCCTGCGGTGAGCCGACGGCATGTATGGTTACGAAACATGCGGGCAGAAGTATGCCGATGGCTATGCTGTACATACAAATTGTATTTTTCATAATGTGTTGTACTGAATGTCCTTCCGGTGCCGTTGATGCCATCTTCCCGTCCTACCCCCCGCACCGTTCATTGTTGCCGGTCATGGATTCGGCCGGCCTTGCTGTGTCACCGCCGTCGGCAGGTAACCGGCATTGATGACCTTCCCGCTTGCGAGGTTGAATACGACACTCTTCGTGTACTCTATCTCAACCGGGATCCGGTCAAATCCTCCTTTCGGGCGCGGACGGATGATGAAACATTTTTTTATGTCGTTGATGCCGGGGTATTTCCAGGAGACGTATAAATTTACACCTGCCTTGTACATCTTCGGCATGCAGGTCAACCTTGCCGGGTCATTGTACCAGACACTGTCCCTGCATCGGCTGATGAGGTCCATTTCGGCGAGCTCAGGTCCTGTCGGATGGTTGAAATCTATCTCTTCTGCGCCCGCTTCCACGGAAGCAGGCTTGCCGAGCCACTTTTCCACCTGGTCGTATGTCATCCCCACCTTTATGTCGGCCGTGTCGGTGAGCCTCGTTTCCGTCTCTGCCGCCTTTTGTTTCCTGCCGCATCCGACGAGGAGAATGGCAGGTATGATGACCCCAAGAATCGCTGCCAGTGTCACCTTCATCTGTTTTTTTTGCCTTCTCCGCTCATTGATATGCTTGCCGTTGCCTCTGATGCTGCGGGGGAGGAGAATTCCTGACCGTCTATTTCGTCGCCGTTATGGGCTGAAGACTTCTGAATATCCCCCTGTCCTGCGTTCCACACCAGAGACGATCGTTTTTGTCGATCCCAAGACAGGTTATGTGCGTTCCTGTCAGGTCGACGACAATCCAGGTTTTCCCATGATCGGTCGTGCGATACACCCCACCACTCGCGGTGGCCGCGACGATGCTCCTGTCCGAGGCTTCGACGATCGCCCGGATGTAGGGAAGTGTGATACCGCTGTCCGACTTTATCCAATGCCCGCCCCCGTTTGTGGACCGGAAGAGTTCAGCTCCGTTTGTCGCCGCCCAGATGCTGCTGTCCTCCGCTGCAAAAAGACAACGCACACCCGGGTTGGAACCGCCCGTTGCCACGCTTCTCCAGGTTTTGCCGCCATCGTCAGATCGGAACACACCCGATTGGGTTCCCGCATAGATACGGCCGTCCGGACTCTTTTCCAGACACCAGATGCGTCCGCCGTTCAGAGCGGCCGGCTCCCAGCTTTTTCCCCCGTCGGCTGATCCGACTATCCCATGATCCGCTGTGCCCGCGATGAGTTCACCCCCTTCTGTCACCAACATCGAAAGGACACTCTGAGAGGGTGCCTTCAGGCTGGTCCACCCTTTTCCGCTGTCGGCGGATTCGCAGATGCCCCCCTGAAGCGATCCGATCATGAGCTTCCCTGCCGGTGTGACGCAGAGAGCCGAGAGCTCCGTGTCCGGAGTGGTGACCGAAACCCATGTTTCTCCGTCATTTTCTGACGTGAAGATGGTCTTTGCGGTTGCGGCGATGACCTTGTTCGTCTCTGCTATACAGAGGGCGACGATATGTTCGGCAGCCAGCTCCTTTGGCAGATACCACACATCGGCTTGGGCAAAACAGCTGGCGGTGACGAGGGTGAGAACAAGCGTACCGGTTGATAATTTCCGAAGAAGCTCAAATGACATGAATTATTTGCCTGATACCCATAATACGAGCGAATTCCCGGGTTTGTTCCCTGATGGCTGATCGATCCTCCGTTGGACCATAAAACCACACGCCCGGTTTATTGCTAAATATCGATTTCTCAGGCAAAATACAACAGGAATTTTGTATATTATAATAGTATTTATCAGAAGGACCGGCAATGTATGGGAAATCTTGGAACCCCTGAAATCATCTTGATATTCCTGGTTATCCTCGTGCTCTTTGGCGCGAAAAAGATACCGGAACTGGCTCAGGGTCTCGGCAAGGGTATCCGCGAGTTCCGGAAGGCTTCGAGCGGCATTAAGGAGGGTATCGAGAACGAAATCATGCCTCCCCTCAATGCGGCAACGGTGAAGTGTGCTTATTGCAGGTCCGAGGTGGCGCATGATGCGAAATTCTGTCCGCACTGCGGCAAATCTCTTCTGCCACCCGTCTGCCCGAATTGCCACGCCTCAAACCCTCCGGGAAGTCAGTTCTGCGGTCAGTGCGGGACGACTCTGATAGCGTCCGGGGCCACCTGAATCCGGCATATCCCCCCATCATGTGCATCATCAATCGTTCATGACCCGTTCTCATCCCGCCTTCACGTGCTACCGGTGACCGGCATCGTTCCGCATCGCGTGACCAATGAATAAGGTTTTTGTTCTTTTCCTCGCCGTAGCGATTTCGTCTCCACACCTGTTCGGTCAGGATTCGACAAGGCTCGACCCTTTGAGAGTGTCCCTCGTCGGTACTGCAGCCATTGGGACTATTGTCGCAGTCCATATCTACCAGCGGGATGCGTGGTGGCAGGGCCAGGAGGAGCCTTTCCGGTTCGAAAATGACTGGAACTATGCCATGAACATCGACAAGATCGGACATCTCTACGGGGCGTATTCGGAATCTAAAATTGCCCGCGCGGTCCTCCACTGGACCGGGTTCAGCGATAAGAGCAGCCTCGCCTATGGCTCCGTCCTCGGCCTGATGTACCAGATGTATGTTGAAATCGAGGACGGTTATCATAAAACCTACGGGTTCAGTCCCGGAGATGCCTTTTCCAATATTCTCGGCGCATCCCTCCCGCTGGCACAGGAGTCGTTCCCGCTCCTGAGGAATTTTTCACTGAAGTTCAGCTATTATCCGAGCCGGCAGTATCTCGACGACCTCCATTCAGAGAGGTTCCGCGCGTTTATCGATGACTACGAAGGTCAGGTGTTCTGGATTACCGTGGACCCGCACTTCCTCCTTCCCGCCGATTTTGCACGCCAGGTGCCCCCCTGGCTGGGCCTCGCATTTGGCCTGGCCGTGCATGACCTCGACGGTCAGGGAGGGGGAAAGAGGCTCTATTACCTCACCACGGATTACCAGTTTTCCAAAATTGAAACCGACCATGCCTTCCTGAAAGCCGTGTTTGGTGCATTGGACTTTTTTCATCTCCCTTCACTAGGCTTCGGACTCGAGGATGGCAGATTGAAAGCCGGACTTTTTTATACGTACCATGTGAAAATTACATGGTAAAATATCCAGCCATATTGCTCGTTCTTTTCCTTACCCCGGTTGCCATGGCGCAGCCCCCGGAGAGTGGGGGAATTTCAAACACGGATGCTTTTTACCGGTCTCCCGACTCGGCTGTCAGCAGCATCCCGGTCGATTCCTATCCACGCGGGTTCTCGGCTTTTGCCGGGAGGACGTTCAATTATTCCTCGTTTTCAAACTATGTCGACCCGGGCTACGATTTTTATCTCGGATTCGGGTATAATGCCTCTCCAAGGTTGTTCCTTTGTTTGAAAATATTGACCGGCGCAATAACAAGCGTTTCTGCCCAGACCCAGCCTTTGGCGGGCAAGTTTGCGGTCGGAGGGGGAATGCTTGAGCTTATATACAGGTTCGCCGGAGAGGGCCGATACCGCCCGCTTGTGTCGGCCGGTTACGGTCTGACCACGATTTTGACCTCTCCTCTCAACTCCGGCCTGAACAGTTCGGCGAGCGGTTATAATGGTCGGGTTTTGAATCTGCAGGCTGGTGTGGATTATTATCCCTCGAGGTTCCTCTCATTCGCGGCAGCTTTTGACTACCAGTACCGCTATTATTCGGATTTTGTCAATGACGGGGATTTTCAGCCCGTGTCCCGGACAACAATAGACCGCGTTTTCGGATTGAATATCTCCTGCTTCGTTCACTTCAATCTTGTCCCCTGAATGCTTGCAGATCCCCGGGGAGCGGGGTGATTAAACTTTTCCAATCCACATGCGTCAAATGTGCTGGGAAGGAGATACATTTCATTCACGAAGGAGGACATATATGAAAAAGCTTTTTGTGCTGCTGTCGATTTTGCTTCTCATGGCGGCGCCAACCCTCGGTCAATCCATCCAAACTGATCAAAATGTCAAGGGTGATGTCATCTGTTATGCTATGGATCCACCGGATAATTATTATGCCGGGACGACTGCCGGCATTTTCCGATCCTCTGACAAGGGAAAAAGCTGGTCCGCAGTAGGCCAGCAGGTTGTCATTCAGCCCGTCCGCGTTATTCAACTGCAGGGGTCGAAGATTTTTGCCGGAACGGACAGTGGCGGAATTTTTCTGTCGACGAACGCCGGCCAGAATTGGGATGCTGTGAATAACGGACTGCAGAATAAACATGTGCTGTCGATCGGAATCCGGGACGCATTGATCCTGGTCGGAACGACAAACGGAGGGGTTTTTCTCTGGGATAATACTGCCGGAATATGGAAACTGGTCAATGACGGATTACCACCGGATGCAAATGTCTACACGCTCTCCGTAGAGGGAACAACGCTCTATGCAGGTACTCAGCGGGGTGTTTATACATCTGCCGTTGAAAATATCAAATGGTCGCCTGTGCGGGTGTAGAATAACTTCCGGTATAGACCGATCACCCCCCTTCCGGGAGGTCACAGACCCGGTGAGGTCGCGGTATGGGGATACTTCCAATTTACCGGCATTTGTCGGGATTGTTCTCTCCTGCTTCTGCCGGAAAATTGTACCTTTTCCTTGCGTACTATTTACATCCTTCCCTGTATAATGTTCACCATCAGACGGATGATGGTATAAAAAGCCCCCGGATGTTGAAAATTCGCCGCCGCGTTTTCACGGTTTGTGGTATGACAATTGTACCTTTCTGCTGAAATACGAAAAATGGTTCATCATAACAATCAGATTGATATATGGGGCAGCAACAGTTACTCCTGCTCATTCTCGGCGCCCTGATCGTTCTTATCGCAGTCGCGGTTGGGATATCCCAGTTCAGCGCTCACAGCACGGAATCGAATAAAGACGGCGTGATGTCGAGCCTTCAGAGCATGTCAACGAATGCCTTTCAGTTTAAAATACGCCCGTCGAGCCAGGGCGGCGGCGGAAATTCTTATCTGAATTATACACTTCCGTCGAAATTGACCGCCGATGAGAACGGCAACTATGCTCTCGGAACAGTGTCTTCGAATTCGATTCAGTTTATCGGTACGTCAGCCGTCAATACCGCATGGACTGCAACATGCACCGCAGATGATACGGGCCATACGGTCGTGACGTTCAACGGCTGGTAGATTGGTCTAATTCGTGTTATCCTGAAATTTTGTGTACCCGGCGGGGTCTGTATCAGAACAGATGACCACGGTCATCTGTTCTGTTCCTCCGCACTCCTTCATCGGAATTGTTTATCCACACCACCCCCCACGCAGTATCATCGATCCTTCTTCCCTTTGATTTTCCCCGTTTCACCTGAACTTTGAATCTTTTCTTCGTGTACAACAGGCATATATGCCTGCTTGTGCCGCCTCCCTCTTTTCAGTTCATTACGCAGGTGATCGATGAATTCCATACGGTCTCCCCGTGCGTTGCGGGGGACCAGGATGCATGGTCACCAGGAATTGCGTTTTGTGTCGGGGGTTTATCCGATGACTCTCTGTGTCGATACTGTTGACGCCGGAACTTCTTCGCTCCCTCCGGCCGACCTGTCACGTCAACCTGACGGCGTTTCAGGCCATCTTGACCGGTTCCTGCACTGGCTTGCGATGCGTCATACCCCGCCGAAGGATGTCACGACGTACTCGCACGACCTTCAAAGGTTTATCGAATCGTGCGGCGAGAATTTTGATGCGATTAAACCCGAGGAGGTCGAATGCTATGTCAAACAGCTCGCTCAATCGGGCCTCGGATTTACCACGCTAAAACGCACCCGCAGGGAGATCCGCGAGTTCTTCAGTTTCCTGATCGATACCGGCGTTGCCACGAAAAATCCCGTGGCAATGGTGAAAATCACCCCCGTCCAGATGGATGCGCTTACCCCTGACCATGTTGCCTCGCTTTTTCGCTATCTCGCCAGACGCCAGGAATCCAGCAACAGCGCAATATCCCTCCGGTATAAGCGCGATGAGCTGATTCTCTGGCTCATGACGTTTTTCGGTGTAAGGCAGTACCGGATCCCTACACTGAAGCTCTCATCCATCATCCGGACCCGGGAATGCCTGATTCTCAGGGTGACCGACCGTTTTCTTGTTCACCTCCCGGAAGCTTTGCTTTATAAACTCCGGCATTATCTCTCCATCCGGAAGTCTGCATCGGATATCATTTTCCTTGACCCGCTCGACGGTAATCCCATATCCCCACGAACTGTCAATGCGCTTCTGAGAGAACTGAAATACCGGTTCGATATCGGATGCTCCCCCGTGGCGATCTACCACACGTTTCTCCACCTTCAGGCCCACCCGGAGGAGAAGGATCAACTCGCCTCGAGGTTGTTTTCAACCGGTTCCCATGGGCAGTTTTCGGGGGATTGTCCGTCGGGACAGAGTGATCCGCAGGTTGATCCGCTTTTTC
>JAWOKN010000195.1:0-30066 GCA_033854175.1 Bacteroidota bacterium | reverse complement strand
GGCCGGTTGATGGATCGGAGAGGTGGGTGAGTGGCTTAAACCAGCGGTTTGCTAAACCGCCGTAGGGGCTTAAACCTCTACCGAGAGTTCAAATCTCTCCCTCTCCGCAGCGTTTTTCTCAGGTGTTCATCTTCATACGGTTTTCCATCCCCAGAGCGGGGATTTTTTATTTCACAAGAGATGCAGAATTCAGCACAAATCCGCGTCCGGTTCGCCCCCAGTCCGACGGGTTTTTTACACGTCGGCGGACTCCGGACCGCATTGTACAATTACCTCTTCGCCCGGAAAAACGGCGGCGTCTTCGTCCTGCGTATCGAGGATACCGACCGGAATCGCTATGTCCCCGGTGCGGTCGATAGCCTCATCACGATGCTCCGCTGGGCAGGCCTCGATTATGACGAAGGACCAGCGGCGGGAGGGGATTTCGGACCGTATATCCAGTCCGAACGCCTCACACTCTACCAGGCACATGTACAACGCCTGCTCGACCAGGGCAACGCCTACCGTTGCTTCTGTACACCGGAACGGCTCGAGGAGATGCGGAGAAAACAGGAAAAGGAAAAGTCGTCGTTCAAATATGACCGACACTGCCTTTTTCTTTCCGACACGGAGATCCAAACACACCTTTCAAAAAATTCGCCCCATGTCATCAGGCTGAAGGTGCCCGACGGGGAAACGTTCACTGCCGCCGATGAGGTCCGCGGGGAGGTGGAGTTCTCGAGCGAACGGGTGGACGATCAGATACTCCTGAAATCCGACGGATATCCGACGTACCACCTTGCGAATGTCGTGGACGACCATCTCATGAATATCACCCATGTGATCAGAGGCGAGGAGTGGCTCTCCAGCATGCCCAAACATCTCCTCCTCTACAGGTATTTTGGCTGGAACGTGCCGAAATTTGCCCATCTGCCGCTGCTCCTCAATCCGGACAGGTCAAAATTGAGCAAACGGCAGGGGGACGTTGCGGTGGAGGATTACCGTGCGAAAGGCTATCTGAAGGAGGCATTGATAAATTTTATCGCCCTTCTCGGGTGGAACCCGGGTGATGAACAGGAAATATTCACGATGCCCGAACTCATCGCGAAATTTTCACTCCCGGACATCAACAAGGCTGGTGCGATTTTTAACATCGAAAAACTCAACTGGCTGAATTTTGAACACCTGCGGAGGAAAAGCGATGCCGAGGTGCTCCCCCTCCTGAGGGAGGAACTCGCGCAATCGGCCTATAAGGATAAAACATTTCCGGATGACTACCTGCTGAAGGTCATCCACGTGATGCGTGAACGGATGTCGTTCATCAGGGACCTGATCGAAAAGAGCCCCTACTTTTTTGATGCGCCGGGTTCCTATGACCCCGATGCCGTACGGAAACGCTGGATGAGCCAAACACCCGGTCAGATGAAAAGCCTCGCAGAGGAATTTTCCCGGCTCCGGGATCCACGGAAGGATGATTATGAGAACGCCCTCCACAAAACCGCGGCATCCCTTGCAACCCCGAACGGTACACTGATCCATCCGCTCCGACTCGCTCTCTCCGGCAGGGGAGGAGGACCGGGGGTCTTCGAGATCCTCGAAATTCTGGGAAAAGAGGAAAGCATTGCCCGCATTCATCATGCAATTCATACAATCTCCGTACCATCATGACGCCAAAGGAACCTGCCGCCCCGCCGTCCGGTGACACCGGCCGCTCGAACTTCATCAAGGAACTGATCGACACCGATCTGAAAAACAACCGGTTCGGCCAGCGGGTGCATACACGTTTCCCCCCCGAGCCCAATGGATACCTGCATATCGGTCACGCAAAGTCGATCTGCCTGAATTTCGGCATCGCAAGCGACTACCACGGTCTGACCAATCTCCGCTTCGATGATACAAATCCGAGCAAGGAGGAGGCCGAGTATGTCGAATCGATCATCGAAGATGTGCGCTGGCTGGGATTTGACTGGGAAAGCCGGATGTACTTTGCCTCGGACTATTTCTCCCGTCTCTTTGAATATGCCGTACAGCTCGTCAACAAGGGGAAGGCCTATGTCTGCGATCTCACCCCCGATCAGGTCAGGGAACAGCGCGGCACGCTGACACGGCCCGGAATAGAAAGTCCCTACCGTGCGCGCTCCGTTGAGGAGAACCTGAGCCTGTTCGAGAGGATGAAGGCGGGCGAGTTCCCCGACGGTTCCAGAACCCTGCGTGCGAAGATCGACATGGCATCGCCAAACCTCAACATGCGCGATCCGGTCATGTACCGCATCCTGCGGTCGACCCACCACCGCACCGGCGACGTGTGGTGCATCTACCCCATGTATGATTGGGCACACGGCCTGTGCGATTCCATCGAAAAGATCACCCATTCGATCTGCACACTCGAATTTGAGGATCACCGCCCGCTCTATGACTGGTTTCTGGATGAACTCGGTGTCTACCACCCCCAGCAGATCGAGTTTGCCCGCCTGAACCTCTCCTATACGATCATGAGCAAACGGAGACTCCTGCAGCTTGTCCAGGAAGGCCATGTCAGCGGATGGGACGATCCGCGCATGCCCACCATATCGGGACTCCGCCGCAGGGGATATACACCCGGGGCCATACGAGCCTTCGCCGATACCATCGGAGTCGCCAAACGCGACAACACCATCGACGTCGCCCTCCTGGAACATAGCATCAGGGATGATCTGAACAGAAGGGCACAACGCGTGATGGCCGTGCAGCGGCCCCTCAAGGTCGTTCTTGACAATTATCCCGAGGACCGCGTCGAGAACCTCGAGGCGGTCAATAATCCCGAAAATCCGGCCGCGGGATCCCGGACCATCCCGTTCTCACGGATCCTCTATATCGAACAGGACGACTTCCGGGAAAAACCCCCGCCGAAGTATTTCCGCCTCTCGCCGGGGTCTGAGGTCAGACTCCGCTATGCCTATATCATCCGGTGCACCGCCGTGGTGAAGGATGAACCGACGGGCGATATACGGGAAATCCATTGCACGTATGATCCCGATACCCGGAGCGGCGGCCCCAATGCAGGGCGCAAAGTCAAGGGAACCATCCACTGGGTTTCGGCACCTCACGCACTCGACGCCGAGATACGGCTTTATGACAGGTTGTTCAACGTCGAAAATCCCGGGGGCGATGACTGGCGGGATTCACTGAACCCTGATTCCCTCAAAATCTTGAAAAATTGCAAGATCGAGCCCTCACTCGCAACGACAAAACCCCAGGATCGCTATCAGTTCGAACGGCTCGGTTATTTTTGTACCGATAAGGAGTCATCCGCCGCGGCACCCGTGTTCAACAGGATCGTTTCCTTGCGCGATACGTGGGCAAAACTTGAAAGCAAGACGGCCTGAATACCACTATCAATCGCGCCGCACGCTGCCGCGCTGAATAGTCCGATCGGCCTTGACTCTCGGAAAATGAACCACTATATTTACGTGACAATTCATGCCAGCTGACGTAATTCGGATCAAGAACGCGTCTTTCTATGCTTATCATGGCGTCGCCACCGATGAGCAGAACCTCGGGGGCAAATTCGAGGTTGATGTCGAACTCAAAGGCGATCTTTCGGCGGCCATGGAGAGCGACGACCTTCACCAGACGGTAAATTATGAGACTGTCTATTCCGTGATCAGAAGGATTGTCACCTCACGTAAATACTTTTTGCTCGAGGCGCTCGCCAACTCCATCGCCACGGGGCTGCTGCGGGAGTACGCCACGGTTCGCGAAGTCACCATCCGGGTCAGGAAACCCCACCCCCCGGTGAAGGGCGTGATCGATTATGTCGAAGTTGAAGTGACAAAACAACAGTAGAATACTATGAATCGTGTCTATATCGGACTTGGATCGAACGTCGGTGACCGGCTTGCCTATCTCACGAAGGCCTGCGTGGAACTCGAGGATGTCTGTGATATCCTGACGGTGTCATCCATTTATGAGACTGATCCCGTCGGAATTGCGACGACCCACCTGTTCCTGAATATGGCCATCGAGGCCGAGACCGCGTTTGATCCGCCGGAATTGCTGAAACAACTGAAGGAGATCGAGGAAAAACTCGGCCGGAAACACACCAAAAAGAAGACGGACCGGGAAATCGATCTCGACATTCTCCTCTATGAGGGAATGATTTACCGGAACAGCATGGTCACCATCCCTCACCCCGAGATGGAGCTCCGCAGGTTCGTCCTCGTCCCGATGGCCGAAATCGCACCCCAGGTGATCCATCCCGTCCGGGGGATCTCGTTCCTTGCGCTGCTCCAGAACTGCCCGGATACCAGTAAGGTCGTGCGAACGGATTATCAGCTGCCAGTAACCCACTAAGAGAGTGCGATCCAACGTGCACGCTTCGTTAGAAACACTCATCGAACGGTCCGAAATCCGGCATATCGCGATCGAAGGAGTCATCGGTGCGGGGAAAACGAGTCTCGCCCAGCGGCTCACGGAATATCTTCCCGCGAAACTCGTTGTTGAGAAATTCGAGGAAAATCCCTTCCTGCCGAAATTCTACGACGATCCGCAGCGCTATGCCTTCCAGACACAGCTGTTTTTTCTTTTGAGCAGGTACAAACAGCAGCAGGAACTCATTCAGGCTGACCTCTTTCACCGCTTTCTCGTGACGGACTATATCTTCGAGAAGGATAAAATCTTCGCCTACCTCAATCTGGAGGACGATGAGCTGAAACTGTACGAAACGGTCGTCAACAGCATCGAACACAATGTCCCGACACCTGATCTCGTCGTCTATATCCAGAGCAGCGTCCAGCGCCTGATGGCCAATATCCGCCTGCGCGGCCGCGAGTTTGAACGGGGCATGTCCGAACAGTATATCCGGGATCTCAATGAAGCCTACAACTACTTTTTCTTCAGATACAAGGCGGCCCCCCTCCTCATCGTCAATGCGACCCAGATTGATTTTGTCCACAACAACGAGGACTTTGAGGACCTGCTGAAGGAAATCTTCCGGGCAAATAAAGCGCCCGTCGAGTACTATAATCCCCCCGGAATACAACGTCAAGGATGAGCCGATGATCCGTTTTCTCTTATGGCTGATAGTCCTCTTTATGATCTTCCGGATCATCAGGATCCTCATCAATATCCGGCATCATTCCTCCCAGGAGAATCCCGGTATCGATATTCCGGAACAGCAGACACCGCCGTTCGACAATATCCAGGATGCTGACTTTGAAGACCTCACCCCGAAACCTCCCCCGCCACCACCGCCCCCGTCGTCCTGACATCGCAACCCTCCGGGAACTTTCATGACGGCTTCCGTGAAAGACCAGATTGAAGGTTTGTTCAAAAAAATCTCCATCGCGGTTCTGAAATGGTTTATCCACTCCCGGGAGCTCCCGTACCCCCGGGGCCGGAAGTTCGCCAGTGTGCTTGTCATCCACCAGCATGACCAGCTGGGGGATATGCTCTGCGTGGTGCCGTTGCTCCGCTACCTCAAGCGCGCCAATCCCGGCGGCAGGATTACACTGGTGACGGGTCCGGTGAACCACGAGATTATGCTCCACCACCCCTACGCCGACGCCGTTCTCATGTTTCCGAAGGGGAGGATTCTTTCGATCATCCGCCTCGTCCTCACCATCAGGAAAACACGATATGACATGGCTGTCGTTCCGGGCACGGTATCGTTTTCCCTCACCAGTTCCTTGCTCGCCGTCTGCTCACGTGCCCCGGTACGGATAGGCCCGGCCAGTATCGACGGACGCCCCAACCCCGGCGGGTTTTGCTTCACCGTCCGCGTCGCGCTTGACTGGCGGTCGGAGCCCCACAGGCATCAGACACTCAGGAATCTCGATTTTCTCCTCCCCGCAGGGGCGAACGTCGAGGACCGGACCACGACCATAGGCATCACCGACACCGAAAAGGCCGGCGCCACCGCGCTCCTCTCCGCCTACAGAAAACGCCACCGCTTCCTGGTGGGCATCCATCCCGGCGCGGGAAAACCCGCAAACAGGTGGCCCCCGGAGAAATTCGTCGCCGTCGTCAACCGCCTTCACCACGAGAACAACGCAGGGATCATCCTGAGCATCGGACCGATGGACGATGCGGTTCTGGGCCAGGTGGCCCAAAATCGTCTCTGCGATCATCTCCTGTTGCATAACCGGGCGATCAGAGAGGTGGCAGCCGTCATCGACCAGCTCGACCTTTTCATTTCAAACGACACCGGCATCATGCACGTCGCCGGTGCAACCTCTGCCCGGCTCCTTGCCCTCTTCGGCCCCACTGACCCGCTGCAGTGGGCACCGGTCGGGAAAAAAAATTCCTTCATCGCCGCCAAAGACGGTGATCTGCAGAGGCTCAGAGAAGAGGATGTCTACCAGATGGCCCTCCTGATCCTCTCTTCACCCGAAAAATACCGTTAATTGATTCTTGAGGGAGGATTTTCTATCTTTCATTATGAATACCGACAATCATGCCCTCTCCACTGTTGAACTTCCTGTCGATCTGGAAGACGCTATCCTTAAGCTAAAAAAGGAGCTGGATGCGGTCCTTCTGGCCCACTATTACCAGGAATCTGAAATCCAGGATCTGGCCGATTTCGTCGGCGATAGCCTCGATCTTTCCCGACGGGCCGCCGCCGCATCATCCCAGATCATTGTCTTCGCCGGGGTCCATTTTATGGCGGAAACGGCAAAGATCCTTAACCCGGAGAAAAAAGTCCTCCTACCGGATCTGCAGGCGGGCTGCTCACTGGCCGAAGGATGCCCTGCACCATTGTTCAGGGAATTTATCGCCCAGCACCCCGGGCATATTGTCGTCAGCTATATCAACTGCTCGGCCGAGGTAAAGGCCCTGAGCGATATCATCTGCACCTCAAGTAATGCGGAAAAAATTATCAGACAGATTCCGCCGTCAACCCCGATCATCTTCGCTCCCGACAGGAACCTCGGCAAATACCTTGTGAAAAAAACGGGCCGCCAGATGGTGCTCTGGCAGGGAACGTGTATCGTCCATGAGACCTTCAGCGAACGGAAAATCCTCCGGCTGAAAGATGAACATCCCGCAGCCAGACTCATTGCCCATCCTGAATGTGAGGAGCATATACTGGAACGGGCCGATTTTGTCGGTTCGACGAGCGCACTCCTGAGACATGTACAATCCTCCCGGGACCAGGAGTTCATCGTCGCGACCGAGGTCGGGATCATCCACCAGATGGCAAAGTCGTGCCCGGATAAGTTGTTCATTCCCGCACCACCGGAAGAGAGCTGCGCCTGCAATACATGCCCGTATATGAAACTCAATACACTCGAAAAACTCTATCTCTGCATGAAAACCGGTTCCCCCGAAATTACCCTGCCGGAGGATGTCCTGTCGAGGGCCGCAGCTCCGATCCACCGCATGCTTGAAATGAGTTAGTTCGTGAAGATCGCCGCAACCGCTCCCAACACCTCTGCCGTGACCAATGGACATTCAGAACGGGGATAAAATATTTAGAGTATGACAAGCTGGGTCCTGCGCCTCATCGTCGCCAACGTCATCGTCTTCCTCGTGACAATGTCTTCGCCTCTCCTTGTCGATCAGCTGGTGTTTGTCCCCGCTCTTGTCCTGGAACGGCCATGGACCATCATCACCTATATGTTCCTCCATGCAAATTTCGGCCACATCTTCTTTAACATGCTCGCCCTGTTCTTCTTCGGCCCCCGGCTGGAAATGGTCCTGGGAGGGGCAAAATTCCTCTGGCTCTATTTTATCAGCGGAATTACCGGCGGTGTGCTTTCCTGCTTTTTTACACCCCACGTCGCGATCCTCGGCGCTTCAGGGGCTGTCTATGGAGTGATGATGGGGTTTGCCTACTTCTGGCCGACGGAGCCGATTTATATCTGGGGCCTCTTGCCCGTTCAATCACGGTGGCTGGTTGTTGTCATGACGCTTCTTTCCCTGTATGGAGGTTTTGGCACCGGCGGCGGCGGCGTGGCCCACTTCGCCCATCTGGGCGGGTTCCTCGGAGGCTACCTCTATCTGCGCATGGACAGGCAGCGGAGTATGCGTTCCACACCCGCCTCCGAAACCCGGCTTCCTTCACCCTCGGATACCGACGTCTCACGGTGGTCGACTATTCCGCGTGACAGGCTGCACCAGGTGAACAGGGAAGAACTTGACAGAATTCTCGAGAAAATTAAAACGAAAGGCGTCGACACGCTGACCTTCCAGGAACGGGCGTTTCTGGACCGGTTCAGCCAGGTGCCGTAATGCGCGCGGCCCCCTTGGCTGCGCCCGATTTCCCTTCATCGGTGAAGAATACAGTTCAGATGCTTTTGTCTCCAATCAGTCTAGAGAGGAAGTACAATGAAAAACCTTAATTCCTTCGGTACGAAAAAAACTCTGAAGGCCGCCGGAACCTCGTTTTCCTATTTTTCCCTCGCCAGCCTCCCCAACCAGCAGATTGTCTCGAAACTCCCTGTCTCGGTGAAAATCCTTCTCGAGAATCTCCTGCGGCATGAGGATGGCATTTCCACCTCCCGCGATGACATCGAGGCGCTTCTCGCATGGGCCCCCGAAAAAACCCCCGACAGCGAAATATCCTTCATGCCCGCCCGCGTTCTTTTGCAGGATTTCACGGGCGTTCCGTGCGCCGTCGATCTGGCCGTCATGAGGGATGCCATGGTGAGGATGGGAGGGGACCCGAAAAAAATCAACCCCCTCCAGCCGGTCGATCTCGTCATCGATCATTCGGTGCAGGTCGATGAGTACGGAACCGCGGAGTCCTTCAATGTGAACTCCCGGTATGAGTTCGACAGGAATAAGGAACGCTATGCCTTCCTGCGATGGTCGCAACAGGCGTTCAAAAATTTCAGGGTCGTCCCGCCCGATACGGGGATCGTCCATCAGGTCAACCTCGAATATCTCGCACATATCGTTTTTGCATCCCCCCTCGAGGGCGAGCTCGTCGCTTACCCGGATACCCTCGTCGGGACCGATTCCCACACCACCATGATCAATGGCCTCGGTGTCCTTGGCTGGGGAGTGGGGGGGATCGAGGCGGAGGCTGCAATGCTCGGCCAGCCCATTTCCATGCTCCTGCCACAGGTCGTAGGCTTCAAGTTCACCGGTGCGTTGCCTCCCGGCGCCACAGCGACAGATCTCGTTCTGAAGGTGACCCAGATGCTCAGGAAAAAGGGGGTCGTGGGAAAATTTGTCGAATTTTACGGACCCGGTTTGTCCTCCCTCGCACTCGCCGATCGGGCAACGATCGCGAATATGGCCCCGGAGTATGGCGCCACAATGGGGTATTTTCCCGTCGATGAGGTCACACTGGACTATTTCCGTTTCACGAGACCCCGAAGCGACCAGATCCCACTCGTCGAAGCGTACTGCAAGGAGCAGGGTCTGTTTCATACCCCAAAAAGCCCGGAACCGGCCTTCTCCGATCATGTTGAACTTGATCTTTCATCCGTTGAACCCTGCATCGCCGGTCCAAGCAGGCCCCATGACCGCATCCCCCTGAAAAATGCAAAATATGCATTCCGATCCTCCCTCATCGATATGCTCGAAAGCCGGGGAGTACACCCCGACCGGAACCGCCTCGCGCCCTGGCTTGAACCCGGTCAGACAGGGAACGGAGAAGCTGCAAAGGAGTTGACACGGATCATCCGGCGGGTACCGACAGAATATCAATCGCACTCCTTCGACCTTTCCCACGGTAAAGTCGTCATCGCCTCGATTACAAGCTGCACCAATACCTCAAATCCGTCAGTCCTCATCGCTGCGGGTCTGCTGGCAAAAAAAGCCGTCGACCGCGGACTCTCGGCACAACCATGGGTGAAAACCAGCCTTGCACCCGGCTCGAAGGTCGTAACCGATTATCTCATCGCTGCCGGCCTCATGCCCGCATTGGAAAAACTCGGATTCTATCTCGTCGGCTATGGCTGTACGACCTGCATCGGAAACAGCGGACCCCTGCCGCCCCCGATCGCCGAAGCGGTCCAGAACAACGATCTGATCGTCTCTGCTGTCCTGTCGGGGAACAGGAACTTTGAAGGAAGAATCAATAGCCTCGTCCGGGCAAACTATCTCGCCTCCCCACCCCTGGTCGTCGCCTATGCCATCGCCGGTACGATGGATATCGATTTTGACCGCGATCCGGTCGGGACTGATCCCCGGGGGAATGATGTCTTCCTGCGCGATCTGTGGCCCTCGCAGAAGGAAATTTCGGACGTCATCGGAAAAACCATTACTCCCGAGATGTTTTCGAAGGAGTATCAGAGGGTCTTCGAGGGCAATGACCACTGGAATCATCTGCCTGTGCCGAAAGGGGATCGGTACACCTGGGAAGGTGAGTCGACCTATATCAAGGCAGCCCCGTTCTTCGATTCCATGTCACTGAAACCGGCTCCGGTTCGTGATATCACCGGCGCAAAAATCCTGGCCGTCCTCGGAGATTTTGTGACAACCGACCACATTTCACCCGCCGGTTCCATACCCGAGAAAAGCCCGGCAGGAGAGTACCTGATCGCTCATGGTGTCTCTCCGAAAGATTTTAATTCCTACGGGGCGCGGCGCGGGAATCATGAGGTCATGATGCGAGGTACGTTCGCCAATATCCGCCTCCGCAATCTCATGGTTCCGGGTACGGAAGGGGGTTTTACCCTCCATCCCTCGTCTCCTCACCCGGTCCCGATCTACGACGCGAGTGTCAAATATAAGGAAAGCAACACACCACTCATCATTCTGGCCGGGAAGGAGTACGGATCCGGATCGTCCCGCGATTGGGCCGCAAAAGGACCCCGCCTCCTCGGCGTGAAGGCCGTCATCGCGGAAAGTTTCGAACGGATCCACAGGAGCAATCTCATCGGGATGGGAATATTGCCCCTTCAGTTTGAGACCGGCCAGAACCGTCAGTCCCTGGGTTTGAACGGGTTCGAGACCTATGAGATCCACGGCATCGAGAACGGATTACAACCCCGGAAAATCCTCGCCGTTACCGCAACCGGTCCGGATAAGAACACGATCCCGTTTAAGACCATTGTACGTCTGGATACACCCATGGAGATTGAATACTATCAGCATGACGGCATATTGCAGTATGTCCTGCGGTCACTCCTGAAACGCTGATCCCGGCCAAACGTTATCGGCGCAATCTGTTTCCGATATCGGCTAGTTCCCCGCAAGCGCCAGCCGCCGGCAAGGGTGTAACATCTGTCCCCATGCTCACCCGCGTGGTGCGGGGGATATATCTCGTCGACAATCGATCCCGGAAATATGTGAAAAAAGCCGATCATTGAAATTCAGCCTAAATTTCCATATATTTATCTCGATATTGATTAATTTTTAAGGATACGGGACTATGAATACGTTTAAAACGGTGTTTTTAATGACACTCATGATGGTTCTTCTCATCGCCATAGGTGCTTTCCTGGGCGGTGAACAGGGGATGGTCATAGCTTTTCTGTTTTCCCTCCTGATGAATTTCGGGTCGTACTGGTTTTCGGATAAGATTGTTCTGATGACCTACAGGGCCAGAGAGGTTACCGAAGCGGAACAGCCGCGGTTGTACTCAATCGTTGCCCGCGTTGCAACTGAGGCGAAGATTCCGATTCCGCGTGTCTATATCATCCCCTCCGAGACCCCGAACGCGTTCGCGACCGGCCGTAATCCGGAACATGCAGCCGTCGCCGCAACCGAAGGGATCCTCGCCATGCTGAGCGACGATGAGTTGGAAGGAGTCCTCGCCCATGAATTTGCCCATATCCGGCATCGCGATATTCTGACCGGCACAATCGTCGCGACAATGGTTGGTTCGATAACCTTCATCGCCCGGATGGCCGGCTGGTCCCTGATGTTCGGGGGAGGCGACAGGAACCGCCGGGATTCCAACGCGCTCGGAGAAATCTTCCTCCTGATTGTCGCTCCCCTGGCCGCGGTTCTCATGCAGCTGGCTATTTCCCGGTCGCGGGAGTTCGCCGCCGATGAGGGCGGGGCTCATATGACCGGCCGTCCGCTTTCACTGGCCAATGCCCTTGCAAAACTCGAACGGAAGGCTGACCAGATTCCGATGGAACATGCCACCCCCGCATCCGCACATCTCTTCATCGTCAACCCCTTGAGGGCCGGCGGGATAACGAAATTGTTTTCGACCCACCCTCCGACAGCGGAAAGGATTCACCGCCTTCAGGAAATGGCCACAGGAAGCACTCTCGGGTAATCATGAAAAGGAGACACTCTTGGATCGGGTAATCGAACAACAGACTCAGGCTCCGTATCAGGAACCAACACCGATAACGGATAAGGAAAATCCGTTCGAATCAATGATGCGGCGCTTTGACGTCGCTGCCGAAATCCTGGGCCTGGAAAGCGGTGTCTACTCCTACCTGAAAACGCCCGTCAAACAGGTCCTCATTTCGATCCCCATCCAGATGGATGACGGCCGGATAGAGGTTTTTGACGGGTACCGTGTCATCCATAATGACATTCTCGGTCCGTCAAAAGGAGGGATCCGGTATGCCCCCGATGTGACCCTTGACGAAGTCAAAGCCCTCGCCGCATGGATGACATGGAAATGCGCGGTCATGAATATCCCGTTCGGCGGTGCAAAAGGGGCCGTAAAATGCGACGTGACGAAATTAACACGTGTCGAACTCGAGAAAATCACCCGCAGGTATACATCCAATCTCATGGATGTTTTCGGCCCGGATAAGGATATCCCCGCACCCGATATGAACACCAACGAGCAGGTCATGGCCTGGATCATGGACACCTACAGCATGCACATGCGGAGAACCGAAACCGCCGTGGTGACGGGTAAACCGCTGATCATCGGAGGCTCCCTCGGACGCCGCGAGGCGACCGGCCGGGGTTGCATGATCGTCACACTCGGGGCCATGGAAAAGCTAAAAATTCCGATAAAGAATTCGACCATTGCCGTTCAGGGTTTCGGCAATGTCGGGTCGGTGGCGGCACAGCTTCTTGCAGAACAGGGATGCACGATCATCGCCATATCCGATATCAGCGGCGGCTATTATAACGCGAAGGGAGTTGATATCCCCAGGGCTCTCGAATATGCATCCAAAAACCGCTCCCTCAAGGGCTGGAAGGGGGGCGACCGGATATCACAGGAAGAACTTCTGGAGCTGAAATGCGACGTGCTCCTGCCGGCAGCCCGGGAGATGCAGATCGTCGCCGACAACGCCCCGAATATCAAGGCCAGAATCATCTGCGAGGGCGCCAACGGCCCCACCGATGCGGGCGCGGATTCCATTTTGCAGGAAAAAGGTATACTGGTCATTCCCGATATTCTGGCGAATGCCGGAGGCGTCACCGTTTCCTACTTTGAATGGGCACAGGACCGGGCGGGATATTTCTGGACACTCGACAGAGTGAACCGGCGGCTCGAACGGATGATGCTCCAGTCGTTTGACGCCGTCTATAACTGCGCCGCCAGATATAACGTCACGCTCCGTATCGGCGCCTATATTCTCGCGATCGACAAAGTCTCGAGGACTCTTAAAACCCGGGGTATCTACGCATAAATCAGGACAGATCCGGCGATTCGAATATTTCGTGGGATGTATTCTCTTGCTTGTTCCAGGTTGTATGGGAGGATTTCATGACGGGGCGGAAGATCCGGTCCGACGCCCGAACCGCCTGCCGAACATCGATGTCATGACGGGGCTGATAAAGGAAACCGGTGAGGACGCCTTCACACAGGCCCGCCTGGAGAACGGATCACCGGTCGTCGTACGCGGGGATTCCACGGCCGACGCATGGATCGCCTATTCCGCGTTTGTCCAGACCTTCAAGGCCCACCAGTGCCCGGTGTTCCGTGCGGCCGACACGCTCTCATCCCCGAAATACCTTTTTGAGTACCACCTGATTGGCCTCGGCGTCCGGTATGAAAATCTTTTCCGCTCCGGCCTGTTTGGCCCGAAGTTTCTGACACGGGCAGTCACCACCAACCTCGCCTATCAGCTGACCGACACGAAAAGGGGGGAGGTTCTCACCAGCAGGCAGGAGACGAAAAAGTCCGTCGATACCGTCGCGGTCGACGACATTCCGGGCCTGGAGAACCCCACTCTCCGGAGTACACTTGGCGTCGTACCTTCGGATTCCTTTATCGACAGGGCCGTTGAACCATTCATCATTCTCGGAGCGGCCGGTGTTGCAATCTACCTTCTCTTCCATATCCGTAGTTCATAAGAACATGCATCATCGACTCTCAACGAAAACCATTCTGACCGGCCTTGCCGTTCTCCTTGCGCTCCTGAACATCACCTGCGGCCATTCGAACGTCACCACCGTTCTCGACGCCGAAGGCCATTTCGCGCTCGGGAAAAAGAGATTTCTCGACAGGGACTATCTTGAGGCCCAGAGCGAATTCGAGGTCATCCGCCTCCAGTACCCGGGGAGCATCATCGCCGACTCGGCACAGTATTATCTGGGGGAGTGCCATTACTATCAGGATGAATTTCTTCTGGCCGCCGAGGAATATCAGACTCTCCGGAGGAATATGCCGGCCAGCACGCTCCTTCCTCTTGCACAGTATAAAATCGCGATGTGCTACTACAACCTCTCCCCGAAGTCATCGCTCGACCAGTCGTATACCAAACGCGCGATCGACGAATTTCAGGCATTCATCGAGTATTATCCGACCAACGAACTGGTGAAATCTGCAGAGGATAAAATCGCCGAACTCAACACCCGCCTGGCAAAAAAAATCTTCGAGAGCGGCGTCTTGTACATGAAGCTGAACGATTACACCGCCGCCGCCATATATTTTAACCTCGTGATCGAGAAATATCACGATACACCGTACGCCGAACTGGCACAGCTCAACAAGGTCAAAGCCCTCATGGCCCGGAGAAAATATGCCGAGGCGAAGACCGAACTGGAAAAATATTTTGAGAAATATCCGTCGACAGCAAACCGCGGTGATGCGGACGCACTCCAGAAGGATATCGATGAACACCTGAGGTCGAATTCCGCCGTCATCGATTATGCCCGCCTCACCGGAAAACAACTATCCTGAACAACCACCGGACCCGAGGACAATGAATAAAAGATCCGTCAAAGAATCGCAGGTCGAAATGACCCAGCTGGTGCTCCCGAATGATACCAATCAACTGGGCAACCTCCTCGGGGGGCGGCTGATGGAATGGATGGATATCGCAGCAGCGATCGCCGCACAACGCCACTCCAACCGCATCTGCGTCACCGCGGGTGTGGATGAACTGGCATTTCATCACCCGATCCGGCTCGGCGAGGTGGTCACACTGCTCGCATCGGTCAACAGGGCCTTCGGAACCTCCATGGAGGTGGGCGTCAACGTTTCGGCGGAAAACCAGCTGACAAGGGTCAGACGGACGACCAATACGGCCTATTTCACGTTCGTCGCCGTCGACGACCACGCACACCCGGTCCAGGTCAGTCCCATCGTCCCTCAGACGACAGTGGAAAAACGGAGGTATACCAATGCTCTCCAGCGGCGGCAGCTGCGGCTCGGAAGAAGAAAGAAATAGTTTTCATAACTTGGACCGCCGGACCTCCTTGAAAAAGCCTTCTCTGTTTTGCCCATCGTCTGCACACGTGCTCCTCATGATCATCCTTTTCCAGATGGCCGATCCTCAATTTCTGCGCGCACAACAGCACCTCGTGAGCTTCGGGCGGACTTCCGCCATGCGCACCGGCCTCGCCGTGCATCATCTCCTTGCAGGCGATTTCAACGGCGACGATAAAACCGATCTCGCCCTGGTCGGTGAAAACGAGATCGCCATCCGGTACCGGGATTCATCGGGATGGCGGCCAGGCTCGGTCGTGATTAACCGGCCCCTTCTTGCCGCCGTCGCCGGCCGTCTCAACAGGGATAAACGCGATGACCTCCTGGTGGTTGTCGATTACCCGCCCGAGGTGCGTTCCTACCTTTCATCCTCCCGCGGCAGGTTCATACAGACCTGGAGCCAACGCCTGGCCTTTCCGTTCGAACAGGTCCTCCTCGGCGATATCAACAACGACGGTTTCCAGGACATCCTCTTCTATGGCAGGAAACAACTGGGGATTACCGTCTTCCGGGGTTTCGGAAACGGCACGTTTCGCAGGGATACGACGCTGTTCTCTGAAAATTCCTTTAATGAAGTGATGATCGCCAGAATCAACAATGATGATCTGAACGACCTGATCGCCGCAAACTGGATTTCCAACGACGTCCTCATCTATACCGGCTATGGAAAGTTGAAATTCAGCGACCCGCAGGTTGTCAAAGGGGAGAGCGAGCCAAGGCTTTTTCAGGTCGCACGGATCGATTCCGACGATATCCCGGATCTCGTCGTGGAATATCCCGAGGAACATCTCCTCAAGATCTTTCATGGGGATGGCTTGGGCGGTTTCCAATCAACCGAATCCCGTGAGCTTCCCGATGAACCGCTCTCGTTTGATCTCGCCGATCTCAATATGGACGGGCAGAACGACCTCGGTATCCTGACACCCCGCGGTTTTCTCGTGGAACTGAATGACGGCTCAGGCCGTTTCAACGACGAGGTGGAATTTGCCGCCGGCGCAAATCCCTCGGAATTTGTCTTCCTCCGCGACCGCTCGTCGGGACTGACCACCGCAGCCGTCCTCGATACCATCCATTCTTCCCTCCGGTTCCTCTACCAGAACCAGGAGGCGGTGCCCGCCGGGGAGGAGAACATCCTCTATGCCGCTGGGGTCGGCCCCTCAGGCGTCCTCTCGGCCGATATCCGGCATAAGGGCCATAACGATCTCCTCGTACCGAACACCCGGTCGAGAACCATCTCCCTGTTCCTTGGGCGTGGAGACGGCACCTACGATGGACAGATGACATTTCCATCGCTTATCCCCGTCCAGTTTCTCCGCTCTGTCTCCACCACACAGGGCCTGACAACCCTCGTGGGATACAACACGACCGGCGACAGCTTTTCCATCCTCGGCCTTCACCAGGATTATACCCACCAGACCGTCACGCTTCCGACACAGGGGACAACCGATCTTCTCCATATCCACAATGATACATCGACCGATTATCTCCACATTTTTGCCCTCGAGAAGGAAGGCCATGCACCGGCGCGGTTTATGGAATATGCGCAGATTACACCCACACGGTTTATCGAGAGGCCCTTTACATCCCTGAGCCAGTATCCTCTTGTGACCGCCGCCATGACGGAGCCGGAACACGCCGCCGCCGCCCCGGATCTCATTTATGCCGTGTACAAGAAGCAGCAACATGAGCTCGAAATCGACCTCGCGCGCGGATCACACGGGGGGGAATATACCTTCACGCGCAAACTCGCCACCCTCGGTATCGATACGCTCACCACTGCAGCCCTCTGGTGCACCGATCTGAACGGGGATCATATCCCCGATATCATCCTGAACATCCGGGAGCCGCAAAATGTCCTCTATACGCTCATCGGAAAAAATGATTCCATCTATGCACCACCCCTTGCCCAGTTTGGCGGCGAAATGAATATCTCCGTGCGGGATGACCTCCAGGGTCTTTCCTCCGCGCGTTCGCGGACGGAAGACATCGTCATCAATAACAGCATCACCCGGACACTTCAGCTCTACAGGCCACGTGAGGATGGTCTTTTGATTCCCGCCATGCGTCTGATGAGCACGGAGGGTATCGGCGGATTCCGCATATCGAGAAATCCGTCTGATCAAACCGTACGGCTCATCGTGTCAGACCGGAAGAACGGCTGGCTGCGTGTCCTTCCCGTAGAGAATCTCCGGTGACATCCCCGGTCAGAATATCCCTGCTCATCCTCGGATGCGTCCTCGCGCCGCTCACAAGCCTGGTTTCCCAGGAACAACAGGTCGATGCGGTTTTTCACCGCCTGCTCGCCTATTACCGGCATCCCCACGCAACCGTCCAGGGTGTCGAGAACCTGCGCGGGAAGTGCGGCCTGGAACGGACCTGCCTGCTTCTCGATAACTGGAGCAAATTTACAGAGACCCAGAAACAACAGCTCCGCAGCGCCCTGGCGATGCCTCAGACCCAGAAAGATCGTATCATCGGGCATTACCGCTTCTACTACGACACCACGGGAAGCGAGGCCGCTTCACTTTTGGATTCCAACTTTAATCCGATTCCCAACACCGCGGAACACTACATCGATTCCGCAGGTGCCATCTTCAACAATGTCTGGCACACGGAAATTGACCTTCTCCACTACCTTCCGCCCCCCCTGAATGATACGGACGGGACCTACCACGTCTATGTCCATAATCTCGATCCGGGTCTCTACGGCGTGACCGATCCCGATACAATTCCGGTCTACACAGGGACACCTCCGAGGTTCAGATCCCAGATCGAGGTCGACAATGATTATAAGCCTTTTGAAAATTATTACAGTTATGGTCTGGCTGCACTCGAGGTGACGGCGGCACATGAGTTTCATCACGCAATCCAGTTCGGTGCGTACGGGTTCTGGGGAGACGCCGACAGGTACTTCAGCGAAATTACCTCGACATGGATGGAAGACGTCGTCTATAACGATGTCAACGATTATTACCAGTACCTGTCGAATAATTATCAGTTCAATTCACAGTTCGGACGGCCCGATCTCCGCTTCACACTCGCAAATACTTCGATCGAGTACAGCAGGGCTGTCTGGGGAAAGTTTATCGAAAAACGGTTCTCACCGGCGATCATGCGACGGACATGGGAGTTCATACGGCAGGTGCCCAGCCTGATGGCCATCGACCGGGCCCTGCAAACCGCCGGCAGTTCGTTCCGCGAGGCATTCCTTGAATTTGCATTCTGGAACCTCAACGCAGGCCCTCTCTGCGACACCGCCCGTTTTTATTCGGAAGGGAAGAACTACCCGCCCATGCGCCTCGACTCATCCCTCTATATCCCGCCGGAGGGGTCCTACTCGGGCTCGATGGGTACGGTCGCATCGGAGTATGTCACCTTCTGCATCCTGAACAGACCATCCGACTCGACACTCTGCGGCATCGGCACGAATCATATGACCGCTGTCATCTCGAATATCAATCTCTCCGATACCTCCTCCTCATCCTCCTATCTGAGCTGGGGGGCGTACTCGGATCAGCCCCGCACCTATGCCTATCTTCTTTCGAAGACGAGCTCCGGCGGGGCCAAACATCTTTCGAACAACCTCTACGGGACCCTCGTGGTGCCCGATATCGCAAACTGGAACACCCAGGAGTCCGTACCACCGGTTGTCGATGATATCACCGTGTTTCCGAATCCCTACCGGACAGGCCAAAACCAGGCCATCTGGTTCCAGTTTCCCTCGATTCCCCTGCAACAAACCGCCCAGCTGAGTGTGTATACCTCGTCGGTCCACAATGTCTTTTCAGGCTCCCTCCCGGTGGTCTATTTCAGACCGCTTGAACCGGCCCTCCGGTGGGACGCAAGGAGCGCAAACGGGTCACCCCTTCCCACGGGGGTGTATTTCTACTCGATAACGGTCGACGATCAGACGCGGATGGGAAAATTTGCAATTATCCATAAATGATCCCGTGCTTCAACTCGAACTGACGGATATTGCCAAATCGTTCAACCGGAGGAATATTTTTTCCGGTATCTCGCTCACCCTCGGCGATGCATCGAGTCTGTCCGTCACGGGTAAAAACGGATCGGGAAAATCCACACTCCTGAAGATCATCGCGGGGATTCTCCGCCCTTCACGCGGGAGCGTGACGGTCTCCATCGACGGGAAAAATGCCCGGAATGATTTTTACCGCTTTCTGGGATTTGTCTCCCCATACCTCCAGCTCTATGACGAATTCACCGGCCGGGAAAATCTCGAACTTGTCCAGGAAATCCGGGGATTTTCCGCGTCCCCCGACGCTCTACGCGATATCCTTGGCCGCGTCGGACTGAAGGGCCGCGAAAACGACTACCTCAGGACATATTCCTCAGGTATGAAACAGCGGCTCAAGTATGCGGCGGCATTGATCCATTCCCCAAAAATCCTCCTCCTCGACGAACCGACATCGAATCTGGACGAGGAGGGAAAAAACCTGGTCAGGGATATCGCCGCCGAACAACTCACAAGGGGAATACTCGTCATCGCAACCAACGAAAAGGACGAGATCGGCCTCTGCCGCCAGATCCTCGAACTCGGGACAGACGGACTCCGGAGGCCATGACGATCAGCGATAACATCCATTCCACACTGGCGATATTCAGGAAGGAATTCCGCTCCGAAATCCGGACCCGATATGCTCTCAATGCACTCTTCATGTTCGTCATCACCACCCTCGCAATCATTCTCTTCGCGATCGGGAACGAGAACGCCACACCTGAAATACTTTCCGGCGTACTCTGGATCATCATCTTTTTTTCAACAATGTCGGGCCTCTCCCGGACCTTTATCAGCGAGGAGGAAAGGGGAACCGCGGCCACCCTGCAGCTCCTGACCACCCCAACGGCCGTGTTTGTCGGAAAGCTTCTGTTCAACATCCTCCTTCTCTTCGGCCTCAATATCCTTACGGTGGGGCTCTATCTCATCCTCATCACAAATTTTGAGGTCAAAAGCGCGGAAATATTCCTCGTGACGATGGTTCTCGGAACGATCGGTCTTGCCGCCACATCAACGATCCTGGCCTCCATTATCGCAAAGGCGAACACCAAAGGGACACTCTACCCCGTCCTCTCTTTCCCGATCCTCCTGCCCCTTCTTCTGGCAGTCATTAACGCCACCAAACTTTCCGTCGAGGGGGCGGCGATGACAGAGGCCTTGGGTGAGTTTCAGGTGCTCGTCTCGTACGCGGTTGTCATGCTGACCGCCTCGTATCTCCTGTTTGAACATATCTGGAAAGAGTAGGGATTATCGGTGTTCCCCCCCCCTCGTACGGGGAGGGGGGAGCGGGTTGCATCAGGGGGAAAATATTCGTATCATGATGTATTCATGATATCAGCATGAATAAAGATCAAGGTATGACTCGTTCATCATCGCTTGCGAAAATCTTCCTGGGATTGTGGCTGACAGCTGTTATCGTCGTCGCCTTCGCATTTCCCATCGTTCCCCACCCCCAGCAATGGAATGAATTTCCGGTCATTCCCGGACTTGAACAGAAAGCCAGGATCCTCTTTTTCCACGTACCGATGTCGTGGACGGCCGTCGTGGCATTTGTCTTCTCAATGGTGTTTTCCATCCGGTACCTGATAAAAAAGGATTTGCAGGATGATCTCCGCTCGGCATCGTCTGCGGGTCTGGGCCTCTTATACTGCATTCTGGCCACCGTGACCGGATCCATATGGGCAAAATTCAACTGGGGCTCGTTCTGGAACTGGGATCCGCGGGAGACTTCCATCGTCATCCTCCTTCTGATCTACGGCGCCTATTTTGCCCTCCGCTCCGCGGTCGAAAGCGACGAAAAACGGGCGACTCTTTCGGCTGTGTACGCCATACTGGCCGGTATCACTGTCCCCTTTTTCATGTTTATCGTGCCCCGCATCGTCGCGAGTCTCCACCCCGAGCCGATTGTCAACGCCGAGGGGAAGGTTCATATGAATACCACCATGCTGCTGGTTTTCCTCTCCGCGCTGGCGGGATTCACCGCGCTCTATTTCTGGATGCTGTCGCTGAAAATCAGGCTTGCCAGAGTGGAACTCTCCGCAAGTCTGCAGAAGGATAATCCCGGATGATCCCTTTCTTGTGTGCGCTTCTTCGCGGCACCTCGCCTGAACCTCCCGCGTGGGTGCCTGAAATAACTCTGCTGTCAACTTTATAAGGATGGACATGAAAGTCAAAATCATTATCGGATCACTCATCATCGTCGCAGCCCTCGTCTTCGGCGCGATATCCTTTGTGCAGACCAATGTCGAATATACCGATTTCCAATCGGCGATCTCGAGCGGGAAAAAGGTGCAGGTGAAAGGGGAGTGGCTGCGTGATTCCGCGTCGGGCTATGATCCGGCCAGAAACCAGTTTTCGTTCCTTATGAAGGATGATAACGGACTGCAGGAAAAAATCATCTTCGACGGCCCAAAACCGAACAATTTTGAACTCGCAAACGCCATCGTCGTCAAGGGACGCTACCAGGGAGGATGTTTTCATGCATCGGACATTCTCACCAAATGCCCGTCAAAATATGAGGGAGATGCCCAGGCGGTAAGGAAGAGTCTGTAGGACCCGACTATGCTCGGAACGATCCTCGTCCGATGTGCCTTCGGCACTATCCTTGTCAGCGGGATTGCCTACTTTCTTTCCTCCAGGAAAGGGCAAACCCGGTTTCTCGTCCTCGCCCGATCGGCGTACCAGATGGCCGCACTCTTTGTCCTGAGCTTCTGCGCCCTCCTGATCTATTTTATTCTCACCCACCAGTACCAGTATACCTACGTCTGGAATTACAGCTCATCAACCCTTCCCACACCGCTCCTGATATCCACCTTCTACGCAGGCCAGGAGGGGAGCTTTTCACTCTGGACGCTCTATACCACGATCATCGGCATCATCCTCATGCATTATACCGCGAAGCGGGGCTATGAGATTGAGGTCATGACGATTTGGTCAATGATCCTCTCGTTCCTGTTGCTGATGCTCATTGTCAAAAATCCCTTCGAGTTTATCTGGAACAGTTTTCCCAACGATTTGCTGCATAAAGGGGCCATCTCACCCGATATCGTCAATTATGCCTGGATCGACAGGCAAAAAGGTATCTGGGCCCAGATCCCCGTCGAGGGGCGCGGCCTGAATCCGCTGCTCCAGAATTACTGGATGGTCATTCACCCCCAGATACTTTTTACCGGCTTTTCCTCCATGGCCGTCCCGTACACATTTGCGGTCGCCGGCCTGATGAAACGGGACTATCAGTCGTGGATCAGAATAGCGAAACCCTGGACCGTTTTCGGCGCTACCGTCCTCGGAACCGGCATCATTCTGGGCGGTTATTGGGCATATGAGACGCTCGGATGGGGCGGTTATTGGGGCTGGGATCCGGTGGAAAATTCATCCCTCATACCATGGCTCGTCTGCGTCGCCTCAATCCATACCATGATGGCACAACTCCGCTCCGGAAGCTTTATCAGGACGAACTTCATCCTGAGCATTTTCTGCTATGTCATGGTTCTCTACAGCACATTTTTGACACGAAGCGGTGTCCTGGGCGAAACCTCCGTCCATTCGTTCGTCGACCCGGGGATGTGGGCTTATTGGATCCTCCTTGCGGTTATTATCCTTTTCGGAATGGTGGGGATCGTAACCTTCCTGCGCCGCATGAAGGAAATGCCCAAAGTCCCCGTCGAACATAGCCTTCTCTCCAGGGAGTTCGCGCTTCTTCTCGGGGCATTTACGATCTGCTTCGCGGCGATCTTTGTCACGCTCGGAACCTCCTCCCCGATCATCACCAATATCCTCAAAGGTAAAGCCGCAGCCGTCGATGCGTCGTATTACGTAAAAACGACACTCCCGTTGGGCATCGTTATTGCCCTCCTTGCCGGTTTCGGCCAGCTTCTCTGGTGGGAATCATCCGACCGGAGAAAATTACTCACCAACCTGGCCTACCCGCTTGCTTCATCGGTGCTTTTTACGATAGGCCTCGTTATTGCCGGAATGAGGGATATTCCCATCGTGATCTTCTCCTTTTCGGCTTCATTCGCCCTTTTTGTCAACCTGATCGTCGGATACAGGATTTTCATCGGAAATCCGAAATATGCCGGCGGGGCGATCGCTCATATCGGCATCGCACTCCTGTTTCTGGGGTTTGTGGCGAGTTCCAGATACGATGATAAACAGACCATCTCACTCGAACAGGGTGTCCCGGTGAGCATCTTCAATGACTATACGCTGACCTATACGGGGAACAGACAGATCGATAAGGAACGGTACGGGTTCACGATCGATGTCCAGCACGGAAACGACGATTTCATGGTCGTGCCCGTCATCCGCTATAACG
The DNA here is from genome assembly GCA_033854175.1 of Bacteroidota bacterium. Classification (GTDB taxonomy): domain Bacteria; phylum Bacteroidota; class Ignavibacteria; order UBA10030; family SZUA-254; genus DATKPE01. The sequence continues at coordinate 6,243 of JAWOKN010000195.1, read as the reverse complement.
ATCAGACAAATAGTACGATGCGGAATCCCGATATCCTGAATATGTATACGAGGGATTTTTACGTCTCCCCGCTCTCGGTTGAAAAGCCATCCGACGACGAACAACTTCTGACGTTCAAAAAAGGGGAGACAAAGGAGATCGATGGCAAGAACGTAACGTTCGTCGATTTTGACTTCAGCGATGCTGAAAAAGGGAGGATGGCAACCGGCCAGGGCTTCACGATCGGCGTCATTTTCCGGGTGGCGACCGGGAAGGGAACATCCACCATCAAACCGCTGATGAAAAATGAGGGAGGGGCCGTAAGCTTTGTGCCCGTCACGCTGGGGCCTGATTCCACACAGATCGTCATCAGTAAGCTTCAGCCCAACAGGGAGGATCCCTCCCAGTCACAGGTAACGATCGGGGTGAAAAGCCCTGATAGCTCATCGCGCGAGCCACAGCGCGAAACATTGATTGTGGAGGCCACGGTTAAACCGTTCATCAACCTGGTCTGGATGGGAACGATTACGCTCATCGTTGGGTTTGTTATCACGATTATCAGGAGGGTCCAGGAGGCGGGCAGAAAAGAATAAACGGGCGGAAGCCGGTATTACCCGCTCCCCACCCGTTTATGATCGAAGTTCGGTTCTCCTACCCGTCGATTTTACAGCATTTATCCAGCTTGTCGTAGGCGTCCTTGTCCCGCTTTTTATCATTTGCGTCATACCCCGCACCCGTTATCGCTTTTTCCAGCGCTTCCAGATTGACCTTCGCGGGTACGAATTTGACTGAAACGGTCTTCGTGTCCACATCGGCATTGACTTCCTCGACACCGTCAAGCTTGGTCACGGCGGTCTTTATCGTTTTCGCGCAGTTGCCGCAGACCATCGATGGAGTTTTGATGAGCGTCGTTGCGGATTCGTCCTTGCTCTTTCCACAACCCGCCATGAGCACGATACTGAGTAGTGCAGGAATAAGATACTTTGTCATTGATACATCCCCTTGCTGTTTATATTCTCATTTTCCAGTTTTTTACGTATGATTCATCAATCTGAACATCGCTGTTCACAAGCCTGCTCGGGATCGGATCGGGCGGATACTTCTGGCAGTTTCCGCTGACCCCCTCAAGATTATTCTGTTTCCACCGCGTACCGCAGTTTCCACACACAAGTTCCACTCCATCGATCCGGAACGTGGTCGAGTTGCACGGCTCACACATACGGACAGCCGTGACGAGTTTGCCCTCCGCGGAAATATAGGCCATCAGCGGAACCTTCGCCGTCGGTGTCTGATAGTCGAAAGCAACGATCTTCTTCTCCAGAAGGAGGGAGAGCGGAAAACTGATGATGCCATTCCGTATGGTCGGGGTAATGAACTGCTGCTCAAGCGTCTGCCCCGTGTAAAGGGTCGACATCGATATGTCAGGCTGGCCCGATATCACCGGATTGCTCCCGCCAGGGAGTGCATTCTGAAATATATACAGAAATACACCCGCCATGACGAGAATGATCGCGACATAGATCGCCCGCGCAGCACCCTTCAGAGGCTTTCGTATGCTCCGGGATGCCGAAGGTAACGCGGTTTCACTTTGTACAGACCCGGCCGGCGCCACCTGACTCCCGCAACTTGAGCAGAACCTCGTGTCGGGCTTCAGCGGTGCACCGCAATTTTTACAGGACGATACCATGTTCAAGCGTCCGTTATTCCTTACGTTATAGGCAGAAACAGAAAAGCCGTTCCGGCATTCCAGAACGGCTTTGGACTACAACTTCCGGTGTCACTCAGCCCCTTTCACATAATCACTCTTCTCGGTCTTCGGCTTGGTTGTCGACGCTTTCGCACCAGTGCATTTTGACGGATCTTTGCACGTTCCCTTGCCTGAGGTCATCATCGGGCATGAAGCCTTTGAGGTCTGGGTCGTGTTCTTTGCGCTTTTCATCGTGCAGTTCTTTGCCGAACAATTCTTTGCGTTCTTGTCACTGACGGTGACCATTTTGGCCTCGGATGCGGCAGGTGTCTGCGAATTTGAGGTCATCGTTGCTTTCGCCGAATGCATACAGCAGGAGCCCTTATCCGACGCCGTCTGAGCCTTGCACTGATCGGATGTCTGAGCTGCACCCAATGACACGGCAACGGTGAGTAGAAGAACGAGAAGTAAAGAGGTTCTGGGTTTCATATGCCCGTCCTATTGGTTTATAGATGATTAGGTGTTTGAGAATTTAACTTATCTAAGTAAAGAATTTATTACATAAAATGCAACTATTTTGACTATAATCGTCATTTCTGCCGTTCTACACTCCCCGAAACAGTTATTTTTTCATGCTTTAACGCCGATTCCCGCATGAGCGAAAATATAACCGGGGTCACAAATAAAACGTGGATTGCAGATGTTACAATCCCTCCGATCATCGGAGCTGCAATCGGCTTCATCACGTCCGACCCGGTCCCGCTGCTCCACATGATGGGGAGGAGCCCGATGAGGTTCGCAGCGACTGTCATGACCTTCGGCCTGAGCCTCAGAACCGCACCTTCGATGGTCGCCTGAAGGACTTCGGATGAAGTCATGACACCCTTCTTCTCGTGCCGCTGGTAGGCTTCCTGGAGATAGAGAACCATCACCACGCCGGTTTCCACGGCAACACCGTATAATGCAATGAATCCTATCCAGACCGCCACGCTGAAGTTGTATCCCAGGAAATAAATCAGATAGACCCCCCCGATGAGCGCAAACGGCACGGAAAGCATGACCATGCACGCCTCAAGCAGCGACCGCAGTGTGAAATAGAGCATCAAAAATATCACCAGGAAAACAATCGGCAGAATGAGCTCGAGCCGTTTTTTTGCGCTGATCTGATTCTCGTATTCACCGCTCCATGAGAGATAATATCCGGGCGGGAGTTTTAACCGGCGATCAAGGAGATCCTTTGCATCATGGACAAACGATCCCATATCCCGGCCTCGCACGTTCAGCGAAACAAGCGACCGCAACAGGCTGTTTTCACTGTTGATCATCGAAGGCCCCTCGGTCTGACGTATCACGGCAAGCTGTGCAAGCGGAATAAAGGAATACGTTTTCGCATTTCCGCCCCGGGCCATACTTGCTCGGCCCGCCCGGACCGGAAAGGGCGCGGGCACCGCGGGATCCGCGGATGCCATCGCGGTCATTGTCCCGCCAGGATTCCCGGAAGTTGATGTGCCACCGGAAGCCGGAACCGGCACCAGAATCCTCCTCAACGCGTCAACATTGTCCCGGTATTCCTGCGAGAATCTCACCCGTATGGGAAACCGCCGCCGCCCTTCAATACTCGTCGATATATTCTCACCGCCGATCGCGGTTTCGATGACGTTCAAGACATCCCCCGGGGTGATCCCGTACCGCGCCACTTCGTCCGGACGGACGTCGATATCAAGAAACTGCCCACCCACGGTGCGCTCGGCATAGACATCTGCGGCACCGGGCACGTTTTTCAGTAGCTTCTCGATGTCAATGGCCAGGGATTCCAGTGTGTCAAGATTGTCTCCGAACACTTTCACGCCGAGATCGGTCCGGACCCCCGTCGACAGCATGTTGATGCGGTTGATGATGGGCTGCGTCCAGCCGTTCCTTACACCCGGGATCTGCAATTTCGCATCGAGCTGCGAGATGATGTCATTTTTCGTCATCCCCGTACGCCATTGGGATTTGGGCTTGAGCAGGATGATGGTCTCGATCATGCTGATCGGTGCCGGATCGGTGGGAGTTTCAGCCCGGCCGACTTTGCCGAGCACCTGCCCGACCTCGGGGAAACTTGCGATGATTTTATCCTGCACCTGGAGGATCCGCTTGGCTTCGGTTATGGAGACGTTGGGCAGCGTGACGGGCATGAACAGGAGACTCCCTTCGTCAAGCGGGGGCATGAACTCCGATCCGATGTGCAGGATCATCGGGATGGTGATGAGAAGCGCAACGATGTTGATCGCCAGCGTCGTTTTCCTGTAATGGAGCGCCTTCCGCAGGACCGGTTCATACAATCTCCTCAGAAACATCGAAAGCGGATTTTTTTCCTCCGGTCTGAACTTCCCGCGCATGAGCATGGTCATGAGCATCGGAACGAGCGTGATGGAGATGATCGCCGAGGATGCAAGCGCGAGCGTCTTTGTCCAGGCAAGCGGATGAAATAATTTCCCTTCCTGCCCCTGCAGGAGGAATACGGGAAGGAACGATACAACGATGATCGCCAGGGAAAAAAAGATCGCCCGCCCCACCTGCTGCGCCGAACGGATCGAAATCTCCGTGTAATCAACCACACCCCCTTCGGCCTGGGCCTGCGCGATGTTCCTGTAGGCGTTTTCCACCAGAACGATCGACGAATCCACCAGGACACCGATCGCAATCGCCAATCCCCCCAGACTCATGATGTTCGACGTGATCCCGAACTGCTTCATGAGGATAAATGCCATCAGAATGGAGACCGGCATTTCAATCAGTATCCTTGCCGCGCTCCGGAAGTGGAAAATGAAGACCATCACGATGATGCTGACGATAAGACCCTCCTCAAGAAGCGCCCGGCGGAGGGTGTCAAGTGACCGTTCAATCAGGTCAGAACGGTCATAGGCTATCTTTATCCCGATACCCGGCGGCAACCCCTCCCGCACATCGTTCATTTTTGCCTTCACCCGGTCGATGACGTCCTTGGCGTTTTCACCATACCGCATGACAATAATCCCCCCGACAACTTCACCCTCCCCGTTCTTGTCCAGAAGCCCGAGCCGCAGATCTGTCCCCATCTGAACGGTCGCGACTGTCCGGACGTACACCGGCGCGCCGTTGTCCCCCCGCCCGATCACGATATTTCCGATATCGTCCACCGACCGGAGATATCCCAGCCCGCGGACATACATCTGGGATCCGTTTGCCTCGATGACCTTCCCGCCGACTTCACGGTTGCTGTTTTTGATCGCCTCGACAACAGTGGCGTAATTGATGTCGTACGCAGCGAGTTTGTTGGGGTCGAGATCAACCTGGTACTGCTTGACAAAACCACCGATACTTGCAACCTCCGCGACACCGGGGACGGAATTGAGCTGGTACCGCAGATACCAATCCTGCACCGCACGCAGTTCCCCGAGATCGTAACCCTTTCCTTCGACCGTGTACCAGAGGATGTGCCCCACACCCGTACCGTCAGGACCGAGCATCGGCACCACCCCCGCCGGAAGATAGGAGGAGGCATAATTGAGTTTTTCAAGGACACGGCTCCGGGCCCAGTAAATATCGACGTTATCCTCGAAAATGATGTAGATGAACGACATCCCGAACATCGACTGCGCCCGGATGGTTTTAACCCTCGCCAGTCCCTGGAGATTACTCACCAGCGGGTACGTTATCTGGTCCTCCATGATCCTCGGCGAACGACCCATCCATTGGGTGAAGACAATGACCTGATTGTCGGAAAGATCCGGTATCGCGTCGACCGGGGTGTTGTAGAGCGACCAGATTCCCCAGCCGATGATGATCGCATAGACGAGGATAATGACAAATTTGTTCCGGGCTGAATATTCGATGATTTTTTCTATCATGCTGACCTCCGGTTTTCCTGACCGATCATGTTTGTTCACTGTATGCGCGGCACGTTCGTCACGACGCGTCTTATTGCATCGATTTTTTCATCTCATCCCCGGACATGCCGGCGTCGGACGACTCCATCCGGGTCTCGGAATCAAGCAGGAAACCGCCCGATGATGCGACGATCTCCTTTTCATCAAGCCCCTTGAGGATCTGGACAAATTTGTCCGTGCGGACACCCGTCTGTACCTCACGGGCCTCGAAGAGCACCGGGCTTTTTTGCACCCAGACAAAATCATGATCACCCGTATTTACGACAGCGCCGGCCGGCACCGCCACCGACGGCGGGATTTCGACATGGATGTATACCGTCATGAACATATCCGCCTTTAATTCCCTCCCCGGATTGTCCAGATCCGCCCTGACACGGACACTCCGTGAGAGGGGATCCACCGATGGCTCGATGAAGGAGATCCGGCCGGCAAACGATTTGCCCGGATACGCGTCGCATTTCGCCGTCACGGCCTGACCGACCTTCACCGATGTGATTTCGTATTCATAGATATCCGCGTACAGCCACACGTTGGAGAATTCCGCGATGTCATACAGATCATCACCCGCCTCGTGGTATTGCTGCGGCTGGACATTTTTTTGCGTGACGATTCCGTCGACCGGGGAATAAAAGGTCACAACCTCCCGCACCTGCTTCGTCGTGTCGA
>JAWOKN010000194.1:0-7275 GCA_033854175.1 Bacteroidota bacterium | reverse complement strand
ACATCTGCACCAACCGCCGCATCCTCCTCCTCATAGGAAGCTGGACAACGTGAACATCTTTCAGCTCTTTTCCGAACGTCTCCCGGATGATCCGTTCATCCCCCGGGGATCCATACGTCAGAACCGTAACATCATTGTACCGGATAAGACTCTTGAGAATATGATATATTCTCAATGCACCACCGAAAACGGGCGGAACCGGGTTATAGGGCATCACATGGAGTATCTTCATAACGAAATCACCCTTTCCCTGCGGTATCCTTGGGCGCGAAACGACCCACCGTCCGTCGGGACGATCACGAAGCCGCCCGAATCCATCCCGCAGTGTTGAGGAGCAACGCCTTCCGGGTGCATAGTTCCTTCAGGTACTGTCACGAGTGTGTTTGATCCATATTTTCCGACAATGTTCATCATTCATCCTTCGACGGGGGCTGGCGAAAGTTTATTCCGGTTCCAGAACTTCAGTGACCCTATGATCAGGCGGAGTTCATCCGGTCTGACCGCCCGGACAAGAATCACCACGCCGCAATAGACCAGGGTTGCGGTCAGACCGTTAAGGATCCAGAACAGATGGAGATTGTTGAGAAGGACCAGACAACCCACCATACACCCCCCTGCCAGAATCCCCTTGATCAGGACTGAAAGGCTGTTTTCGGAAAAAGCGTTTTTTGGTAGTGCCGTAAGCATGCACGTCAGCATAAAAAATTCCGTCAGAAGCGTAGCGATCGTCGCTCCGATCCCGCCGTTTCCATAGTGCGTCTGGAAATACGGAATGAGAAACCAGTTCAAGGTTGGATTCAGCAGCATTGCAAAAAAACCAAATATTGTGGCCCGGCGCTGCTGATCCGAGGCGATGAGGAGCGGGAGGAGAATGATATCGATGTACACAAGGAGGATACCTATGGAAAAAATTTTCAGCAAATCAGCCGTCGGCCCGTACTGTTCGATCCCGTAAAACAGTCCGACAAACTCCCTGGCAAAAACGATAAGACCGATGCTGACGGGAATGCCCGCAAGGAGAATAAAGTCGATCGATTTCTTGGATGTCTTTGCGAGAACCTCATCCTCCTTCGCCCAGAGACGCGAGAAAACCGGAAAAACCGCCATGTTGAAGATGCTGGGGAGGAACATGACAATATCGAAGAAGCGGTATGCGGCGCCATACCAACCCACAACAACCGCAGGCGTGAGAAAGGAGAGCATAACGGCATCGATTCTGTAATAGACGATACCGAAGAGTGTCCAGAGAAAATAGGGCATACTCTCCTTCATAATAAGCTTTATCCGCCCCCAGTCAGCCTTCGCTTTCAGCGGCACAATTTTGGGGAGGAACTCCCGGGTGATGATGTAATTCAACAGCGTACTCAACGCCATGAGGATTCCGATGACCACAATCGGGGCACCGAGGACCAGAGCAGTGACGCAAGCTATCGAAACAAACACGCGCTCAGCGATATTTCCCACGGCCGTGTACTGCATTGCCTCTACCCCCTGGAAACACCGCTGGATAAGCGACGTCAGGGATTCCCACAGCTTCGCAATTCCAAAAATTGCCACAAGGATGTTAACGGATTTGGGATAACCGGCAACCGCAAGAAAGGCTGCCATCAGGATCAGCGAGACGATCCAGAGGAAAAATCTCAGTGTTTCCGTATCAGCGATCATGACGGATGTTCTCGTACGGTCGCGGGCGACATATTTTGTGATGTAAAAATATCCGCCGAATTCGATAAAGACCTGAACGATCAGTGTGATCGACATCGCGAGATAGAGCCGCCCGTATTCTTCGCTCCCCAGGTAGCGCGGGAGAAAGAGCATCAGGATAAAACTCGATCCCCAGGTAATCATCTGCGAACCCATCATAATGGCGGTATTTTTCGTAATGGAGCTCGCGATGTCGGTTTTAACGGACACAGAAACCTTCCTTTGGTTATTGCCGGTGATCTTTCCGGCGTGAGAACAGCCACCGGGTTGCAAGAACGACCGCGAACGCCGGAATCTCGACGAATACACGGTCAGCTTTTCCCTTGGGATCCTGGAAAAATCTGTAGAGCCACTCGATGCCGACCGATCTCATCCACTGTGGAGCCCGGGAATGTTTGCCCGCGATGAAATCAAACAGCCCGCCGACAGCGAGACAAATGCCGGCGTTCAGATCTGGCGCATGCCGACTTATCCAGAGTTCCTGACGCGGCGATCCAAGGGCAACAAGGAGGATGTCCGGTTTTTTCTCGTTGATATCGTCAAGAATATCCTGCTGTTCCGACATCTGTGTATATCCCTTGCGTGAGCCGACAATCCTGAGACGGGGGTATTGTTGCAGGAGATTCCGGTGGCACACTGCAACGATCTCTCTTTCACCCCCATACAGGTATACCGTCCAGCCGTTTTGCTGGGCAAGCCCCAGGACAACCGGGGTAAAATCGGTTCCGTTGAGATTTGCGAACTCCATCTTTGCGAGGATTTTGCCTGCCATTTTTAATCCGCTTCCGTCGGGCAGCACGAGATCGGCATTATTGATCCCCGATTTCAAAACTTCATCCCTGCGCGCAAGATGAATACTATGGACGTTCGTAAAAAATATTTTTCGAGCACCGCGACCGTTGCGGGAACCGATAAATTCCATGATCCTGTTCAGCGCCGCATCTCTGTCGATATGATCGACGCGGACACCCAAAATCGACGTTGTATTCTGTGTATTGGTCATTTCTCCACTCTTCATCCCGATCATGAGTAAAAGAAATTCCCTCCGGGTCTGGTTCCTGCCCGGGCCGGAGCCGCATCGGGTGCCCGGTCCTCAGCTTCGAGCGTCGGAAGTAATCCCATCAGCGTTCCGAGATAGACCATGTTCCGGTAATATGTCAGCTGCAGATCGAAATAGGAAACAAAGATCTGGTTGAGGCCGGCGATAATTGCAATGGCAAGGACAGCCTTGAAGTAGGGATCCTTGAGCCGTGAGAACAGAATGGAGCCCTGAAAAACATACGACGTGAAAAAAAGGCAGAAGGCGAAAAAACCCATCGCTCCCATCTTGGTCAGGAGCCAGAGTATCTCATTGTGTGCGATGAAATCGCGAAGAGGGAACGACATCGGCATGTTGCGCAGATAAATCGTCTGGTCATACATATTGCCGAACCCGATTCCCTTGACCGGCGCCCGCTGAATGGTCTGAGCCAGATCATACCGCTCGTATTCACGATAGACGTTCGAATAAAACCGGTCCCCCGCCGTCTCTTGTTGATCGGATAGAGAGGTTTTCAGTAGCTGGATGGGCGCGCTGAGCCTCCCTTCGCGGTTCCAGAACAGAGCAGAATAGAGCGCGAGGATGACAACCGCAATGACGACATACCGGAGATACTTGACAAGTTCCCTGCTCCCGGCCAGGACCAAAAAGGCAAGGACGGAAACCCCCAGCGCACCATACGCCGCGCGCCGCTGAGCCGTGTAAAACCCGGCGCAGAGGATGATAAAGACAAACTGAAGGAAACGCTTCTGCGTCCTGTCGCCTCCGAAGAGGAGCAAACCGAACAGAAACACGATGAGCGTTGTAATAAAAACGGGATCTTCATGGTTTGTCAGTGCCGGAAGCCCGGTGAAGTGGAAACCCAGACTGATAAAACGGATAAGGCCCTCGAGCGCCTTGATCGTAATGGTGATGGCAACGATCCACATGAGGTTCCGCACCTGATCCCTGGTCCGAATAATCTGCGGAACGAAGAAAAAGAGAATCATAAAATAGCAAAGCGCGCGGATTTCCCAGAGCGCGACGAGAAAATCGCCGCCGCTTCTCATGCCGTCCACGAAAGAAAAAGCGATGCACGCAAAGAAAAACAGCGCCGAAACCCACACCCGGACAGGACGAACGGCGAGCTTACGCTGCAACGCAAGGTGACTCACCCAAACCATGAAGAGAAAAAACAGATGCAGTTCGAACGGATTCACAACCGCAAATCCGACATTCTGAAACGCAGAAATTTCCTTCAGATTTTTAAAATAGGGGATCTGTGCGCTGGTCGATTCGAAACCCACAACCGAATATTGATCCACGAGCAGGACCAATGAAATAAATATGAAAAATCCCCAGTCGAGACGATAAATCGTGACACCAACCACCAACGCGAGAGCCAGGGCGGCGGCAACCGCCGTTACATCTCCGTACGTCGCGATGAAAAGAACCGAGATTGCGACAGAGAAGACGATCGCGAAAATCATGAGACCGGAATATCTCGGGGCTCTGATTGAGGAGGATTCCGTTATAAGATACTTATCCCTTACAGCACTGAAGTGATCGCTTGGATACATTCTCGAGATATCGGTTGTGCGGCTTATTGAATTTGAATAGTGGGCCGGGCCATTGTATAAACCTGGATAAGGATGATCACCAGCTCCAGGAGAGCGAGCATCATGATAACCAGCAGGCCATAGAGGTGGACGTGTTTCGTCCGTTTACCGAGTAAAATCGCAAATATGATCAGGCCGAGTATTCCGACGATGGAGTCCATGTACCGTCAGGCCTTCTCGCTATTTTTCGGTTTCATGTGATTGAACACGAATCCCACCACCTGATGCTGATTGATATGTTGAAACATGACATCGAGATCCTCGCGTCTGGTCTTCCCTGTTTTGACGACAATCAGTAATCCATTCAGCTGGTTGGTAAAGAGCACGGGAATTTCCTCCGTGTTCATGGCCGGCAAATCGACGATGACAAAATCAAACTCCTGTTCAAGTGAATAGATGATATCCCGGAATGCAGCCAGCTGATCCAGTCCCAGTACATTCCGCTGAACCGCCGAGGCCGGAAGTCCGGAGATGGTAGGATACCGCAGCACGCTTTCCAGATGTAACGGTACATTCCCCACAGGCAGGACGGCCAGATGATCGATAACCGTCTGTGACAGATGGATGTTGCCGTTTCTGAGGGCCTCGCCCAGCCCGGGAGAGGGAGTAACGCCGAACACCTGGTGCAGGCGGGGGTTATTGATGTTGAGATCCACCAGAACAGTATTTTTCTGCGATCCCATCGCAAGGGACATGGCAAGATTACAGGCAACAAGAGTCTTTCCCTCACCCTGTTTCGGACTGGTAATTCCGAGCGTCAGCGTGACATCGTCCTGACCGCGGGCAAGAAGGGAATAATTGAACGAGTTGTAGTATTTGAACTTGATGATCGTATCGTCAAGAAACTTTCCCTTTTCAGGATTGATGACAATCGATTTGATCGATCGTACGAGTTTGTTATCGGTTTCAACCCGCGGGGATGCCTCGCCCTGCTCCTGCTTTCCGTTGGTGTTCTGCTGTTCTTTTTGTGTTTCGTTGTCAGTCATGATAGACATTGTGTCTCCTGCAATTGATGAATCGGGTCATCCGTGGACGATCCGTTCAATTAAGGTGCTCTTCACCTTCAGTGATAAAAGCGATGACGGGTTTCTGATAAACCTCGATATCCCTCGGAATTCTCACCGTTGTATCGAGCATTTCCCGGAGAATTGCGGTGACACCCCCGATAAAGAGGCCGACAAAAAGTCCCGCAATAATTATCTGAACACGGTTCGGCTTCGAGGGTTCGGGCGGAACCAGCGGCGGATCAAGAATGATGAACTGATTCGCAGCCTTATCGCCGAGATCCCGTGCCGCAACGGCCTGCTCAAGCTTGACTTTCATATCGTCATAGAGCTTGCGGTAAATATTATAATCGGAGGCTTTGTCCGCATCCGTGTGCTCATCGATCGAATATTTCCTCAGTTCATCGATAAGCTGGGCACGGTGATTTTCAAGGTCTTTTCGGTTCGGGCCGAGCTTCACGAGCTCACTTTCAATCCCCTTCTGCATCCTGTCGAGTATCCGGACAATCTGCTTTTCAATATTCTGGACTTCAGGATATTTCGGTGTATAATGCCGGAGCAGGTCGTCATATTTCGAGAGCAAATCCTTCAGATCAGCCACAAACGGGAGATCGGTCCTCTGGAGATCATACAAAGCCTGTTTCCCCGAGGCAGTGTGCATCGTGGTGGGTAGGGACTGGACCACACCGGCTTCCCGTTTGTACATTTTCTCCCTGGCATCCAGATCATCAATTTGTCGTTCGATGTCCTGGATCTGACCTGCGATGCTCCGTGTTTCCTCCGGATTGGAATCAGGGTGCTCCTGCAGGCGGGAGACAAACTGTTTTTCGCTCGACTCATATTTCTGACGCAATTCATCCAGCTTCCCCTGGAAGAACTGAACAGCCTGCTCGTTCTTCTGCCCCTCGACACGCAGCGTGGCCTCAATAAACATATTGGTGACGACCGTTACCGCCCTCTGTGCGCGCTTGGGATCGGTATCCAGATAGCTGATCCTGAACGAATCGGAGCCCCGGCGTTCCGTGGAGATGTTTTTTCCAACCGCGTCCACGAGGGCCTGCCGCTGCTCTTCGGTCTTCAAACCGGTACCCAATCCGAGGCTGTCGATCAACCGCTGGATATTGGTCCGGCTGTAAATGATTTCATTGAATGTCCGCAACCGGTCATCCGATGCCATTGCAACGGCGATATCATAGCTGATCAGCGGATTGAGGATCTCATCGCGCTGAACGAGAATTGACGTGGACGACTCATACTTATTCGGAAGTATAAACGCCCCGACGATACAAAGAACGGTTACGGTCAGTGCGGGGATGATGACCATCATCTTTCTCCGCCGGAACAATCCGATGAGATCATGAAATGTCACTTGTGCCGATAACACTGGGAATATCCTTTACATTATATTGGTGAAAAATCGTTCTGGGAGTTAATCAAACCCCAAAATTGCAATTTATGTGCCATCATGGAACCTCGCTTTTTCATTCCATTCAAACAATAAATCGACACCCCAAAAAGGATCATGGTAGTTTTTTACCATCATGAATCCCTAGGTCATACCGGACGGGTAAAAATTATACACATCCGCAAGGAATGAATCTGAATGCACAAATTCGCGCCACGTATGTGTGTAAAAAGGTTACACATGATGCATGAAATGCCCATTTTTAGAAGATTTTGCAAAATTCAAAAACGGGAAAACCAGATAAAGAAAAACACACCTGCATCGACACTGACTGAAAATATCGCTTTGTACGTAAAATTTGCGAGCGGTCAGGTCAAAAAATGTTTCACCCCGACGTTGAATTCTTCTGGCATGCCTTTTGCGGAAATGAAACTTGTTTTTCACCGATCTCTATTCACCCGGTTTCTCTTTAATGCAGACATAGTTCAGCGATTCAGCTTGGCCACGGCCAAACCGTACAACGGT
>JAWOKN010000193.1:0-17047 GCA_033854175.1 Bacteroidota bacterium | reverse complement strand
GCTCATTGTCAGTGTCCAGTTCTGGTTTTCGCTCATCTTGAAGACCCTTTCTGATAAGGTCCTCAAGATGCAAATACCTGACATTTCTATTAAGTCCAGACCCTGACATTTTTAATAAGTTATTACAGGAAAGAATCAAAAAACTGTTTGTTGTCGATTTTTCCGAAATAATTTTGTAGATTCAGATGTTTCTGAATGAGTATGGAAAAAACCATCGTGATTCTAGGTGGCGGGATAGGAGGAATCGTCACCGCACGCGAGCTGCGGAAAAACCTCGGACCTCAGCATCGCATCATCTTGATCGATCGACAGCCCGTGTATGCGTTTTCCCCCTCCTTTCTTTGGGTCATGATAGGGTGGCGCACGCCCGAGGTGATTCAAAAATCGCTCTCCCTCCTGGAAAAGTACGGGATTGAATTCCGGCAGGGTGTCGTGGAGGAGATTTCGACCGGCAACAGAACCATCAGGACAAATCACGGGATGCTCGAGTATGATTATCTGGTTGTGGCACTGGGGGCTGAATTAGTCCCCGGATCCATCCCCGGATTACAGGAAGCCGGTCTGACCTTTTACTCTCTGAACGGTGCAATTGAAATTTACGGCATGCTGAGGGAGCTCTCGGGGCGCAAGATCGCGATTGTCATATCCGAGCTCCCCTACAAGGGTCCCCCTGCCCCCTACGAAGCGGCTTTTCTCCTGGAGTCGTTTTTCCGCAGAAGGGGAGACACGGACAAAAAAATAGAAATTTACACCCCGGAGAGTTCGCCCGTTGAGTTTGCAGGGGTGAATGCAGGTACGAGACTCACATCGATGTTGTTCGAGAGGGGAATAACGCTCTGCACCGAAAAAAGGATTGCTTCAGTCGATAAGGAGCGGAAAATGCTCTCATTCGGGGATGGTACCCTGTCGGAATATGATCTTTTGATCATGGTTCCTCCTCACCGGGCATCCCCGGCGTTGAGGGGGTCCGGACTTACGGACAGATCCGGGTGGATCCCCGTTGATCCGAGAACCCTCCGGACGGCGGTTCCCGACGTCTTCGCCATTGGGGATACTGCCCTAGTTCCCTTACCGAACGGATCCTCATTACCGAAGGAGGGCCTGTTTGCAGCCAACCAGGCCGAGGTCGTCGCGAACATCATTGCGGTGGAGATTAACCAGCACGGATTCAGAAAGGAATTTAATGGTTCGGGTTTTTGGTTTGTGGAGACCGGGGATGGGCGCGCAGGGTATCTCAGTGGTAATTTATTTGCCGATTCTCAGGGTGGAATACTCTTCCATGAACCCAACATGACTTACCATTGGGGAAAGGTGGTTTTTGAAAAATACTGGATTTGGCGTTGGTTTTAGATGTTTGTCGATTTCCAATGTTAATTTTTAATAATTTTTTCAAAAAAGTGAAACTTTTTTCAAATTAAATTGTTATATTATATAGAAACCTGCCCTCGAGGATTGTTAGAGAAGTGGTGGATTAGGATTGGTGGATATAAAGAGGGTAGGAAAATGCCGCTGTGATCATCACAGCGGCTTTTTTATTATTTGCCCGAAAACGCGGTTATTCCTCAAGTGTGGCCAGATTTCCCGGATCGACGCCCAACGCTTTCGCTTTTAACACCCTCCGCATGATTTTCCCGCTCCGCGTTTTGGGAAGGGAATCGACGATGGTAATGTGTTCCGGTTTGGCGATGGGTCCGAGTTCGTGTGCGACATGATTCCGCAGTTCTTCGACCAGGTGATCATGTTTTTCGGCACCGGCTTTGAGAATCACGTATGCATGGATGGCATTTCCCTTGACTTCATGAGGCAGGCCGATGGCAGCCGCTTCTGCGATGGCATGATGGCTCACAAGGGCGCTTTCGATTTCCGCTGTCCCCAGGCGATATCCGGACACCTTGATCACGTCATCCACGCGGCCGATGACCCAGATATAACCATCCTCGTCCATTTTCGCAGAATCACCCGTGGTATACACACCCGGAAATCTGGTCCAGTACTGCTTGATATACCTTTCAGGATCGTTATACACGGTTCTGAGCATGGCCGGCCAGGGTTTTTGTATGACAAGAAAGCCTTCCTCGTTGGGGGCTGCGGGCTGCCCCTCTTCGGTCAGAACGGTCAGCTGGATGCCGGGGAGCGGTTTAGCGGCGGAGCCCGGTTTTAACGCTGTAACAGGAGTCGGTGAGATCATGAACATGCCGGTCTCCGTTTGCCACCAGGTGTCCATGATCGGGCAGCGGTTTTTTCCTATGACGCGGTAGTACCATTTCCAGGCTTCCGGATTGATCGGCTCACCGACGGATCCGAGAAGCCGGAGCGATGAGAGATCATGACGGTTTGGCCACGCTTCACCGAACCGCATGAGTCCCCGGATGGCGGTCGGCGCCGTGTACAAAATGTTGATGCCGTACTTCTCGATCATCTGCCACCAGCGGTTCGGATAGGGGTAGGTCGGGGCGCCTTCGTACATGAACGAAGTCGTGCCGTTCAGAAGGGGTGCATAGACGATATAACTGTGTCCGGTGATCCAGCCGGGATCAGCGGCGCACCAGTACCTGTCCTCCTCGTGGATGTCAAAAACGTATTTCAGGGTCGAGTAGATCCCGACCATGTATCCGCCGTGTGTATGGACGATGGCCTTGGGTTTTCCGGTTGTGCCCGATGTGTAGAGAATAAAGAGCGGATCTTCTGCATCCATTTCTTCGATCTGACAGCTGTTGCTCGCAATCGGCAGCGCCATCAGCTCGTGGTACCACATATCCCTCCCCGATTCCATATTGACCGGTTCGCCGGTCCTCTTGACCACAAGGACGCTTTCCACCGTCGCCGCCCGTTGAAGGGCTTCGTCGGCGATCTGTTTCAACGGTACGATCTTGCCGCGCTGGTATGCCCCGTCGCACGTAATGAGGACCTTCGACTGGCTGTCTTCGATCCGCTCGGCAAGTGCTTCAACGGTGAACCCCCCATAGACGACCGAATGGATTGCGCCGATCCGTGCACAGGCGAGCATGGCAATCGGGAGTTCAGGAATGCGTCCCATGTAGATCGTGACCCGGTCGCCTTTCCTCACGCCGAGGCTTCGCAGGACATTTGCAAATTTGCAGGTTTCCCTCCGCAGGGCGAAATACGAAAACGAGCGGAACTCTCCCTTTTCACCCTCCCACATCAGGGCGAGTTTGTTCCTTCGTGCGGTGAGCGTATGTCTGTCGACACAATTATACACGATGTTGACCCTGCCGTCGACAAACCACTTGAAAAAGGGCCGCTTCGAATCATCGAGAACCTTTGACCATGGCTTGAACCAGTAGAGCTCGCGGGCTTCGCTCGCCCAGAAATCTTCCAGCTCCCGATCCGATTCGATCGGCAGTTGATCGAGTTTCTTCGCGTTTGCATATTCCACAATCTCCTCTGAGGGGAGAAATACCTCGCCAGAAAGTTTTTTTTCGTTCATGAACGCGTCTTCCTTTCCTGAAGTCCTATCCTCGGTTCTGTTCGTTATAGAACCTGTTTTTCCAGTACCACCAGTTCAGTTTCCTCGGCTCGTGACTGGCCTCGGTCGCATAATAGACCGCACAACGGAATGTATAGAGCAGGCAGATATCGTTGATCCGGCCGGTGACGGAGTTTAACCGCTGATAGAGCCTGAAGGGATTTTTACCCCGCAGATCGGTGACTCTCCGGATCCCGATTGCCCAGAGATCACCCGCTATGGATTTTCCGACACCGGGAATCTGACGCAATTCTTGAAGCACGAGTTGTTTTGATTTCACGCTCTCCTCGCTTGTCCGGATTTCTGATGCCTTCTGAAGGCGGTTGGTGGCCGGGAATAATGATTTAAGAACAATGAGAAAAAATAAGAAGCAAACCTGAAGAATTCAAGTTCCGCCGGAAATATATTTATCCCTGTTTTACAAACGGTGTCCAGGGTTTCCTCCTGGGGAACCACCGCGGGACGTTGGTTTTGTACTCGAGATATTCCTTGCCGAATTTCTTCAAAAGGCCGGGTTCCTCGATGAAAACGAAGTGGATGTAATTTATCCCGAAAAAAATGATCATCCACGTCAGAATGCGGCCTGATCCGAACAGCATCGACTCCGAAAGCAGGCAGAGGAGGACACCGGTGATCATCGGATTCCGGGTGTAGGAATAGATCCCCGTGATGACCAGTCTCCGGGCCGGTTTCCATGGTGCTAACGTCCCTTCACCGATGCGCATCATCGTGGATACCGAGATCACCAGAACCACGAGTCCGATCAATCCAACGAGGAATCCCATGACGGACAACGTACCCCAGGTGATGACCCACGTGTGCTCGATGAGAAGCGGAACGATGACGAGGACCGTGACCGGCAGAATGAAGGAAATTGATTGTTCAATGATCGGCTTCATGAGTCGCTTCCCTCTGTCCCGGTTATCCGTGGCGAACATCGACGCTCGGGAGGAACCGCGGTGCCGTTCGGATTTTGGTTGCCTGCTCGAATGAAAAAGCGAGCGCGACGAGTTTTGGCTCACTCCAGGCGCGCCCGAAGAACGATACTCCCACCGGGAGACCGTGAACAAAGCCCGCGGGGACTGTTATGCTCGGGTATCCGGCAACAGCCGCAGCCGTGGAGCTCCCCCCGAGAAAATGATCCCCGTCGACAAGATCGGTGAGCCAGGCGGGGGAATCCGTCGGGGCGACAAGGGCGTCAAGCTTGTGTTTTTTCATTACGGCATCGATGCCTCCGGTTCGCATGATTTTCCGGCATTTCTCAAGGGCATCGGTGTACTGTTTGCTGGTCAACGGACCCCGCGCTTCAGCTTTCACAAACATATCCTGCCCGAAGTAGGGCATTTCCGTCTCCCTGTGCTTTTCGTTGAAGTCGATGAGATCTTTGAGCGTATGAGCCGGTGCGTTCGGACCGAGCCGGGCGAGATAGGCGTTCATGTCGGCTTTGAGCTCAAACTGAAGAACGGTGTCCTCCGCGTTGCCCAGCCGGGTGAACGATTTTGTGTCAATGGGATCGACGATGAAGGCCCCCTCTTTTTTCATTGCCGCGATGGCCTCTTCGATGAGAATATCGACCGCTTCATGAAAGCCAAAATATGTGCGGACGATGCCGAGCCTCGCCCCTTGTAATCCCTTTGGATTCAGGAATTGCGTGTAATCGGAGTACAGACGACCCTTACCTGCCGCGGTGGCCTTGTCGGCCGGGTCAATCCCGGTCAGTCCGCCGAGGAGGATTGCGGCGTCGCGGACGGTTCGTGCCATCGGACCGGGTGTATCCTGCGAGTGGGAAATGGGGATGACGCCGGTGCGGCTCACGAGACCGACTGTCGGTTTGATGCCGACCAGGCCGTTGATCGACGAAGGGCTGACGATGGATCCGTCCGTTTCGGTCCCCACGGCCACCGTGCAGAGATTTGCAGCGACGGCGGCCGCCGAACCTGAACTGGATCCGGATGTGTTGCGGTCGAGCGCATAAGGATTCTTTGTCAACCCGCCGCGGCCGCTCCAGCCGCTTGTCGAATGACTTGAGCGTATGTTGGCCCATTCGCTCAGGTTTGTTTTTCCGAGAATCACGCACCCGGCACGCCGGAGCTGCTGGACGAGAAACGCATCGGCCGGAGGTTTCGATCCGACAAGAGCGAGGGATCCTGCGGTTGTCGCCATATGATCCGCCGTATCGATGTTGTCCTTGATCAGTACGGGTATGCCATGCAGGAGCCCGCGGGGACCCTTCGCCTTCCGCTCCTGATCGAGTTCATCGGCCATGGCCAGTGCGTCGGGGTTCAGTTCTATCACACTGTTAATTGAAGGGCCGCTCTTATCGATTTCGTTAATCCGGGAGAGGTAGTTTTCGGTGATTGACCGTGCGGTGTACTTCCCCGTCTGCATCCCTTCGGAAAGCCCGGCGATGGTGATCTCATCCAGATCAAATGATGACAGGGGAGGGGAGGCTGGTTGTGCGTCAGCTGCCGCCTGACGCTCGTGGAGAAAAGGCATTGCTGCGATGAAGGCTCCTCCGGTGATTCCTGTTTTCAGGAAACGCCTGCGGTCGTATCCCGATCGTGTCTCCGGGGACTTTTTTGATGGGCGCATAATTATTCTCCGTTCTCAGGGGTTGTATGTCAAATCAAGAGTCCGGATAAACGATGCGATCCCGTCAGGGATCAGCGCTGTCCGGGATGTGAATCGTTTACCGGTGAATGTAGCTGTGAACTTTGTGCGTGAAGATCCACTTCTTCCTCTTGAAATCTTTCGGGAGTTCTCCATATCGTGTCATCTTTTCGATAAAATCCCTGCAACAGCCCCCGAAGCCTGCAATGCGCACTTTTGTGCCATCATTCTGGAGGAAAACAAGTAATTCATTGCCGTGTGTGGCGCACTTCTGCGCAGGTATCTTTTGCTCAAGTGCCGCACGGAGATTGTCGAAAGATTTTTTCAGAGGACCGGATGGAAGATTCTCTGAGGTAACATCCTTACCATCAATTTTATATATGAATTTTGCCATGATCAGTGCGACTCAGCCATTTACCCCTTACGGAATGATTTCCAGCTACTGCCGGATGTAAAGCGGAATTCCGGCCCTCGTCATAAATATAACACAATTTTCTGAAAATGAAGTCAATGCCCTGCTCACCTGAACACATTATTTGCCCGTATATTCTGGTTTAACGGGTTTTGCCCCGCCTGTTCGTCATCGGGCATGACAGTATAGTGCAACTCTTCTAGGGTAATAAACGCGCCGGCCTGGTTTTGTAATCCAGTGCAATAACCGATGAGGGGTTCGGCCACACCCTGCAAAGAGGCTGCGGCGTCCGCTTCATTGCCCGATCAGTCAGGGTTGAGTCGACTGAATAGAGATATCTTCCTGCTGAATCTCTGTATTCATACAGGGGGACCGATGACGATGCATAATTTGCGTCGTGGGTTTTGTTTATACGCTCTCCGACCCATTTCCCGCTCTCCTTGCCATCGAGCTTCCTGTAGTCACCGGTAAGATTCCCGTCCTTGAGTGTCCCCGTCAGAATATAGTCGGCTACCTGCAGAACGAGGTCAAGTTGCCCGTCTTTGTATGTTCCCTGTTTGACACAAGGCCCTTCTATCTGACCGCCGTTTTTCCGTAAAACCACACGAACATTGCTTTGAGAATCGTCCTCCGGCGTCGGTTTGCATAACCATGTCCCGCTTACGGGATCGGGTGGCACTTCGGCCGGCAACGCGTAGAAGATCGGTTTTATATGAGCCCGGGATTTTGTCTCAAGGACGGTTCCGTTCTCGGTTGCTTTGCTGAAAACCGGTATGAAATCGTCGTTTTTCCTCTCGGGGGGAATCGCGTAAAAAGGGATTTTGTCGATACTCTCCCAGAGGTCTGATGAGTCAACACCTTCCCGCATCTGATACTCTTCCTCGTCCCGGCGACTTTTGAGATGGTATACCGGTGCGGGGAGCGCAAGCAGTGTGTCGTCCAGTGCGAGACGGTACATGATCTGATTGTAGTTGTAAAGAGGGGTTTCGCATGTATTGCCCGAAAACCCGGTCGTGTATGTACCTTCAAAATAGATCAGCCGGCCTTTTTCCTGGTCAAACAACGGATGCTGGCCGACATTGTAGAAATCATAGTGTTCATGCGATACGATCTTTCTTCCGTAGGCCCAGGGACCGGTCGGCGTGTCACCCTCGAAGAACCAGACGCCTCCGGTAAATTCATAGGCAATCATGATCCAGCGTTTACGGAAGTTGTTCCAGAAAACACTCGAGGGGTCTACCGGGACCGGCGTTCCGCCTTCAATATCCCTCAATTGCCAGAGGCCCTCCCGGGCGGTGATCCTTCCTGCCCGTATAAGCTCATCCTGTCTGCGATGATTTAAGGCATCAGTATTTGACTTCCAGCCGTAGATGATGTCGCCTTCCCGGGTGCGGTCGAGATTTGTCCGGGCGGTGTCGTATTTTGCCCCGGTCGCATAACAGGTAAAATGTTCATATTGTGACGGATCGGTCAAATGCCTGTAATCTGCCTCGACGCGTTCAAGGCCGTCGTAGTTGATGATGTAGAAATAGCTGTGGCCACCGGCGTTCACGAGTACAGGATGTCCTGACCGATGGTCCTGCCCGTACCACTCGTTGATGATCTTGACTTGCTCGAATGCTTGTGCGGAATCGTTGAATACCGCAAAGCCAGCCTCACCGGGTTTTCCATCCCTGTTGATACATCTGTAAAATGCGTAAAGATGTTCCCCGTTGTTGTCCTTCAGAGTTGCGAGCCACTGAATCCAGACGAGCGTCGGCCCGCCAAAAGGGCAGATCGGTTTGCAGAAACCGCTCGAGTCGACGAAATAGTCGAGCTCAACACCCACGCCCGGATCGAGTCCGCCTTTTCCGGGGAGCTCGGATGTCGCCCCTGAGGCCTTGCCGTTAAACTCTGCGGGTCCGATTGTATCTCCCCAGAACCAGTAGAGTTTTCCCTTGTAGAGCGTTTCTATGAATGTATCCTGACCCATCACCTTTCCGTTGAGATTCTGATGCCTGATCGGTACCGGAAGACCGAGCTTGGCGCTTTCGCCGTAAATGTCCTGCCCCGTGATACGGTACAGCCGTTCGGCGATGTTCACGCGTGTGATGTTCAGGAGTGAACTGCCACCCGGGGTGGGCGTGAGGAAGAAACCGCTCTGGCCAAGGAGATCGGGCGGGCACTCATAACCGTGGCTAAAGAAGGAAAAGGCTGTTTTCTGATTCATCAGAGCCGGTTCGTAAAACGCAATGCGGCCCTGGCTGTCGGTGTAAAAGCGTCGCCCGCCTGTTGTTTTAAGTTCGACCAGCGGAACCCCGCGCCTGGTCTCTTTGTCGACAACCGTAATCGCGAAGTATCTGCCGGCGTCCTGGGAAAGGCCCCGGTGCGTGATCAGGGCGAAGGCGATACAAACTGCAACCGGGAAATTGATATTCCTTGTCATGGCCGGGTTACACTCCTTGGCGGGAGAAGTCTGAATGCCGCATTATTGTTGTGGTGATAATGGGTTGCTGTCATTTCCGGATATCGACTGTTCCGTTCAACCGTATATCCCGCGATGATGCCCCGACAAGGATTTCAAATTTTCCGGGTTCGATGGTCCATGTATTTTTTGTTGTATCGAAGAAAGAGAACGCACGGTCGTCAAGCATGATGGCCACTGACCGGGATTCACCTGCTTTCAAATTGATTTTCGCAAAACCTTTCAGCTCTTTCACAGGTCGTGCGACACGGGTGACGGGATTATGAATATAGAGTTGTGCGATCTCCGCCCCCTCACGGTTTCCGGTATTTTTCACCTTAAACACAACTTTCACATTCTGACCACCGCCGGTGGGTTCCTGTTTGATCTGAAGGTGTGAATATGCAAACTGTGTGTAGGAAAGGCCAAATCCGAAGGGGAACAGAGGTTCAATTTTTTCCTTGTCAAAATGACGGTAGCCGAGAAAGATCCCTTCCGAATACTCGACCTTTTTATCTTTATTATTGTCATAGTAGGAATTAAACGCCGCGTTGTCTTCCCAGCGTTTCTCAAATGAGGCGGGGAGTTTTCCCGAGGGGTTTGTTATGCCCAAGATGATTTCACCGACCGCCGTTCCGCCCTCCTGCCCCGGGTACCAGCAGTGGATGAGACCCCGGACACTGTCGATCCAACGCAGCATCTCGACGTTGCCGCCGCATGTGAGTACAACGACGGTGTTATTGTTGTTCCGGGCCGCCTCCTGGATCAGCAATTCCTGTTCAGGGGGGAGTGCAAATGTCCGGTCGGCCCCTTCCGTCTCGGTCTGGGGATTGAACCCGACGCACACCACCACAGCATCGCTCAGGCGGGCGAGTTTGCGCGCCTCGGATCTGACCGGATCTTGTGCCATTCTCCAGCCGAGATGTACCTCCGCGGTTCCGGTTCGCTCGCAGTACTCGAGCCTGACCTTGTGGGGTTTGTCGTTCGTCAGATCGACAGTCGCTCCTTTGGTGGCGACACCCGGATTTTCCCAGAAATCGATCACACTCTTTCCGTCGACCCACAGCCGGAAACCGTTGTTGGCACGGATCATGAACTCGTACCGGCCGGATACCGGCGCCTTCATCGTGCCAGACCAGCGTATGGAGAAGCTGTCGGCGGGAATGGATGCTGCCGGTGATCCGGCTCCCCAGTCGAAATGCACATGCTCATCCAGGCGTACAAACAGGGGAGAACCCGATAAATCCGCGTTCGCGAAATATTCGCCCGTCAGACCGGTCTTGGATTTTCCGGTGTCGGTCCCGGGGTTGTCTGGTGAAAATTCCGACTGGCTGAAAATGTCGTCCTTCCACATATTGATCCCCTGGTCATAGAAAACCCTGATCTGATCGCCGGCGAACCGGATCAGGCCGTCCAGAATACTGACCGCCCGGTAAGGCTGTACCTGCGAGCTGCCGCCGCCGCCGGTGACTGCCGGATGCGCGTCGGGTCCGAGGACGGCTATGGAGCGGATCCGGGACCGGTTGAACGGGAGGAGATGGTGATCGTTTTTCAGAAGAACGATCCCTTCGCGTGCAGCCAGGAGGGCGATGAGACGGGAATCGGGATTAAAAAGGGGTAGCGTTGAGTCGGTCTGATCATGATTCATAAAGCCAAAACGAAACATCAAATCGAGGAGACGGCGGATTTTGTCGTCGATCACGGTGACAGGAATCCTGCCCGATTGCACCGCGGGGATCAACGTGTCAATCGTCATATGGGCTGCGCTGGGCATTTCCAGATCGAGGCCGCCGAGTGCCGCAGCAACGCCGTCATAGGTTGAACCCCAGTCTGACATGACCAGTCCGTCAAATTTCCATTCCCCCTTGAGGATATCGGTGATGAGATGCCGGTCTTGTGAGCAATGAACTCCGTTGACGAGGTTGTAGGAGGTCATGACTGCACCGACGCGGCCATCCTTGACGGCCATCTCAAAAGCAGGGAGGTAGATTTCCCGCAGCGTCTGCTCGTCAAGGTTGGAACTCACATTGTGTCGGTCCCATTCCTGGTTGTTGCAGGCGAAGTGTTTGACCGTGGCGACGACTCCCATGCTCTGGACTCCCTGGATGTATGCAGTGGCCATTGTGCCTGCAAGAAAAGGGTCCTCACCGTAGTATTCAAAGTTCCGGCCGCACATCGGCGCGCGATAGATGTTCACACCCGGCGACAGCATAATATGGACCCCTTTTGAACGCGCCTCGATGCCGACGGCCTCACCGACCTTTTTCACCAGATCGGGATTCCAGGTGGCGGCCATGGATATTCCCGCAGGAAAGGCGGTTGCTTCCCCGTAATCGACTACTCCGAGAGGACCATCTGACATTTTTAGCTTCGGGATGCCGAGGCGGGGAACCGGCCTGGTGAAGAAATCATCAACACCACCGAGCAGTGTGATCTTTTCCTCGAGCGTCATCCGGGCTATTATGCCCTCAACCCTCTCCTCAATCTTTTTGTCATGCTTACCGCCCCGCGCTCCTACCTGGGCCAGAAGCGATGGGATCAGGAGAAAGGTACCAATGGACACAACAGCGAAGAGAATTCTCATGGTAGTTCCTTGTTCATGATGAGTTTGAATTCGGGATATGTACCATCATCTGTATCAGAGTCTCAGAGCATTCTACCGGGAAATAAATATCCGGGATGAATGCCTCAAATCCCTTATGGAAAGAACAACCCGGAATGATACTCGAACTCGTCGTTAATCAGCGTTTCCCGGAGACAGAGCCCTTGGAGAAGAGCCGATCCCAATATACTCAACTTTCCCGCTGAGTGCCACTTGGCACTCGAAGAACGGGCGTTCAGAATCCTCCCGAAAGTGGCTTCAACCGCCAAATCTCTAAATTCCACAATTATCAGGACCTGATGGAGCGGAGAAAACCGCATGTTCTGACGTTTCCGGAATTTTCCGTCGGGTAGAAACTGCCCGAAAGCGATGCAGCGGCCGGCTCGGCAATGAATTTTAACAAAACAGGAGGAACATCAGGAGATTCATATCGATGAAGAACTGGTTGAGTTGTACCGGGCATCAGGGAGTGTCGAAGGGGCATTGTTTATTAATCGATTAATATCTATATTTCAGAGAAAATCGGAGGATTTCAAATCTGCTGCTTCAGTGTCACCATTATTCGGGTAAGATTCAGATGTGATACGGATTGAATAGGGGTGCGCGCAGAGGCAGGATGTGGGTCACTTGCTATGGGGAGCGAAAAAAACATACAGCTGTTATTGGTTGAGGATGAACGTAAGCTTGCCAGATCGATTCAGAGAAAACTCGAGCATCTTGGATATCATGTAAAGATTTGCCTCGACGGAATAAGCGCAGAGAAGCAACTTCACGATTCTTCCTTCGATCTTGTCATTCTCGATCTCACACTCCCCCTGAAGTCCGGGCTTGAAGTGTTGAGGAATTTACGCGATTGCGGAAAAACCACCCCGGTGTTGATTCTCAGCGCCAGGGATACGACCAAAGACCGCATTATCGGTCTTGAACTTGGTGCTGACGACTATATGGTGAAGCCGTTTGACTCCGGCGAGCTCGTCGCCAGGATCGAATCGCTTCTCCGGAGGGCTGGTGCATCGAGTGAGTACGTGCTCAAAGCAGCGGATCTGGTCATGGATGTCGGCAAACGCACCGTTGAACGTGCCGGGAAAAGAATCAGCCTGAGTGAAAGAGAATTCTCCCTTCTGGAGTTTTTCCTACGGAATCAAAATCAGATCCTCACGAGGAAACGCATCGTCGAATATGTCTGGGGTTATCCGTTTGAAACAGGGACAAATATCGTTGATGTCTACATAAGTTATCTGAGGGACGCCGTCGATGAAGGATATGAGCGTAAACTGATCCGGACAATCCACGGGGAGGGATTTATTCTTATGGATCAGGAGGAGGTCGCAGCTCCGGGAGGCAATACTCGTGGCCGTCGGGAGAAATAAAGGCATTCTACCGTATGACCCCCTGTTCCGGCCGCCGGAGACTTCAAAGCTTTCGGACTGTTAAAAAAGATATTATGATAGTCCAGGGCACATCTGCGCGGTAGTGCCGGTGTTTCAACCGGGCGTCGTTACGTGTGCGACTTTTGTACAGGGTACTATGCATTGGACCATCCGACGGTACACAATGCTTCGTGCGGTTCACCTGAGGGTATGACGCGATGGACCATTGCATGTTATGAAGAAGGAGTAATTTTCAGAATCACAGCCATCATGTAGGATATCCCAGTGGAAGTCTTCAGTGAAGATAAATTTGAATTGTTTCTCGACGCCGTTCCGGATGCAATGATCATTACGGACAGCGATGGTAAGATTATCCATTGCAATTCGCGGGCGGAAAAGATGTATCAGTACCAGCGGGGGGAACTGTGCGGCCAGAATATTGAAATTCTGATACCCGAAAGGTATTCCGGGAGGCATGTCACAGACCGCACAAAATTTATGTCAAATCCCTATGCCCGGCCGATGGGGACCGGGCTGGAGCTCTACGGACGCCGGAAGGACGGTACGGAGTTTCCGCTTGACGTCGCCTTGAACCCGCTTAAGACGCCTAATGGATTGCATATTGCAGTCATCATCCATGATATCACGGAAAAGAAAAGCACAGAACCCGTGAAAAAGGAATTCATTCGCGATATTGAAGATATCGTCAGGGAACGGGCGGAGATGTATGAAAGTCTTGTGAGAGCCCTGAGTGATGTCGATGTCGGGGTGGCAATTATGGAGGGGATGAAAACCATTTTTGTCAACGAGCCCATGGCCAGAATATTCGGGTACACGGTTGATGAACTGTTGTCGATGCCGTGGAATACACTTATCGCGCCTGAGGACTCAGCCCGGATCATGGAGAGATATCAGCAGCGCCAGCTTCACCATGATGAAGCTGGCCACGGTGAGACAACCGCGGTACATAAAAGCGGGGCCAGGGTCATTGTCGAATATGCGGCAAAAATCATTTCGTCCGGTGACCTGCCGCGATGGATACTGACGGCCTGGGATGTGACAGCACAAAAACGCGCCGCCGAAGCTCTCCGGCAGAGCCGGCAACGATATCAGAGCCTTTTTGATAACTCGCCGATTTCTCTCTGGGAAGAGGATTTTTCAGAGGCAAAAAAATATCTCGACGGATTGAAATTGACAGGCGTAACGGATTTGCGGGCATATTTCAACGAACATCCCAGGGTCGTAGAGTACTGCGCTTCGCTCGTGAAGGTGGTTGAGGTCAATCAAAGAACTGTCAGCCTGTACGGGGCATCGGCCAAGGAACAGTTTTATGGAAGTCTCAAACCTATTCTTCCCGAAAGCACGAACCGCACCTTCATGGAGGAGCTTGTCACCATATCTGAAGGGAAGACATCTTTCCAGGGGGAGGATGTCAATCTGACCTTTCAGGGTGTTCCGCTGAATATTCTCATCAGATGGAACGTGGTGCCTGAAGGTGAGGGACGATATTCACGTGTCCTTGTCTCGATTATTGATATCACCGGGCTCAAAAAAATCGAAAGCCAGCTTCATCTCCTCGGCCATGCCGTCGAGAGCACGAGCGAGATGATTTCCATCACTGATCTTGAGAACCATTTCATCTTTGTCAACAAGGCGTTTCTCGACTGTTATGGTTATACGACTGAGGAAATTCTCGGCAAGAGCCCGCTTATCCTGCGGTCGCCGAAAAATCCTGAAAATATCCCGCAGCAGATATTCAATATGACGCGGGCAGGCGGCTGGATGGGCGAGCTGCTTAATGTTCGCAAAGATGGTTCGGAATTTCCCGTCTATCTCGGAACATCGCAGGTCAGAAACGAGGATGGAAAAATTCTCGGATTGATCGGTGTTGCGCGGGATATCACTGACCGACATCAGGCCGAAGAAGCCCTTCTCCGGGCAAAGGCGGAGATAGAGAATTTATTTAATCCGAATCCGGCCCCGGACAGCGGTACCAAACTCAAAGTTGAGCAAACCCGGGCTGAAATGCTTCAACTGCGGCGTGATCTCGCACGGGATATCGTCGAAGTTGCTGCGAATGTCCGTTCCTCGATACAGAGGACGCTCAGTTTTGCATCCCTGGCTTCACACGAACTTCGCACACCCCTTACCGTGCTGCGGAATGAGCTGGAAGGAGTTCTGGACATCGATGCATCACCGAAACAACTCAGGGAAACCGTCATTTCGACCTATGATGAAATCCTGCGGCTGAATAAAATTGTGGAACAGATGCTCGCACTGGCCAGAATGCAGGCGGGAACGTACAAAGTGGAGTTCCGGCCCGTTGATATCCGCGACGTGTTCCAGAAGATTTATGATGATGCGGTCGTACTCACCCGTCAGAAGAATCTTTCGGTGGTCTTGACCAAAAGCCCGAAGATCATGATCCGCGCCGATGAAACACAGCTCCGGCATGTGTTTTTTAATCTTCTGGATAATGCGATGAAGTTCACACCAACCGGCGGTCGCATACGCATGGGTTACGAAAAAATTGACAAAACCATCGTCATCGAGTTTTCAAATACAGGTCGGGGTATTCCCAAATCGAGATTAAACTCTATATTTGAGCCTTTTCACGGAGGGAAACCGGAGAAATCACCATCTTCGGGCACCGGCCTTGGCCTGGCATTGTCAAAAATGATCATTAACGCCCACCGGGGCACGATAACGGTCGAGAGCAAAGCCTCGAAATGGACTACTTTCAAAATTCAACTGCCGATCGATCCTGACAGTCTCGCCTGACGGGTAATTGCCTGATTTTTCCCTCCATTTAGAGAATTTTCATATTGTATATTAGGATTTTTTAATTTTTTTAAAAAATTTCTAATTTACTTTACCCACATTTAACTTGAACCCGGCTGATGAATATGATATTATTCAATGTAGGCATCTTGAATCAGGCATCAGAAGTACATTCACCGAGGGAGGGTGTGTGAGTGGTTTTGAACGGCTAAAATGAAATGTCTTACAGCCGACTATCGCTTGATGGAAGGCTTTGAGACATAACCAAGGTGTACACTCATCGGGAGGATGGGGGTACGCCTTTTTTTTTGGGGGGGGCCTGCCGGCTGTAAAAGTCTGTCCCCAGATGGCCGGACCGGCGAAAAGGAAGAAATAAAATATTTCCCGCTCGCTTTGTCCTCTCCATCCCATGTTGTGTCGTAGGTTCCCGCAGCTTGTATCCTATCGGGAGAATCTGCCCGCGCTTTCCTGAGGCATCGAAGATTTCCAATCGAACGTGTACATCCTTCAAAATCTTGAATGAATTCAAGGTTTTGTATTTGAACGGATTCGTATAATTTTGTTCAAACCTAAGAACGGCGATCACCAATTTCTCTTTTTGTGACTCAGGATAAATTTGTGTGGGGGAATGAATATCCATGAACCCCCGAGACGTGCGCGGGTATTTCCTGAGATCACCCGGGCCAGGGCTGTCCATGAAAATGTAAGGATCGAGACTGTTTATATCCAACTCGCCTCTCGGTTTTGCAGACATTATGCGCGTACTTGAGGACCCGGGTTAAATTCACCTGTCTGTGATACACCTTTTTCACAGACATGTGGTGACAACATCCGGTTAACCTGAGCGCGGGAAGAAGTCGAGTTTGATGTCGCCCGTGACGGGGGAATCCCATTTAAGATTCCAAAAAACAGGAAAAACGAAACCTCTCAATTCCTCACTCACATTGTAAATAGTTTCAATCTCACTCGCATTACGCTCTAATTATTTCCATTAGGAAAACCTAATGTTTATGAGCCATTTCTAACTACCCAAAAGTAAAGAGATTTTGTAGATTTCGAACGACCTAGGGTGTGACCACCTACGTTATTCAATCGAAAGCGCTTATAATTTTTTCACTTGGGAGTGGTACATTTCGGATTTTGAATTTACTTAAATCACTTACTACCAAACTTAAACTCATTAAGGAGGGAGTATAACATGAAACAGCTGTTTATTTTACTATCCTGTCTGTTGGTGGTGGCGATCGCGGTCTGGATGGTTGGTTGTGGAAAAGACAACAGCACGACAACCACACCCACCTCACCAACGAATGTCGGATCATCATCTCCAGTCCATAATCCT
>JAWOKN010000192.1:0-24875 GCA_033854175.1 Bacteroidota bacterium | reverse complement strand
TTCCTGTCTTCATGGGGTTTACCTCCTTGAGATAGTGGCCTTATCCGAATGAGTTTCACTATCTTACGGTAAACCCCTTTTTATTGCAACCTTTTGACCCCTCCACAGATTTTGGGATGCATCTCATAAATAAGGGTGCTTCCCCCCCTTCGCGATCATGCATCCTGAACGGATGGCCCTTTGAAGGCTATTTGAGTGTATGATAGACCGCCTGCACGTCGTCATCTTCCTCTATGAGTTCAATGAGATTGATAACCTCCTCCGCCTCTTTTTCCGGGAGTTCCACGGTTGTGGCCGGGATTCTCTGGATTTCCGCGGTCACATTTTGAATCCCCCGCTCGTCGAGAAAACGCTGCATACCGGTGAAATCGTTGAACGAAGTATGCACAATTGCGTCCCCCTCCTCGACGAGAATGTCCTCAAGACCGTAATCGATGAGGTCCAGTTCGAGTTCCTCGAGTTTCAGCCCCGCCGAGGGGAACCTGAAGACCCCTTTTCTCTCGAATAAAAAATCGAGGGATCCCGTCGTTCCGAGGGAACCACCGGCGCGGGTGAAGTAGCTCCGGATATTCCCGACCGTTCGTGTGGGATTATCGGTCGTACATTCCACGACGACTGCGATGCCGTGGGGTCCGTATCCTTCATACACCACCTCTTCGAGGGTGGAGGAGTCCTTGGTGGTTGCACGCTTCACGGCCGCTTCGATTTTTTCCTTGGGCATGTTGACCGTTTTGGCGTTCTCGATCGCCATACGGAGCCGGAGATTCCCGGCAGGATCCGGTCCTCCCCGTTTTACCGCGATGGTAATTTCCTTGCTGAGCCGCGTAAATGCCTTGGCCATTTTCCCCCACCGGCGTTCCTTCCGGGCCCTGCGAAATTCGAAGGCTCTTCCCATAATGGTCCCCTACGATGAATGTCGGTGAAGTTTTTTCCAGAGCAGATCGAGCAGATCCTGGATCCCCCGTCCGCTCACCGATGAGATATGGACGACCGGAATGTGTTTTGGAAACCGGATCGTCCCGAGCCCACGAAGGGCCGCACCGTCCGCCAGATCGACCTTTGTCACCGCGATGATGGATGGTTTTTTTACCAGGGCAGAATTATATTCCTTGAGTTCATGGCGGAGTACACGGAAAATGCCGAGGGGGTCCTCCGAAGTGCATTCGATCATGTAGACGAGTACTCGTGTCCGTTCGATGTGCCGGAGAAATTGGACCCCGAGTCCTTTTCCCGTGTGGGCTCCCTCGATGAGCCCCGGCATGTCGGCGATGACGAAGCTCTTGTACTCGGCGTACCGGACAAGGCCGAGGTTTGGAATCAGCGTCGTGAAGGGATAGTCGGCGATTTTTGGTTTTGCCGCGGATACCCTTGAGATCAATGTGGATTTTCCGGCGTTCGGCAGACCGACGAGCCCGACATCGGCTAATAGTTTTAGTTCGAAGACAAGTGTTTTATCCTCCCCCTGTTCGCCTTTCGTGGCTTTCCGCGGTGCCTGATGGGTCGGCGTCGCAAACATGGCATTTCCCCGTCCGCCCCGTCCGCCACGGGCGGCAAGGTACTCCTGACCGGGTCTGATCAGGTCGGCATAAATCTTTTCTCCGTCGGCGGCTTTTACGATCGTCCCTACCGGTACGCGGATGACGGTATCGTCTCCGGATTTGCCTGTTTTATTCGATCCCATTCCGTGCTCTCCCCTCATGGCCTGGTACCGTCTCCTGTAACGGAAATCCATCAGGGTCGTCATCTGTTCGTCCGCGAGTATGATAATGCTGCCACCGTGTCCGCCATTCCCGCCGTCGGGACCGCCCTTGGGGATAAATTTTTCTCTCCGGAAACTCACGATTCCGTTACCACCGTCTCCGGACCGGACATGAATTGTCGCCTGATCAATGAACATAAAAGCGTTCCTTGCAAGGATTCAGTCTATCGGGAAAGACCCCCACATCTGCGGTCGCGTACGTCATTTCGGATGGTACTGCTGATAGAGAACCTGCAGGAAGTGTTTTGCATCGGATGAATAGGGATCGATCCCCTGAGATATGAAGATTTCATCGATGGTGCGCGAAGCGTCTTTCCATCGGGGGAGCGAACGGAGCTTTTCGATGGCTTTCGTATATGCCCCCTCATCGTCCCTGAATATTTTTTTGGTAAACCTTTTCCGGTCCTGCTCGCTGAATTCCAGCTTCGGGGCTGTGCCCGGTGTCGGAGATGGCGGTGGCGGCGGGGGTGGGGGACTTGGGACTTCGTTCCGGATGGGTTTGGGCGGGGTTACGGGCGGTGTCGTTGTTGTCGCCTCGACCCCGAAGGGACCGTCGGTGCGTCTTCGATCCTCCAGAAAAACCGCGAGCTCACCGGTTGTCAGGGATTCCTTCCCCTGCACGGTTGTCCCTTCAAATGCCGAGCTGGCCCTGAGCAATCCTTTATCGTCGAAATAATC
Source organism: Bacteroidota bacterium (assembly GCA_033854175.1). Classification (GTDB taxonomy): domain Bacteria; phylum Bacteroidota; class Ignavibacteria; order UBA10030; family SZUA-254; genus DATKPE01. The sequence continues at coordinate 22,438 of JAWOKN010000192.1, read as the reverse complement.
CTTCAGCGCCCTGACGGGGAGCGTCGGTTCCCCGCGCACCCTGAGAAAATTGATCATGGTGAAGTAGGGCCCGAGGATCCGTGCGATCTGGTTCCCGTCTTTCCTCGAGATGTACGCTCCGTCGAGTTTCCGTAGCAAAACTGAAAACTGTTTGCGATTGATGCGTGAGATGTTGTTGAGGCTGAAAAACCGGAGAAGGAGGTTCCGCAGATAGTCGTACGGTTCCATGCGCAGGAGAAACGAGCTGATGTCCTCGACCGTGGCCTCATCCTTTTTTTCAAAAACCGAATCCACGAGCGTCCGCTGGGGGTGACCGAGGTACCCGATGATGAGACGGACCCCGTCGTTGAGATGGTCGTAAAATTCCGTCTCGTGATAGGCATATCGCAGTACGAGGATCGAATTGATCTGGCGCTGGAGGCTCTCGACCTCGGGATGAGAATGGTCGAAGCGGCTGGTCGAACGGTGATTCCTCTCCTCGGCGTTGAGGAGGATTTCAGCGTCGGCGCGGAAGAAGGTTTTCAACGGGGACGGAACGTCAGCGGCGAGGATATCCTGCACGGCGATGACCGAACGGCCCTCGGCAATCCGGTGAAGGGCAATTTCTATCAATTCCTTGGCTTCTTCTTCAAACATACGTGTCACATTATTTATTGATCAGGGCTTTTACGCGTGATATTTCCTTTCGTGCGGAGGCTTTGAACGTCGGATCGATCCCGGGGCGGTCGATGATCTGCTGATACATCGATATTGCTTCCTCGAATTTGGTGAGTTTCTCATACGACTGGCCTGCCATGTAAAGGGCTGTTGCAGTCCAGTTCACCTTTCCTGATTTTCCCGTCGCGTAGGGTACTTTTAAAAACTCGAGAATGGCCTGCTGATAATCGCCCTTATTGTAGTATGCTTCCCCGATGTCGTAGAAGAGCTCGGGTTCGTCCGCATTTGAGGCCTCTGCAAGGATGCTCTGGAATTGCTGGACCGCCTGATCGTAATATCCGATCCGGGTGTAGAGTGTGCCGATTTTGATTTTTTTATCGAGGATATTGTCATCATTCGGGTACCGGAGGATGTACTGGCGTGTGGCGTTCAGAGCGGCGTCGTAGAGCTTGAGCGATTCATAGGCTTCGATGAGATTGTTGAGCGCATACGGATACGTATCACCGGCCCTGTTGCTGTCGCTGATGATTTTCTGGTAATAGGAAATGGCCTGCTCGTACCGCTCGGCATTGAAATGCATATTCCCCAGGGAGAGCAAAATCCGTGGAACAACGTCCGAGGAAGGGAATTTTTTGAGAATGTCGTCGTAGGTGTCGGCTGCGTCACCGGGTTTGTTCAACACCTCGGAGATCTTGCCGAGATAATACCAGCCCCACGGACCAAACCGGGTTTTTCCGAAATCATCCTTTACCCGCTCGAAGCTTTTTCGCGCCTCGGCGTACAATTGTTTCCGGTACAGTGCCAGACCCCGTTCATATTCTGTTTCCCCGAGATACGCCGGATTGCCGGACAGTGATTCCCTGAACTGTTTTTGCAACCGGTCTCCCTCCTGGAGATCATCCTCCCTGAGCGCCGAGACGACAGCGCGCGACTGATAATATTGCTTCCGGGTTGTGTCGGTTTTCATGGCAAGGGTGATGTAGCACCGTCCGGCTTCCTTGTATTGGCCGTTTTCGAAGAGGAGGTCCGCGTTTTCCGGAGAGGCGTTGATGTTCATTCCGAGCGCTGAGGCCTCGCGGAAGTATGCTGCGGCAAGGGCTATTTCCCCTTCTGATTTTGAGATGCTGCCTAGTGCGAGATAGACGTTCGTCGCCAGGGGCGCCTCGGGATTATCAAGAAGATACGTTCTATAGATCGAAGCCGCCTTCCCGTAATCGCCATGCTTCTCGTATGCTTCGGCCAGGCGGGAGAGGGTGCCGGGATCAGGGGATTCCCGTGTGGGGTCGGATTCCTCTTCAACCATGAGGCTCCGGGCCGCCCGTATTGCTGCCGTATCATTCCCCTCGGCCAGATATCCGTCGGGTATACGCTCCCGTGCGGTCTGACCGAGCGTTGTATAGCCGAACTCATCGGAGAGCCGCTCCCAGAGTCCGAGGGCGGCGGAACGGGCGTTCGTGTTCCAGGATAATTCGGCGATCTCCGACAGTGCATTGGCTGTCGCAGGTGAAATCGGTGTATATCCCATCGCCCGCCGGTAAAGGCCCATCGCCGAATCTAGCTGATTTCTCGTTGCCATGATACGGCCGAGATTGAGTCCGGCGTATGCACAAAGCGGACCGGGGGCTGAATCGGTCAGAAGTGAGGAAAATGACGAAAACGCGGTTGCGGTATCCCCTGCACGGAGGGAAGCCGTGGCGAGATCGTATGTGATGATGCTGCGTTTGGTCAAACGGGGGAAACGGGTGAGGTAATCCTTTGCGATAACGGCTGCTTGCCGGGGATCCTTTCCGGAAGACTCCAGGGTGTACTTCGTCAGAACGACTTCATCGGTGTGTGGAGAGGATGGATATTCCTTGAGGAAATTGTCACAGGCGGAGGTCGCCTCGGGCATGGCTCCCCTGTCGTCCCAGGTTTCTTGTTCCAGGCAGCGGATGATGTGAAGAGAAACCTCGGCCCTTTTCGAAGGATCGGGATCACTTGCAAGGCTCTTGAGATAATATTTTTTTGCAGTGATAAAGTCCTTTAATCCGTTCTCATACAGCAAACCGAGTTTATAAAACATTGACCCGCGTGGTGTGCTGTCGGCGATATCGCCCAGTATCCGGATCGCCGATTGTATCACGCTGTCGGTGGAGGTGACCCGGTGACTGAGTAAGCCGGTTTCTGCCGCCTTTATGCTGTCGGCGTACTCGATGCCGGGATATTGGGCGAGGAGATCGTGATAGCAACCGATTGCCTTCCGGTATTCGGAATGTGACACGGCGTTCTCCGCGATTTCCCTCAGCGCTGCGGGTGCGGCCGGTGTATTGGGAAATTTTTCCATGATCCGGTTCAGGAGGTCGTCGGCACGCTGCTGATTGTTCTGGCGCTGGGTGTAGATGCCGGCCAGCGTGAGCATGACTTTCGCCGTGGAGGGATTATCCGGGAACCGGTTGATATATCGGTTGTAGAGCTGGACCGCCAGGGGAAATTCACCCATGTTTTCTGCATCCCTGGCGGCGGAGATAAGCAATTTCGGATTCTTGGAATCGGGGAAGGATGAGAGACGCTGCAGTGTTGCCCTGGCGCTTTTCATGTCGCCGCCGTCGATGGAGGCGCGTAGAATTCCGAGTGCGGCCTCCTCAAGAAGAGCTGGACTTCCGTTTTCGACACTTACATTCTCAAAGGAACTGCTCGCATTTTTGTACGAACGGGTCTGAAGATAGGCCTGTCCAAGTTCAAGCCACGCATCCGGACGAAGCGTATCGTCCTTCGAAGAGCCATCAAGGAAGGATCTGAAATGGGAGATGGCCTGGGGATAGTTGTGTTTGCGGACGCATAACTGGCCGAGGTGGTACCTGGCGGTCAGTTCGTCGCTGTTGTGGATTTTCCCCGAAAGCAGGGTGGTGAACGTCGATTCTGCGGTCGCGTAGAGAGCGTGCTGATACTGCAGGATACCAAGGGCAAAAAGGGCATGTGCTTTATCCTCGGGGGATGAAGCATTCTCCCGCGATTGTTCGATTTCCCTCGAGGCCGATTGAAACTGGCCTTCCCGCGCATATACTTCACCAAGCGACATCCGTGCCTTATTGGCGGGTTTGCTCGATGCGTAATCTCTGAGGATGGCCTTGAAACAATTTTTTGCCCCATCGAGTTCACCATTGCGGCTGTAGGCGCTGCCGGCCATCAGGAGTGCATCGGGGACCAGGGCGCTCTTGGGATAAAATGTTTTCACCCGTTCATAGGCCGAACCCGCTTCATGGAGGTCACCTGCGGCTTCATACGATTTACCCACGTTGAGCCACGCCTCTGCTGCTTTCGGATTATCGGTATACGAGAGGGCGAAATTCTGGAAGGTTTCGCGTGCTTCGGCGTATTTTTTTGATTTGAGCTCCGCCAGGCCTAAATAAAATCTGGCCTCAATTGCCTGAGGTGTCGATTGGTAGGTGGCGATGAAATTATGAAGCTGGTCAATGGCAAGATCGTACATGCCATCGTTGTACAAACCGATTGCGAGCTTAAAATCCGTGTTTTCTTTTGTGTCCTGAGCCCGGCAGTAAACGATGAAACTGATCAGGAGAAGACAAAAGATCCATGTCCGGTGTTGAATCAGCAAGGTTGTTCACTCAGTATGGTGGTTAAAAAACCTGGGATATGGCACAAAGTGTGATAAAAGATAAGATTTTAGGGGGAGTTACGCAAACGGAACCAGGAGGGTCGGCACCTGGAAAAATGTCTGATGGTGTGCAGCCGCCTCGACAATATTCGTCTGCGGACGGATGGCGGGAACATTGATTTTCATTAAAAATGTCAGCATATTTGTGTACGACATGAAATATTTGGCCATATTCTTCATCTTATCAGGGTCCTGCATATTTGGCTGTTGCTCAGCGAACAAATCCCAGCAGGAAGGATCGCCAAATAAGGAAAACCTATCGGATACATCAGTTCAGCGTACAGTCCAGCGCTATAATGTTTCAACAATATCGGCGATTATTGATTCGGTCACGATTATTGATACGGCCCAGTACAGATTGCATGTAAGGCCAATCTCCGCAGATTCTGAGGGTGGGGAATCCATCCTGCTGGGACAATCACTCGAGCTCCTACCCCATTACATTTATAATGACCGCTCCGCGATCGACTGGTCGGTTGAAATCAACAAAAAGCTCCGTTCAATCCGGGACATTCACCCGGGAAGTCCCATAAAGGGGAAGGTCATGCTCGACCAGCACCAGCACTGGGTGCTTGTCGATGTCGACCGGTAAAAGCCGGAAAATCACAACAACACGTTCATGAAGCATTTCTTTCTCATTGTCGCGTGTGGAATCAGTCTCCTCTCCGCATTTTGGCTGGCGGAGCAGCACGGATCCGCTGTCATCGCAACCCGTGGCGGGGGCGGTCGTACCGGTTCCAAGAGCGAGAACGAGGCGACACATGCGCTCGACGCCATGCGGTGGTTCAACAATCAACGGGCCTATCCGACAGGAACGATACCATTGGATTGGCGGGAGAAGGCGATCATCCATACGCGGAAATTCAATGTTTCCAGAACCGCGTCCTCCGGAACCGGGCTCTCCTGGTCATCGGTCGGTCCCAGCAATCTCGGAGGTCGTGTGCGTTCGGTTGTCATTAATCCGATGAATCCATCCACCCTTTACTGCGGATCGGTGAGCGGGGGTGTATGGAAAACCACCAACGCGGGTTCGTACTGGTTCCCGGTCACCGATGCGGCGCCAAACCTTGTCATTGGCTCGATGATCATGGATCCGGTCGACACCAACACCATCTACGCCGGAACGGGCGAGGGATTTTTCAACGTGGACGCATTGCGGGGGATCGGTGTACTCAAAACCACCGATGGCGGATCGACGTGGGCTGTCCTGAACAATTTTTCCGGCTTGAGCCCATCGGGCGCCTTTTACGTGAATAAACTCGTCATGCAGCCCGATCACAGGTCAACGCTCTTTGCCGGTATGGTGGGGGGGGTCTGGAAGACGACCGACGCTGGTGCCAGCTGGAACCATCTCCCCATCGCGACGATCTCGTCAACCTGTGTCGACATCGTCATGGATCCGACGAATTCCGGTGTTCTGTATGCATCGTTCGGTCTGACGCTCACCGACGGGATTTATAAAACCACCAACAGTGGTTCGACCTGGGCAAAGCTGACGAACGGTTTCCCTCCGGCAACCGATAAATACCACAGGATAAGCCTCGCGATTTCACCGAGCAGTCCGCAGGTGGTGTACGCCTCCGTCGCAGATTCCCTGGATGGCACACACAGTATCCAGAAGACGACAAACGGCGGCGCATCCTGGTTCACAGCTGCCTCGCGCCAGCCCTACGATTCACTCCTTCATCAGACGCATCTCGGCAATCAGGGGTGGTACGATAATGTCATCGCCGTCGATCCCGGGAATCCGAATCTCGTGTATGCGGGGGGAAATGATATGTTCGTTTCGACGAACGGCGGACTGAACTGGAGAATGCTCACCTATGGATATTCGGGTTCCTCCCTCCCGTTCATGCATGTCGACCAGCATGCGATCACATTTCATCCGACCAATTTTTCCATCGTCTATTTCGGGAATGATGGTGGCGTGTACAAAACGTTAAACGGCGGCTCGACGGTCCTCGACATGAACAATAATCTTGCCATTACCCAGTTTTACAGCGGGGCTGTTCATCCCACCAGTGAAATCTACTACGGCGGTTCCCAGGATATCGGGATTGTCAAAAGCGGGGCGATCCCGCTCTGGAGCATCCCCTTCACGGGCGACGCGGGGACGACGATTGTCGATTTCTCCGCACCCACGACGGTCTACTCCGAATATGTCTATCTGGATGTCCTGAAATCCACCAACTCAGGCGTCAACTGGACGAGAATGATGTCGGGAATACCGCAGCAGGGTTCTAGCCTCTCCGACGGCAGCTCCGAGCGTTGCGATTTCATTGCGCCGATCGCCATGGATCCGACAAATTCACAGCATCTCATCGCAGGTACGTACAGGGTCTACACGACGACGAACGGCGGTGCGTCCTGGGCCTCGACGCTGACCGATCTGAGCGGGGACGGACCCGGCGGGCAGGCTTCCCCCGGTGGAATCGTTTCCGCGCTGGCGATAGCGAAATCCGCACCCTCGACGTGGTACGCCGGCACCGGGTTTATTTACAGCGGGTATGGATCGGGTTCGGGGACAACGACGACAAAAGTCTGGGTGACGACGAACAGCGGAGCGCACTGGGATACGATAAGCAAGGCGCCTCTGCCGAACCGTTATGTGCGGGCGATCGCCGTCGATCCGTTTAACGCCAACCGTGCCTTTGTCTGCTACTCCGGCTACGGCGGGGGACACATCTTCCGGACGACCAACCGGGGTTACACCTGGGCGGATGTGAGTTCAAACCTTCCGGATATCCCCGTGAACGCGATCGTCCTTGATCCCGCAAACAGTTCGCATTACATCATCGGCACCGATATCGGCGTCTTTGAAACATTCGACGATGCGGCTGACTGGATTGAGCAAAACAACGGCCTCGCGGATGTCGCGGTGATCGATCTTGATCTCCGCGGCGATCAGTACCTGTTCGCAACGACACACGGCCGGGGAATGTTCAAGTCCAACGGGCCGATATCGAGTCCGCTGTCACCTCATGATACGATTACCATCCATCAGAACCCGGTTCTCTCGGCATATGTTGATCTTTATTTATTGTGCGATACGGCAACGAATCCCGCGACAGCGAGAATGAACCTGCTGATAGCGCCCTCCACGCAGGATTCCATACCGCTGGTGCAGCAGTCGGGCGGGCAGATTTTCAGGGGAAACTACCAGTTCACGACAAGCGGAACGGCCGTCGTCACAGCGACGGTCGAAGATCCGGGGGGGAACCCGATGTACACACAGCGGCTGTTTCAGGTGCAGCTGGTCAAACCCGGACTCCCGCAAGCGATGCAGAGCCCGGATGGTGTCGCCTCGCTGTCGGTGGATGAACACACCCTTTCCGAAAATGTCTGCTTCATGATTATTCCGGAAGGACGTTCACCAGCGGATTCATTTCTCGTTACCAGCCGGTACACCATCGGCCCCGAAAGGGAGTTTTCCAATCCCGTGACATTGGGGTTCCGGTATGACCCGGCACGCGTTCAGGAAACAACCGGTCGTTCACTGTCCATTCTGCGCTGGAGCGGATCCGGTTGGGAGGCTGTCGCAAGCTGGATTGATAACCAGCGCCACATCCTGATCGCGCGTACCACGCGTCTGGGTTCCTTTGCCGTCGGGTATCTGCAGAACGTTCGCTCGCAGCCGCTTCCGCTCACCTACCGGCTTGAACAGAATTTTCCGAATCCGTTCAACCCCTCGACCGTCATCACCTATGCGATTCCCGAGGCCGGATACGCCGCTCTCGAGATTTTTGACATGAAAGGATCACTCGTCCGCACGCTGTTCCACGGGCCGGAGGATGTCGGCGAGTACCGGATTACGTGGAACGGCATGGATGACCGGAATGGAAGTGTCGCGACGGGGGTCTATTTCTACCGCCTGACTGTGACGAAAGACTCTGACGTACGGTATGTTTCAACAAGAAAAATGCTTCTGGTGAAGTAGTATGATGAACAAGTACAACGGCTGGTTCATTCTCCTTATCCTTCTGCTCTCGGCCGGATGCCAGAACGGCGGCGGGGGAGGGGAAACGGCGGATCAGCTCGTCAAGGATGGCTGGACGGCCTACGCTTCGAAAAGTTATCGGGCGGCCGCAAATGACTTTAATCAGGCGATCTCGATGAACGGATCCCTCACCGATGCATACAACGGAGCCGGCTGGTCGTATGCCCAATTGAGCGTCCTGGACACCTCGGTGATAAAATTTACCGCCGGCAGGGCGCACGACTCGACGGTCACGGAAATTAACGCCGGTCTGGGCATTGTCGACAACGCGCTGAAGTCCTATGCACAATCAATTCAGTCCGCAGGTTCCGTGCTGCAGAAAAATCCTGCGTGGACATTCAGCAGGGACAATTCCGTCAACTGGTGTGACCTTCAGGTGCTTCTCGCCGAGGATTTTTACGCACTCTCGATGTACGATTCGAGCCTCACGCATGTCAAGACACTGAACGCATCGTTCACCGCGGATGTTTCAACGTTCGCGGGTCAGAAGCTTCTTTCCCAGGAAATCGAACTCTTACGTGCAATGTACGGAAGCTGAACTCCGGGATTTTTTTCCCGAGGTTGGAATCCCGTGGAAGGCAAAGGGTGTTTATGGCCCAGATCATGATGCCTCCTGCGGGATCGGATTTTTTACATGTGAAAGTGCGTTATCCTTCGCACGATGTCGTCGACGGTCAAACCCACCCTCCGGTTCCCCGTGGGGACAATAATATCAGCCTGGTTGTAGAATGGTTCCCGCTGGATGAGCATCGCGGTCACTCGTTCGCGGAGCATGTTTTCCGGCAGCACGCTGCCGTCAGCGGCGGTGATCATCGGCCGGTTTGTCTTATGCCGGAGGCGTTTCACGATCTGGTCGATGTCTGCCTTCAGGTAAATCAGGATGCCGGTGGATTTGACGACGCTGAGATTGGCGTCGTTGGTGATTGTTCCGCCCCCCAGGGAAACAACGCATTCATCGGATGTGCTGATCGTGGCGAGGATTTTTCTCTCGATGCTGCGGAAGACGGGTTCCCCCGCATCCGAGAAGATCTCGGAAATCCTCCTCCCGCTCGATTTTTCGATTTCCTCGTCGATATCCAGATGGGTGTACCCGATGGTGTTTGCGAGGATAGGTGCGATCGTGCTCTTTCCGCTCCCCATAAAACCGGTAAGGTAGATCAGATGTTGTTTCCGCGTCGGCATCAGAAATGATATGCAAGCTGGATGGCTATTGCGAGACCGTCAACGTTAATACGCGCTTCCTGGGGTCCCCTGGGGAGGGTGACGGAAAGGTTTTCCACCGACGTTTGGTCCTCCGGGAAGGATCCTGTGGTCTCAAAGTGGACATCCCGGAATTTGAATTCTGTCCGGAGGGAGAATGCCGGGGTCATTTGGTATTCAGCGCCGCTGAGGATATGGATGCCGAACCCCGTTGTATGGTCGGTTGTTGTGATCTCCACGCCCCCGTACGAATAGTTCCTTTTGCCGAAATACGCTCCTCCGCCTCCCCCGATATAAACCTGGAAGATGTCATTGCCGATGGGGAGGGGCACGTAGACGGATAGTTCGGCGGGGACGACCACATAGCCGTCCTGAACCGGCACATCGACGGTCGTCAGCTGGTGGCTGGACGAGGATATCCCGCTGGTGCTGATGGAGAAGGTTTCCGATTTCGACATGATTTCGACTGACGCACCGACGACGCACCTCAGTGGTGCGATGGCATAGCGGATGTCGGTGCCCCCGCCGAAGATGACGTTCAGGGGGTAGTATTCACTGCGAAGGAGAAGATCAGGATCGTTCGGGTGATGGAAGAGCTCCGATGTGGTGCTCAGGGTTCCGAATATCGACACAGAGGCAGGACGGTCTTGCGAGACGAGTCTGGCAGACGAGCATATCAAGAACAACAGCCATAGGTGACAGAATCGCCGCACGGTGGTTCTCCTGTACTCTCACGAAGGTCCGTCCGGTTTCTACCGGTAAAACTGGTCCCTGTTGTCGACGATGTCGGCGTTCTTTTTCAGCTGATCGGTCCAGTCCGCGAGGAACCGGTTTCTTTTTTCGTTGACTAACTGGGTGCGGATGACGTCTTTCTGGGAATTATATGCCGTGGAATCGAACGCAGTCTTGCTCAGAAGTTTAATGACATAGATGCCACGCAGCCCGACGAAGGGTTTCGAAATTTCGCCCCCCTTTAACGACCCTACTGCTCCGATAAAGCTCATATCACGTCCGATCCCGGGTATGAATCCGCTTGTGGTGAAGGGGTCAAGATGCTGCACGATGACATCGGACCGCGTCCGGGTGATCTTCTTCAGGCTGTCACCGGGTGCGAGGGTCTTCACAAGTTCGCTGGCGAGTTGAGTGAGCTTTTCGATATTTTTTTCACGCCGCACCTTCGCTTCAACGGACGTCTTGACCTCATCAAACGGCCGTACGCCGGCTTCAGTGATACCGCTGACCATGAACACCGCATAACCGTTCTGAACGGTGAGTGCCTCGCTCACGGTACCCATCTTGTTGTTGAATGCAAATTTGTTGACGGTATTATTCACGCCGATGCCGGAGATGAAACCGTCCTTCTGAAAGGGAGGGGTCTCCTGAATCAGATATTTGCTTTGTTCCGCTTCGCGCTGAAAGCTCCCCTCTTTCGCCAGATAGGCGAAATCCTTCGCCCGCTGGCTGTTGTCACCTTTCGTCTGCGGGCCAACGTGGATGCCCATGTGGATGTCCTGAACCTTGACCTCCCGGCTGTCTTTCGCGATCACCTTGATGATGTGATAGCCGAACTGCGTCCGAACCGGTCCCACGATCTGTCCCGGGTTCGCCTTGAACGCGGCGTCTTCGAACGGTTTTACCATCTTTCCCTTCGTAAACCACCCGAGATCACCGCCGTTGGCTGCGCTCGGATCGGTAGAATATTGTTTTGCCAGTGCAGCAAAATCACTCCCCTTTTTTGCTTCTTTGTAAATTTCCCTGGCCTTCTCAAGTGCCTTCGCACTGTCGTTGTTGTCGATCCTGATGAGAATATGGCTGGCATGGACCGCAAAATCCGTACCGTCATGGAATTCGGTGACTTTATCCATGTGGTATCCGTCAGGTTCAAGGAATGGTCCGACGATATCGCCAACCTTCGCGGAGAAAACGGCCTCTTCCCTTGCAGGAGGGAATTCTCCGTGCTTGAAGAACCGGTCGGGTGCGGGGGTTTCACTGAATGTCTTCATCAGATCGGCAAAATCGGCCCCGGCGGCCACACGGGATTTGATATCGGACATTTCCTTGATGACATCTTCGGTGTCACTTTTTGACGCCTCTTCCTTGAAATAGACATACTTGAGCTTGCGGCTGGCCTCGACCTTGAACTCGTCAGGGTTGTCGTTGTAGTACTTCCGGACTTCATCGTCGGTCACCTTCACATCGCCCGGTTTGATCATCTGATTGGGGTCGAACAGTGCGTAATCCGCCTCATACTTGATGTTCTGGTCGATGTAGCGCTGAAGGATTTCCTGATCGGAGACGCGGATGCTTGCAAGGACGATGCTCTGGAGCTTCTCTCTGAGCCGTTGCTTGCGGAGAAAGTCCTCGACCGTGACCATGATGTTCTTGTTCCGCGGGTCCATGATCGTCGCGTCGTACTGGGCGCGCCGGAATGTTCCGGTGGAGTCGGTGAACTGCTGGCGGAGAAAATCCGGAGGATTGTCGCCGCGGACCCAGTCGATGATTTCCTGATCGGTCACCGTGACATTCAGCTTTTTGGCCGCCTCGGTGTAGAGTTGCTGATCAACCAGCTGCTCCCAGACCTGATCCCGGATGGAATTCATTTGATTCTCGTCGGGATCGGTTCCGGTCTGCTTTTTCTGATTATCGATCTGTTCCTTCACGAGTTCTTCAAATTCACGATAGGTGACCGGTTCGCCATTGATTTTCCCGACCTGTGATGCTTCTGCTGTCTGTGATCTGTGGCGGCGGCCCGTGATGTCCATCCCCCAGTCAAGGACGATATAGACCACAAAAACACCCGCGAATATTGAGAAAAATGTGGAGAGATTTTCGCGGATTTTTGTCATTAACGGCATTGTGAGTGAAATCCTTCAAAAAAATGGATATAAAAGAGCGGTTATCGTGAAATATACAAGAAAATTGGTTTAGAAGCAACGAAAACGGCAGGTAAGGTTGCAAACACCTTCCCGGGGCCCACAGGCTGGGGGGGGTGGGTGATCGGTATTTCCTGCTGATGCGATCGTTATCCGGGCGGGTTGGAAGACCGGGGTTTTCCTCTTGACATGTGATGAAATATTCTGTAAAATTACCTGCGGAATCTTTCTGAGCGTCTGATCATCACCGGAGAACCGTCTCCGGCACACCCTCTCGGGAACTGACGGACTGATGGCAGACGGCATGTGGAGTTAGAGACTTTCCCCAACCGTCATACTCGAAAAATATGGGATCTCCGGCAATCGGGATGTGGATTGAACGGCATGTACGTATCGTACTGACTCTGTGCATCGCGGCGATGATCGCTCTGGCATGGATCCACAGGTTCATGCAGGATGACGCATTTATCTCATTCCGGTATGCGGAGAATCTGGTCCAGGGCCGCGGATTGGTCTGGAATGCCGGTGAACGCGTCGAAGGATACAGCAATTTTTTGTGGACGCTCATGATTGCCGGCGGGATGTCGGTGGGGTTTGATCCTTCACACTTGTCCCAGGTACTGGGGCTTGTCTCATTCCTGTTCTCTCTCCTGTTGACATTCCATATCGCAACGCTGTGTTTCGGCTCCCGGTACATCGGCTGTATGACGGTTGTTCTTCTGGGTTGGAACTATACCTTCCATTCCTTTGCGACGGGCGGTCTGGAAACACAATTTCAGACGTTACTCCTTCTCGTTGTTGTGCATGCGTTCGTGGAGATGAGGAGCGGGAGGGAGCCGACAAACAGGAGACTGGCCGTCTTCTCACTTGGCAGCGCCTGTGCGATCATGACGCGTCCTGATTCCATGATTATCTCAGGTCTTTTCGGTGTGTATCTGATCTTTCAGATTTTCCGTCTGCAATCCGGAAGGAGGACACGAAATACCCATCTCACATGGCTTCTCCTGCCCCAGGCGGCACTCCTTGCTGCGTGGCTACTCTGGAAATTATGGTATTATGGCGGGATTCTTCCCAATCCGTTTTACCTGAAAACAGCGTCGGTATTCTCGGGATCTATTCTTCACGGCCTCCGCTATATATCGGTATTTCTGATCTCGTATGTCTGGTATCCCTTCTGCATAGTAGGTTTTGTCGCCATCCGGAGGATGCTGAAGGATGACAACACCTTCCTCCTCCTTGCCGCGGTCGCCATTCTCCTCTGGGTATGCTATGTCATCGTTGTGGGCGGGGACTTCATGGAATTCCGTCTGATGGTTCCGGTGATGCCTCTGATGTTTCTTCTGATCGCCTGGACACTTTTCGTCTATTTCAGGCCGCTTGTACTGAGGGTGGCGTTTGTGATCCTTCTCCTGGCAGGATCGGTATACCATGAGGTGACATTCACGTACAATCAGAGCATCGGGATCGAACCGATCAGGCAGCTGGAGGGCCATCTGACCGGAGATTACGAGGATTGGATTGGAATTGGCCGGATGCTCGATTCGCTCTTCATGGAAAACCGCTCGGTGAGGATCGCAACGACCGCGGCCGGTGTCATCCCCTATTATTCAAAGTTGCCGACAGTCGATATGCTTGGGGTGAACGATCCATGGATTGTGCGCCATGGGGTGCCGATCAGCACCATGGCAGGCCACCAGGTGGTTGCACCTCTCAGTTACCTTCTCCGCAGGCATGTCAACCTCGTTTTTTCACATCCCCTGGTACTGCCGGATCGGGAGGAGCCCCGGTACAGGCTGCTTGTGCCCATCGATATACGCCTGCCCTCGGATTCGATCAAGGTTGTCGAGCTTCCCCTGGCGCGCGGGCGCAAGGTTGTGGCCTGGTATCTCGAACGTGAGAAATTCATCGATGACCTTCTCACAAAATCCGGATGGAGGAGATACACGCTTGCTCGCTTCAACCAGTGAACCTCATGCGCGGGGTGGTAACAAAAAACCGCCCCCGTGGGGCGGTTTTGGGGCACCGGATGATCTGGCCGGAAAGATTACTTCTTTTCTTCCTCCTTCGGGGCTCCGGCAGCCTCAACTTTTGTAATCATGATGCCGCGCACGCCGTTTTTCGCGCGGACAAGCCCGGTGGCGGTCACGGTTGCGGCGAGATGATCGATCAGCATTTGATTCGGCCCGTTTTTATGGTCGTCGGGCATGACCGAAACGTACAGCTTGCCGTCGGTTGTCAGTATCCCCAGAGGACCGCCCGCCTGGGCGCATGCCTGGGCGCATGATTTATGTCCGTCACCGGTTCCGTTTTTCCCGTGAGCCAGGTAACAGGAAACATCAACGACTTCCCCTTTGACGGTAGTCTCTTTGTCCTGAGTTTTTTTCGCCTGTGAAAAGACCTGTGCGGTGCACAGCATCATGAGGGCGAACGCAAGAAAGAACGCGGATTTACGCATATGAAATCCTTTCAAAAAATGAAGAATGTGATAGTGAATTTACCCCCCCGGGCGGCGGTTTTATTCCCAACCGTCACCTGTGGAAGAACGTTGCTACTTTTTCTTACGCTGATAAATGTACAATTCCTGACCCGGTGTGACCGAGATTGATTTCAACAGGTTCCATTTGAGGATTTGCTCGACTGTGACATTGAATTTTTTCGCGATCGTGGTCATGGTTTCACCCCTCAGGACAGTGTACACCTGAAGGTCTCCTTCATCTTCCTCAGCCGGCTGGGCGGTTGACCCCAGCTTCTCTTTGCCGTTTTGTTGCGCCGTCCCGGTTTTCCCGGTTGTTCCCGGTGCGGGGGGCGTGGTGGCTTGCGTGGGCGTCGCGGTTGTTTTCGTTTCGATGGGGGTTGTTTTCGTTTCTGCCGGCGTTTCTTTTTTCGGAGCCGGGCGCAGTAGTGGATGGGTAGAGGGTTTCGGTGTCCCCTGTGCGGTTTGTGTGACCTTGCCCGGTTTTGAGACGGCCGGTGGCGTTATCGCACGTGGTTTCTCGGCGGCAACGGTCGGGCGCGAGGGTGCGGGGCCGTATTGTTCCACCGGTTTCATGAGCTGCTGGGCGGTAAATTTACTGATCACGAACGTCGACTGTGAACTCTGTGTCTTCACGTAGTATTTTGACGAATCAGGGAGCGATGGTGAAACCTGGAGCGTCGAAGTTTCAATCCCCCTGATCTGTATGGTAACGGGCTGGGCCTGCGGTTTCATCGCCGTATCGATGAAATCCTCCGCCCGGAGGTTCGCCAGTGTGTTCAGTGTGGTATTCATCGACGAGGGGTCGAACGATTTTGTATCTGATTTCCAGCCGCTGGTGTCGCGGTGAAAATCATACTTTCTGTTGCCGACCTGATAGGCGATATCCTTGATGGTTTCGGACGGCTGTGAAATGATTGTTTTATCCCGCCAGTCCTTGATGTCCTTGGAAATGAGCCATGAGTCAATTCCCTGGCCGAGGTAGACGTCGTTCGATTCGGGGAGCCGGAAATAGATGTCCGAAAACGAGGGTCCCATCTTACCGAGAATGATCGAGGCTGGTTTTCCCGACCGGCCGGTGATCGTGAGTTTCGTGCCGGCCGTATCCACCTGGAAGAGGAATTGTTTTTCCGGATTGGACGAGATGAGGCTCCCGGGCTTGAATTTGGTGCACCCGCTGAGGAGTTGGTTCACGGCGGACGGATCAGCCAGGTACATGATGGGGGAGGTGATTGTCCATTTTCCCCCGATGTTTTCGATGGTGATTTTCTTTCCCATCCGCTGGATGTCGATTTTTACCGTGTTGGCTGAGTCGATTGTAAAATGGACGTCTCCCGGTGTGTAGCTGGTCTCGTGTTCCTTCTCGCCAGGAATCAGGAAGAACACGATGGCCCCGAGTACAACGAGGATGGCAAGTAGTGTAATCGTTGATCGGTTCATAATTTTTCCGTCGTTATGGTCTAGACAACCTTTGTTTCAAGTCGTTTCCGCATGGCTATGCGCCATCGCCAACGGATAACACCGGCGAAAACGACAAGAAGTGGCGGGAGTACAAGATTGATCCCCTTCACCCATCCCTTCGCCCCTTCCGATATTTCCTCAAGCGGCTTGCTGCTCGCATCGCGGGCACGGATGGAGGCAAGCCCGATATCGTCCGCCAGCCAGTCGACAAGATTACTGGCGAGGAGGTAGTTGTCCCTGCTTCCCCCCGAATACTGATCCTGTAGAAAGTCGCCGTCCCCCATGACGACAATTTTCGAGAGTTTTCCGGTGACGAGCTTGTGTGTCGTGTCGACGGTGGAAGCGACGGAGGAATCGACGACGATCGGCTTGTTTCCGTACGCGCTCGGAAAAGCCCCCTCGACCGTCACACACAGGGGGATGCCCGACTCCTTGAACATATCGGGGGTCATCTGCATCGCCGCGCTGATGACGAAGGCGTTTTCCTGGCGTCCGCTCCGTTTCGAGGATCTCATGAGAACGCGGGCGGTCAATCCGCGAGTCCGCGCAATGCTCGTGTCGATCGAGCTCGCGAAGTAGAGGACAACCGATCTCAGGTCTTTGACGATCGGGCTCGTCTGGTCAAAATCGCTCGCCTGGGGGAGGTAGTAAAAGGGTACCTGGTTCTGGATGATCATAAATCCGGCCTGCTGCTGCACGTTGACGTATGCGCAGCTGGCGTCCCGGACCAGATCGGTATTGATCCTGACGCCATACGATTCGAGCAGATCGTCGAGATCAAGGTTGAGCGGCCTGCCCATTTGCATCTGGAGCGTCGCATCGACCTTGTTGAGCAGGAACGCGATCCGGCCGCCTTTCATCAGATACTGGTCGATGAGGTATTTTTCCCAGCTTTTGAACGGTTTGTTCGGAGCGATGACCATGAGGACGGCGATGTCATCCGGGACAGCCTTACCGCCTGTGAGATCGACTGTCGTCACGGTGTACTGTTTTGAGAGGATTTGGTCGAACTTACCGAGGGCCTGAAGATTCGGCTCTCCATGCCCCGTGAGAAAGCCGATCTTTTTCAGCTCTTTTGATGTCAGTTTTTTTATTGCCGAGCTTATCTCGTACTCAAGATTGGATGTCGATTGGATGACCGGAAGCCGTTCCTGTTTATCCCCGTAGAGGAAAACCAGCCCCATATAGGCGTTCTGGACCTGGAGTTTATCCTGTTTCAGCACCTGCACCTGGACGGGGGGGATTCCGTATCGCTGGGCTTCCTGTTCGAGATCGTCTTTTTTGGACGGGTCGATGAATTCGTACTGGAAATTTCCGCCGGAGTACGCGCGGTACTCGTCAAGCTCGTCCTTGAGAAAGCGTCGGTTGTTCGCGTATTCAGGGGGGAGGTCTGAGGTAAAGTACGCCTTGACAAGAAATTTGTCGTCGAGCGCCCTGACCAGGTTTTTGCTGGCATCAGAGAGCGTGAAGATCTTCTCGGAGGTGAGATCGAACCGTTTGAAAAACCGCAATGCGATGATGTTGACAAGAATGAGGATGCCAACGATGATGAGTGAACGGGTCATGATCTGTTGTCGGTTCATGTCTGCTGTCTCCTCCTCATGACCACCGTCGCCGCTGCAGCATGACCGTCGCGACATAGAGCGACAGGCCGATTGCCGACGCATAATAGATGATATCGCGGGAATCGACGACCCCGCGCGCGATGTTGGAAAAATGATAGTCGATGCTCAGGTATTCAAGGACGATGCCGATCGAAGCGGGAAGATAAAAGAGGATTTTATCGAGCATGAAGAGAATAAAGACGATAAACAGGCTGATGATGAACGCCACCACCTGGTTCTCGGTCAGAGAGGATCCGAACACGCTCACGGCGATAAAAACCGCTCCGACAAGCAACAGACCGAGGTATCCGCCGATGACCGATCCGGTGTCCAGCTCACCGATGAGGGAGATGGTGATATAGTAACAGAGGGTCGGCAAAAGAGTGAAAAAGTAGAGGACCCAGGCAGAGAGAAATTTTCCCGCAATAATATCCGATTCCTCGATCGGTTTTGTGACCAGGACCTCGAGAGTCCCGCTTTTTTTCTCCTCGGAGAGGAGCCGCATGGTGATGGCGGGGGCGAAAAAGAGGAGAAGAAACGGGGTCATCTCAAACACGGTCCTCAGGGTCGAGAGGTTGTAGATGAAGAGGTTGCTGGTGAAGAACCATCCGAGGATGATCAGGTAGACGACGATGACGATATAGGCGACCGGGGAATTAAAGAACGATCGCAGTTCTTTTTTGAAGATACATTTGATGTTGCCGAAGTTCATTTCGAAGAACCTGATGTTAATTGACGGAAAATATCCTCAAGGCTGGTCTCCTCGCGGTGCAGTTCAAGAAGTCCCCACCCTTTTTGAACGCACAACTGGAAAAGATCCTTGCGGATGTCGGCCTGCCGTGCCGTTTCTATGCTGAATTTTTTTGTGCCGTCCCGGTCGTTCAGGAGCTGGACCGTCGTCACAGCCGGAAGGGCCTGCACCTGGACTGCAATCATTTCAAACGACTGGCTGTCCGGGTCGGGAAGCTCGATTTCCATGATGATCTTCTCCCCGCCCTGAAGGTTTCGCTGCAAATCGGAAATCGGGCCGTCTGCGACGATCTTCCCCCGGTTGATGATGATGACGCGGTTGCATGTGGCCTGGACCTCCGGGAGAATATGTGTCGAGAGGATGACGGTTTTTTCCTTCCCGAGGTCCTGAATAAGATTCCGGATTTCGGCGATCTGGTTGGGATCGAGTCCGCTCGTCGGCTCATCCAGGATCAGGACGCGCGGGTCATGAATCATCGCCGCGGCAAGGCCGACGCGCTGGCGGTAACCCTTCGAAAGCTGCCCGATATCCTTGTGTTTCATCTCGCCCAGACCGCAGACATCGACCATCTCCCTCCTGCGGCGCGGGATCAGGGCCTTGTTGACGCCCTGCAATTGTGCGGTGTAATCAAGATATTCGAGGACATTCATATCAAGATAGAGGGGGTTCTGTTCGGGGAGATATCCCACGACCTTGCGGACTTCGAGTGAGTTGTTGATGATATCCCGGCCTTCGACCTGGGCCGATCCTGCGCTCGGCGAGAGGTAGCAGGTGATAATCCGCATCGTGGTGGTTTTGCCCGCGCCGTTTGGCCCGAGAAATCCCAGAATTTCACCCGAATGAACCTCAAAAGAGATATTGTCGACGGCTTTCGCACTGCCATACGACTTGGAAAGGTTGCGTACATTAACGGACATCGGATCCCTTTGCGGCGTATTTATAGACAACGAATGATAAACTACGAATATAAAATATCAATATTTTAAAAGAAAAATGCAAATATCAACCGGAATAGTGCGGAATCAGGATAAAAATGTATCACCGTATGGTAACTTTTTCAACTCTTTTTCGTCTAATCATATGAACGCCGACGCATAGGCAAAGACCACCCCATGATGAATTCCCCGGAGGCCCGGTCCACGGTACGATGAGAGAGATCGTAACGATGCTGATTATAACAGAGAAAAGTCGAATGTCATCACGGGGTGGTCGCTCGGCATTCCGCCTCACAACGATTCACCTGATCGAGATTCACTCCTGTCTGCCAATACCCGGTTGTTGAATATTTTTAGCGTTCAAACGTTCCTGTCAATGAAGCGGAAGAGAGGATATACTCCTTGATCACCGGCCCGAGGGAGGGATAAGGCGTATACGGTGACACGTCCAGGTTTTCTGTACTGAGTGCGAAGACGGTTATTTGATATCTGTGGAGACCTGATCCGGCCGGCGGCTGGGGTCCGCAGTACCCCTTTTCTCCGAAGGAATTGAAGAGTTCGCAGCTACCACGAGGCAGTGCACCGGGTGATGATCCCCCGGCAAGGGAAGTCGTCTGAGCCGGGATGTTGATGACCAGCCAGTGTACCCACATGGCAGCTTCGGGATGCAGATCGGTCATCGAAAGGGCGAACGATCGCGTCCCCCCGGGGAAGTCGGACCATTGCAGCGGGGGAGAAAGATTGTTACCCCCTCGGATGCCCATGCTGGCAAAACGTGTTGGTATCGGTTTGTTGTGTTGAAATGCCGGAGAGGTCAACCTCATTCCAGGTTCTCCGGACGATCCCGCGGATTACTTCTTTGACTTAAAACTCGCCATTGCCCTGTCAACGGTCTCGTAGGAGTCGAAAACTTTTGTCAACTGGGTAATCAGGAAAAGATTCTGGACTTTACCGCCGACATTGGCAAGAACCAGTTCGCCCTGACTATTCCGGACCGTTGTAAGAACCGATATCAAGGTGCCGAGCCCCGAGCTGTTCATATAGTTCACACCGCCGAGGTCGATGACAATCTTCTTGACGTTGTCGCTTACCAAACTGTGGATCTTCTCCCGGATCTTCGTCGTGTCTGGTTCGCCCAACAGGTCGCCCTTAAAGGTGAGGACGGCAACGTCGTTTTCAATTTTTTCTTTTAGCTGCATAACGCGCCCTGATTAGTGGTAGAGTCTTGGAGTGTAGATCATATAATCCCCCCATCATACAAAAACCATACGAAAAAGTCAAACCGCGCGGATTTTCTGGAATTCGGCATTTCAAGGCATCCCTGCGGTTTTCGACCAGTTCAGAGAGGAAATTCCTCCTTGCGTGCGCACGGAATCATCACCGAACCCAAAAAAGGCGTGCGTCGAGTCCCGCCGGGTGAGGTATCCCGGTGGCGGAAGACGTGAGGACAGACCCTGATCCAGGGAATTACGATGCAAGTGATGAGAGCACCTCGCGGTACTTGTAGCCGCTTGCGGTATTGAACACGACGACGGTTTCCGAGGGTGAAAGGAAGTTGTCCTTCCGCAGCTTTTGAACCGCCGCAACACAGGCTGCACCCTCCGGACAGAGGAGGAGGCCTTCCTCTGCTGCCACCTCCCGGATTGTTCTGATCATATCGGCGTCGTCCACCGGGACTGCAGTACCGCCGCTCTGGTAGATCGACTGCATGATCAGGACATCGCCAAAGGCTTTCGGCACACGCAGTCCGGAGGCGATGGTTGTGGCGTTATCCCAGAATTCGGATTTTTTGTCCTTCCGCGTGAAGGCGCGTACGACGGGGGCGCAGCCGCTGGCCTGGACGGAGACCATCCTCGGTTTTTTGCCCCGGATCCAGCCAAGTTGCTCAAGCTCGGAAAATGCCTTCCACATGCCGATAATGCCGGTTCCGCCCCCTGTAGGGTAGAGGATGACATCGGGGAGTGTCCACGAAAATTGTTCGGCAAGCTCGTACCCCATTGTTTTTTTCCCCTCCAGGCGATACGGCTCCTTCATTGTCGAGACATCAAACCATTTTCCACCCATGTTCAGTTCATTCATCTTTTTGGCGGCATCACTGATGAGGCCTTCGATGAGGTGCAGATCCGCGCCGAAGTAAGCCACCTCCTCCTTGTTCACCATAGGCGTCTCATGGGGAACGAAAATGTGCGCCTCAATTCCGGATTTCGCGGCGTATGCCGCAAGTGCGCCCCCGGCATTTCCCGCCGAGGGGATTGCCATCGAACGGACTCCGAGTTCGACACCTTTTGAAACCGCCAGGCATAAACCGCGGGCCTTGAATGAACCGGTCGGGTTCACTCCCTCCTCCTTGATATAGAGGCGCGGTGTGCCGATTCGTTCACCCAGGCGGCGCGTGTGAATGAGCGGAGTCCACCCCTCACCCAGTGAAACAATGTTTGCATCGTCGAGAACCGGCAGGAGTTCACGATAACGCCAGAGGGAACCTTCCCTGTCCGAGAGCATCCGGGGATTCAGGTGCTTCCGGGCTTCGGACAGGTTATAGATCGCCAGAAGCGGCTGGTTGCACTCCGGGCAAAAGGTCTGGATCGTACCAGGATCGAAGCGCCTGGCACACCGGGAACATTCGAGATGGGAGAAAAAGCTTCTAGCCATGGGATCTCTACAATACTTGAAATATAGGGGACTGGGTGGAAAGAATCAAAAAATGTAGAAACTTATTAGAAATGTCAGGTAATTAAGCTC
This sequence comes from Bacteroidota bacterium, assembly GCA_033854175.1. Taxonomy (GTDB): domain Bacteria; phylum Bacteroidota; class Ignavibacteria; order UBA10030; family SZUA-254; genus DATKPE01. The sequence continues at coordinate 90 of JAWOKN010000192.1, read as the reverse complement.
GATAGAAATGTCAGGGTGGAAGAGTTTTAGAAGATACGGATTTTTTCATTTGGATTCTTTTAAGTTCACGAGTTTGTAGTTCAGTAAGGT
>JAWOKN010000191.1:0-2854 GCA_033854175.1 Bacteroidota bacterium | reverse complement strand
CGGACGGAAGTTTTTCCATTAAATCGTTCAATTCAGTCCGGTCGGCGGAAAGGTCGTACAATTCCCATGGAGCATTGTCATCCGCGACCAACTTCAGCGAACCGGCGCGAACCGCCCGGTTGCCCATGTGTTCCCAGAAAATGGGACGCTCCGGCAATGAACCGGTTCCGGTCACAAGCGGGACCAGGCTCCTGCCTTCAAGCGGCTTCATGCGATGTCCGTGCAATTCCTCCGGATGTTTCGCCCCGGTGATTTCCAGAATCGTCGGCATGATATCGATGTTATGGCAGACATCATGGACTATGCGTCCGGACGATCCCTTATAACCCGCATAATTGACAATGAGTGGAGTGGCAATGCCACCCTCGTGCACCCATTTTTTAAACTGGCGAAACGGCGTGTTCGACGCATTTGCCCATGATACACCATAACTCTGGAATGTATTTTCCGGACCCGGCATCAGACCGGGGATATTCCCCATCGTCGGTTTCTCGCCCGTGGTCATAGGAATATCGTACCGCCGGACATTGCTACCGTCCTCCTTGAGATGTTCCTCGCAGCCCCCGTTGTCTGAGAGGAATAAAATGACCGTATTGTCCCGTTGGCCAGTTTCATCGAGGCAATCGAGAATGCGGCCCACATTCTGGTCGAGGCGGTCGATCATTGCTGCGTAGACCGCCATCCGCATGCTTTCCCACTCGCGTCGCTTCGCATCAAGACTGTTCCATGCCGGGGAGCGCGGATCGCGCGGTGAAAGGGGCCACGTTGCGGAAATCAGCCCAATTTTCTTCAGCTCTTCGTACCGTGCGGCGCGCAGCTCGTCCCAGCCTTCCCGGTAACGTTCACGATAACGCCCGATATCTTCCGGAAGCCCGTGGAGCGGCCAGTGCGGCGCCGTGAACGCCACATAACCGAAGAACGGTTTATTCTCCTTGACCGAGTTGCGGATCATTCTGCAGGCACGATCCCCGATGGCATTGGTGTAGTAAAAGCCTTTCTCCGGCATCTCGACAAATTTGTTCTGATCCATAAAAATCGGCGGCCGATAGTAGCTTCCGGCTCCGCCGAGCGTTCCGAAGAAGTTATCGAACCCGCGATCAAGCGGCGAAGGCTGATCCGGCGCACCCGGGTGCCAGGTGGTAGGATCGTTGGGGATTTGATTGCCGCCGACGTGCCATTTGCCGGTCATCCAGGTGGTATACCCGGCCTCGCGCACCGCTTCAGCGATCGTCATACAATCCGTTCGCAGATACCCTTGATAAGCGGGAGTGCCGTAATTTTGCACCATGTAACCGACACCTGCCTGATGCGGATAAAGTCCTGTCAGAAGCGATGCGCGGCTCGGACAGCAGCGGGCGGTATTATACGCCTGGCTGAACCGAACACCTGACTGCCCCAGCCGGTCGAGATTCGGTGTCCGGATTTCGGAACCGTAACACCCGATATCGGAGAATCCCATGTCATCGGCCAGGATGAGAATGACATTCGGTCGTGTATCTGTTCCCCGAGAATGCAGCGGGAAGGCGCTTCCAAAGCCTCCCAGTGTCCACAAGCCAGCCGCACCCAAAGCAGCGGTTTTCAGGAAATCCCTCCGGGGGATACCAAGCGCGTTATTATTCTTATTCATGGATGCCCTCCAAAAGTACAATTATTACGTATACCTGGAACGAAGCATTTTCGCGATCACCCGCGCCTCGCCATCGCCGAGCCTGCTTGCGAACAATTGGAAGAGCTCCTCTTCATTCATCGATTCTGCAAAGTGTTTCAGGATATTCTCCTGCAATGCGAACGCTCTTTCCGTCACCTCCTCCGGATTGACCGCTCGGTACAAGACCGCCCGGAGATCTGCCACGACGTCCTTGACGGCCGGATCGTCGATCCTGTTGTTCATTTCTCCGGGATCATCCTTGAGGTCAAACAGGCAGTCTTCATAGTACGAAAAGTGAAGAAGCTTCCAATCTCCCTTCCGGATCATAAAGGAGCCAGTCGGATTTCCCTCGGAATGGGATTCCGAATAGGCGAATAGTGGCCCGCCGTTCGTTTTTCCGTTGATGAGCGGCAAAAGTGATGTCCCCCGCAAATCCTTCGGCTGTTGCGTTCCTGACAACTGAAGCATTGTTGCGACAAGATCGACATGACCGACGGGTGATCCGATGGTTTTTCCTTTTGGCAAACCAGGGCCGGATATCAGGAGCGGAATATGGGTCGGACCTTCATAGAGATTATTCTTGAGCCACATTCCATGTTCGCCAAGACTTTCGCCATGATCGGATGTATAGATGACATAGGTGTTCCCGAGCTGACGGGTTTCTTCCAGGCACCGATACAGATCGCCGACCTTATCGTCCAGTTCGGTAATCATGGCCAGGTATGCAGCGGCGGCACGTTTCATTCGCTCATGCGGGATCGGTGTGGAGATCCTTTTGAAATTTCTCATCACCTGATAAGGAAGAGGCAGCTGTTCAAGCTCTTCGATCGACAAGAGCGGCAATTCAACCTTCCGAATATACTCATCGAAAAGCTCCCGCGGGCCGTTCCACGGCGGATGAGGTGCCCGAAATCCGACATATGCCACCCAGGGTTTACCCAATTGAACCGACCTGTTTCTGATAAAATCGGCGGCAGAGATTGCGGCTTTTTCATCGAGATCAGAGATCAGCCGGTTTTTTGATTTACTCCCCTCGACCTTTTGCTGGTCACGGGTGACGCCGTCAATTCCTTCCCTTTCGGCTATTCGATAACCCACCGGCCTTCTGAACAATGATGTGATGTCCGGTTTCCTTGCATGTCCATGCTCGACGCCGGCCTCAACAAATCCCAGATCGCAATCGGGATTCAGATCCTGTTTGCCGGT
>JAWOKN010000190.1:0-5248 GCA_033854175.1 Bacteroidota bacterium | reverse complement strand
ATTGTCCAGCATGACATCCTTTTCATCGGTGCGATCCTGATCATTCCGGCTCTGATGATGATGATCCCCGGTAAAAAACGCCCTACTGCGGGTGCGGCTGGAAATCAGCGCCGCTGGCAGATGAGTGCGGCGATCCTCTCCCTCCTTCTGATCGTACTCCTGGGGGCGAGCGATGTCTTTTCCACACGGACGGAGGTCGATTTCGGATCGACGGAGCTTACGGTATCGGCCGGGGGAACGGTCACGATACCGATCAGCGCCGTGAGCGACAACAATCTCCACCGGTTCTCCATCCGGGATCAGGGCCTGGAGATACGCTTCTTCGTCATCCGGAAAAGCCTGAGCACATTTGCCACTGCATTTGACGCCTGCAGGGCCTGTTACGCATACGGGAAGTATTATCTGAAGGACGACAACCTGATCTGTTCTCAGTGTGACGCGCCCTACCCCTTGAGCAGGCTGCGGCCTGTAAAGACCGACGAGCCGCTGGATGAAAACAACTCCGGCTCGATGGAAGGAAACGGTTGTGCGCCGATCTACCTCCCCTCCCAGATGCGGGACGGATCGATACAGATCCTCCTCGGAGATCTTCAGAAGGAGCGGAAATATTTTGAAATCAGCACAGAATAGGCCGGCTGGTTTGGTTTTTCGGGCTGTTTGGTGTATCTTTACATATAAACTCTCTTTCAGGAAAAGGAACCACAATGACGGCCCCGACATCACAACCGCAGGTAACAGAAGCCCAGGTTTTTGACGTTTTACGGATGGTCTATGATCCCGAAATCCCGGTAAGCATCGTCGATCTCGGTCTTGTCTACGATGTAAAGATCATTGATGACTGGGTCGGGGTAAAAATGACACTGACGACGCCTGGCTGCGGTATGGGAGGGGCTATTGCGAACGTTGTCAGGACGAAGATACTGGAACTGGAGGGGGTTCACGAATGCGACGTCCGTCTGGTCTGGGAGCCGATGTGGACCCCGGCGATGATGTCGGAAGAGGCAAAGAAAAAGCTTGGAGTTCTCTAAAGGAATCACCTCACCCCCCGGGTAAAAAATCCTTTCAGACATTAAAACGGAAAAGGATCACGTCGCCGTCCTCGACGGCATACTCTTTTCCCTGAAGGTGCATCAACCCCTTCTCCTTCACAGCGTGTTCAGATCCGAGGCGAACCAGGTCGTCATATTTTATGACCTCGGCGCGGATAAATCCGTGTTCAAAATCCGTATGGATCTCCCCTGCCGCCTGAGGTGCGAGCGAGCCCTTGCGGAGGGTCTTGGCGCGGGCCTCCTTTTCATTCGCGGTAAAAAACGTGATGAGGTGGAGCAGTGCATAGCCCTGGAGGATGATCTGTTCGAGGCCGGAATGCGGGACGCCGAGTTCATGCAGAAAATTTTCCCGTTCCTCGACTGGCATCGAGCCAATTTCCGCCTCCATCTTCGCGCAGGTGACGACCACGAGGGCATGTTCCTTCATGGCGTACTCCCGCAGGCGGCGCACATAATCGTTTTCCTCCCCCAGGTGTTCCTCCGCCACATTGGCGACATACATGACCGGTTTTGCGGTAAGGAGGTGCAGGTCGCGGTAGAGGAGTTGTTCCTCGGGGTGGACGGGATGTTCGCCGGAGGCGGGGCGACCCTCCGCCAGCCTGCGGGAGAGATTCTCGAGGTACTCGAGTTCCATCCTGACCTTCTTATCGCCGCTCCTGCTCTGTTTTTTGAGCTCCGACATTTTCTTTTCAACGGTTTCCAGGTCCTTGATGAGCAATTCCGCTTCAACCAGACCAACATCCCTGACCGGATCGACGCTGCCGGTCACATGGACCACGTTCTCGTCATCGAAGCAGCGGACGATATGGCAGATGGCATGCACGTCGCGGATATGGGAGAGGAACTGGTTTCCGAGCCCCTCCCCTTTGCTTGCACCCTTGACGAGGCCGGCGATATCGACAAACTCGATGACGGTCGGTGTGATTTTCTGTGATTTAAAGATGCGTGCGACCTCATGGAGGCGTTTATCGGGGAGAGCGACGACGCCGACGTTGGGATCGATCGTGCAGAAGGGATAATTATCTGCCGGGACACTTGCCGCAGTGAGAGCGTTGAACAGCGTCGATTTACCGACGTTGGGGAGACCGACTATACCGCAGGTAAAACCCATGACTGTACCGGATAAAAGCCGTTAGCAATACCGGTCTGGAAGTTAGCAAAAAATCGGATATCCTCCAAGAGGTGGATTCAGAAGTCGCACGACAGAAGTCGCACGGCGCGGAAAAGGTGTGTCTGCCCCTCCCGGTGTTGGGGGGGGTGGTGTGGAATCAGCCCTTCCCCTGTGCGGCCGCGGTTTTCTGGGGGAGTGGGATGCATTCCGATCCCACCTTGCCGCCCATTTGCCGGCGGACGGAGCGGAGTTCATCCATCTGGAGCTGAACCTTGTCGATATTCTCGGAAAGAATCTTCATCAGCATATCCCGCCGTCCGTCGTCCAGCTGATAGGACTGGAGGTGGTACAGGGCGAGGCGCATGACGCTCAGGGGGTTATTGATTTCATGCGTGATATAGGCCAGCGTTTCAGAAAGCGTCAACAACCGGTTCTTCAACGTATCAAAATCACCCGCCTTCTTCCGTACCTCGGCCATTCTCATGGAGCTCATGAGTGTCCAGGAGAGAAGGGGTGATTTCAGTTCATTGACGCTCAGCCGTTCATCGACGCCCGCCTTTTTATACTTCTGGGGGACGCCCGCATTATACTCCTTCGTGAGGACGAAGATGGGTGTGGAATGACCCTGGCTGCGGATGAGTGACGTCATCTGGAGGACAGTCTGCTCCCTCAGGCGGTATCCGAAGATGACGATATCGGCGCCCGGAAGAGCCCCGAGGATATCCTTCTTTTTCGTCCGCGGATAGAGATGGGTTATGGAGTACGCCGACGGATCGGTTGAATAGAGATTATCGATAAGAAGACTTTTAATTTCTTCCGTTGGATCGAAGAGTACAATATGCACTGGGTCCTCATTCCTATGTTTAGAGAACTAGTTCGCCTGGGCGTAGAGCTGCCGGGGTTTTGCCTGGTCGGCCGGATTCACAAGGTCCTCCAGGTCGTGGAGGATTTCGTGGACCGGTTTCCCTTTCTCCCAGGCAGTATCCGCGATAGTCTTTTTCAACTTCTCCCGTGTTTCAGGATCGAGGTACGCCGAAAGGACGACAATCTTCAGGAGGTTGTCCTTTTTCCGGTGGCGGAGGAGTTCGAGGACCTCGAATCCGTCGAGTTTCGGCATCTTCAGGTCGAGCATGACGATATGCGGTTTCCGTTCACCGATCAGAAGGAGGGCCTCATAGCCGTCATCGGTCGTAATGACGTCGGCGTTCGCAAAATGGGCGAGTATGGCCTCCTTCAGGAGGAGTGTAAAGGCCGGATCATCGTCCACGATAAGAAAGACCGTCTGACGGTCGTCGACAAAGTGAAACGGAACATCCATGCCGGCCTTCACGAGAAACTTCTTGAGATCACCCGGCCAGACGCGGTAATGTCCGCCGAACGTTGTAAACGCCTTCAGTGCGTCACGGTAAATCCAGTTCAAAACCGTTTTCTTGCTCACGCGGCAGATCTTCGCGACGACACCGACACTTAACGGTTTTCTATAGACCATTGAATACTTCAGCCCGTTTGGATTCTGGCGATATTCGACCATAATAAATCTTCCAAGATGTGGAGATGAATAACGCCTTAATATACTGAGGGGTTTAGGGATGACATGTGACAACAATCACCCGGTGCCGGCCCGATCACGTACAACACGCAGAAAACGAAAGGCGGGAACGCGGAAAAACAGGAAAATCAGAGATTCTTAATAACCTTCACAACTTTGCCCATAAACGAAATATCTTTTTTCCTGACCGAAAGAGGTTCAAAATCGGTATTCAGGGGAATCAGGTGGACATACTGTTCATCAATTTTGATCTTTTTGAGGACATCCTCGTCATTCACGCGGATGACGCAGATATCGCCGCTGCGGACATCCTGTTGGGGGCTGATGACCACGATATCGCCGTCCTCGATCTTGGGGGACATGCTGTTGCCCTTGACCACGAGGGCGAAGGCATTGCGGTCCTTGATATTATCGACAGTGACATATTTATCGACGTGATCGGGATAGAACATCGCGTTAGTCTTCCCGGCCGGAACCGATGAAAGAAGCGGAATCTCGACCAGGGTGACATTGGGGAGCAATTTATCCCTCTGGAACGGAATAATATTCGAATGGGGCGGCTGGGAGGGGTACATTTCCCCTTCGCCCGTGAGAAGCCATTCGGGTCTGACGCCCATCGATTTTGCAAGTCTCAGAAGGTACTGGCTGTCGGGAACCTGTTCCCCCTTCTCCCAGCGCTGGAGTGTCCGCATGGCGACATCGATCTTCCGGGAAAGCGTGCCCTGGTCCATCTCCTTATTTTCGCGGGCGCTCTTTATGCGCTGATAGATTGTGGTTTTCATGACAGAACCCCTTATGCATGGTAAACACCGGCAACAGGTACAAAACGTCAGTTTTGTCAACCGGGCGTTACGGATACGACATATTTGTCGCATCCGTAATATAGGACAACTTCCGGAAGATGTCAAGTGGAAACTTTTCGCGGGCAAGGGCTTGCATCTCAGGATCTCTTATCGTATATTACCGATTAACGATTCGAGGGGGTTATCATGGCGTTCAGCAAGAAAGACAGGTTCGATAAAAGGCAGGCGCGGATCGCGGCATTCGCCGATGGGCTCTCCCATCCGGCCCGGATAGCAATTCTGGAGACGCTCGCCCGGCGGAAGAGCTGTATCTGCGGAGAAATCGTCGAGGTCCTTCCCCTTGCCCAATCGACGGTCTCGCAGCATCTGAAGGAGCTGCGCGAGCTCGGCCTGGTGAAAGGCGAGATCGAGGGTCCAAAATCATGTTACTGCATTGATATCGATAACTGGCGGGCGATGGTCGGGGAAATCGGCAAATTCTTCGACATGATCGACAGCGTCAAGCCGGACAACGAGTGCTGCTAAAGTGCAAAGGAGATTCAGTCATGAACGGTTCAGAAGAAGTCAAGAAAACGGTCAAAGAAAAATACGCACAGATCGCGGGACAGACGCATGAGGAAAATGCGAACTCCTGCTGCGGAGTCGGGGGGTGCTGCACGGTGGATTACGCGGTCTTCGCTGAAGATTACACAAGGATGAAGGGGTATGTCGCGGATGCCGATCTGGGGCTCGGGTG
>JAWOKN010000189.1:0-14400 GCA_033854175.1 Bacteroidota bacterium | reverse complement strand
CGGATACCAGACAGAGAAGAAGAATGGCGTACCGGTGGTGCACGAGGTGTCTTTCAGATCGGGGTCTGATGAAATAAATTGAGTTAAAGTAGTTATATTTCCCCGGAAAGTCAACGTCTCGAGGTGGGCCGACGGGGCGGGGAATTCAAAAGCGCCCCCCCCGGTCGGCCGTTAAAAGCCTGTGGCAGTCAGGGTTGGTCGGCGGCCCGTAACGGCCGGCGGACGGCGACGAAACAGAAGGCGTGGCAACGGCGGATTATTTGTGAATACAGCCGAGAAACCGTATATTAGCCCCGCATGCTTACTCCATTTCTCCGAAAGGAATTCTCATGGGTCAGGTAAGGCTGGAACATGTCACGAAAAAGTTTGACTCCCACGTGGTTGTGGAGAACGTCAATCTTTCCATCGAGGATAAGGAATTCGTCGTCCTGGTGGGCCCATCGGGATGTGGAAAGTCGACAACCCTGCGGATGATCGCTGGTCTTGAGGAGATCAGTCAGGGGAGTATTTACATCGATGATCATCTCGTCAATGATGTACCCCCCAAGGATCGAGATATCGCGATGGTATTTCAGAATTACGCCCTGTACCCCCACATGTCGGTATATGACAACCTGGCGTTCGGGTTGCGGATGAGGAAATACGACAAGGGGGACATCGATGTCAGGGTGAAGGAGGCTGCGGACATCCTGGGCATCGGTTCGATGCTCGAACGAAAACCGAAGGCGTTATCGGGCGGGCAGCGTCAGCGTGTAGCGCTCGGGCGGGCGATCGTCCGTCGCCCGAAGGTATTTCTCTTTGACGAACCGCTCAGCAACCTTGATGCGAATCTCCGCGTACAGATGCGGACAGAGATATCACGTCTCCACAAGCAGCTTGCGACAACCATGATCTACGTCACCCATGACCAGATCGAGGCGATGTCGATGGGCGACAGGATCGTTGTGATGAAGGATGGCATCGTTCAGCAGGTTGAATCCCCCCTGAAAATTTACAATGCTCCCGCCAACCAGTTCGTGGCGGGATTCATCGGAAGTCCGACAATGAATTTCTTCACCGGGAGGATCGAGAAGAAGGACAAAGCCATCTTCATCCGTGATCAGGGCACGCTGACCCTCCCGATCAATGAAGCGGATCTTCCGCGGCTTTCAAAAGTCATCGGTCAGCCGGTTGTTCTCGGCATACGTCCGGAGCATATCCACTCGCGCTCGTTGGGGAGTGCCACAGCGGGTGTTGCCGTGCATATCGAAGTCACCGAACCGGTCGGGAATGAAATATTCCTCTATTTTGTTTTTCCATCGACGCAGGGGCAGTATGTTTCGAGGGTCCCCGCGGACATCGTTCCGCAGAGCGGGAAAGAATTCACGCTCTACTTTGATCCGACCAAGTTTCACTTTTTCAGTCCTGCAACCGGTGAATCACTCTGATTCACCATCCGGCACGAGTCCGAGGCTTTTCCCGCCATGTCACGTCCCGTCTTTCCCCTCTGTCTAGGATTTTTACTCCTCATCGCAAGGACGGGTGCCGATTCCCAGTGGCAGACCGTCGGGGCGCTCGCCTCATGGAGCCAGAAGGAGAACGAGATCATCCTTGAAGCGCCACCGGCCGAGCTCCGGGTGAGTTTCGCCGGACCGGGGGTGGCGCGCGTCAGGCTTTCGACAACCGGCCATTTTCAGCCCGACAGTTCATGGGCGGTCATTCACCGCTCACCCGATCAGAAAATCCGGGTGCGAGACGGGGAGAAATTCCTTTCGGTCATTTCCGGAGAACTTACGCTCGAAATCAACAAATCACCCCTGCGGATCGCCTTCTTCGATTCGGCCCATCATCTTCTGAACCGCGACGACTCCCTGAGGGGTATAAGCTGGTGCGGTGAGGAAACGTGCAACTGGAAGGTCATGCCGGCCGGCGAACACTATTACGGCTTCGGTGAAAAATCAACGGCACTTGACAAGAGAGGCATCGCCATGTCGATGTGGAATTCGGATATCCCCGCCTATTCCGCAAGTACAGATCCCCTGTACGAGGATATCCCGTTCTTCTACGGCGTGACGGGCACGTACTCGTACGGGATATTCTTTGACAACACCTACTACGCATCCTTCAATATGGGGAAGGAGGATCCGGACGTCTATTCGTTCGGGGCGACCGGCGGTGAGCTGAACTATTATTTCATCAGCGGACCCCAGCCTGCCGACATACTCGCGAAATATTCCCAGCTGACGGGAACCATGCCGATGCCGCCGGAGTGGGCCCTGGGCTACCAACAGTGCCGGTGGAGTTACTACCCCGAGAAGCGCGTACGGGAGATCGCCTCCCTCTTCAGGACCAAGCGCATCCCCTGCGACGCAATCTATCTGGATATCCACTACATGGACGGTTACCGTTGCTTCACGTGGGATTCGTCACGATTTCCGGATCCCGGGCGGATGATCGGCGATCTGGCGAACGAGGGATTTAAGACCATTGTCATCATCGATCCCGGCATCAAAATTGATTCCTCGTACTGGGTCTTCAGATCGGGCATGAAGGAGAATGCTTTTTTGCGGTATCCCGATGGCAGATTGTTCACGGGACAGGTCTGGCCCGGGGATTGTCATTTCCCGGACTTCACCGACGCGAAGGCAAGGACATGGTGGGGTTCACTCTTCAGCGGGCTTACCCGGGACGGCATCAGGGGTTTCTGGAACGACATGAATGAACCATCGGTCTTCAACGGACCGGGGAAGACCATCAATCCGGAGGTCATCCACAACGACCGGGGACTATTCACCGATCACAGGAAAAACCACAACATCTACGGAATGCAGATGGTCCGTGCCACGCGCGAGGGAGTTCTGGCCCTCAGGCCTGGTGAACGTCCCTTTGTGCTGACGCGGGCGAACTATGCGGGTGGTCAGCGTTACAGCGCCGCCTGGACGGGTGACAACAGCAGCACATGGACCGACCTGCAGATGGCTCTGCCGATGTGTCTGAACCTGAGTATTTCAGGGCAGCCATTTGTCGGGACCGACATCGGCGGCTTCATCGGCATGCCGTCGGGCGAGCTCTACGCCCGCTGGCTCGAACTGGGTGTGTTTACGCCGCTTATGAGGAGTCATGCTGAAATCAACAGTCCCAACAAGGAGCCGTGGGAATACGGGAAAGACTTTGAGGGGATCAACCGGAGGACCATTGAGCTGCGGTACAAACTCCTCCCCTATATCTATTCCAGTTTCCGTGAGGCATCCGTGACTGGAATCCCTATGATGCGGCCGCTGGTTTTTGATTATCCGGCTGACCCGCGTACCTATCACCGCGGGGATGAATTCCTCTTCGGGAAGGGCATACTGGTCGCGCCGGTCCTCCAGCCGGGTGCGGCACGCCGGGATGTCTTCCTGCCCGAGGGTGGGTGGTATGATTACTGGTCCGACAGCCTGTACAGCGGACCGCGGAGTGTCACCATCGATGCCCCGCTTGACCGGATTCCGTTTTTCATCAGGGCCGGTTCCGTGATACCTTCCCGGAGAGCCGAGCAATACACGTCGGAAAAACCCCTGGACACGCTCTTCCTGACGGTCTACCCGCGTCACGACACAGCAGAAGGTGCCAACTACGAAGATGACGGGATTTCCTTCAAATACCAGACGGGGGAATACGCCTGGCGGAAAATTCTGGTCACCCGGGTGGGAAGTTCCCTGCGGTGCATACTCAATGCGCAGGCCGGCACGTACAGGCCGCCGTCGCGGTATCTCTGCCTCGTGATAAAGGGAAGGAAGGCAGAACCCTCGTCTGTCGTTGCGGACGGAAGAAGGCTACGGGAAATCACCGGACCCCCTCCGGCCGGAACCGGTGAATGGTGGAGTTATGATCAAACGAAAAATGAGCTGACGGTCACACTACGCGACGAGTTCCGGAGGCAGGAAATCAGTGTCACAGGCAGGTAGGCTCTCTACCGCGAACCTTTCGGGAAATAATACCTCCGCGCATATTCCGTAACCATGCGGTGGGTGTTATAGAACGGAATAATCGACCTGAGAGCGTTACGCAGGCGAGCGATCCATTTCCGGGGGATACCGTCCTTGTCCTGCTGGTAGAACGTCGGGATGATTTCGTGGCTGAGGATGTTATACAGGGATTCGGCATCCCGCCGGTCGATCTCCTCCGCGGTAAGGTCATCCTGCAATCTACCGCCGAAAGTCCATCCGTTCCTGCCGTTAAAGGCTTCATTCCACCAACCGTCGAGTATGCTGAAGTGGAGACCCCCGTTGATGGTGATCTTCTGGCCGCTGGTCCCGCTGGCCTCCAGCGGCCTGCGTGGGGTATTCAACCAGAGGTCGCAGCCCGCGACGAGATATCGGGCGACATTGATGTCATAATTCTCAAGGAAGACCACCTTGCCGTAGAAGGGATGTGAGCGCGTGATCTCGATGATCCGGTGCAGGTATTCTTTTCCGTCGTTATCATGCGGGTGAGCCTTCCCGGCGAAAATAATCTGGATCGGGCGCGAGGGATCATTAAAGAGTTCCATTGCCCGCGGGAGATTTGAAAAAATCAGCGGTGCGCGCTTATAGGGGGCAAACCGCCTGGCATACCCTATCGTAAGGGCGTCAAAGGACAAGAGATGATACACGGCCTCCTCCCCCGTACCTCCGCCGAAAACCTGCTGCCGTCGTGCGCGGGAACGGAGAAATTCTATCAGCTGTCGCCGGAGTTGATAGCGGAGCGACCAGAGTTCATCATCGGGAACGACGGCGGGATCGGCGACATGTTCCCAGAATTTCGGATCATGGAGATGTTCTTTCCATGCGTGGGAATTATGGCGTTCCCAGAATTCCCAGGAGGTCCGCGCCGCCCAGGTCGGTATGTGGACACCGTTGGTGATAAATCCCAGCTCGCTCTTTTTCATGGATTTGCCGTCGTACAGGTTTTTCCACATCAGACGTGAAACTTCGCAATGTTTCTTGCTCACGGCGTTCGCGGCCCGTGAGAGTTTCAGCCCGAGAATGGTCATCGTAAATTCGGTCTGCTGGCTGCTCTCCGAGGTGGTGCCGTACTTCATCAGATCGGGTACGGAAAGATTCATCCCGTCGGCATACGGTTTCAGTGTAAATTCGATGAGATCCGCGGGAAAGCGGTCATGGCCCGCGGGGACCGGGGTATGGGTTGTAAAGACGCATTGCTGCTGGACTCTTTTCTCTGCCTCGGCATTCCCTATCCCCTGGGTGAGGTACTCCCTGAGGAGTTCGAGGGTGAGGAAGGCCGCATGTCCTTCGTTCATATGGAAGACCGTCGGATGGATGCCGAGTGCTCTCAGGAAGCGGACGCCGCCGATGCCGAGGACAATTTCCTGGCGTATGCGGGTATTGACATCGCCGCCGTAGGCCAGTCCGGTGAGCCCCCGGAAATCCTCCGCATTATCGGGGACATCGGTATCGAGGAGATAGACCTTCGATCGTCCGACGGTAATCATCCACCCCTGAAAATAGACGATACTCGCGCCGATCGTGACGCTGCAGATGACCGGTTTCCCCCCCTTATTAACGACCAGTTCGACAGGCACCATTCCGGGAAGTGTCGTAGGATAGTGTTCGACCTGCGTGCCGTTCTGATCGATGGTCTGCTGAAAATAGCCCTTCCGGTAAAACAATCCGACGCCGATCAGGGGGAGCCCGATATCGCTGGATGATTTTACATGGTCACCCGCAAGCACCCCCAGACCGCCCGAGTAGAACGGGAGGCATTCATGGAAACCAAACTCTGCGCAAAAGTAGGCGACGAGATCATTCTTTCCGAGTTGCGGGAAATCTTTTTTGATGTCGGGCCGCGAGTGCATATACGCACGAAATGCCTCGATGACATCGACAAGGCGTTTTAAAAACGCCCGATCGCCGAGCCGCGCGTTGAGTTCGGCGTCGGAGACCTGTGCGAGGATCGCGACCGGATTATGATTTGTGGTCTCCCAGAGCAGAGGTGAAAGCTCTTCGAAGATTTTCTGGGCCGGAGGATTCCAGCTCCACCAGAGGTTTTTTGCCAGAACGTTTAAGCTTGATATCAGCTCAGTGCGGTCGGGTTTTCTCGTTACTTCCTGCTCAACCTTACCCATACATCCTTATGATAGACAGATTTTTAACAGAGAGTCAATGTATGAATTTTTTTATGAAATCAAAACAATATAATGCATCTCCCTTCAGGCATGCTTTGACCGGCATCATTGCATGACGCCGGAGTCCCCCTTCCCTGCTGCGTGTTTTATCCGTTTTATGCCAGGTAGGTGCGGCAATACTACCCCCGTCGGGGGGAAGGGGCGGGCCGCCTGCCTCCACGCGCCGGATGCTCATCTTTCACTCCACACCGCGGGTATCTCGGCGGGATGGGCGGGCGTATTCCCCGGGTTTGTCTTTTTTCGGATAATTTATGATTTTAACCTCGCAGGTGAAGTTTTTAAACCTATGAGAGACCAAGAATCCGATTTCGCATTTTCCCCGCTTGTCGAAGCATTGCTCATGACGCTTGTGTTCGGAGCCGCGCTGCTTCTGCGCGTCTATCACCTGGACATGAAGAGCTTGTGGAATGACGAGATGTTCACCCTTGCGGTGGCCGGTTCGCCCGTCGGTGCGATCCAGAACATTCTCGCAGCCCATTATCATCATCCGCCGCTCTATTTTTATCTAACGCATTTTTCACTTGAGGTATTCGGCAGCACCGAGTGGGCGGTCCGGTTTCCCTCGGCCATGTTCGGCGCGTTGACCGTTCCGGTGTTATATGCAGTCGGCAGAAGATTTTTCAACACCACGAGCGGATTCGCGTGTGCCATTCTTTGTCTTGCAGCGCCGTTCCACATTGCCTATTCGCAGGAAGGGCGCCCCTACGCTCTGGCAGGATTGCTCTGTCTGCTGAGCGCCTATTTCTTTATCCTCGCACTCCGCTCGTTTTCCATCAGACGCATCGTGTTGTATCTTGGTGCGACCACCGCACTCCTGTACACGCATCACTGGGGGCTTTTTGTTGCCGCGGCCGAGTTTCTGGTTTGTCTCTCGCTCATCAGAAAAGAACGGTATCTCGTGATCCGGTGGCTTTCCGCATTTGTCCTCCTGGGGATCCTGTATCTTCCGGAGTATTTTGCACTTCATCAGCAGGTTGCCTCGGATTCACCGGCATCATGGTTCTGGGTTGAACATTCCAGTTTCAGGACCCTGATGCAGCTCGGGACAGCGTTCAGCGGAACCTTTTTCCGCCAGGCATCGGCAACCTTCACCCTGCCGGCCTGGTTGCAGATTTTATCCCTGATCTACCTCGGGACCCTTCTTATCCTTGCACTCTATGATTCTCTCCAGAACGAGCACACGGTGTCGCTGTTGTTGCTGTTCCTTGTCGCCGTTATTCTCGCCATCCCGCTCTGTCTCTCCTTCGTCAAGCCCGAGGTCTTCGTCTGGTACCGGTACCCTGTGATTGCCTTCCCCCTGTTTTGTCTTGCCGCGGGAGGCATGAGGACGGATTCGTATGCCTCGGGGTACAGGTTCATGCTGATCGTCCTGATCGTGATCATCAACCTCATTGCACTTGATCGCTACTATGGGTGGGAGAAGGGGAATGCGAAGGAGGTCGCGGCCTACGTCGACAGCCTTGTTCAACCGGAAACCGATTTCATCATACGGCCGAGGGAGTTTGCCCCCCTGCTGAATCATTATTACAGGGGCAATGTCCGCCAATATGATGAAGTCTATCTCGACCAACCCCTCGGAATGATTGTCGACACAGCCCGTTCGTTCATTTATATCTCCCTTGATGTCCCGAACAGCATCCGGGACTACATGGACGGACATTTTGACAGAGTGGCGGAGAAGGTCTTTCCCGGCGACTCGCACATGGGGATCATCGTCTCTTCCTACCGGCAAAAACCCGATCTTGACGAATAGACGTGCAGCTGGCTCCGGGGAAGGGGCACAGGATGGGGGATTTATTTGGGATTCGCCTCGGTCGGTTTTACCTCAAACCGGACGGTTTTCACCCACGTCTGTTTCTCTTTTTTAATGAGATCGAGATAAATCGCCTTCCCGACGATGTAAATCCAGAACTGGCAATAGGTAAAGTACATGATCATCGTCAGGAGGATGTTGCTGAACTTATCCTCCTTGTCGTACGAAAGCGCAAGAAGGATTTCCAGCAGAAACAGGACGAGTGCGATGATCCAGACTGTTGTATACGGTCCCGGGAGGGTGATCATCACGAGGTCAAAATAGCCGAGGATGAAGAGGATATCCGAGCTGACGATTGCGACCAGAAAAACATAATAGAGGGAGAGAAGGTAGAGCAATTCCACGGCGAGGAATTTGTTTTTAAACGCCGGGATTTCCCTGAGGAATTTTTTCCCGACGTAGTTATTGCCTCTCACCCAGCGTGTACGCTGTTTGATCCAGACTTTCCACGATTCAGGCTCCTGTTCGTAGGTGATGGAATACGGGATGAATTTGATCCTGTACCCGAGCTTGTAAATCCGGATACTGAGTTCGGAATCCTCGGTAATCGCCCCCTCATCCCAGCCGTCGAGCTTGTCGAGGATATGTCTCCTGATGACAAGGTTCGTTCCGGGGAGTGTCGATACCTTGAACAGTTTCCAGCGTCCGGCCTGCAGCATGTTCTGGAAACTCAGCGTCTCGATATTGATGCAGCGGGTGAGGAAGTTCCGGTTTTTATTGACGGTCCTGAATTTTCCCAGAACCCCTCCGAGTGTGGGATCCAGGAGAAGTTGTGCCATGAGGTATCTGAGGGCTGACGGATGGGGCGAATTATCGGCGTCATAGACGGCGATAAACTCGGCATTCGTCTGCCGGAGCCCGAGGTTCAGCGCCCGCGATTTGCCCCTCCCCCCTTCCCCTTTCGGAACATTGAAGAGCCGGACGGTAGAAAAACGGTCTGTGTAGCTTTTGACGATCGATGCGGTGGAGTCCGAGGACCCGTCATTGATCACGAGGATATCGAGCCGGTCCTGCGGATAATCGAGGCTCGTCATCGCGTCGAGGGTGTAGCTGATAACCTGCTCTTCGTTGTGGGCGGGGATGAGGATCGTCACCTTGGGGAAATCAAACTGGGTGTCGTCCACGCGCTTCTTTTCCTTTGCTGAATTCCGGTAGTGGAAAAAACCCGCAAGCGCGAGAATGAGCTGATATCCGATCATGAACCAGATCAGGATGACGGAGATCAGAAAAAGGATGCTGAGATCGAGCTCAACGAAGGTTTGTTGCATTCAGAGAACCGTATCCTTTGTACGCGACACCCGTACGACGGTATAAAACGTCAGAAGTGCTGTTCCCGAGATCATGCCAAAAGCGACGATGAACCAGGATGACCAGAAACTCGTGATGTCAACTCCGTAGGACACCGTGGTTTCCAGCACTGCGATGACCTGATGGGTGCCATACGGCAGAAGGACGCTGTACCTGCGGTATCCCTCCATCGTCTGAAAATTGATTTCCTTCCCGTCCACGATGAGGGTGAACGGCCGGTGGCTGAAGGAGGCAATGCAGCGGGAATCGCTGACGTAGCTGAATGACACACTCCGGCTGGAAGCCGACAGGGAGGTTAAATCTCCGGTGAGTGAGAGGAGTTTTCCGCCGGTCGGCCGTGTCGAGAAGGGATCTCCGGCATGGAGTTCCGCGTGCAGGGTGTGATCCCCCGGTGGTATGAGGAAGGCATTCCTGTCGGAGGTGATCCTCTGGCTGTCATCCATGACGAGGGCCGAATATTCCTTCGGAAGGTCCATCACGGCAAAAAAGGGTGTGGACAGGTGCCACCCGCCTGGGATAGTGGTGAGTGTTGCTGGTGCTGAGGCTGCGAAGCCCATCATGCGCAAATCCTGCGGGCGGACGCTCGATTCCGAGTAGATGGAGAAGCGGTCCGATCCGAGTGCGGCCGAATGGACGAGCTGATACGATTCAATTCCGGTCTGGATGAGTGTGGGGAACGCGCTTGGTTTCTTTTCATCCCTGAACTGGAGGATATTCAGGTCGAGCATGAATTTTTTATCTGCAGAAAGCAGTCCCCGGTACCGCTGGCCCATCGGGCTATAGCGCCGGGGGTCTTTGGACCACTCCGATTGCGGGTCCTCGATCTGGAGTGTGAATGAATACTTTTTCTCGAGGCCGATGATCTTCATGATATCGACCCCGTGGTACGGCCGCAATTCGGGGCTGCCGAGGTTATCCATCGCCGTGATGACGATATCGAGGTAGGGTTTTTCATCCCTGAGCGAGGTGAGGAGCCGCAGGAATTCCTCATGAAGATCGGTCAGGACATCGACGCGGAAGTCCTCGAGTTGTTTGGCGGCGCGGGGGCTGATTTTCCAGTAATTGGGTGAAAGGGGGTCGAACACCTGCACGGGATCATACCCGTATCTGGAGCGGAACAGCTGCCGGGCGGACGGGTGCATGGGGGTATAGAGTTTGGGATCTTTGAGACCGTTGCCGGCATCGAAATAGAGTTCCGCGATATTCACCCCGTCCCAGTCATACTTTTCCAAAAATTTGAGGAACAGATCCTTGACCGCCGAAAGGCATTCCGGGCTTGTGAGAGCAACGGGATACCGCCAGGAAGGCCGGACAGCCTCTCCCTTGTAGTTGACCTCCTGCCATTCCGGATGTTCCTTCCAGAATTTTTCCGACACCTGGGGAGGGTCGAGCCATGCATAGACCAGGATGCCGTTTGCGTGGCAGAGGTGAATCAGGCGCTCATAATCGTATGTCCAGGTCGGATACTGGTGCCATCCGACGACATGAACCTTGCGGATCCCCGCGGCCGTCCAGCGTTTGACGAGATCCTCGATGCTGACGTTATGCCGGTAGCCGTCGTCGAAATAGACCTCCAGGTTTTCGCGCTTGAGAATGGGCTGGAGGAGGAAATACTTCCGCACGTACTCCAGCAGGTAAGGAAACCGGCTGTACCCCCCGTTGCTGACGGGATCAAACCGGATGCCGAAGTAGATAAATTTTCCCTGCCCGTACTGCCGTCCGATGACAACAGGGGCTTCGGTCCGTTCCTCGACACAGAAGACCTCGTCACTCCGGTCGACGTCGAACCGGGTCATAATATCGGGGACATTGAGAACGAGGGGATCTTCCGGATAGAGGCGGTCTCTCATCCGTTCAATTTTGATCGTGGACTTTGCGAACTTCACGCCCAGCTCCTCGGCCAGCCCGTTTTTTCCGTCGGTGATGACATTCCCGCCGTTGTCGATGAAATCGACGATCCGGTCATAGTCATCATTGGAAAGGCGTTCCACCTCATGGTAGGGTACGATGAGGAGGTTATACGTGCTTAAATCCGGGATCGAGTCGCCCGAAAGGGTATCGACGGGGATATTGAGGGAACGGAACGCGGAGGCAAAACTTGCCTGATTATTGGATGCGGTCCCCTTCAGTCGCCTGTCCCACACCAGGGCCACGCGGGCATCAGAATATGACTGGTCGGTCCTTGTGAAATTATCCCACAGGGTCCGGGCCTGATTCCTCAGATTATCCATAAAGCTGAGTTGTGTCTCGCGGTATTCCGAAGGCTCGGCCAGGTAGATCTGTCCCGGGGGAACGTCCACGAACTTCTGCATGACGCCGTTGACCCTGTCGGGTGAGATTTCCCAGTGGTCGACCTTACCGTCGGGCCGCAACCAGGTCTCCTTGACGTACTGGCCGTCGTACTGAAGTTTTATGGAATCCCTTCCCGTTGCGATGACGCGTTCGGGCATATGGACCACATTCGATTCGTTTTTGACATCCATGAACGTGTAGCCGAGCTCCTCCACCCCGTCGACATACTCCTCGATGTATTTCTCGTCGATAAACGGGTGGATGAAGCAGGATGCAAACCCATCCCTGACGGCGAGCTGAGCCTTCGCCCCCTGGAGGAGTTTCTGGACTGCCTGCTCCTCGACATCCGGATTACTGTCGAGGGGGATATAGCCGAGGTCTTCAGGGATAATCCGCTGGCCGTAGAGGTCCTTCTCGATGATATAGGGAAAATACTGGCTATAATCGGAATTGTCGATCACGAGGCGCTGTTCCATCGCCGTGGAAAAAAATTCCGGAAAAACAGAATAGTCGAGCTGGGAGGCTGTATAATGGGGGGTTTCCCACACGAGCGGGTAAATATTGTTCTTCCAGCACTCCTCCAGACCGGTGCGCATTTTCTTCTCGACATAATCCTTCGAGTCGTTTTTGATCTTCCTGTCGAGGCTGCCGTCCCAGAACTCAAAATCCACGGCGGTGACCCCCTCGTACTGGTGGGTGATGCCGTGCATGACGATCGTCGCACCGCGGGAGATCATGTAATGGATTGCGTCGACAAACTCCGGTTTGTCGGTGAGGCTCACCCTGAAGCCCTGGTCGGGATCGACGAAGAACGGTATTATCCCGACGAGAAACGGCACGTGTTTCGAATAGAGAAGATCGGCGATATCGCGGAGGCGCGACGGACTCTCGAAGACATCCACATCCTCGATCCTCAGGAGGGCGCGGTGGATTTCTTCGTGGGGCTGTCCGAGCAGGTCATGAAGCATATCGGCGAAATAGATATACCGGTCGGTTTCGGTCGCCGATGCAAAGGGGGAATCCGCGATATACAAGAAATTTCCCGAGGCGATCATATACGGATATTCCCTCCGTGTGGAGGAGGAATATGCCGTTGCGATCACCGTCGCCTTCTTCGTATCCTGGATCGCGATCAGGTTCATATTGGGTTCGCCTTTGGTGAACGTCTCCTTCCCCACCCTGACATAATCAAAATGCAGCAGTGTGTCGAACTTCTGGAATGTGATACCGTACTTTGACTGGATATCGTACGACTTTGCGAAGCGTTCAAAACCGGTGTTCATCCAGACAAAACGGCGATCGTTGGCATAGACATCCCTCATGAAGCGGTCGGGCGGGTCATAGTGCTTGCTGAATCCGATGAAAAAGGTGATGTCGTAGTTTTTCAATTCGCCCGGGGTATAGGTGTCGACGCCCTGAATTCTGTAATCAACGGCAAAATGCCCGAGAAGCATGGCCATTTGGCGTGCATCGCCACGGGCGAGGTTAGTCGGTAGATCGCTCCCCTCGAACAGGATGAGGACATGATTAACCCGTGTATCGGTCTGAAGCGGAGAATGTTGAGCGCTGGAAAGATTCGCGAGTACCAGGAAACAGGCAGTAAGTGAAACCAGGCGATAAAAGGTTACCGTCATTCTGAACATATGTACATCATAATACACGTTTCAGGCGTCAGAATCAAACATGCGGCTGATTCTAAAAAATATTTAATCCTGGGCCAGGGCTCGGATTGAGCTTAAAATGGGGTACGGGAGGAAGGTCCGTTCTTTATGACGTGCGCCGGGGCACGAATTTTTCCATTTCGTCGATGACACGCCCGAACATATTCCAGGCCTGTTCCAGGGGGGCGGGGACGGTCATATCGACCCCGGCATTTTTCAGCAGGACCAGGGGATAATCCTTCCCCCCGCTTTTGAGCAATTCGTGGTATCCATCGAGCGCGATGCGGTCGCCGCTGAGGATCCTATCGGCCAGAAACTGGGCCGCGGAAAATCCCGTGGCATATTTGTAAACGTAAAAACTCTGATAGAAATGCGGGATGCGCATCCAGCTGATTTCCGCCTCCCGGTCGAGCCTGACCGCAGATCCGTAATATTTCTCACACAGTCCGTAGTACACCTCGTTAAGTTTTTCCAGGGTGAGCGGAATTCCCTCTTCGGCCTTTTCATGGACGATTTTTTCGAACTCGGCAAACATGGTCTGGACAATGACCGTTGCCCGGAAGGTGTCCGCAAAATGAGAGAGAAAATAGAGACGCCGGCGGGGTCCGGCGGACGTTTCGAGAAGATGGTGCAGGAGGAGAGCTTCGTTGAGAGTCGATGCGATTTCCGCAATAAAGATCGAGTACGAGGCGTAGTGATAGGCCTGGAACGAGTTGGAGAGATAGGAATGGACAGCATGACCGAGCTCATGCGCCACGGTGAAGATATCGTTCAGTGTCCCGACGTAATTCAGGAGAATGTACGGGTGCACGCCGAAAATTCCCCAATTATATCCCCCGCTGTGTTTCCCCCGGCTCTCAAAAACGTCGATCCAGCGGTTGTCGAATGCCATGCGGACAATCCGGCCGTATTCATCGCCGAGGGGTGCAAGTCCCTTCTGGACGAGCGTGCGGGTCTCTTCATAGGGGAGGCTGAAGTTCAGACGTGGAATGATCGGAACCGAGAGGTCATAGAGGTGCAATTCGCCGGTCCGGAGGAATTTTTTTCTCACCCTGAGATAGCGATGGAATACCGGCAGGTGATCATGGACGGTCCGGATCAGGTTTTCGTAGACCCGGGCCGGGATGTTATCATCAAAAAGCGACATGCCGAGTGAGGAGGGATAGCGCAGTGTGCGGGAA
>JAWOKN010000188.1:0-9104 GCA_033854175.1 Bacteroidota bacterium | reverse complement strand
GAAGCCAATTTCGGATTGTCCCTGGAAAGTTTGCTCAGCTTTTCCATCTCGGGCGTGAAGTGCATCGTGGGTCGTTCAGCGCGCTCCATCTTCACCAGCGATGGTTCGAGGGACAGCATCACCGATGTCTCCTCGACCCCTGCATGATAATCGAGCGAATCCGGTTCCTCCTCCTTCTGGACGGGGCTCCCGGATCCGATGGCGATGGCAACGGCTTCCGTCTCATGGTTGATGCGGTGAAGGACGGTTTCCTGGACGAGCATATTCCCGCCGTGGAAGTTGAACATCATGATGCGGCGAAACCCGGACCTGATCAGGCTCTGTGCAGCTTCAAAGAGTACCTGCTCCATCGTCCCGGGCGAAATGCTGATCGTGCCCGGGAATCCGGTATGATACAGACTATAGCCGGACAAAAGGACGGGAGCGACGACCACGCCCGTTTTCCCGGAGATCTGTTTCGCCATGTCGAGGGCCTCCAGGAAGTCCGAACCCAGGGGGAGGTGGGGACCATGCTGTTCCGTACTTCCCAAGGGGATAATGACCATGTCGGAGCTTGCAAGATAATCCCGGACGTCTGTCCAGGTCATCTCCTGCAGCAGGAGTGGTTTCCGGTCCGTCTGGCAGAAAGACGTTCGTGAAAAAACCACAATTGCGAGAATGGCGATCAGAAGTCTATTGACGTAGCGCATAACGATCCTCTTTGACTAGTAGTGATTAATATTTGTGCTGATCATGATGGTCCGGGGCTCATCTCGTGGAGGCTTCCATTCTATCCATCTCCCTGACACGTGCACGCATCACCTCCATCATCCCCTCCATTTCGGCGACCATTTTCCGGACCTGTTCATCATTCCGGATGTTCTCGAATAAGGGAAAGATCGATACATCCCTATATCCTCTCCAACCGGCATCGATGGCCTTCCGGATCTCAGCATAAGCCTCCGGGCGGTTCCCCTCGATCGCGTTGATTCTGGCCAGGTCCATATGGACCCAGTAGTGTTCACCCCCGTCCCGGATCGCCTTTTCGTCGAGACTGCGCGCATAAAGAAACATTTTACGGGCAGTCTTTGTATCCCCGGTTTTCAACAAGACATACCCCAATCGTGTGGGATCGATGGTGGAATCGATCGATGTGAATTTTTCATAGTATTCCAATGCCTCCTGGTAATGGTCCTGAGGGAGTTCGCAGTCCCCGGCAAGGGAAAGACCGGCGACATACTCGGGTGAACTCTCGCGACCATTCTGAACCATGGCAGAAAGATACTTCTGAACCGATGCGGCCGCCGCCGGGTATTCTCCGCGATAGAACGACATGAGCCCCAACCAGTAGTATGCATCGGGGTCCCCCGGCTCAAGGGCAACGGCCTTATTGACATACACCAAAGCCATTGAATCGTCGCCCAGATAGGCATAATCACCCGCGACGTTGATATACTGCGCCGGAGAGGTCGGATTCAGCGAAAGCGCTTTTTTATCCCATTTCACAGCCTCGTCCCAGTTACCGAATTCCCCGCTATTGTGCCCGATGTTCTGGACGGCCGGTGCGTAATTTGGATTGAGTTCGACGGCTTTCCGATAATACTCCAGGCCCTTTCTCATTTTCCCCGCGCATGTATAGGCCAGACCGAGCGCTTTATATCCTTCCGCAAGGTTCGGGTTGATGGAAACAGCACTATTGCCAAATGCGATCGAGGAGTCCAGCCAATAGGTTTTAAAGGCATGAAGACAGCGCCATGCATAGGCATCCCCCAGTCCGGCGTACGCAAGCGCATAACCGGAATCAAACGACAACGCTTTTTTGAACAGTGCAATGGCCTGCTCGTTCCCCTCCGTGGTTCGCCGGGAATAGTACTCACGGCCCTTAAGATAAAATACATAGGCGTCAAGGTTCTCCGTCGGTTTCCTCTCGATCTCAACCTTCTCTCTCGGAGAAAGTGTGGCGTGAAGGGCCGATGCGATCTTCTGTGCAACCTCACTCTGAATGGCGAATACCTGGTTGAACTCCTTGTCGTACGTCTCCGCCCAGATATTTTTTTCATTCCGTGCATCGATCAGCTGTGCGGTAATCCGGATCTCGCCACCGGATCTGCGCACGCTCCCTTCGAGGATCGCGCCTGCATTCAGTTCACGGCCTATTTCCCGGGCGGTTTTCTTCGTCCCCTTGTACTGCATAACGACATTGCGCGACAGCACGGTGAGGTCGGCAATCTTCGAGGTTTGTGTCAGAATATCCTCCATGATGCCGTCGCTGAAAAATTCGTCGTCGGGATTGCCGCTCATATTGACAAAAGGAAGGACGGCAATGGTCTTGCTCTGCACATCCGTACCTCTTGAAAACGGATTCAGCCACAAGCCGATCCATATCAACGCCAAAAGGAGGATAGCCATTCCGATCTGATAAACTACGCGACGCTTGCGTTTCTGTGTCGTGCGGGCACTCTTCGTTCTGATCACATCTCCTGCCTGGAAGGCATCTAAATCAGCCAGCATCTCGGTCATGGTCTGATACCGGTCAGCGGGCAACTTCGAAAGAGCCTTCGCAACGATCTGATCCAACCCTTTCGGAATGTCGGATCTGATTTCCGAAGGCAGTTCCGGTTCTTCGTTCAGGATCGAATAGATCATCCCCTGCTCATACTCGCTTCGGAAGGGGAGTTTTCCCGTCAGCATTTCATAGAGGACAACGCCGAGCGACCAGACATCGGTCCGCTGATCGATCTCGTCCCCCCGTGTCTGCTCGGGGGACATATACGCGACCGTGCCGACGGTCATGCCTGTTTTTGTCAGCTTCGTCAGACCGGTGAGTTTCGCCAACCCGAAGTCGAGGATCTTCACCTCACCGCGGCTTGTCACCATGATATTGGCGGGTTTGATGTCGCGGTGAACGATGCCGGCCTCATGGGCCCTGGCGAGACCCCGGCCAGCCTGGATGGCGACATCCAGAGCATCCCGGATGGAGAGAGATCCAGTAGAAATCTTCTCTTTCAGTGAGACGCCATCATAGCAGGCCATGACGATAAACGACCTGCCGTCGCCGGTCGTGCCGATTTCATGGATATTGCAGATATTGGCGTGTTCGAGAGCCGATGCAGCCTTTGCCTCATGAACGAAGCGTTCCCTGGCATCAGGATCTTTTGTGAGTTCCTGGGGGAGGAACTTCAGTGCGACATCGCGGTCGAGCATTGTATCGCGGGCTTTATACACCACGCCCATACCCCCCTCACCCAACTTCTCAAGAATTTTATAATGCGATACCACCTGACCGATCATGCCGCTCCCTTGAGTTTTGCAAGCCTGGCCCTGGCATCCTGCATTTCCGGTGATTTGAAATCCGCATCCTTCCAGATATCCAGAAACTTTTCATACTCGCCGATGGCATCCTTCTTCCTTCCCGCTTGCTCATAGGCAACGCCGAGCCAGTAGTGCGCCTTCACCGAGTTGAAGGCAAACGAACCCGCCCGCGGAAGAAACTGGAGGTTGATCGGTGGAAAGGAAATATGCACCCACCAGGTCGCTCGTTGAAGTTCGCGGATGGCTTCCGGTGCATGTCCCGACTTCAGAAGGCTGATAGCATAGACCAATTGCGGTGCGTGGTTCGGGAATAGATGTTGAAACGCCTTGTTGAACTGATCCACCGCAAGACCGTACTTCCCCTCCTCATACGCCACAAGGGCGGCGGTATAGTCATAGGTAGCCTGAGTCTGCACCACCGACATGTTGATTTTACTCCTGAACTCCTCCATGAGTTGCGATGCCATCTGCATATTTCCGCTTCTAGCAAATGCCCAAGCAAGAACACCACGTTCAAACGGACCAGCTTCATTTTGCTCTACGCGCAGCTGCCAGAGCTGCTGGGCACATTTTACCATACCGGGATAATCGCCAACCTCCGCCGATATCAGCGCCAAGAGATGATAGGTACCGCCAAGGAACGCCTCGAGATGCTGATCTTTCAGCGCGGAGATTTTCGCAATCAATTTACCCCGGACTGCATTCAGTTGACCCTTATGGAGGGAAATGAAGAGGCGGATGTTCTCGGGGTCGATGCGGCTTGCCTGTTCGGATGTTGAGCCGTATTGCTGATAGTAAAGATCCGCCGCAGCATAATCCTGCCTGAGGAGGGCGATATGCCCGAGGGTCGATGATGAGCCGAAATCAGACCGGAATGACAGGGATTTCTTCAGCCAATACTCCGCGGAATCGAGCTCTCCGAATATCGCATACAGTTCACCCCTGCTGTCATACGGGTTAGGCTCCCCGGGTGCGAGTTCCATATACTTGTTGTTAGATTGAAATGCCTCCCTGCGTTGATTTCTCCCGGCATAGCCATAGGCAAGGAGATTCCAGAGAGTTTTATCCAACGAATCATATTGAAGTCCGCGCAGAACAGCCTGGCGGGCTTTTTCTCCGTCCCCCATATTAAAGTAAGCACCCGAAAGGGTCAGATATACCGCCTGCTCATGCGGATATCGTTCAATAATGGATTCACCGATACGGGCGGCCTTCACCGGATCATCCTCGATCTCTCTGGCATACAGGGTTTCGATTCTCAAACGATCCCTCTCGGCGGCCTTATTCCGCAACTGCCAGGCTTTCTCCAGTGCCCCCCGTCGCTCCACGTCATCAGTCGAGAGATTCAAGGTGGCCAATCCAAAATACGCCATCGCAAAGTTGCTGTCGAGTTCAATTGCACGTTTGAATGCGGCTTTGGCATCCGCGGTAAAATATTTTGTGTTCAACTCGACACCCTCGGCATACGATCGGTACGCCTCGGGTGAAGACGCGGTCACTTCCGCGACTGATTTTACCGGCGCAGAGGCGGCAACGAGGATATTCAGGTCATTCCGCACGAGGAGGGCCAGTGTATCAACAAGCTGAAAGATTTGCCTTGCCGAAAATCCCGTTACGCGCTGGGAATTCAGTATTCTCCCGCTCTTCACGTCGATGAGGCGGGTTGTGACGGCAAGCTGCGGCTCGGTCTGGAGTACGCTCCCCAGGAGCATCGTCGTCACGCCGGCCCTCCGGGCGATCTCGGTCGCCATATCCGGCGTGATGGATTTTGAATCGGTTTTGAGCTCCTTCTGAATGTCAAAGAGGCGTTCCCGGCTGATAACCTCAAGGCCTCTTGTTTGTGAAAGTGATGTAATGAGAAGATCGGCTAGCATCTCGCCGGTGTGATCCCTGTCGGCGGGATCGGGAATGTTCTGAAAATACATCACAGCCAGGGAGTTTTGTACGGAGGCGACGGACTTTTGAGTCGTGATCTGGAAATTGAAAGGATTGAAGATTATTGCAACAATGACGATCAGGAGAATCGCGGCAACGCCGATCATGGCACCCTTCCTCCGCCATTTCGGAGCCGGCGGGGTGACCGTCGGCTGCTGAGATGTCTGCGAAACTGCAACTTCCCCCGCCCTGATATATCCGGATTTGGCATATTCCATCTTCTTCCGTTCGCTCCGCAGGTCGGCCAGCATATCGTCGGCATGCTGGTAACGTTCCTCGGTATCCTTTGCGAGCGCCTTCATGACGATGTGGTCGAGCTCGGGGGTGACATTTTCGTTGAAGCGGGCAACGGGAGCCGGTTGTTCATTCACGATCGAGTAGATCAGTGCAGCGTGATGTTCACCCCTGAAAGGAAGCCTGCCGGTGAGCAATTCGTAGAGGACCACGCCGAACGAAAACAGATCCGACCGCTGATCGACCTCCTCCCCCTGTGCCTGTTCGGGAGACATATACGCGGCAGTCCCGAGTGTTGAACCCGCCTTTGTCAGTTTGGTTGCCCCCTTCACCTTGGCGAGGCCGAAGTCGGTAATTTTCGGCTGTCCCTTCGGGGTCACGATAATGTTATCAGACTTTATATCCCGGTGGACGATCCCCTTCTCGTGAGCTGCCGACAGACCTTCGCAGACCTGTACGCTGATATCGAGAACCTTCTTCATCGAAAGCGGTTCGGCCTGTACGAGCTGTTTGAGGGTCTTCCCCTCGACATACTCCATGGCGATAAAGACCTGTTTGTCGTGTTCACCGATTTCATAGACAACGGCGATATTGTTATGGGTCAATGCGGCTGCGGCCCTTGCCTCATGATAAAAGCGTTCCTTCTCCGTTGCATCGGAGGTGAGGTAGGGAGGAAGAAATTTAAGTGCGACATCCCTGTCGAGCGTGGTATCGTGCGCTTTATAGACCACGCCCATACCCCCCTCCCCCAATTTTTCAAGGATCGAATAGTGCGAAACACTCTGGCCAATCATCGGTTCTCCTCCGCGTCCATTGCGGCAACGCGTTTCCTTTGTTCCTCGACGTTCTTCTTCACCTCCGCCATCATCTGCCTGAATTTTTCATCATTACGAATGCTTTTGAGATCAGGATCAAGCAATGCCTCACGGTAATAGAGCCACCCCGCATCGATGGCTTTACGGATCCAGAGTAATGCCTCATCCCTCTCCTCCATAACGGCATAGGTACACCCTATGGCAAACGGAATATTGGCATTTTCACTCCCCTGATCGATCATTTTCCGGTATGCCTCGATCCGGGCGTTCAGGATTTTGCGTGCGGCATCCTTTTTTCCCTCCATCCAATAGATGCGGGCCAGGTACGCGGAATCTCCCCTGGCTGCAAATTTTAACGCCACCTTCTTTGCCGGTTCGACATCACCGCTGCACAGGGAAATCCAGCAAAGCCTGTATTCATAAGCCGACGTATCATGATCGAAGGAGAACATTTTATCCATGTCGTATCGCGCTTCCTGATACCGGCCCTGCCAGATATGCCACATCCACATTCTTGCGTACGCTATGGGATTATCAGGTTGAAGCTCTATCGCTTGATTGAAATATTTCCGGCTCGTGACATCGTCATCCAGGAACACATAGTATAAGGCAATCTGAGAATAGCTCATGGAAAGCGTCGGGTCAAGTGTAAGAGCTTTTTTCCGCCACTGTATCCCTCCGACAATGTCTCCCTTTACGACCAATTCATCTCCGATGTTGGCGATCGCCGGTGGGTAATTGGGATTTATCTCCAGAGCCTTTCGATTTGCCTCCAGGGCTTTCCCGTTAAATCCCTTGTACTCATACGCCAGACCCAGCGCCTTATACGCCTCGGCACTTCGCGCGTCGAGGTTGATAGCCCTGGTTGCGATGACGATGGCAGAATCGCGCCATCGCCCCGGTAATCCATACTGTCCCGAACGCTGGGCATAGGCATCGGCAAGACCCGCCAGTGCGAGGACATACTGCGGATCAAGGTCGAGCGCCTTTTTGAATAATTCTATCCCCGTCTCATTATCCTGCCTGGTGTAGCGGTAATAATATTCCCGCCCTTTGAGATAGTAGTCATAGGCGGTCAGGTTTCTGGTTGGTGCTCTCCCGATAACTTCCTTCTCTGAAGGGAGAAGTTTGGCCCGCAGGACGGCGGCAATCTGCTGGGCTACGTCACTCTGGATTGCGAAGATCTGTGCAAATTCCTTGTCGTAGGTGTCAGCCCAGATATGGCCCTCGCTCCGGGCGTCGATAAGCTGGGCAACGATGCGGACCTGGTTCCCGGACCGCCGGACGCTCCCTTCCAGAACTGTGGCCACATCAAGTTCCTTACCTATCTCACGGATGCCCTTATCCGTCGCTTTATACCGCATCACCGAGGTCCGGGCTATCACTTTTTCTATACCGCTGATCTTCGACAGTTGTGTGATAATATCCTCGGTAAGACCATCGCTGAAATAGTCGTCTTCCTTGCTATCGCTCAAGTTCTTAAAAGGAAGGACGGCTATGGATTTTCCGCCCCGGTCGGGTCCGCTGGAAAAGGGTTTGATGAAGAAGACGACTCCGGCCGCGATCATGACGAGGGCTGCGGGAACAAACCACAACATTTTCTTGGCGGAGGATTTTCCCCTCTGTCCTGTCGCCGCGGGGACAGACCCACTGGTGGTCCGCTGCAGGTGTTTAAGGTCGGCGATGAGGTCCAGGGTTGTCTGGTATCTCTCTGCCGGATCCTTCGAGAGGCATTTCGTGATGATCCGTTCCAGCTCCACCGGAATTCCCGTCCGGACGGCTGTGACAGGGTCCGGTATTGCATTGACAATCTGGTAGGTGATGGCCTGTTCATACTCCCCCCTGAAGGGGAGTTGACCGGTGATCATTTCATACAACACGACACCGAGCGACCAGATGTCGGTGCGATGATCGACGACCTCCCCTTCCGCCTGTTCAGGCGACAGATAGGGGGCGGTGCCGACCGTCGAACCGGTCCTGGTGACTTTCGACATCCCGCGGAGCTTCGCCAGGCCGAAATCCAGAATCTTCACCACACCGTCGGTGGTGATCAGGATATTCGCCGGCTTGACATCCCGGTGGACAATCCCCTTCTCATGCGCTTTCGACAGACCCTGGGCGACCTGAACGGCGACATCGACCGCAGTATCCAACGGAAGCGGTCCCTTTTCAATGATCTTTTTAAGGACATCGCCTTCATAACAGGCCATGGCAATAAAAAGCCGGTCTTCGTCCGTCTGACCGATTTCATAGACCGTGCAGATGTTCGGATGATCGATCGCCGACGCGGCTTTTGCCTCATGGATAAAACGATCTTTCGTCCCGGGATCCCTGATCAGATCCGGCGGAAGGAACTTCAGTGCAACATCCCGGTCGAGCGTGGTATCATGAGCCTTATAGACCACACCCATGCCCCCCTCGCCCAATTTGTCAAGTATCGTATAATGCGAAACCGTCTGGCCGATCATAAAATTTACCGATCCATCCGTTTGTCGGACCATTCATGCATTGCCGACATCCGTCATTATTGAAACAGATTTTCTATCATCAGAATTTTTTGCTGTGACTGACGTTTGACAATCAAAATTTTCGTTCCATCCCAGTTCGGGCTAAAGTCATAGAAATTTTCCACTCCGAGGAAATCGGCTTTTATACGCTCCTCCTTTCCGTCCGGAATGGTCATGCGCCAGAGTTCGCCCGCACCTCGATGTGAGTAGAGAGTCTTTCCGTCTCCCGACACCTTGATATTGCGGGAATTCCATTTGAGCAATCTTGCAGTTTTCCGCTGTTCCTCCCGGGATTTCGCACCATCCGCAATCCACACACCCA
>JAWOKN010000187.1:0-4918 GCA_033854175.1 Bacteroidota bacterium | reverse complement strand
GGATCGGTCTGAGGGGGGCAGGTCATCAACACTCAAGCCTTGAGAACGGGCTGCGTTGAGAGCATCCGTAAAGAATATACCACTACTGGCGTAATACGATTTGGTGCCATTCAAAGAAACCCAAGTGGGGTTGTTATAGGCATCCACTTGGTTGACGACATATCCCGATACTGTGAGGTTCCCACTCGACATCAGACGGAAATAGTCACCGAGACTGCCATAGACGGACTCGCCATCGGGTGAATATTGGTTGGGTGAAACATAGACACCTGAGGAAACTAGTGCGTTGGTGAAATCGGTGGCTTTGTAAGACGACGGAGAGATTCGATGTTTAACGTCTGAGAACTCCACTAAGAGTATCTTGAGCGTTACTGTGGAATTGATATACGTAGTGCTCGTTGAACCTCCTGCTACAGGGCACTGGGCACGGGCTGCGCCTTGAAAAACTAAGGTAGCCATGGCAAAGGCGGCAATGAGTTTCAGTTTCATAGCATCCTCCTTTTTGTTTGTGGATTCAGCGGATGAGGAGCAATTTTGTAACAGCTGATGAATGTTCTCTCTGAAGCCGACAGAAATATGCTCCGCTAGGAAGCTCGGTCCCATTGTCATCCCTGCCATCCCACTCCATCGAATAAGTGCCGGCGGAAAGGCTTTTGTCAAGGAGAGCCTTCGACAATCTTCCGAGAACATCCCAAATCGTGAGTCTGACACGCCCGTTCGTGGAGATCTCAAATCTGATTGTGGTCTTGGGATTAAACGGATTCGGGTAGTTTTGGTACAATATGAAAGCGTGGGGGAGTTGATCAGTCGCCCCAACATTCAGGAGCTTCCCGTATTCCTTCCCCCTAATCACTGCGCCAACAAGCGCGTACTGAATTCCGGGCTCGAATTGGTAGAAGGACATGCCGATGCTATCCGTAATCTCATAGATCCAATAGAGCGTCGCATGGACTGTCTTCTCATAAAATCTCATATACTTTCGGATTTGTCCGAAAAAGAGTCGCGAGCCGGTCTCCAAGACTGTCACAATTGACGTGTCGGGTCCGAAAGCGGTGGGAGTTGGATAATAGACCGAGACGGTGTCCCCTACATTCTTGGAATAGTCAAATTGGAGAACGTCCTTTTGGGCGTAAGGGTTGTATTTGTATATCCTTGTGTTGCCGGAATCTCGGTAGAAGAAGTACCAAAGAGGTTGGCGGGATCCGTAGTAATTGATTGTCCGAATTGTTCGGTATGTTAAACCGTTCGGCATGCTCGTATCGCCTGTAACCCTGCTCTCAATGAATGATAATGAGTCGGGGGATTCCCACGACTGCCATAGATTGCCTATTTGTAGAGGATAGTTTATTTGGCCAAGAGCAAAAGGACCGCAGATTTCCGAAAAGCCCATCACCAAGGACATCGCCAAGAGCATAGACGATCGAATCTTCATTTCTCTAGCCTTCACGGTGTGGGTCATCAAATCTTTGAGGGTGCAAAGGAGCTCCGGACACTTTTCCACGCAGAACTCTCCAGACGGCCTCCAACACTACACAATCTCTGAGCCCGACGTGTGAGCGTCGGGCTCGTTAGCAACGCTAGAGAGGACACAATCACTTCATGAGGATCAATTTGTTCACCGCAGCGAGTTTGACCTGACCAAGTCCATCGGTCGCGACCAATCGGGCAAAGTAGACGCCGCTTGCCAGTTGCGAGCCGTCGATGGCGAGTTCATAGTATCCCGCTTGTTCTTGCTCATCCACGAGAGTCCTGATCTCCCTGCCGAGGATGTCATAGAGTCGGAGAGCCACATGAGAATCTTCCGCGAGCTGATATTGCAGTCTCGTCGACGGGTTGAAGGGATTAGGATAATTCTGCCCCATCGCGAAATCTGAGGGCACTTCAGCCGGGCCGGCGAATATCTTGTGCTGCACGTTGCTCCGGAACCAAACGGCGTCTGAGAATATCGATTCCAAACTTTGGTTGTCTACGGCAGTGATCTTGTAGTACGCCGTGTCATAGTTTCCCACATGGATACTGTTGTCATCGTAGGTTGTGGTAGGAACAGATACGGTTGCGAGGAGATAATATGTTCCCCCAATCCCCCACGCACGGTAGATCTTGTATGATGCCATATCGGGCTCAGCATTCGCGCTCCACGTCAACCTGGGGTGACCCTGCCCCGTGGGCCCAACCACTGTCAACACCAGATTCTTCGGTTTCGACGGGGAGGCGTTCTCGGGGTTCGCGGCATATAGCTTCACTGTGATGTAGCCGGCGGTGGGATTTTGTCCCAACACCTCCATGCCGACATTCGAGCTTGGTTTCGTGTCCGGGACGTAAATGTTGTTGTGGTTAATGCCACCATCAAACCCATACGGATCGCGAGAGTCAGACCATGGCGAAAGGACTTTGATGCCAGCAACCCCGGGGAACGGATCTCCATCATCGCCGCCCGAAGGATTCAGTTCAGGGTAGGTCTTGTTGAAAAGACCGCCCGCATAAATCAGGCCATTGTTGCCATAGTCCGACGTTTGACCACCGATGTATCTCCAAACCAGCATTCCTTGGGTGATTGTGCCGTGAGGGCCACCGATCGGCATGAAAAGACTATTTTGTAATCCGGGACCTTGGTTGTCCCTATGAACATCGAATCCCTGAAATGGCGATTCTCAAATAAGAAATAGTCGCTGTTGTACGTGCTGTTAACCCGATAGACTTGCGGGCCGGTTAATGAATAGTAGACGTCCCACTGCTGCTGCCCGGAAATTACGGTGGGGTTTATCCACCCTTTGAGTGCTCGATGACCGGGGTTAAATGGTGGAGGTGTGTTGCCATCAACTGTGTACCCGTTCAGATAGCCCGCCTCCATGATGTCTGCCTGCGACCCGCTAGTGTGCCCGATTCCCAGCAGGTGAGCAAACTCGTGGCAGTGAATGGCTATTCGCGAAAAAGTGTCTGTCGAATTCTCCTGGTTTTTGGGGGCGCCTTTGCGCTCACACATGATATACGTAGTGCCGCCGATGCCATCAGCTGCGGGATTAAGGCCGCCATTCCAGTAGATATTTCCTGCATAGATAATCACCAACTTTACAAGCGAACCAAGCCCGGATACATTCAGGCCCGCCGCTTGCGCCGCTGCTTTCGCATCGTTGACGAACGTAGAGAAGGATGAGGATTGATAGTGGGCCTTCGTTTGAGAAAGGGCAACCCAATTCGGAACGTCGTTCGCCACATTATTCACCACCCACCCAGTGAGAGATAGATTCCCGCTGGACATTTTGTTGTACCAATCCGCCATACTCCCATAAAGCGGCTGATTGTCCGGCGAGTATTTCCCTGGAGACACGTAGGTACCGGTGGAGATCAAAAAGTTTGTAAAATCACTTGCCTTGTAAGCTGAGGGGGTTGTTCGATGGTGCACATCCGAGAATTCCACTAAAAGAATTTTCAGCGTCACCGTAGAATTTAGGTACTGGACCGTGTTCGATCCGTTCGGTGCCATGCATGTGTCAGTTGCTGGCTTCGCAGTTGAGCAAACTGTTGCTAGCAAAATGCCAACAAGCAAGGATATGCGGATGGGTTTCATGATTGCCTCCTTGTTCTAGTGGATATTTCAGCGAACCATGATCATTTTCCTCACCTGCGAGAAAGAGGAGGATTTGTATCGACAAAAATAGATCCCACTTGCAGTATATCCCCCAATGTCATCTCTTCCGTCCCAGGCGATTGAGTGGAGCCCTGGGGGCTGAGTCTCATTCACAAGAGTCTTGATGTGTCTGCCGAGAACATCCACTATGGTTAGTGAGACAGTTTGTCGACTTGGAATCCAATAAGAAATGATCGTTGCTCCATTGAACGGGTTGGGATAGTTTTGATATAATGCGAACTGCGGGGGAGAAGTAGCTGCAGGGTATCCAACATTGACAACAGTGCCGTATTTCACGCCATCAATGACGGCTCCAGTTATGAAGTATCGTTGCCCGGGTTCGATCTCTTTGAATGCCATGCCTACGCTATCCACCATCTTGTCCATACTGTAATACGTGATATGCTCCATCCGTTGATAAAACGTCTTGTAACGCCTTACTACACCATAGAAATTCAGAGAACCGGTATCGAGCACTGTCACAACTGCGGTGTCACCATACTGTGACCAAAATACGGAGACAGTGTCCCCAAATTGTTTAGAGAAGTCATATAGGAGCACTTCTTTGCCCCGCGCCAGAGAGTCACCACTGGTGACATACTGGTATACTTTGCTTCCAAACTGCCTGTAATAGTAGAGCTCTGCGCCGTAGAGATCGCTGCTCAGAATTCGATATGTTAGCGTGTTAGGCATCATGGTATCACCAACGCTTCTGACGGTGTGCACCATGCTGGGTGGCTCAGAAGGATCCCAGTACTGCCAGAGATCGCCGATGGCTAGCGGGTAATACCACGGAGCACCTTGGGCAAAAGTAAGCGGAGTCAGAAAGAATTGGTCGGTCAGGAAAAACAACAAGGCAATGGCTACTTTTAGATTAGGTCTCATATTTCCTCAACGCTTAGTATGCTTTTGCTTCTAATCTGTGTCTCGGTAGACAAACCAATTGGATCCACGTCACGCGCCTTCTTCTCACTCATGAACACAAAATCGGAGACTCAGGCTCGCAATGCGAGGTTCAACTTTCTTCGGTCCCTTGCCGCGCTCTGCGTCAAAAAGCACGAAATCCACCCTTGCATTACAACCGAACATCGATGCAAAGAGCGGATCTTCGATTTAGCGACCACACCCCTCGCGGTTGCGCCTCAAGTTCAAAGCTTCAGAACCCCCGAGCGGAACACGAGAAGTGTCAAACCTTGACGGCAATTTATGAAAGCCTTGGCCCCATGTCAAGTACCCAAATTTGGTTACATGTGTAGCTGGATACCAGTTTGATCCTAATTAGATTAAAGC
>JAWOKN010000186.1:0-9315 GCA_033854175.1 Bacteroidota bacterium | reverse complement strand
ACAATATTTTCTGCAATGCACGGAAAGACAGTGCCTCGGGCACGGGGAAACATTATGCCTTTCGTCGCATCACGTCGGCTGGAGCGCTTGTTTCTAATTACAACGATCTGTTTGCGGGTGGTACGGGAGGATATGTTGGGTACGCCGGGGGAGACCAGGCGACGTTAGCCAACTGGCAGACGGCAGCGGGCCAGGATCTCAACAGCGTCTCAAAAAATCCGTTGTATGCAGGCGGTACCGATCTCCATCTCCAATCATCCTCCCCGCTCGAAAGCGGCGGGACGCCGATACCGGGGATTGTGACGGACAAGGACGGTGATGCGAGAAACATTACATGGCCGGATATTGGTGCAGACGAATTCGCCGGCCATGCGCCTGCGAGTTTCGCACTGCTTGCACCTGCGAATAATGCGATCACACAGCCGGTAAACGGAAGGCTGATCTGGGGAGCGTCTGCCAATGCCGGGGGATATGATGTCTATTTTGACACGTCCTCGACACCCGGAACGCCGGTCAGTCTCAATCAGTTTGACACAACCTATAGTTACGTCAATCTGCCGGGGGGGACGACGTTCTACTGGCGGGTACGGGCGCGGGGTGCGTCTGGTCAGACAGATCCTTTATCATACCCGTTCAAATTTACAACCGGTGTCGTCCCGAATCCGCCGACAAACCTTGCACTGACCAATATCACGAACTCTTCAATCACGCTTAACTGGGTGGACAATGCGACGAACGAAGCGGGATATCGCATCTATCGTTCCACGAGTTCCGGGGGCGCGTTTACCAGGATCGGTACCGATCTGCCTGCGAACACCGTCTCCTATACAAATACCGGCCTGACCCCCAATACCCGTTATTATTTTAGAGTCGTTGCATTCAATGCCGATACCGAGAGTACATATACGAATGCAGACTCAACAACGCTGGCTGCGGTACCAAATGCCCCGATGTTATCAGCCATATTGTTCACCTATCTCACGGTGATCGTCGATTCCACGGGAAATCCCACATCGACCCAATTTGCGATTTTTGAGTCTTCAACCGGTCTCTACGTACAGGCGAGTGGCGCACTAGGGAGTTCACCGGTATGGCAAACGTACACAACCTGGGGGCGGGGGACAGGAATTGCTGTAACGGGCCTTAACCGTACTACGAGCTATACTTTTCAAGTGAAGGCACGCAACAATAATTTGATTGAAACCGGGTTCGGGACAGGGACGACCGGCACAACACTGACTCCGATCTCTGTTTTTCCCTATACCATCGGATTTGAAGGCACATCAGACTCAAGTTGGACGACTGTAAAATATCCGACCCTAGCGGTCCCCAATCCCGCCAATGACTGGGCAAGGGGAACGTTTACAAAACTTTCGGGTCCATATTCGGGGACAAAGGCGTGGGTCACGAACTTGACTTCGAACTATTTGCCTTATAATAACGCATCCCTGATTTCCCCCGAGTTCAATTTCGGCACATTCAACAAAGCCCCGACAATCAGTTTTTATCATAATTTCAGCACCGAAGCATACCAGGATGCGGGTATCTTCGAGTACACGACCAATGGCGGTACAACTTGGACGAAACTCGGTGTGAAGAATGATGTCAATGGTACGAACTGGTATAACAACGATTCGACCGGAACAGGTGCGCCGATATCCGCCCCCAACTGGAGCGGAGCATCCTCCGGTTGGACGAGGGTTACCTATAAATCAACCGCGTTTATCGGGCAGCCCGTCATTCAGTTCCGGTTTCGTTTCGGTTCAGATGTGTTCAATTCGAATCCTGGCTGGGCGATCGATAATTTCCAGATCACCCCCCCGGTCACCAAAGACATCCAGGTGGTTTCAGTCAGTCTCTCGCAGCCCTACATCCTTACTTATCCCATCACGGTAAGCGCGAAGATCCGCAACTTGGGGAGCGAGGCAAATCCATCGTCTGTTCCGATGACCTACAAGAAAACCACGGCACCTACTGCATATGGTGATGCCGGTGGTGTGAGCCAGACGTTTACCCCGGTCTGGAGCGGTGACAGCGCAACGGTTACATTCTCAACATCCTACATACCTACAGCCATCGGAAGTCTGAAAATGTACGTCAGATCCTTCTACAGCGGGGATCTGGTGCCTGCGAACGACAGTACGAACACGACCGTGACGGTAAATACCGCGAACCTCTACTTTGCCGAAGGATTTGAAAATACGACATTTCCTCCGGCAAATTGGTCAGTTGTCGATAATAACGGAGATGGATTTACCTGGTTCAGGAGTACGGTCGCGCCCTATTCCGGGAAGGCACACGCGGCCTACAGCTACAACTCGAACAATATTTCCATGGGAGCGGACGACTGGCTGTTCACCTCTCCGCTCACCCTGGATTCATCAAAAGCGTACACAATTTCATTCTGGTACGGTGTGAAATCTGCCGCATACCCCGAGCGGTTGCGTGTTACCATCGGGATGCAGCCGACTCCAGCTGCTCAGACGACGGAATTCCTGAACTTTCCGTTACTCACGAATACGACGTACCAGCAGGCTTCGAGGGCGTTCGCAGTCTCGTCCTCGGGTACCTACTATCTCGGATTTCAATGCTATTCCAGTCCTTATGAGTGGAGCCTGTATATCGACAGTGTCCGTCTGACACTTACCGCGAATTACGACCTTGCCGTAACCTCGCTGAAGCAATATGACGGCCTTGTGTCATCCCAGGGGGCAAAAACCACGAGTATGGCTCTTGCGTTACCGGTAATCCCGACTCAAGCTGCCCCCCATATTGATCAGGCGTTACCGCATACTTTCCCGTTCGGAATAGCATATGCCACATCTGCGAATAACAGCAAGATCGCCTATCCTTCAGGCAACGGGGTGCGTCTTGTCGGAATGGTCCCACAGAGTATTGAGGCGCTTTCAAGCCCGTTGAGCCCCAAAAATCTGCCGTTATCGGTTACCATGAAAGCCGCGGTCGCCAATGTCGGCGCAACGAACGTTTCAGGGTATACCGTCAACTGGTCTGTCGGGGGTGTAGCGCAATCGCCATACCCGGGCGGATATATTCAGAGGTTTACAGGCGTCGACTCGGCATCACTCATGTACGTTCCATCGGCACGGGGAACATACTATTCATATGCATCAAGCGTCCTTGCCCAGGACAGCAATCACACGAATGATACGGCCATCACGAGGATGAAAGTTTATCCGCTGGTGGCATCAACACTGAAATATGACCTTGGCAACAGCTCCGCCCAGTTCCGGCTCGGGTACGACAGGGGGACGGGGCAATCCGTCACATCGGGTGTCAGGTTTACCGCCGATCAGAACCTGCGACTCGGGAATATCGATGTATTCTATACAAATAAGAACAATACGGGGGATACCTACCAGTCGCAGGATTCCGTCTTCGTCCGTGTTTGGGCTGCCGGGGTTTCGGATTCAGCCCCCGGGGCGCTCCTCTATAGTAAGAAGTTTGCTGGTCAGAATTACATCACCACAAATCCATCGGGTGAATCATTTTCGCTTCCGCTCGGGGATGATGCGCCTGCTTTTGTCAACGGCACGACGTACTGGGTCGGTGTGACATTTGATTCCCTGATCCGTTTCCCGATGGGAGCCGATGCATATTCGTCCGGGCGGAGTTTTATATCTTCCGACCGGGGAACGACCTGGTCTGCGCTGACTGTCGATATCAACGGGACAGCCACTCCCTCCTCCTGGTGGATCCGCTGCGTCAATATTCCGCTCGGATCCATTTCCGGGACGAAATTCAATGACCTGAATGGAAACGGCGTCCGGGACGCCGGCGAACCCGGTTTACCCGGCTGGACGATCAATATTTCCGGAGACATCTCCGGCTCGGCCGTCACAGATTCAAACGGCAATTATGCATTCACAAATCTGATGGGTGGAAATTACACCATCAGCGAAGTCCAGCAATCCGGATGGACAAGGACATTGCCTGTCTCGTTAAATTACTACGGCATATCGCTCACGACGGGGGCCCCGGTTACCGGAAAAGACTTCGGAAACTTTCAACTTGCAAGTGTCAGCGGCGCCGCGTTCAACGATCTGAATGGAAACGGAGTCAAGGATACCGGGGATGGCGGATTGACCGGATGGAAAATCAGATTATTCCGTGGGCCGACACTTGTTGATAGTATGGTTACCAATGGAGGTGGCAGCTACTCATTTTCGGGCCTGACAGGTGGAACCTACACCCTGTCCGAAGAGCACCAGAATGGATGGATCCAGACTTACCCTGCGTCGCAGGGCAATCACACGGTTGTTCTCACGAGCGGGGCTGTCATCACGGGGCGGGATTTCGGCAACTATCAAACGGTCGGTGTCGCTGGTGTCATCTTCGATGATCTTAATGCAAACGGCACCAAGGACAGCGGCGATGCCGGCCTGGGCAACTGGCGCATCAGACTCTGGGTCAACAGTATTCAGGTTGACAGCATCCTGACGGACGGCGGAGGTGCGTATGTGTTCACGGGACTTGCGCCGGGGTCATATTCTATCGGCGAGGTGGGCCAGACTGAATGGACGCAGAGTTCGCCTGATCTCCCGGGCACATATACGGTCGATTTGACAAGCGGTGGCACTGCCTCAGGCAAAAACTTCGGCAATTACCAGCTTGCCAGTATCAGCGGTGTTGCCTTCAATGATTTGAACGGTAATGGCATAAAGGACACTGATGAAACTGCACTGGGGGGGTGGAAAATCAAATTAGGCGGGAAGAAGATCGACTCGGTGCTCACCGATATCCATGGAGGTTATTCCTTTACAAACCTATCACCGGGATCATACACACTTGCCGAGGTTGTGCAAGGCGGTTGGGGGCAAAGCCTGCCTGCCTCACCGGGGACATACTCGGTCACCGTGGTCAGCGGCCGTGCAGACACGGGGAGAAATTTCGGAAATTATCAGTACAGCAGTGTCAGCGGCACGAAGTTCAACGATCTCAACGGGAACGCGGCGAGGGATACCGGGGAGCCAGTCGTTTCCGGATGGCTGATCCGACTCAGCGGTGCACAGTCAGGTTCGCAAACAACCGACAGCAGCGGTAATTACACCTTCACCGGTCTGAAACCCGGAGCCTATACGGTCAGCGAGGAAGCGCGTTCAACCTGGACACAGACATACCCGCCATCGCCGGGGACACAAACCCTCACCGTGACAGGCGGATCCGCAGTCACCGGTAAAAACTTTGGTAACTTTGCACTGGGGAGCATAAGCGGGGTGAAGTTTAACGATTTAAATGCGAACGCGATCAGGGATACCAACGAGTCCGGGTTGGCAAACTGGCGGATCAGACTTGCCCTGGGAGGTTCGCAGGTTGACAGCACGCTGACCGACGCCACAGGAAAATACACATTTTCCGGTCTTGCCGTGGGATCATATGCCATCAGTGAGGCCTCACAGAGCGGATGGTCACAGAGTGCTCCTTTGGGAACGGGTACGCACACGGTTTCGATTACCAGTGGAGCGACCATAACCGGGAAGAATTTCGGCAACTTCCAGGGTGGTGCTATCAGCGGGACCAAGTTCAACGACCGGAATGAAAACGGTATCAGGGAGGTCAACGAGGCAACACTGAGCGGATGGCGCATCAGATTATTTCAGAATAATATAGAGATCGACAGCGTTCTCACCGATTCAGGTGGCAACTATATCTTCAGGAATCTGGTCCCGGGTACCTACACTGTCGGTGAGGCTTCTCAGAGCGGGTGGATAGAGACATGTCCGGTGTCGCCGGGTACATATACAGTGGTCGTCACCGGGGGGAGTACAGTCACCGGAAAAGATTTTGGCAACTATCAGATTGGTACCATAAGCGGTACGAAATTCAACGATCTCAACGGAAACGGCGTGAGAGACACAGGTGAACCAGCCCTTTCGGGATGGAGAATCCGCCTCTCATGTAATGGAAGTCCGATAGACAGCGCACTTACCGATACGGGAGGTCATTATGTCTTCTCAGGACTGTCTGCAGGCACCTATCTATTGAGCGAAGTTGTCCAATCCGGGTGGGTTCAGACCCTTCCCTCCGGCGGGACATACACGGTTGTCGTCACAAGCGGTGGTGCTATAACCGGGAAAGATTTTGGAAACTTCCAGTATTCCACGATTAGTGGCACAAAATTCAACGATACGAACGGCAATGGGGTAAGAGACGGCGGCGAGCCGGTTCTCAGCAACTGGCGCATCCGATTGTCAAAAAATGGCACACAGGTTGACAGCCTTCTGACGAACGGAAGCGGGAATTACACATTTACGAATGTCGTTCCCGGAACATACGTATTGACAGAAGTGCTCCAGGATGGCTGGCTCCAGACACTTCCGGCATCGCCCGGATCGTATACCGTTCTCATAACGAGCGGATCATTTGTGACCACGGAAGACTTTGGCAATTTTCAGCTCGGACGCATAAGCGGCACGATGTACAACGATCTGAACGGCAACGCGGCTAAAGATTCCGGTGAGACGGGATTGGGTGGCTGGATGATCCGTGTGTCACTTGGAGGAACGCAGGTTGACAGCACATTAACCGACACTGCGGGCTCATACATTTTTCAAAGACTCATTGCGGGGACGCATACAGTGGCGGAGCGTCCTCAGTCCGGTTGGACTCAGAGTGCGCCATTATCTCCGGGAACATACAGCGTTACAATTTCAAGCGGTACAGTCGTGTCACAGAGGGATTTCGGCAATTACCAGCCGGCGACTGTGGCGGGCCGCGTATTTACCGATGTGAATGGAAATGGCATTTTCGACGGAGGAGAGCCCGCGATCAACTCCGCCCGTATACGCCTCTCGAGGGGAGGAATTCAGGTTGACAGTACTCTCTCGGATGCAGCAGGGAGTTACACCTTCGTGAATATCGCACCCGGGACCTACTCGGTAAGTGCGGCAATTCCATCGGGATGGGTTCAAACTCTTCCTTCGTCACCATTGGGCTACTCACTTGTTATCACAGGAGGTATGCAGTTGCAGGGAGAGGATTTTGGGTTATTCCAGCTAGGTGTGATCAGCGGGAATAAGTTCCGGGATACTGACGGCAGTGGGGTTAAAGGGACTCAATCCGGTATCGGGAACTGGAGGATACGGTTGAGCAAGAACGACACACCCTTTGACAGTACGCTTACTGACACAAACGGTAATTACCAGTTCGCCAATTTGAGGGCAGGCTCTTACACCGTCACCGAAAGGGCCGAGACCGGTTGGATTGAAACTTATCCAGGATCTCCCGGAACCTATACGATCACGGTTGTCAGCGGCACGGTCACCTCCGGTCAGGATTTCGGGAACTTCCAGCTCGGAATGATTGCCGGGGTGAAATTCAACGACCTTAACGGAAACGGCACAAGAGACGCCGGAGAACCGGGTCTCAGCAATTGGAGAATCCTGGTGAGCAAGAATAGCGCACCTTTTGACAGCACTCTCACCGATAGTGGGGGACATTACAGTTTCAGCAATCTGCAGGCTGGTACGTACACCGTGAGCGAGGTTGATCAATCCGGGTGGACACACGGCTCTCCACCCTCCCCCGGTACCTATACAATCGTGATTACATCTGGTCTGAATGCCACTGGCAGGGATTTTGGGAATTATCAGCTCGGCAGTATCAGTGGTATCAAATTCGAGGATCTGAATGGAAACGGAACAAAGGACCCGGCAGAGCCCCTCCTTTCCGGATGGCAGATCCGGCTCAATGGCCCTTCCGAAAGTTCAACGTTGACAGATATCAATGGCGCATATTCTTTCACAAACCTTTCTCCCGGATCATATACGGTAAGTGAAGTTGTCATGAGCGGATGGGTGGAGACGGCGCCGCCTTCCCCCGGCAGCTATTCTATCGATCTGATGAGCGGAGCCACGGTAACGGGAAAGAATTTTGGCAACTTCCGGAGCGGCAGCGTCAACGGGATGGTGTTCGGGGATCTGAACGGTAATGGTGTCAAGGATATCGGTGAATCGTTCCTGGCGGGGTGGCAGATCATTAATTCGGATAGTACCGCAAAACGGGATACCGTTGCGACTGATTCTTCCGGATTCTATTCGTTTACGAATTTGAAGGCGGGTTCATACGTCATCAGCGAAATCATCCCGTCCGGATGGCTCCGTACATT
The DNA here is from genome assembly GCA_033854175.1 of Bacteroidota bacterium. Taxonomy (GTDB): domain Bacteria; phylum Bacteroidota; class Ignavibacteria; order UBA10030; family SZUA-254; genus DATKPE01. Next base: position 1,190 of record JAWOKN010000186.1, on the reverse strand, counting down.
CCCTGGTGCACCCGGCACATACACAGTGACCATCTCGAGCGGTACCTCGATAACCGGGGAAAATTTTGGTAATTCCCAGTCAGGAAGCATCAGCGGAATGAAATTCAATGACCTGAACGGAAATGGCATAAAAGACGCCGGTGAAACTCCACTTCCAAACTGGCGGATCCGTCTGACCGGTGTCCGGACAGACTCCGTGCTGACTGATGCGGAAGGGAATTATTCCTTTACGAACCTCGTCCCCGGAAATTATACGGTGACGGAACAGCAGCAGGCCGGATGGCTCCAGACCTCGCCGGGGTCTCAGGGCAATTACGGTGTTATGATCTACGGCGGCTCTGAACTGACCGGAAAGGATTTCGGCAACTTCCGGCTTGGATCGATCAGCGGCATGAAATTCAACGACCTGAATCAGAACGGATCCCGTGATGCGGGTGAGCCGGGGCTCCAGAACTGGAGAATCCGGCTCTCCAGGAATGGATCAGAGACTGACAGCACCCTGACCGATGCGAACGGCAATTACTCGTTCGCAAATCTCACCGCCGGTACATACACCGTTACTGAGAAACTGAAATTAGGATGGACGCAGACAACAACCCCGACGACATACGCCGTTACGGTCACGGGCGGGACTGTCGCAGCGGATAAGGATTTCGGTAATTACCAGACCGATCCAAATCCGCCCCTTGAACTGGATATCACTGTTTTGGTTGAGGGATTTTACAGCAACGTCTCAAATTCGATGGTTCCCGATACGATGTTTCTCGAGTTGCACAATACCACTGCCCCGTATGCCCTGGTTGATTCGGCCGTCGTGTACCTTAATTCCTCTGGAAAGGGTGCCGGTATATTTAATACTGCGGTGAACGGAACACCGTATTACATCGCCGTGAAACACCGCAATGCGATCGAAACCTGGAGTGCAAGCGGTCAGACGTTCACAGACTCGTGGCTTGATTACGACTTCACCACGGCGGCTGCGAAGGCCTATGGTAATAACATGGTCCAGAAGGGGACCCGGTGGTGCATCTACAGCGGTGATTGTGCGACCGACGGCCTGGTTGATGCTTCGGATCTGAACCTGGTCGATAACGATGCTGCCAATTTTGCCTACGGATATAATAAGTCAGACGTGAATGGTGATTATTGGACGGACGGGCTCGATATGAACGTTGTTGATAACAACAGTG
>JAWOKN010000185.1:0-25902 GCA_033854175.1 Bacteroidota bacterium | reverse complement strand
CCTCATCGCCCAGGATAGTACCTACTACGGGCTCGATTTGTACGGCAGGAGAATGCTTGGCCGCGTTCTGGATGAACTCGAGACCATCGATGGCATTGACTGGATCCGACTGATGTATGCGTTTCCTACGGGTTTTCCCGTGGATGTCCTCGAACGCTTTACCCCGGACTCTAAACTCTGCCCCTATCTTGACCTGCCCGTCCAGCATGTCTCCGACAGGGTTCTCTCCTCCATGAAGAGGAATATCTCATCCCGTGCGCTCCGTGATCTCATCCTGACCTTCCGCCGCAAGGTTCCCCATCTCGCCCTCCGTACGACACTCATCGTCGGCTACCCCACGGAAGGGGAGGAGGAGTTCGCTGAGTTGATGGACTTTATCCGTGAGGTGAAGTTCGAGAGGCTTGGCGTTTTTACCTACTCGCACGAGGAGGGGACATCGGCCTATCCGCTCGGCGATCCCGTCCCTTCCGCCGTGAAGGAACAACGGCGGGATGCGGTCATGGAGGCGCAGAGGGAAATCTCGCGCCAGCGGAATGATGCGCTCGTCGGATCGCATCAGCTTGTCCTCATCGACGAGATTGCCGGTGATTCTGCGATCGGAAGGACCCGCTGGGATGCCCCGGAAATCGATAATGATGTCATTGTCCAGTCACCACACGCGTGCACGGTGGGTTCATTCTGTCATGTCGAGATCGTCGATGCCGAGGATTATGATCTTTTTGCAGCGCCATCAGCCGTCCGCCAGCCCCCCGGGGCCGCCGCAGGAGGAGGTTTGCCATGACGAAACTGACGCGGTATCTGACGGCACTCGCGTGCCTCATTGTTCCCCTCCGCGCACTTGCCCAGGAGGAAGGCCCCCCGCCCGAAGAGCAGGGACCCCGCGTCTATGTCGAATCCCTCACGTTCTGGGACGACCAGACCTCTGAGTGCAGGCTCGATGTCTTTCTTGAAGTACCCTACGAGGCTCTCCACTTCACCAAGCTGAGCAATTCCTTCCATGCCTCCTATAACGTCACGATCGATATCAATGATTCCACGGGGAAGCAGTTTACGGAACGCTACTTCACGGAGGATATCGATACGAAAAATTATGAGGAATCGGTTTCTCCGAATGCCGCAAAGCTGAGTCAGAAGTCGTTTCCCCTCAAACCCGGCCGCTATGAGCTTGTCCTGATCCTGAACGATCCTGTGACGAAGAAAAGTTTCAACATGAAAAAAAACCTCGAGCTGCCCAACCTCGGGATCGAAACGTTCGCGATGAGCGATATGATGATCGTCAACCGCATCGACACGCTCAAGGACAAGAAGGCGGTCTACCCGAACATCTCGGGGAATGTTGCGAATCTCACCTCGGGCTTTTACCTCTTCTTTGAGGTCTATAACAGGATCGGCCTCGATACGATGAAGATGATTGCCTCCGTCCGGAACCTCAAGGGGGCCATACTCCAGGCCGATACCCTGCGGGAACCATTGGGCGTTCCGAAGAAATCGGTCTTTGTGAAGGTCGACAATTCTAAACTTGTCGCCGGGGAGTATACCGTCGAGGTGAAGTGCCTTTCGGCCAAAACCGCAACCCCGCCATCGGAATCTACCCCCCTTGCAACCCGGTCCCGCCAGTTTACCGTGCACTGGCGAGGCCTCCCGGTCTCCATCGTCGACCTCGACCAGGCGATCGACGAGATGCAGTATGTCGCCGACAAGAGCGTGATCGAGGAGATGAAAAACGCTCCCCCGGAACAGAAACGGGAGCTCTTCAAGCAGTTCTGGAAGAAACTCGATCCAACACCGAGCACGGAACGGAATGAACTCATGGAGGAATATTTCGGCCGCGTCGAGTACGCCAATAAACATTTCAGCCATTATATCGATGGCTGGAAAACCGATATGGGAATGGTCTATATCATCTTCGGCGCCCCGAGCAATGTCGAACGGCATCCGTTCGAGATTGATTCGAAACCGTATGAAATCTGGACATACTACGAGCAAAACCGTGAGTTCGTGTTCGTCGATGCGACCGGCTTCGGCGATTACCGTCTCCAGAATCCGATCTGGGATCTGTGGAGAACCAGACCGCATTAATAAAGATCCAGATGCGGAATCCGCGCTTTACCCCTCTTCTCATCCTTTGCTTCACACTCCATGGTTATCTCATTCCAGCCCCGCCTCCGGTCATCCGCTCTGTTCATATCACCGGGAATACCGCGTTCGGGCAGGATGATCTCACCGGCAGGATGTCGCTGAGGGTGGGTGCGGGGTTCTCCCCCGGCCGGCTTTCCCGCGACAGCACCATGCTCATCCTTCTTTACCAGTCGGCCGGATATTATTTTGCGAGAATTACCCCTGCGGTCTCTTTTTCCCCGGATAGCACGAGGGTCGATGTTTCCATCGGTATCGACGAGGGGAGACAACTCTACGTCGATACACTCGTCCTCAACGGTTGTCACGCATTTTCGGGGGAGGAGGCCCTCGGGGCCTTTTCGACGAAACCGAAGAGCGTCTTTATGACAGACCGGCTGGAACAGGATATCAAAAGACTCGTGCTGAAGTACGAGAACGCAGGTTACCCTTTTGCGAGTATCGAGGTCGGGAATATCGCCGTCGATTCGTCGGCAGAAGGCGGCGTATCGGTTATCCTCAATGTTGAGGAGGGGAAGGAGGTGACGATTGATGAAATCCGGATAAGGGGCAATACACAGACCCGGCCGGATGTCATCGTGCGCGAAACCCGCATACGCCCCCATGAAGTCTTTAATGAGGACAAGGTGGAAAAAATTCCGGCTCTCCTCAGGGCGACGAACCTTTTTTCATCTGTCCAGGAACCACAGGTCTTTATCGACTCGGCCGGCGGAGGTCTTCTGATTACCCTTACCGAACAGAATACCAATACGTTCGACGGTATCGTCGGCTATTCTCCGGCATCGGACATCTCCGGAAGCGGGGCGGTCTCAGGCTATGCCCATGTCACGATGGGGAATCTGTTCGGAACCGCCCGGAGACTCGACGTTTTGTGGCTGCGGGACGGCCGCGGGGCCCAGGAAATCAACCTGGCCTACCGCGAACCGTGGCTTTTCGGTTTTCCCCTTTCGGCAAGCGGCGTGTTCCACGAGCGGCAGCAGGATTCGACCTACGTCCAGCGTACCGTCGAGGGCCACCTGGACCTGGCGGCCCTGGCGTCTCTCTCCATCGGGGGATTCATCACACATACCTTCGTCATCCCGTCGACGACGATCGTGTCCCAACCGGTCCAGTCGAGCCGGAATCTGAGTTTCGGCCTCAACCTCCAGTATGATAACCGCGACGATATTCTCAGCCCGATGAGCGGCGCCCTCTACCGCACAGTCTATCAGATAGGTACAAAGAAAATATTTTCCTATATTCCACCCAACCAGACAACATCCGTCCAGAGCGTCATGATCGATGCGGAGATGTATAAGAGCGTCGCCGGAAACCAGGTCGCCGCCCTCGGTGTCCACGGGAGACAGATCATCGGGAGCCAGCTCCAGACAACCGACTATTTCCGGTTCGGCGGTGCGACCACCCTCCGCGGTTATAACGAAAACCAGTTTGCCGGAACACGCGTCGCGTGGACCAACGCGGAATACCGCTTTCTCCTCGAACGCCATTCCTACTTTTTCCCCCTTTTTGACATGGGATTCGTCTACCTGCCGGGGGATGCTGCCACAGGGTCCTCCTCAACCCAGCTCTTCCGGTATGGCTACGGGATCGGCGTACGACTCGATTCCCCCCTCGGGAATATCGGCGTCACCATCGCCTTCGGAAAGGGAGATTCCTTCCGGCAGGGGAAATTACACGTCAGTCTCATGAACAGCTTTTGAATACCATATGGTCGATCTCACCTATGAAAGATTCCAGTGGTCGCGGGGATTTCAGGTTGTTGCAGGCGTGGATGAGGCGGGGAGAGGCCCGCTTGCCGGTCCTGTCGTCGCTGCGGCTGTCATTATGCCCCGTGAGACGATCATCCGGGGCGTGGATGACTCCAAACGGCTTTCACCCGCACTCCGGATGGAACTTGCTGCGCTGATCCTTGCCAGGGCCCGCGCTGTCGGTATCGGCGTCGTCAACCATCACGTGATCGATGATATCAATATCCTCCAGGCCACCATGAGGGCGATGGAAAATGCGGTGGCCAACCTTGCCATCCCCCCCAACTATCTGCTGATCGACGGGCCGAGATACCATTCGTCGGTAATTCCATATACGGCCGTCGTGGATGGTGACGCGAAATGTTTTTCCATCGCTGCGGCATCGATCATCGCCAAGGTGACGCGTGACCATATGATGCTCGAGTATGACCGGCAGTTCCCCTTGTACGGTTTTGCCCGGCATAAGGGGTATGGAACCAGAGAACATCTTGAGGCAATCCGCAGGTACGGACCCTGCGAAATCCACCGGCGGAGTTTCAGAATGCCTGAAAAACTTGACACCAAGTGATTACACAGGTAGGTAGGGAACACACCTTTTCAGGCCGGTGGTTCAATCGTGATTCGTTTAATTTTGGTGGAATTTCTGTGTGCCTGCGAACATGGTTATCAACATCTCAGTCATTCGTATATTACGGGATAATTTTCAGAAAGGGAGGAGGGGCATCGGGATCCACCACCTAATTTTCAAGGAATCTTGAAAAAGAGGTGAATGACTCAATGCACCGTTGGTAGTACCGCTTCCACTGGTTGGTTTTTCTCAAAATTCCAGAGTGTCTTGCGCGTGAGATCGGCAATCGCCATCCGGAAATCGATCAAAGCCATGAGGTTATTGAGCTTTGTTGTCGTTAGACGCGCCTGAGATTGTGCAAGGTCATTCCGCGTGATCGTCCCGACACGAAACCGCTCGATGCTGATTTCATAGCTCTTCTGCGCCACATCGACGCTTCTTGCCAGCACATTGATTCTTGACTGAGCAACTGAGATTCGAGACAGTAGATCGGTGATCTCCTGCCGAATCTGGGCTTCGGTATACATGTAGGTAAGTTCGCTACTCTTCAACTGCGCCTCCGCGGCTTCCACTTCACGTCCATGTCTTCCCCAATCGAAAATCGGGACAGAAAGCTGCAGCGCAATCGACCGCGATCGGTCGAGATTGTTGAACACCGATTCGAGCTGCGTATCATTCCGATTCAGTCCATATCCTGCTGTTAAATCAAGTCGCACAAGCCGGCTCGACGCAGCAAGATCCACGTTGAGCCTGCTGATTTCCCTATCTCGCTGTGCGTTTAGCAACTCTGACCGGTTCTCCAGAGCTTTCTTGATTGCCGTGTTCGAGTCAATGGAGATCGAATCGTAGCGCAAATCCGCCTTCAGGGTAATGTCTCTGTCCAAGGGCAGCCCGAGGAGAAGCTTCAGAGTATTCTTTGCGCTTGTGGCCGCTTGCTGATCGGTGAGCCGCTGATTCCTGCTTGTCACCAGATCGACATCAGACTGGAGATACTCAACCTCCGGTATCAACCCGGCGGAGTATTTGCTCTTCGCCGTCTGGTATGATTCTTCGTTCTGACTCACCTGTTCGGCGGAAATCTCCTCCTGCTGAGACAACCGGAATGCCGTATAAAATGCATCCGTCACCTGATAGATGATATCAAGCTCGGTACGCTTAAAATTCGACGTTGCCTCATCTAGACGGAGAAATGCCTGATCCTTATTGATCTTCAGGACGTTGGGGGCGAAGAGCGGCTGTTGCAGCCCGACCTGGAAGTTGCTGTAGTAATCCTGGATCTGGCTGGATGATCCGGACAAGCCCGTGAGCTGGTTTCGCTTGTAGAAATTACTGGACAAAGAGAGCGTCCCGCCGGTGAACACCAGCGGCTGGTTTATTGTCAGCGTACCCGTCATCAAGGTGCTTTGAAGTTGGAAATACTGGTAGGACTGGGAGATCGGATCGAATTGGTTTGTTAGTGATTCGGAATAATCGGGTGCCCTCAAGTTCAGGTCTATTGTCGTTGCAGTGACAAGCGATTGCGCCTCATAATTTTTCGTAGCGGATAAATACTGCTGACTGGCATTTTGTATCAGGTAACTTTGTTGCAATGCAAGTTCGACACTCTTTTCGAGCGTTAGTTCGGGAGGTTGTGATTGAGAGAGGAGAATGGAATCGATTGACAAGAGTGTCACCATAATGAGGCGTCTCAATTGCTTTCCCCAACAGTTCCCTTTTCCCTCTTTGTGTGCGAGAGGGGGTATAGACCACCTATTCATACCTCAAAGCATCGATCGGATTCTGGTATGCAGCTTTTTTCGCCGGATAGTAGCCGAAGGCGATCCCCACACCCACCGACACGCAGAAAGCCATTGCCACGGCCGGGAACGACATGATCGTCCGCCAGCCAGCATAGAGGGTGATCACACTGGTAAGCGCGTAGCCGACGATAATGCCGATCAGCCCTCCGGCAATACTGATGACCATTGCTTCCATCAGAAACTGGGCAAGGACGTCGGAGCGGCAAGCACCCATCGCACGCCGGACACCGATCTCCCGCGTCCGTTCAAGCACGGAGGCAAGCATGATGTTCATAATCCCTATGCCCCCCACCAACAGGGAAATTCCTGCGATCGCTCCCATAACAATATTGAAAATCCGTTGCGTTCTCTGACTCTGCGCAACGAGGATATCCGGCACAACGACATCATAATCGTCAACGCCGAAGTGACGCCGTTCGAGAATATGTTTGATGATTGGTATCGCATCGTTGAGCGCGTCTTCGCCAGTAAGCTTGACCACAAGTTGATCGAGTCGCTGCCGGGGAACGGGAATCTCCTCACCCCCCGATACCCTCAAGCCTGCCCCGGATATCATCATACTCATCCCGCTTTTCTGCATCGTTTTTCGCTGGAGTTTATACTGTGCGGTGGTGATCGGGATGTAAACGTCCATATTCAGGTTGCGGATTTTCAGGTTCTCCAATTTCCTCGCCTGGCTCAGCTGTTTCTCCATCACTCCGATGATCGTGAACCACTGATCGTCCAATTTGAGCGGCTTCCCGATAGGATCCTCAAACTGGAAAAGCTTCTCCTTCACACCGTTGCCGATCACGCAGACATTTGCTTGGCTTTCCAGATGATACGCCTGGAGGAAAAAACCCTCGCTCACGGTGTAATTAAACACGGGCAAGAACGTCGGCGTGGTACCGATGAGTTTGACATCCTTGCGTTCGCTCTGGTATTGCGCCGTGACGGTTTTTTCCCACTGCGGGACGATCGAGGTAACCGACGGGCAAATCGCTTTAATGGCCTCTCCGTCGAGCATTGTAAGGCCTGGTGAAAAGTTCGCTTTTGCCTTCGTGAAGCTCTGCTGCGTCGGATCCGCCGCCTGGATGATAATATTATTGACACCCATCAGCCGGATCTGCTCGAGCGCTTCACGTCGTGCCCCTTCGCCTATCGAAAGCATCGCGATCACCGCCGCAACCCCGAAGATGATACCGAGCGCGGTCAGCACCGAACGCAGCCTGTGTGTCCGTAGGCCCGAGAGGCCCACGGCAAAACTCTCCCGGTAGTTCACATCTTGGTTTCCTTCTGCTCGGTTTCGCCCGCGCCCTGCTCCTCTTTCAGCGTCGGATCGCGGAGTGCGACTTTTTCGCCGCCATGCAGCCCTTTGATAATGGTAACATAGTTGCTGTTCTTCATACCGGTCTGGACAGTTATCTCTTTGGCGCTTGAGCCGTTCATCGTATAGACTACCGTTCCGCCATTTTTCGAAAAAACCGTTTCCATGGGCACATAGACTGCATTTGGAACGGTCTCGATGATGATCTCGAGGCTGGTTGTCATTCCCGGTTTGAGTATCGGATCGGATTCATTGATATCGACGGTCACCTCAAACGTCTTGATATTGGAGGTCCGGTCATTTTGCTGTCCGATGGTACCGACTGACGCAACGACTCCGTGAAATTCCTTATCAGGGAACGCATCGAGCGTTATATTGACCTTCTGACCCTTTTTCACCTTGCTGACATCAACCTCATTGACGTTTCCGGTGACCTGCATCTTCGAAAGGTCCGGGAGGCTAATGACCGACATACCCGGCCAGACCTGATCGGAGATATTAACTTTCTTCCCGGTAGACCAGTTCCGCTCGTAGACGACAAGGCCAGGCATGGGGGCATAAAGTGTGAACATCTTGATGTCCCGCTTCGCCTTCTCGACATCTGAGCGTGCCTTTTGGATTTGTACGTTGATCTTGTCCAGCTCTGATTTGCTTATTTCTGCCTGAGTCACGAGTTTCAATTTAGCCTGCTCCACAGCGATGCTGTCACGCTTCAGGTTAAGCTCTTTTTCTTTCCGCTCCACCTCCGATTCGAACCGGACCCGCTCTACACTAAGCTTGGCTAGCTCGAACTCGAATTCCGCATTCTTCTCCGCCGCCTCCAGCCCATCCATCGTCGCCTTGTGGTCGGCATCCATCTTCGCCCGGTCTGAGAGGTTGATATTGAGCTGGGATTGCTGGTCATTGAGGGTCTTGACGACAATTGCCGTATCGAATCGCGCGACAGGGTCTCCCTGTTTGACACTTGTGCCCTCCGGAACGAGCCAGACCACTTGTAGATTGCTACCGTACCATACTCCTGGACTCGAAAGGGTGACCGATTTCGCAGCTTTGATCTCGCCACTCACGGTGATCGTTACGAGGAAATCGCCTTTCTTCACATCCGTTGTCGCCACGGCGTTCGATCTCGGAGATAAGATGGCAGCAACGAGAATCAATATGAGAATGCCTATCAGGGAATACCGGTATTTTTTCTGCCTTAGGAGTGGAACGATTTTATCCTGAATGAACGGTAATATTTTGCTCGTCGTTAACTGGAGGGAGGTACCAAGGGATTTTTTCATACGCTACTCTCAATCATTCTACACTTCGAATCACTGAGGAATTACCAACGAATTTCAGACATAAATTACAAATCAATCCTTTGATTGTCAAACCCGGCCCGTGGCATCCAATTCGCCAGAGTGACCCGTTTCTAATATCCCCCCTCATCCAGAAAGGTAAACCGATGTGCACATTTGTACCCCGGATTGGCTAAAAAAGACTTCAAATCATCTATAGCAGTTTCCTCACTCGTGTGAATCTTCTGTCATCAGAGGAAATAATCTTCGCCTCACACTAATTAAAAATGGTCCTTGCGTTTGAGATCATGCCTGCCTGGACTGATATAACACAAACCACGATCAGACTCTAACTGCTTTCGTAGTTCATATTTTTCAAGCGCTTATCGGATGTCCATCCACACATCCGGCCGAGAGTGATGAAAAATCAACGTCCTGACCGTCACAAACACGTCAATTTAACTGTTAATCTTATTTTCCCGGGTCCATCTTGAAGAATGCCACTTCCCGACGAAATTGCCGCTTTTGCCCCTCCCCCGTCCCAATGCTGATTAAACGGAGTTCGAGAGAATCTGTCGGTTTGACATTTTATAGTTGATTCTTTACATTCCTCAACCATTTCATCTCGTCTTATTTACCGCTCTTTGGTTTTCCGGTTATAGAATTTTCATCAGCGAACGCATCCCGCCGGCGGATAGTTGCGCCCGGCCGGGAGTAAACAGCGATAGAGATATCGGGGTAGGGTTGACGTCATAAGATACTATGACGGATGTTTGTAGGGGATGTACGTACAGCAACTGCATTGAAATCATAATGAGGAGTGGAAGATGTCCCGGTTCCCTGTCCCTCCTTACACACCAGGAGAAGGTATGAATAGACGCCGCTTGTCATCAATCATTGTAATATGCTTCTTTGTTTCCTTCACAACTCATCCGGTCTGTGGGCAGGCACCGGTTATCACGTCATTCACCCCCGTTTCGGGAGCAGTAGGTTCAACGGTAACGATCACCGGTTCAAATTTCAGCCCAACACCGTCCGCAAATACCGTCTTTTTCGGTGCTGTCCGGGGAGAGGTCACCGCCGCTGCCCCGTCATCGCTGAGCGTCAAGGTTCCCCACGGTGCCGCCTTTGCACCCATCTCGGTGACAACAAATCACCTCACGGCATTATCAAACTTGAGTTTTCACGTGACGTTCGCATCGAATGACAGTCTGACAAAAACATCCTTCGTCTACGGACCGAATGTGAAGACCGGGACTTCGACGAACGGCGTGATAGCCGGTGATTTTGACGGGGACGGCAATCCCGACCTCGCGAGCGCCAATTCGACGGATAACACGATTTCGGTTGTGAGAAACCTGAGCACCCCTGGAAATTATTCATTTGCGACGAAGGTCGATCTCACAGTTGGTCACCAGGTACTGAACGTCGGGACAGCCGATTTCGACGGAGATGGTATGTTGGATCTGGCCGCAACGGGGAGCGGTGCGAATACCGTTTCGTTGTTCAGAAACGAGTCGAGTGCCGGAACGATAGCATTTGACGTAAAAAGTGATTTTCCGTGCGGAACAGGTGCGGATCAGATCGTAACAAGCGATCTGGACAGGGACGGGATGATCGATCTGCTCGTCATGGATCTTCACTCGGATACCGTGACGATACTCCGCAATACCAGCACACCGGGCACAATTGCATTCGCCCCCAAACAAAATATGGGAACCGGTCCGAACGCAACAAGCATTGCTGCGGGCGACCTGGATAATGACGGGAAACCGGATCTTGTGGTGTGCAGGGGAACGGTCGTCTCGGTATTCAGGAACATCAGCACGGCGGGAACCATCGCATTCGATGTACGGCAGGATATTTCAACCGGTGTGAGTATGCGTACGGTTATCCTTGTGGATCTCGACGGAGACGGCAGACTCGACCTTGTCGGTCTGGGGAACGTCGACGATGCGGCATATGTGTTCAGAAACACCAGTTCCGGAGGAACAATTTCCTTCGGCAGCACACAAACATATCCGACAGATCCCGTTCCATACGGTGTGGCGGTCTCCGATTTTGACGGAGACGGAATACCCGACCTTGCCACCATCAGTGAAATCTGGAACAGTGTCACGCTCCTTCACGGGACGAGTAGTCCGGGGACAATAGCTTTTCAGGCCGGGGTATCCATTCCTGCCTCCTTTGCTCCCCCGGGGATAACTGTATGCGACCTGGACGGAGACGGACGCCCCGACATTTCCGTCACCAGCGTGTTCAACGGTAATATCCGCGTGCTTCAGAACGCCGTTCCGGTTCCAAGCCCCGGCTTTCAATTTTCACAGCAGTACATACTCATGAAGGGCGTCGCCGTCGGGAGCAATACAAGTGATAGTGTCATTATCAGCAATCCTGACTCCATGACGCTTTCGATCACGAATGTACTCTCAAGCGATCCGGAATTTGTCGTAACTCCAACCAGTGCGACAATAACACATGGGTCCAGCCAGACGTTCATGGTGACCTATACACCGGTTCTGGGCGGAGTGCTGGTCGATACGCTCAGTTTCATCTATAATTCGGTGTACTCGCCCGCGCGTATCCTGGCAAAGGTGAATGTCTTGCCGGTGCACCCTCCTGTTATTAGCTCATTCTCCCCGCATAAAGGACCCGTCGGAAGTTCGGTAACGCTTCTCGGGACAAATTTCGATCCGAACCCGACGAACGATATCGTCTATTTCGGTCCAGTCGAGGGAACGATCAGCTCAGCATCCGATACATCTCTTATTGTGAGGGTTCCGCCGGGGGCGGCCTACGGGCCGATCATGGTGACGGTGGGAGGACTCACAGCATCGACAGACGTCCCGTTTATCTGCACCTTCGTCAGCACGAACAGCCTCGATTCCGGTTCCTTCGCACCCAAATCGGATTTTCCCGTGGATGAAACGCCTCAGGGCCTGGCAATGGGGGATCTCGACGGTGACGGCAAGCCGGATATCGTCACATGGGTGGAGAATGTGGGGATCAACGTATCTATTTACCAGAATGTAAGTAACGCTGATACGGTCTTGTTCAATGCCGTATCCAATAAGGTCGTGGACAACGGTCCCTATCACATTGTCATCGCCGACATTGACGGGGACGGCAAGCTTGACCTGATTACGAGCAATGGATTCGATGGGATTTCCATCCTGCTCAATCAGTCGTCGGGTGGGAGGATATCCTTCCTTTCGCCCGTCACGTTTCCTCTGAACTACGCAGGAGACATTGCCGTCAGGGATATCGACCTGGACGGCCGGCCTGATCTCGTGATCACGAAGGGTCCGATTGCAGACACGATGTGTGTCCTGATGAATATCAGCACCCCTGGCAATCTGGCCTTTTCGCCCGAGATAGATTTTCTGACAGCACGCAACCCTGCATCGATCGCGATCGGTGATTTCGACGGAGACGGGAAACCCGATATCGCAGTGTCCCACCTCTACAATTTCATCGGTGTGTTCCAGAACACCAGTACGCCGGGATCCGTATCGTTTGCGCCGATGATCCAGATGTACGCGGGCAACAGTCCGTCTGGAATTGCCGTCGGTGATCTGGATGGGGACGGAAAACCGGATATTGTCGCAGCAAATTTTGGTAACATCACTCCCTCAACTCAATACATGGTGTTGTTCCACAATCAAAGCTCCGGAACGTCGATTTCATTTTCCCCGGGTCAGGCCGTACAGGCAGGATCTCATCCGAATAGGGTGGCAATTGCCGACGTGAACGGAGATGGGTTGCCGGATATCGCAATCACGAACGACGGGGTAAATGCGATTTCGGTGTTCAGGAATATGAGCACACCCGGAAGATTTTCACTGTCACCTCCGGTTTTATACGGGACCGGATCATATCCCTCCCAACCGGTGATTGAAGACGTCAATGGTGATGGTCACCCTGACCTCCTCAGCCCAAATTATTACGGTCAGTCGGTCTCCGTCCTCGAGAACGTCCTTCCGGCGATAAATATTCAATTCCAAACCGGTTGGAATCTCGTCTCTGTCGGATTAATACAATCGGACAACAGCCGAACGACGCTCTTTCCGGGATGCAGCAGCCAGGCATTCGCCTACCAGGGTACTTATGTCGCGTTTGATACGCTCGTCCCTGGTTCGGGGTACTGGCTGAGGTTCAGCGGAGCTTCCAATATCACGATGAGCGGGAAGGGATTGTATGCCGATACAATCCAACTCGTTGAGGGATGGAACCTGGTTGGAGGAATCAGCACCCCCATTCCGGTACACTCCATCCTGTCGATACCAGGCGGATTGGTTACGAGTCAATTCTTCGGCTATCAGGGGGGATATACCCATACCGATATGATCTTGCCCGGATCGGGATATTGGGTCAAAGCAAGTCAGGCTGGTCAGCTGGTGTTTATGGATCAATCGCTTTCATCGGGTATCCGGCAGAGTCCCGGCGCCTCCGGAAGAATCCGAATTGTACCGACCGAGGAACTACCGCCATCCCCGCCGGCCGAAGGGGGAGGTGTTATGGTTCCCGGTGCATTCACACTCCGGCAGAACTACCCCAATCCGTTCAACCCGTCGACGACGATTCGTTATGAGATACCGAAACAGTGCCATGTTACACTCAAAGTATATGATCTGCTGGGGCGCGAAGTGAGCATGCTCGTCGATGAAATTGAAGATCCGGGGTTCAAATCGGTGGTGTTTGACGGAAGCAGCCTGGCAAGTGGAGTTTATTATTATCGGCTCCAGGCGGGATCATTCAATCAGTCGAGGAAGCTTCTCCTGGTCAGGTAACTTTTTCAGGGAGAAGAATAGGTTGGCCCTTCTGCCCGATCTGGATTTTTAACGATAGAGATCGTGGACGATCACTCGGGATTTTATACAGGTGGGCTGCCAATAACGATATACTCGTGAGCTGTTTCCCCGCGGAGGCGAGCCATTGCGTGGCTTAGGGAAATCCTCAAGGGTTCAATTTTCAATCAGACGAGCCGCGAAAACCTTCTGTTCGAGTCCGGGAAATCCACTCCCTGGGCGAACCAGATCACAATGGCGAAACCCACCCCGGCCACAAGACTTTCGTAATTGAATTGAGGTGCGGGGGCTGTCGGGTCTGATCGTACCATGGTGAGAACCGCTCCACCGACAACACTCAGAATCGCCATCAGCTGATATAAACGGAGCTTACCCAGTATGGGCGTCTGGGGCTCCCCCCGATATGCTTCTTCAACAAATCTTCCAAGACCGTTCAGGACAAGATAAAGGCCTGCAACAAGGGTCGGTGCCGCATGGAGGATCCAGAGACGGGCCAGTACGACGCCGATCACAATATTCCACAGAAGCGAGTAGAGGGGCGCCGGATGGAGCGGTATGCCGGAGAATTTTGTCAGTCTGACGACGCGCGACCGGGGATGTGTGTACCGGATCCCCACATGAGGGGGCGCTTCCCGCCCGTGGCAGCATCCCTGGACCAGACAGCGTAATCTCCCCAATCCCTGAATCACGGGGCCGGCGACTCCGTAGGATCCCAGAAGCAACCAGATATCTCCCCCGAAAAATCCCGCCAGAATGCCGCCGATGACAATCCCGAGGACGCCACCGTAATAGCCGTACGGACGCAGCAGGCTGGGAGATCCCTCGATCACCTGGGCCCACATTCCCGCCATGATCAGTGAACAGAACGCCATGACCAGGAGATAGCCCACAGATCCGGGTCCGAGCAATATGCCGGCTATCAGAACCCCGGCACCGGCACCGGCAGCCGTGTACACTCCGTGATTGATGATCCGCACATTGCCGGTCTGCCATTCCCGCCACGAGTTCGCTATCCGTTCAGACAGGTACCGGACCAATTCCCACACCTTCTTGTACCGCATGAAGATAAGCCCCGCTCCCACCCCGGCGAGGACATCCACAACCGCATGCATTCCTGTTGTCAGACAGCTGGCTGCAATCAACGCTGCCAGCGACCACCAAAGAATTTTGATCCCGGGGAATGTCTCCGCGAACGCCCGGGCTGCGATATATGCCCAGACGACATGATAGGAGGGGAAGGCCGCCGCCGATGTGTCATGCCCGCGTTCGAAGTTCAGGATGTCTCCGAGAATGCCGTGCGCCGTGAATTCCCGGGGCGGTGCGATGAGCGGGATGCCGATGAACATCAGCACCATCATCCATGTGGCGATCAGACCTGCAATGGAAAATTCCCGCAGTGTCCGGGAACGTGTGACCACGATGGGTACCAGACACACGAACAGATATGTTGCCCCGTAGAAGATCTCCGTCCATTCGTAGACGGGAAGGTTGCGTTCAAAGGGAAGATATGCGACGATGGCGTCGGCCGGATTTCCGAGGGCAACAAATATTTCGTACAGGAGAACCCACGGAATGAACACCAGGAGGTAGACTGATATGCGTTCGTGAAGGAGAGGCTTCCTTTCTGCGTCCTCAGGGAGGGAGATCAGGCACTTCCGGACCTGGTGCCCGAACCGCCCGATAAGATCTTGCTTCTCGAATCCTTCAACAAGTGCAATCGATCCTAAAGCCGCGATGGGCGCCACAAGCCAGAATCCGCTCGGCGATCCAGCGAGAATGGCCGTTCCGAAGCAACACATCGTAAAGCCCGTATAGATCGGGTGCGGGATGATCCGGTAAATCCCCTGACGGACATACACCCCGGGGGGGAATGCATTCATCGGAAGACCCTTTCCATGGACAAGAAGAGATAGCATTCCCCAAACAATGAGAACAAGCCCGCCCAGATCCGTTCCGATTCCAAGAGCAGGGGATCGGATGGAGGGGAGGGGAACCAGAGGTTCGGTTTCAAGAGCCCAGAGAAGAAGGAAGATGGGAACAATGACGACGAAGCAGAAACCGTAGAAGAGCTTGAGGACGAATGTCGAGGCACTGGTTCTCATCGGAATTTCACCAGTTCATGAATCGCCCATCCGGAGGATGGGGCTGTGGTTCCGGAACGAAGGTCCGCCCGGCTCAACCATTTGCACTCGTGCAGAGAGAGAACGTCCGTTGGTAAAATGCTTTTTAGACCAGGGATCCTCGACAGCGTGGTCGATACTATCGGCCCGCTCCTCAAGACAGCATGCGATGCGAGGGAAAGCCGGATATCCGGATCACCACGGATTTCTGTATCCGAAACGGATGGGGATCCGGCCTCTTCACCATTGTGCAGCAAAAGTGATTTGGGTTGCACCCCTTTCCAGTCGATCCATACCAGAGATTCATTCCGGTTGAGAAACCGGCCCCAGCGAAGTTCCGTTATCGGCAATTGCCAGGGCGGAATGGAGAGAGTCATGTACTCCACATACCCGAATCCTTCTATCGGGCGGGAGTTCCCGAGCCTGATAGAGGCGCGTGCAAGGGGCGAGATGCACGACCAGGCTATCTCACCGGTTCCGGTCTTGTAGAGGGTCCGCTCGATCCCTTTCAGCAAACTGTCCCATTTCGCATCGAGGTGAAAGGGCTGAAAACTCCAAGCCACCGACTGGCCCTCCCGACAGGGATCGGATTCCGGAAGAAGGGATGTCCGGGTGCGGACCGTACCATTGGCGTGACGGATGAGAATGCTTGAAA
This sequence comes from Bacteroidota bacterium, assembly GCA_033854175.1. GTDB lineage: Bacteria > Bacteroidota > Ignavibacteria > UBA10030 > SZUA-254 > DATKPE01. The sequence continues at coordinate 9,482 of JAWOKN010000185.1, read as the reverse complement.
AATGAAGGGAAAATATTTTCCACCTGAGACTGGCCACATAGCCGATGAATGTCCCGCCTTCATCGGTGACGCAATCTAAATACCATTTGGAAAGCCGAAAACCGGAATCCGTGCGCACATCTCCTACCACATTGAGGAGCCCTCTTTGCTCCCGATCTTTTGGACGAAAGATAGAGATAATCAGGGGAAGTAGCAAGCACTCTCGGGCTCGAATTGTCACGTACTGTTATTCGTACAGCGGCAAAAGTATGCTTGGTGTACCAAATTACTGCTTTAGGGGCAAATATCATTTGTAACAATATCAGGAACTATGTGGATTCCCCGGGGTTTGATTTTTTTGAGAAAAAGGGGTATCCTGTTCAAAGCATGGATTATTATAGTCCGGTTGTTGTTGTATTTTATATCGTGCGGAGAGGATGATGAATGCACTTCCGTTAATTCTTGGAGCGCTGTGCGTCATGGCTATCGCCTACCGGTACTACAGCGCGTTTCTCGCGGCCAAGGTTGTTACACTCGATGATCAGCGCGTTACCCCTGCCCATACATTATATGACGGACAGAATTATATCCCGACGAATAAATGGGTACTCTTCGGTCATCACTTTGCCGCCATATCAGGTGCCGGCCCCCTCATCGGACCGGTCCTTGCGGCCCAATTCGGCTTTCTCCCCGGGTTCCTCTGGCTCCTCATCGGCGTCTGCCTCGCGGGAGCGGTCCACGACTTTGTCACCCTTGCCGCATCGATCAGGAGGAACGGCCGCTCACTTGCGGAGATCGCACGATATGAGATCAGCCCCCTGGCCGGCATCATCGGCTCGGTCGCGATCCTGATCATCGTCGTTATCGCACTGTCAGGCTTGGGACTGGCCGTCGTCAACGCCCTGAAGGAAAGCTCATGGGGGACATTCACGATCGCCATGACGATACCCATCGCCCTCTTTGTCGGATTGTGGATGTACCGCATCCGCCCCGGAAGGATAGGGGAGGCGAGCGTCATCGGCGTCGTCGCAGTCGTCATCGCGGTCATCGCGGGAGGCTATATCCAGCATTCGTCCCTCGCCCCCTATTTCACGTTCTCCCGCGAGGGGATCATTATCGCTCTTGCTCTCTATGGCTTTGTCGCTTCGGTGCTTCCTGTGTGGCTCCTTCTGACACCCCGCGATTACCTGAGTTCCTATATGAAAATCGGGACGATCTTTGCCCTTGTCGCCGGAGTGGTTGTCGTCCACCCCGATCTCAAGATGCCCGCTCTCACCCAGTACATCCACGGCGGCGGCCCGATTATTCCCGGCAAACTCTTTCCCTTCGTCTTTGTCACGATCGCCTGCGGCGCCATCTCGGGCTTCCATTCGCTTGTCTCCTCCGGCACAACACCAAAAATGCTCAACAAGGAATCGGAAGCGAGGATGATCGGCTATGGTGCCATGCTCATGGAGGGTGTTGTCGGCATCGTCGCCCTTATCGCTTCCTGCTCGCTCTTCCCGGGTGATTATTTTGCCATTAACCTTTCTCCTGAAAAATTTGCGGTGCTGGGAATTCCCGTCACAAACCTCGCCGAACTCTCCAGAGAGGTCGGCGAAACTGTCGCCGGCCGGCCCGGGGGCGCCGTTTCGCTTGCCGTCGGGTTCGCACAGATCTTCACCGCGATCCCCGGTATGAAGGGCCTTATGGCCTATTGGTACCACTTTGCGATCATGTTCGAGGCGCTGTTTATCCTGACGACGATCGACGCTGGAACGCGCATATCCCGCTTCCTCGTCCAGGAATTTGTCGGTAAGGTGTGGAAACCGATGGGAAAGACGGACTGGGTTCCGGGTGCACTCATTTCCACCGCGGTCATTGTGTATGCATGGGCGTATTTTATATGGAACGGGAGTATCAGCACGATCTGGCCGATGTTCGGAACCGCGAACCAGCTGCTAGCCGGTGTCGCCCTCGCCGTCGGCTCAAGCGCGATTATCAATGCCGGAAAGGTCCGCTATCTCTGGGTGACGATTGTACCGATGCTGTTCGTGACGATTACTACCCTCTGCGCGGGCTGGTCGAGCATATTCGATAATTATCTCCCCCTCATGTCCGCCTCCGCAACCTCAACACAGGGCCTTATCGATACAGTCCTCACCGTCATCATCATGATCTGCGCAGTCGTGATCATGGCTGAGGCCTCACGGCGCTGGTATAAGGTTCTTGTCAAAGGGGAGTATGTCGTGGCGGGAAACCTCGTTCAGACGAAAAGTCCGGAATTTTCACCCCCCGATTTCGGCTGCTGCTGAAAGGCTTCCGCCGTCAGACGAGCAGGTTTTCTACTACCGCCGAGATCCCTTGCCCCACCCCGATGCACATCGTGGCAAGCCCGTAGCGGACTTTTCTCCGTTTCATTTCATGCAGGAGTGTGGCCATGATGCGGGCTCCCGTGCACCCGAGCGGATGACCGAGCGCGATCGCCCCTCCGTTGACATTGACCTTCTCCACATCGAATCCCAGATCCCGGATCACGGCGAGCGCCTGTACCGCAAAAGCCTCGTTAAGCTCAATAAGACCGAGATCGGTGAGCTTTAATCCCGCTTTTTTCAGCGCCTTCTCTGTCGCCGGGACCGGACCGAGCCCCATGGTACGCGGGTCTACACCCGCAACCCCGGTTGAAAGAATTCGCGCCATCGGCTTCAGGGAGAGCTGCCGCATTTTCTGTTCGCTTACCAGTACAATACCTGCTGCCCCGTCGTTCAGCGAGGAGGAGTTCCCGGCCGTGACACTTCCCCCTTTCCGGAATACCGGCTGAAGCTTTGCCAGTTTTTCAAGCGATGTGTCCGCACGGGGTCCCTCATCTTCCGAAATGACCGGCGTCTCGGCGCGTTTTCCTGAAGGGATTTCCACCGGGATGATTTCGTCGCGGAATTTTCCCGCCTTCTGTGCCGCCAGGGCCTTCATGTGGCTTTGATAGGCGAATTTGTCCTGATCCTCCCTCGGTATCCGGTACCGCTCGGAAATGTTTTCCGCCGTTTCGCCCATCGACTCGAGCGGAAAGAGGCTTTTCATTTTCTCGTTCGGAAACCTCCACCCGAGTGCCGTATCATATGCCGTCAGGTTTCCGTATCCGAAATATTGGTGCTTCGGTACCGCGTACGGCGCACGGCTCATGCTCTCCACACCACCCGCGATGATGAGGTCGGCTTCCTCCGCCCAGATTGCACGTGCTGCCTGCTGGATGGAGTCGAGACTCGAGCCGCAGAGACGGTTGATCGTCACCCCCGGTACACTCACCGGAAGACCCGCCAGGAGTACCGCCATCCTCCCCACGTTGCGGTTATCCTCACCGGCCTGGTTCGCACACCCCCACATGACGTCATCAACCTCTCCTCCCGGGATCGATGTCCGGGAAAGGAGCGTCCGGATAATCAGCGCACTCATGTCGTCAGGACGGATGTCGCGGAGTATACCGCCGTATTTGCCTACAGGGGTGCGGATGGCATCAAGAATGAAGGCTCCGGATCGGTTCATGAGATCCTGCGAGAAGAACGGCCTGCCGCCAGGGCGTTATCGGCCAGGCTTTGGCGTGACCATCCCGAAATACCGGACATCCAAAGAGGGTACATGCTCGTTGTCGGTCGCTATGGTCAGGTATCCGCGCACAGTCCCGATGCGCGCAGGGGTGAACGATAGTTCAATGTAGGAGGTTTCACCGGGCTGTAATGAGGTGACCGAAGGCTTTGCCTTGATCTCCGGAGAGGAGGCCGTCGTGGAGAGGATCTTCACGGGGAACGGACTCGTGTTTTTCAGCGATACCGTGTCCTTCCCGATGGTGTCGAGGGTTACCCTGAACACGATGTATTCAGGTCTGAGATCGAATGTACTGACGACGTATCCCTTGAATACAATGTGCACGTCCTTCTGCGCCGGATCGTTCGTCGTTAAGTCGACGGATTTGGCCACGGGACCGGAATACTGGCTTGAATTAAAGGTGATCGCCAGCGTGGTGCTGTCCCGCGGAGCGATGTGGTCTTTCTCCGTTATCGCCGCAGTGCAGCCGCAGGAGGCACTGGTGCGGAGTATGACAAGGGTGTCGGCCCCGATGTTGTAGATGGGGATGTTTTTCGATAACTTTTTCCCCGTGTAAATCTGTCCAAAGTCGAGGTCGGTGCCTCCACCCACCACGATCTTCGGCTGCGCAAACAGATCCCCGCACGCCAGGAAGAATCCGAGGATGAAGATGAGGTGAACAAAGCGGTTTGGCAACACTGAGGAGGTCATTTCTTGTTCACCCACGCGTAAAAGTTTATTGAAATCTTGGGATTTGCGGCGTTGTCTGTCGTGAAGTCCACCGTTCCCTGGAATGTCCCGGATTTGTCAGGCTTGAATGTTGCCTCGAGCTGGGTTTTTTCACCCGGCATGAGCTGGTTTTTCATCAGCGCGAGCTTCAGCATCGGACTCTTTGTTTCGACCGAGAGGATCTTTACCGCCTCCTTGGGCGATGGATTTGCAATGGTCACGATCTTGCTGTAGGCGGAGTCGACTTTCATGTTGTCGAAGGAGAGGAGCTTCGGTTCGAAACCGAGAACCTCCAGCACGTTGGTCGTGAACGTGATCGTCACCTTGGGGTTCGACGTGTCGTTCGACGTGATGTAGACCTGCTTTGATACCGGTCCGGAATAACTTGCCGTGTTGAAGGCTATCGAGAGTTTCCCCGTCTGGTTCGGCCCGAGCCGCTTGTCGGCATCACTCATCAGCGCCGCAGTGCAGCCGCACTGGGCGTGAATGTCATTGATGCGCAGGGTGTCCGAGCCCACGTTTTTTATCGTGATGACCTTCTCGGCCTTGTTCCCGTGATAAACCTCCCCGAAGTTCAATTGCGTTCCCTCGACGATCTGAATCTTTGGTTGAGCAACAAGCTGAGAAAGGCAGAAACCTACCCCCGCCGCCAGTAGAAAGAACATACGGTTCATGAAAATGCACTCCAGATTATGATTAACAATACCTTTAAGATATAAAAGTACGGGTAAAAATTCAAGTTTTCCACCAGGGCCTTCCGGTGGCGAGCTGCCGCAGGAGGGGACAGATGCGGTAACGATCCTCTCCCAGATCCCGGTGAAGGGCTTCAAGCGTGTGAAGAACCTGCCTGAATCCGATCCGGTTTCCCCATTCAATCGGTCCCATCGGGTAATTCGTCCCCAGTTTCATCGCCGTGTCAATGTTTTCCGGCGTGGATATGTTTTCCATCACCGCAAAAAGGGCTTCATTGATGATCATGCAGACAATCCGCGGCAGTACCAGCCCGATACGGTCCTGGACAATCGAGAACTCCTTCCCGATGGCGCCGAGATGCTTCTGTGCCTCACCGATGGTCCCGGTCGAAGTCCAGATGGTCGGCGCAAGCTCGTAAAGATTTCCCGCGAGAAATGTCGGCAGCGCCGACATGCCGATGAGCCGCCCGGGATGCTTGATCCATGAGGCCTGCTCTGTCGCGGTGACGGTTACCGATGAACTGACGATCACCGCCTCTGCCCTCAGGTACCGGTCCAGCATCTGAAGGTTCTTTTTCTTCTGAGGGAGATCGGTATTGGTCAGCTCAAAGGCGCACTGCGCCTTTCGTATGGCACCGGAATTCCGCGGCACCACACGGGATCCTGCGCCCGACACGTGACCGGCTGAGCCGCATTGTCCCGATAGTTCCTCAACGAGCGGCGATTCCCCGGTGATGAAAAATGCTGTCCCTTTCTTTTTCATTATTCCGACTCTTTGCGCAAGGTCATGACTTTGTAGATCCAATGCCCTGGATCGATTTCAACCGTGGCCGGTTTTCCCCCGACACGCAGATGAAATGTCTGCGTCCGAAGGCTGTCGACGATCTGCATCCTCGCAGCCGAAGTTCCCGTGCGGATTTCGACATCCATCGGCATCGTGTAGGTGAAGTTCGCCGCCGGCTGCTCGATTGTCAGACTGACATTGTATCCGCCCGGAACCGCATGGCTTGTCCAGGAATACCGGTAGATCGGCCGGTCGGTGGTGTCGCCATGATCGACCAGCCATTCGTCAAAGAACCATGAGAGGTTTTTCCCGGCCGTCTTTTCGCAGACGGAGACAAAATCCGCCGTCGACGCACTGCCGTACCGCAACGCCGGTTCGTTGATGTAGTTTTTCAGGACGCGGAAAAAGGTGGTGTCCCCGAGAAGCCCCCGCAGCATGTGAAGGACGATCGCCCCCTTGTAATATACCGCAGGCCCGAACTCATCCCAGAACGATGTGTCGCTTCTGGCGAGGACACCTCCTTTGAGTGTGCCCATGGGACCCGACATCAACCGGTCGAGATAATCACGGTATGCCCCGTACCCCTTTGTCGCTTCAAGATAGAGCGCTTCCGAGTAGGTCGCAAATCCCTCGTTCAGCCAGCTGTCATGCCACGTCCTCGGGGTGATGAGATCCCCCCACCACTGGTGGGAGATCTCATGAAAATAGGTGAATTCGTTCTCACGGGTCCCGGTGATGATCGCCGCCGATATGCTGCACGCGGTCTGGTTTTCCATCGTCAGATCCCCGTCGACCTCGGCCATGGCGAATTTGTCCCGCATGAACGGGTATTCGCAGAGCCGCAGCGCGCAGAAATGCAGCATCGCCCCGACATTGATGAAATCCTTCCTCGCCTTGACCGAATCCGACGGGTAGACATAGTACACCACGTTCATCGTGTCACCGCGCAGACCCGTGTATGAACTGTTGATTTCAACGTAGGGGGCGGCGGCCACCGACACGAGGTATGTCGCGATGGGATACCGCGTTTCCCAGTAAAATGTTTTGGTGAGCCCGGCCGAAGTCACGTTTTTTAATACCCCGTTCGAGACCGCCGTGAGCCCTTCAGGCACCGTGATCGCAATCCCCAGGGTCGCCTTGTCACCCGGCATGTCCTTGCAGGGCCACCACCGGCGCGCAAACCTGGGTTCGCCGATGGTGAATACACGTGCGAAATTCCCCGAATCGGGGATGTAGACGCCACCGTCATCATAGTTTCCCCTGAAGATCGATCGGCCGTGATAGAAGATTTTCAGACCCAACGTGCCGCCGGGGGGAATTTCCTGCGGCAGCTTCGCCCGAACGGTGTCACCGCTTGAACGGAACCGGAGCCGCGCTTCCTGATCTAGGACCGAGTCAATGGTCAGTGTCAGCGGCGAGGCGTGAAAATCAAGGGTTGCCATCGAATCAAGCACCTTCACGTTCATCACCACACTGCCGGTGAATGTCTTGCGCGGCAGGTCAAATGTAACCGCAAGATCGTAATGCACCACATCGTACCGGTCAAAACCGGATTTCCCCGCCTGATCAGCCCGCACTCCGGTCATCCATCCGGCCATGGTCAGAATGATGAGGATGCAGAAAAAGCGTTTCATTTCTGGTACGTGTAAAATCCTCTCCCTGTTTTCCTTCCGAGATTCCCCGATGCCACCATCCTCTGCTGGATGATGTGAGGCCGGTAGCGCGGTTCTCCGAATGTCTGCTCGTACATCGATGCGGTCACCGCAAGATTGACGTCAATCCCGATCAGGTCCATCAGTTCGAACGGCCCCATCCTGAACCCGCCCTCTGATTTTACGATCCGGTCGATTTCCCCCACAGTCGCAATCCCCTCGCCGAGGATCTTCAGCGCTTCCCCGTAAAAGGGGCGCGCGACCCGGTTGACGATGAACCCCGGCGTGTCCCGGACCAGTACCGCCGTCTTGTTGAGCGTGCGGACGAACTCGATCCCCCGCCGCACCGCATCCTCGCCGGATTGCTCACCGCCGATCACCTCGACGAGCTTCATGAGAAGGGGAGGATTGAAGAAGTGCAGACCGATCACCCGCCCGCGATTGCCGGTTCCGGATGCAATTGCCGCCACCGGGAGCGAGGAGGTGTTCGTTGCAAGGAGCGCATCCGGCCGGCATATCCTGTCGAGCTCTGCAAATATATCCTGCTTGATCTTCAGGTTTTCAACGGCCGCTTCAATGACGATCTCGCATTCGCCTAACGGGTCGACCGAGGCATGAAATGCGATCCTCCCGAGGGCATCATCAGCTGCCTCAGTCGTACATTTCCCTTTTGTGACGGATGTGCGCAGATCGGATTGGATCCTGGCGCGTGACGTGTTGAGGACGGGGAGCGTGATGTCGGAAAGATTCACTTCATAGCCGGCGAGCGCGGAAACGGCCGCGATGCCGCTTCCCATCGTTCCTGCGCCGACTATGCCAAGCTTTTTCATCAGCCGGGAATGGAAGATTCTTCCGGTATCTTTTCCCAGTCAGGCGTCCAGGCAGGGATGGTCAGGTTCCACGCTTCCGCATTGTTCCGGACTTCCTTCTCAAATGTCTTCCGGACGTCATGATTGTCCCGGAGTTTCAGGCCCAGATCCCGGTATCTCCTGTTTTTCCTGGATCCCGGCCGGCCGAATATCGCCATGACCCTCGGCCACCACCTGTTCAGCGATTCCTGGATTTCCGTCCTGGTCTTAGGATCCAGTGCAAGGAGCTTGACCCAGTAATCACCGTGCGCGATGTGGGTCTTCTCCTCCTTGAAGATTCTGTCGATTTCCCTCCTCCACGGCCCGAATGTCGACGTCTTGACATCCTCGAGCTGATGCCCGGCCCCGCGGTCCATCAGAAAATTGAACATCACAAAATCCGCCCACGAATCGATGGGGTAGTAGAAGATGTTCACCCGCTTGTCCCCCGAAGCGCGCTTGTCACCCAGGAAATTGGAGTCGTCAACCCGGAAGGTGAAATCCATCTTATCGACCCAGTCATCCACACCGAACTGTATGTCCTCCAACAGCCTGTACATCGCGCGGGCATGACGGACCTCGTCCCGGACGATCCCCGATACCACGAGCATTTCCTCGGTCGTTGGCGCCTTCATGATCCATGGAACATACCCGAACCCCCCCGCAAGCTCCGAATCGGCCTGCTGGAGCATGAGATTGGTCAGGTGGTCGTAATATTCGTCACTCATTTCGTCGACGGTCTCGATCGATTCGTGATGCGCGAGCTTCTCAAGCATGATTTTTTCCCGGTCGGAGGCCGGGATTTTTGACGGGTTACCTGGCATAGAATCTGCTCCCTCGAAAGAACACGTTAGACATGATGATGTTCAACACGGATTATCTTACGATATATTGACTGATCCTACTTTGAACATACCTAAATTTGGCGGAAAAATCAATTGTATCAGATCCCACGGAATCTGGCGGGCCTTTTTTCGAGGAATGCCTTGAGACCTTCCTTGTGGTCCCCGGTCTGCGAAGCGATCTCCTGGATGTATGCCTCATAGGCAAGCATGGTGTCCAGATCCGAGGAGAGCGCTTTGTTCAGCGTCCGCTTGATAAGTCCTATCGAGGCGGTGGGTCCCTGGGCGAGATTTCTTGCGGTCGCCATGACGTCGGATTCGAGCGCATCTGCAGGGACGACACGGTTGACCAGACCGACCCGCTCCGCCTCTTCCGCAGTTATGTCCCTCCCCGTGGC